>NZ_JAFFQD010000029.1 GCF_016918565.1 Desulfogranum marinum
GAGTACTGGCAAAATGATAGTAAGACAGGGAAAGTCCTGCATTTTACATGGATTACCGATTTTACGGTTTCTCGAGAGAATGCCATGCAGATAATGCGTGGTGGCCGTGCCCGCTGGAAAATCGAAAGTGTGCCGCAGGCACACAGAAAGGAGGTTCGACTATGGACTGACAGACTGTGGCAAAGCTATACAGAAGATGAGGGTAGGTCCCTCGGGGTCGGCTTTCAGGAGCGGGCCTCAAACCACCCCAAGCTGCTGCGGTTAAGAGCCGTCGGTAGTGAGCGTTGGGGTCAAAGCGTCGAGGCTGTACCTCGAGCAGGTAGGGAATAGAGAGACGAACGAAAGTGAACCTTCCGATGACGCGTCGTAAACCAAAGATTTGTCGTCAAAACCAGGGGCGTTTCCATCTTCTGGGACAAGCTTGTCGGTTACCTGACTATTGGGCAAGTGGCGGCCGGCGTATAGGGGGCGTGAATCTGTTTCAGGCTTTTGTATGGAACTGCGGGAACCAGTCGTTCCGGTGTATAGGGAGAAGCACAAGTGGTAGAAGCCACGAGGCGAGAGTACCGATACGGAGCACTGGGGCGGATCGATCTGTAGTAGTGAGGAAGACCGGTAATGCGGTTGGAGCGAAGGGATCGAGTCAAGCCGCTGCATTTATCGTTCAACTGGAAACAGGAGGAGACGAATGAGTGCATCAAAACCATTTACCATTGACAAATGGCAGGTGTACAAAGCGTATCAAGCAGTAAAAGCCAATGCTGGATCAGCTGGAGTGGACGGTCAGTCATTGAAGATGTTTGAGAAAGATCTGAAAGCGAATCTGTACAAGATCTGGAATCGAATGTCCTCAGGCTGCTACTTTCCACCCCCGGTAAAGGCGGTTGCCATTCCCAAAAAGAGTGGCGGGGAACGCATCTTAGGTGTCCCGACCGTAGCAGATCGTGTGGCGCAAATGGTTGTCAAGCAGGAGATAGAACCCGAGATTGAGGCAACGTTTCTGCCGGACTCCTACGGTTATAGGCCAGGAAGATCGGCCTTGGATGCAATCGGGGTCACGCGGGAACGGTGCTGGAGGTATGATTGGGTTCTGGAGTTTGATATCAAAGGACTGTTTGACAATATTGACCACGCCCTGTTGCTTCGGGCAGTTGAGAAGCACGTCAAATGTAGATGGGCTTTGCTGTATATAAAACGGTGGCTGATAGCGCCGTTACAGCTTATGGACGGTACCTTGGTAGAACGTACTCAGGGAACTCCTCAAGGAGGTGTAATTAGTCCGATCTTGGCCAATCTGTTCTTACATTATACATTTGATGTTTGGATGAGTAAGTATTTTCCAGGTAACCCATGGTGCCGGTATGCGGATGATGGGCTGGTACATTGCAGAACCGAGGGTCAGGCGCAGGCAGTTAGGTCAGCACTTGATGCCAGGTTTAAAGAATGTGCGCTTGAGATGCATCCGGACAAGACAAAAATCGCTTATTGCAAAGATAATAGCAGAAGAAAGGACTACCCGGTAACAGAATTTGATTTTCTGGGGTACACCTTTCGGCCCCGGTGGGTGTTGAACCGCAAGCGTAAAAGTATATTCCTCAATTTTACGCCAGCGGTCAGCAGTAAGGCTGTTAAAGCTATGCGGCAAAAGACTCGTAAGCTGAATTTCCGGAATCGAACGGAACTGAGCTTGGCTGATATTTCCACGTATTACAATCCAGTCCTTCGGGGGTGGTTGACTTACTATGGACATTATTATCGGTCGGCAATGTATCCGGTTTTTAGGCACTTCAACAAAACGTTGGTGGCCTGGGCGATGAGGAAATACAAGAGGCTGAAAGGTCATAAGATACGAGCAAGTAGGTTCATTGAGCAAATTGCTCAAAAGGAACCTCACCTCTTTGTACACTGGCAGAAGGGCATGGTAGGTGCGTTTGCTTGATGGGAGCGGTGTGAATCGAGAGGTTCACGCACCGTTCTGCGAGAGGCTGGAGGTGAGATTCCTCCGGCCTACTCACCATGAAACCTTCAATACACTGAAGAACCAGGGATACCACTTCGAGCATAATTATGGTCTTGGCAAGCAGCATTTGAGCACGGTATTTGTCTTGTTAATGATATTGGCCTTCCTTGTGGATCAAATCCAGCAACTCTGTTGTCAGCTGTTCAATGCTGCCTTGAAAAGGGCAAGAGGCAAAAAGAATTTCTGGGACTGGGTACGTTCACTCTTTCGCGTAATGATGCTGGACAGTATGGAGCAATTGTATCGCGTCATTCTCAACCCTGAACCGCAGAAGCTGAGCCAAGTTGAGTGAGCTATTTTCTTTTCAAAAATCAATCCCCTGAAATCACAGAGAACAGGGACGAACGGTGAGCCATGCCCAAACGGCAGAAAATGTTCTCATTTCAGCAGCTCACAACCAAGAAACTGCACGCCAGAAAGACGTTGCCTGGTAAAGGTAATAGAAGCAGAGGCTTATCGAGACTCATTTGAGGCAAGATGGCTTACTCTGGGAACTGCTGAGTGAACCTATTTTTTCTCACCTTCAACGCCCTTCGGGATCGGCAATTTCACCAAATCTGCTACGTTACCGAAGGCTTGAAGTATTTTTATACGTCTGCGCCTCCGGTGCCTCACATCTTCGGCAGGTAGCGTAGACTCCGAAGCAGGTAAGGTAAACTCCGATAGTAAGCTACCGCAAATGGCCTGCAACAAAGAGTCTGCGGAAAAATCCGCTGACCCGGAGGGTGAGTTTTTTGATTATCGACGAAAAAACAGTCTGTTTTTTTAGCGCTACCGTATTTTCTTTAAATATCAAAAACTTAAGTTGAAAATCAAAAAACTCATGAGAAATTCGGGCTGATCCTGCCTTGGGAGCAAGCATGGCAAAATGTTTTTTTGTTAAAATCTGTTAATCGCTGAATGGATGCTCAGCAGCCGAGATTTTCCAAACTGGAAGCATCCCCCTCTCCACAGCTATAAACAAAAACGCCCTCTGTAAAAAAATACCAGAGGGCGCGGGAGCGAGAATTATAGGGAAACCATGTTACCAGCTGTCACCTAAAACAAGGTTGAGATTCATACAACTATCTTGTTCATGTTTGGAAAGATCTTCTTTATTTTTTACCTTACGATCTTGATCAATGTAGCAGGAGTATTGTGCCCTATTTTTATCACTTACCCATACCATCTTACTAAATTGTTGAGAGATAATTTGACCTTGCATACTTTCCTCCATCTATATTCAATATTAGATTTAATATTGTGTGTTATTGATACCTTCTAAGTACAGCCATTAAGCGGCGAGAAATTTATCTTTATTTCTACTCTGCTGCTCCATCGCTTCATTAACTTACACAGTAAGGCTGTTGATATATAATTCAACAAGAGATGAATAGTAAAAAAATAACAGTAAAAACTACTATGAGTTATATGGCAGGGAGGTAGTACGATAACAGCAGTGGAGATTTGGTGGCAACGTGGTGGCGTTTTTCATGCAGTTTTACCAAAAGATACGGGTGAAAGACGCAACTGATGAAGCGCTTATTTCCACACAGATCTTCTCAGCATTCAGACTAGGTACAGGCTGTGGTAGGATTCCTCGTGGGGTATCCCCGAAATAACTCACAGCCCTGGAGCTATAGAAACGTCCACTCACGGTGACAAGAAAATGATTACCGACTCCGCGTTCAGGATTTTGCTTGACCACTACAAAAAATAAATCTGTCCCCTTTTCATTGGGCGGCATGTCGGCCTTTCTGCCGCGTAGCGGCTTCGTCCAACAAAATAATCAACCGGACGGAAAATACGTCTGTGCTAAATAGAAAAGCAAAATCTATTATTGCGGTGGTTGGCAAGCAGTTCGTCGTCGCCGGTTATCATGAACCGTTACAGGTGCTTCATGTCTGCACTGGCTCGTTTTTTCGCAAGTAAACGAAAACTACGGTAGCCTATCGATGCGGGAGATCATGAGCGTCCAAAAATGGGGTGCCTGTGAGCAGTTGTCATACAGCAATATAATGTATGAGCAGCTTTGGACCCTATTTGTTTCAACCTATCTCATCCCGAAGCGACCAGACACCTTCGGATTCCAGAGTAAGAATCTGATTATGATAGGCTGCCAGCGACGGCCGATGGCCAACACTGATATAGCGGATATCAAGCGCAGCCAGGAGTTGATACAAGGCCTTTTCATTGGCAATATCAAGAGCAGAGGTTGCCTCATCAAGGATGGCAAACCCTGGTTTATTGACCAGTAACCTGGCAAAGGCCAACCGCTGTTGCTCGCCTTGGGAAAGCACCTCTTCCCAATTGATTTCCATATCCAACAAAGGTTGCCCCCCAGCACCATCCTGCATCTTGCGATAGAAATCATTCAGGTTCACCTGGGCCAACACCTTTTCAGCCTGTTCATCACTCAAATACTTCCCGGAAGGATACTGCAGTTGATCCCGCAAAGATCCCAGTACCATATAGGGTTTTTGTGGCAAAAACAGCACCTGGTCCATGGGCGGATGCTCGATAACGCCGCTGCCGGTCATCCACAGTCCGGCAATTCCCCTGAGCAAAGAGCTTTTGCCAACCCCCGAATGTCCCATAATTAAAACACTTCTGCTTTCGTCAAGATCAAAGGATAAGTCACGAATCAGGGTTTGCCGATTATCAGGCGTTTTCAGGGTCAGCTGATGCAGGCGAAAAGTGTCCTGTTGCACCCGCTCAATATGCTCAGCAGAAGGACTGTCTTCCGCCATCTTGGCACCTGAGGCAGCATACAATTTTTCCTTGAAGGTCGATACACGGTTAATGCCGGCGGCAAAAGCACTGATACTGTCAAAATACTGGACGATAATGGAAAAAGCGCCGAGTACCTGGCTAAAGGCAAAGGATGCCTGAGAAATCTGCCCGAACTCAACCTTACCTGCAAAATACATGGGCGCCACAATCAGTGCAGGCAGGATAATGACCAGGTAATTATAACCGGTGGTAAAGAAATCCAGGTTCCGCTGCCAGCCGATCAGAAAATTAAAATTTTTCAGGACCTGGGAAAAGCGCTTGTGGATCTGTTCTTTTTCTCCGGTTTCCCCCTGGTAAAAGGCAATAGACTCGGCATTATCACGGATATGAATAAGCCCGTAACGGAAGTTGGCCTCTTTTCTGAGCTGATTATAATTCAACCCGACCAGCCGTTTCCCGATCAGCACCGTTATCAGGGTACCAAAAAAGGCATAGACCAGCAGGATAACGGAAAGTAGTTTGGAGATAGACCAGAGAATACCGGTAAAGGCAAAGAGGTCGATAACAGCTCCCAGAATAATCAGCAGAAAGCTTAAACTCGTGACCGTAAATTCCTTTAAATCCTCGGCAAGCCGCTGATCCGGGTTATCAATGTCCCTGTTGGCAGTTAGTCCATAATAGGCTCTGTTTTTCAGGTAATTACTAATAAAAGTCTCTGTTATCCATTCCCGCCAGAAAAGGCCCAGCTTTTTTCTGATATAGGAATACATCACCACAATGGGTGTACCGATCACAAAAACCGAGGCATAGACATAGAGAAAGCGCCAGAAGGTAGGGGCATCCTTTTGCGCCAGCGCAGTCTGAAAAAAACGGCCCACATAACTAATCACTACGTTCAAGCCGCTGACAGTAAAAGAAAGGAGCAGCAGCATCCCCAGCACGGCCCAAGGCTTGAGAAAAACGCTCAGTTTTTTCGAATATATGCCGAACACCAGCACCGGCCCGACAAAACCGGCAACCATCAGATACAAAATCCAGGAATGCAACAGTCCGCTGATCCATGGCAATAACCCCGGGGCATTTCCTGCGACAAAATCTGGAACAAATGCATGGGTAACCATTACCGTCGCGGCAATGAAGAAAAAGAGCAACGAGGCTACAAAAGCCATCAAGAGACAAAGTAAGATCAGAAAACGGGTCTTGCTTTTCAGGCCGGGTGGCAGCCAGAATTCCTGTGCAATATCCAGGTATTCCTTCCATAATTTAAAATCAAGCCGTGAAAGCCCTGACATTTCAGAGTGATCATTGTTATGTGTCATACTGCCTGTAACCTCTTCAATAATACTTTCATAGCCGGCTGTTTCCCCAACTAAAGAGAAGCAAGCTGGTAACTACATATGGATAAAATATCTCTTCAGGATACCCTTCCGGACCGCTGGAACACAACAATTAGATAAACAAAAAAAGGTTACAGTTCGGGGTAGATTGTCAGTTTGTAGATTTTCGCTGAATCGTTACCGCTAAGGTTGATTTCCCGTTGCCAGCATAACCGGCAGCTTGGAAAACTCTATGACCCGTTCAGCAACGGAACCGAGTAGGATTCTCCCTATTCCACGTTTACCAAGTTTTCCCATAACGATTAAATCTGCCTGCCAACGTTCAGCTTCCTCTAGAATGGCCTCGTGTGGTACGCCTTCCTTGATGGTCATCGCAACGGGTGTGTGTTGTCCCTTAATTTCCAAGCCCATACTTTTTAAAAATCCTCTGGCATTTTTCTCCATCTCGACCACTACCTCGTCATGACTTTTGTTGCCTAAACGCTGCAATTGCTTGACTATTGCTACATCCAGGACATGCATCAAAAGCAAAGAAGAATTATGGTAAAGTGCCAATCGTCCGGCAAGGTTGACCGCATGGAGGCTGAATTTTGATCCATCAACGGGGACCAGAATTTTGGCGAACAGTGTATGCGTCTCCTTCATCTCTTTTGTCCTCTTTCTGATTGTGCTTCACTGGGGGGCTGTGCCAAAATAACTGTGACATCTTGTTTGTCTTTTCGCTTCTTTTCTGCGCCGCGAAAAAACCACATTGGCAATACTCCGCGAATCTTCTCGCGCCTTGAAAATAACGGAAAAATCAGCTCGATATTGATATAATTATTTCGTTACATTCCCTTATTTCTGATTCGCCTGAGCCTGAACGAATCTTCTCTTTCTTTTTCTTCAAGGCTTATATCTATTGCTTTTATTGTTGCCTGGTATTTTGGGATATAGATATGGGAAAGCACATTGATGCGCTTCAACGTTTTTTTTAGTTCTACGATAAGCCGTTCCATGCCGACTTCCACTTCGGCCAGTTCTCCGGCCAGCTCCATTGCTCGATGAATGGCGACGGTTGTGGAGTCTATGCCTTTCCCGGTCGCATAGAAACCGTACCCTGGTTTGAGCGGTGGAATATCAATATGCACTTGAGGGAGGACGACCCCCATCAGGCTTTTTTCTCGCACCCGAAGCTGTTCTCCTGCCTGAAGTCCTAAACCGACCGATGCCACGGTTGCTTCTCCATACTGGATCACGGCTTCCTGCAACCGCTCATAGGCGACAATCAGGCGCTGATTCATCTCTTCTCGAACTTTTTCCGCCCGGACCGCAAGAGAAGAAATTTGACGAACCAGGATCTCTTTTTTTTGGTCGAGAAGATCGAGACTATCCTCGGCAAAGACCAATTCATCTTTTAGGCGAATAAGGTTGCTTTTGGTTGCCGGGATTTCGATACGTTCCATAGTTGCTTAGTCGTTTATTTGTAATCGTTCACCGCTACCCCATTTTCGCCAGCGAACCGTATAGTGCGTAGGGTGGATAAGCGCAGCGCATCCACGCGGAATCCGATGCCTAGCCTTTTAATCAATAGCATCTTCACTTGCAGATCCCTTTTTTGTACCGTACGTCTTTATTTCTTTCGGCTTTAGCCTGGTCAGTTCGTGTTCCGGGAGAAGCGCCACCAGTTGCCAGGCTAGATCGAGCGTCTCATTGATGGTTCGGTTTTCATCGTCATTTTGTTTCAGGAATTGTTGTTCAAATGCTTTGGCAAAGCTGAGATAGAGTTTGTCGGTGGCAGAAATATCTTCTTCACCAATGATAGATGCCAATCGCTCGATTTGCCTGGCTTTTGCATAGGCTGCGTACAATTGATTGGCAATATTTTGATGATCCTCCCGTGTTCTTCCCGGGCCGATACCATCACTCATGAGCCGTGAAAGAGATGGCAGTACATTAATAGGAGGGTAGATAGCCTTGCGGGCCAGGGTGCGGTCAAGAACAATTTGTCCTTCTGTGATATAGCCGGTTAAGTCTGGGATGGGGTGGGTGATGTCATCATCCGGCATGGTCAGAATTGGAATCTGGGTAACCGAACCTGGCCGGTTTTGCAGGCGACCGGCACGCTCATAGAGAGAAGCAAGGTCACTGTACAGATAGCCTGGATAGCCTTTTCTACTGGGGATTTCTCCTTTGGAGGTTGCCACCTCTCTTAGCGCTTCACAGTAGTTTGTCATGTCGGTGAGTATTACCAGAACATGCATTCCTTGCTCAAAAGCGAGATATTCTGCTGCCGTGAGTGCAATTCGCGGCGTAATCAGCCTTTCGACTGCGGGATCATCAGCAAGATTAAGGAACATCGCTACATTCTTGAGAACACCACTTTCCTCAAAACTCTGCCGAAATCCTTCAGCTTCGTCGTGACGCACTCCCATGGCGGCAAAGATAACGGCAAAGCCTTCATCATCGGCTAGAAGCCTGGCCTGGCGAACAATTTGTGCCGCGAGATCATTGTGACTAAGACCGCTTCCGGAAAAAATGGGTAATTTTTGGCCGCGGACCAATGTGTTCATACCATCAATGGCGGAAATCCCGGTTTGAATGAATTCTTCAGGATAAGCGCGGGCTACAGGATTGATAGGCAGTCCGTTGACATCGCGGGGTGATCCTTCACTGAAAGTCGGACCACCGTCAAGGGGGGTTCCCAGGCCGTCAAAGACTCTGCCGAGCAATTCTTCACGGGACACTGCTATTTCAAAAGGATGACCAAGAAAGCGGACTCTGGCGGTAAGCTGGTTGAGCCCTGTTGTTCCTTCGAATACCTCAATGACCGCTACATCTTCACTGATAGAGAGCACCCTGCCTAGACGAATTTTGTCATCAGGAGTGACGATCTCTACCTGTTCGTCAAAACCTGCTCCTTTGACCCCTTGTACGACCAGCAGTGGACCGTTGATACGTTCAAGGCCTATATACTCCAAAATCGGACCTGCAGGACCTGTGATGTGATCAGGATTTTTCAAAAAGTCCTCCGTGTCAGCCGCAGTTATTTGTTTTCTGAAAAAACAACACTCTTTTAAAATGAGTTTTCATGATGCTGCTGTAGAAGCGTTTCTATTTCTTGATCAATCTGTTGCCTAATGGCAAGAAAAGGGGCAGATTCATCACCTTTTTGGGTAAATTTAAGCCGATGAATCTCCACCACCACCGGGAGCTCCAATGCCCTGAACAAAGGAATCCGGACGGCCACGATTTCAGCCAGGCGATCAAAAAAATACAGGATAATATCCAGAAGCAGGAATTGTTTTTGAGGGCTGGCATAGGTATCAACAGCATCAAAGGCACTTTGCTGAAGAAAATCGTTTTTCAATAATTTTGCTCCTTCGATGATGCGTTTTTGATCGTCGGGAAGGGCCTCTTCGCCTAAAAGCTTGACCGTATTTTGCAGCTTGGCGTCTTCCTGGAGTATTTGCATGGCTTTTTCCGTGAGTTCAAGCCATCCAGAGGCAACCTGTTCGCTCCACCATGGCTCGACCTTGCGGCTGTAGCCGGAATAACTCTGCAGGTAGTTGATGGCGGGAAAATAACGGGCACTGGCCATTTCCTTGTCCAACGCCCAAAAACACTGCACAAAACGCTTGGTGTGCATGGTCACCGGTTCGGAAAAATCTCCACCCGGGGGAGAGACTGCGCCGATGAGGGTGACTGATCCCTTTTTGTTGCTCAAGGTTTCCACCTGACCGGCTCGTTCATAAAAAGCAGCAAGCCGACTGGCAAGATAGGCAGGGAACCCCTCTTCAGCAGGCATTTCTTCCAGCCGGCCGGATATCTCGCGCAAGGCTTCGGCCCATCTGGAGGTTGAATCGGCCATCAACGCGACATCGTAGCCCATATCACGGTAATATTCGGCAATAGTAATTCCTGTGTAAATACTTGCCTCGCGCGCGGCGACCGGCATGTCGGAGGTGTTGGCAATCAGAATAGTTCTTTCGATGAGCGGGTGTTGACTTCGTGGGTCAAGGAGTTGCGGCAGGTCTACCAGCACGCCTGTCATTTCGTTGCCTCGTTCGCCGCAGCCGATGTAGACAATAATATCTGCATCCGTCCATTTGGTGAGTTGGTGCTGAGTTATAGTTTTTCCCGTACCAAACCCTCCTGGAATTGCTGCAGTGCCTCCTTTTACAAGGGGGAAAAACGTGTCGATAACCCGTTGACCGGTTATCAGAGGTTCAGCGGGAATGAGCCGTTTTGCATAGGGACGAGTTTTTCGTACCGGCCAGCGATGAAAGAGTTTTAATCCGTGAATGGTCCCGTCAGGTGTTTTCACGTTGGCGATCACATCATCAAGGGTATATTTTCCGGCGGGAACTATCAGTTCCAATTTTCCTTCTTTGCCCGGCGGAATCAGCACTCGATGGGTAACGATTGATGACTCTGCTACCTCGCCAAGGATAGAGCCGGCGGTAACCTGATCACCTGCAGACAACAAAGGAGAAAAGGTCCAAACACGTTCCCGGTCAAGAGGATGACCTATTTTTCCCCGTTGAATAAAATCTCCCCACTGATGTTGGAGATATTGCAGGGGACGTTGTACGCCATCAAAAATAGTACCGATAAGCCCTGGACCTAATTCAACATAGAGAGGAAGTCCCAGCCCCTGTACCTTGGTACCCGGCCTTATACCGGAGGTGTTCTCAAAGACCTGCACGGTTGCCACATCATGGTCAAGACTTATGACTTCTCCCAGCAAACGCTCCTTGCCGACTTCAACCAGTTCATTCATGGACAGTGCAGAGGCCGGGCATATTTTGAGTACCGGCCCACTGATCATGGTGACAACAGGCAGCGATTCTGTGGGCGCAAGCTGTGTTGCGGTAGGTGAGTTGTTCATGGCTGCTTCACCATTTCCCGGGCAAGTAATTCTCTAAGGTGAGGTTGTGACCGGGTGAGCAGGGCGGAAAAAGAGAAGTCGACAAGCAGTCTTTTATCATAACTATATGCCAGGCAGCCCCCGGTAATCGATTTTGGCTCCGGGAGGAGGTGGACGTTTTTATTGCTCTGCTCTGAGATATACTGACAAAATGATTCGTTTATAAGGGGCTGATCACATTGCCTCACCTGAATCCAGAAATCGTTTCCAGGGAGTTCCCTGATTGCCTGTAAAACGATCGATTGCAAAAGCTCCGGATAGTGTTTTTCTTTACTTATCCGGTCAAGCTGCTGTCGGGTTTCCTGTAAAAGCTGTTGCATTATATCTTCTTTTGCATGCAGCAGCATTTGGCGGGCTTTTAATGTCGCTCCGTCCTTAAGCTTTTTGGCTTGCTGAAAAGCATCTTGTTTGAGCTTGGCAAGATGCTGTTCAAATTCACTGTTAACCTGCTGTTGTGCATCCTGAACAATACCCTGCGCCTGTTTCTCAGCTTGAGTGAGAATTTTTTGAGCTTCTGTTTGCCCTTTTTGGCGGATTGCCCGGCAAAGAAGAGCATCCCGGTCAGGTATTGTCACTTTTGCTCACCTCTTGATGGTTCCCATAAGGGAAAGTATTAATTCCCCGGCAGAAGGACGTTCCGGAGAAGAACCCGTAGTGTCTGGAATTTCAACGATTAAGGGCCTATGCATTGTATAGATAATTGTATCCACCTCTGAACGAACAAGAGCTGCATTTTTTTCAGTTATTAAAACAAGGCCGATCATCTGGTTGTCGACTGCAAATTTCAGGGCTTCCAAGATCATTTCCCTTCCCTTTACAGCGCGAGTTGTTATACCACCCAGGGAAAAGGCCAGGCATGTGGTTGGGTCGCCAATAACAATTATCTGCATTATTCGTTGATATTTAGATTTTACCTAAGATCATTATCGCAACAATAAGGCCGTAAATGGCAATTCCTTCAGCTAAACCAAGGAAAATTAAAGCTCGACCTGCCAACTCCGGTTTTTCGCTCAATGCTCCCATGGCAGATGATCCTACCAGGGCAACGGCGATTCCTGCGCCAAGAGAAGACGCGCCGACAGCTATGGCTGCTGCTATAAATCCCCACTTGATCGCTTCCGGTGAAAGGGGAGCAGCGGTCACGGTTTCCTGGGCTAAGCTTAATGTTGGTACGAGAACATAGAAGAGGCTGATCAGCCACATCCAGTACTTTTTCCATTGCATAGTTTTTCTCCTTCTTTTCCAACAGACTCCTAATTATGATGGACTCGTAAAAAGTCCATCACACACTAAAGATGGCTAAGTGCAACATCGTAGATCGGACTTTTTACGACGCCATCAATTATGATTATGGGTACTTTCCGGTGTTCTTTTTTTTTCAAACAGGGGCTGAAAAGGTTTGCCGCCACCCCTGAAAAATTTACTGAAAAATTCATAGTACTCCAATCGTACGGTTTGAATGGAAACGACCAACCCTTCCAATCCGATAATAATCACGTTGCCGATCAAGAGAGTCAGCCAGTAAAAAAAGCCATGACCATGGGCATGTTGGATCATATCTGCAAGTGTAAAAACTGCTAAAAAAAGGCCGGCATGGGCAAGTGCAAATGCCGCAATCCTCACAAAAGAGACCGTGTTGGCAAGGTAGCGCAGGAGCTCGTCCAGGACATCGATGAGCGATTCAAGAAATGTGATCCCCATGCCCTGCAGCAAAAGGGGGCCTTTTTTGTGTTGGCTCCGCCTGGTTAAGAGCAGTCTGGCCGGGCGTTGGAGAATCATCAGCGTGAAGAGCAGGCCACTGCTCACTTTGGCAACGGCTATTTCAAATGGTGTGGGCGGGCCGACGAGGAAATAGCGTACGCCAAGGGCCGCCAGCAGCCAGTACAAAAGAGCACCGGCGAGTCCTGAAGCAGAGAAGAGTTCTTGGTAACGATGCTGACGGACTATATTGATTAGATTGAGAATAAGTCCAGTGCTGATCATGGCCACCCCAATTGCTGCAGCCACTGTCATAAAATAGTTTATGTTCTCCATGGGGTGCATCCATAGGGCAGGAATAATGTTTTCAAGGCCGAAGATACTGCCATACAGTAGACCAAAAACCGAGGCCGAAAGACCGCACTCCATCAGGATGATGCCATAGTCGATGTAACGATAGATTTTTTTGAAGATGATATAGCCAAGTACGCAGAGCACCGCACCGTGACCGACGTCACCAAACATCATGCCGAACAGAAGCAGAAATGTTATTGCCAGAAAACCGGTCGGCTCTACTTCTTCATAGGTTGGGGTGCCGTAAAGAGTCGTTAACCGTTCAAAGGGTCTGATCAAAGCAGGATTATTGAACAGGATGGGGATGGAAAGGATACCGGAACGGACCTCTTTGACATGTGCCGGATCGACTTGCTCTATAATTGCCTCTCCGGCACAAGCAGCCATCACTCGCTGCTGCAACTCCTTAAAAAGCGTTTTCGGCAGCCATCCTGACAAAAGATATGTGTGATCAATCTGACCAAATTTTTCCTGTGCAAGGAGGAGTTGTCGAGCTAGCAGGAGTTCTTCCCGCAACAGCAGCAGTTTTCCCCCAAATTGAACAGCCAGCTTCTTGCATTGAGCCTCCAGGTCTGCCAATCCCTTCTCTTCTTCTTGTTTTTCGGTGCTTAGCTTTGCAAGAATAGAGGGAATAGTACCCTGCAACGATGTGCTTAATTCCAAGGGATCCCAGAAAGCACTTTTTAAGGCTCGCAGTAATATCGCTTCATCTTCTTTGAGTGCCATTGCCAACAAAATAATCCTTCCCTCCTTGTTGTTCACAGGGATCAGGCTATGTTGTATTCCGTCAAGACTGGTTTGCAGGCGTTGGAAGTTTTCTTCAGGAATAAGGCCGACCTGAAAGGTGGTGTAGCGTAAAGCAAATAATCGTTCGATTTCTATTTCAAGGGGTGCTAATAACTGGAGGCGGGCAATCAGGGCTTGATGTGCACCCAAAATGCTGTGCAGATGTTGCTTTTTTTCAAGAGTTTCGAGAGAATCTTTTTCAATGGTGGTGCATTCTTCTTCCAAGCGAAAAATGAGTTTATCCGGGCGAGGTGTTTGGCTTATCACAGGGGGCTGACTCGAAACCTGCAGTGCTTCCAGTAGATTGTTGACTCGGATGAGTAAGGCGTCATAACGACCCAGGAGCTCAGTGTTCACATGGGCAACATATCCCATATGGCCAAGAGGCGTATCCTCCACCCGAATTAAGTGCATTAAGCGCAAGTCCCCCATGATGGCCATCACTTCTGCTATATGCTCTTCAGGTGTTTGGATAGTAACTCTAGTGAGTTTAACTGGCCGGAACATAACCGTTTTCCTGTAGCTGCCAGGACAGCCTGGCAAGTGATTCTTTTATCGTAAAGTTAAGGGCCTTCATCTGCAGCAGGGTGATCAGATTGGAAAGTTCAATCTCTTTTTCCAAAAGATACGCCACGGCAATACCTATATGAAATGGCTGACCGGAAAATACACGGGCCAGGTAGTGTAAAAAATATGCTTCAAGGCTCCGGTCAATATTTCCCCAGTCTTTGATTTCGGAGAGTTGTTGGTGAAAAGAGTGGGGAAGAAGGTTGATAAACATTGTGATATCTTGAACCCTTGCCAAACTGTTCAGGCAGGTCAGGGAAATAATGTTGCCCCCTGGGATAGTGTAGTTGACAATTTCTTCAGCAGGCAGCTGGTACTCGATTTTTAACCGTATCACCCATAGTGTATTAAGAATATCAATGTAGAGAGCGATAATGTTTTTTGAAACAGTTCGATTATAGCTCTTGCCAAGGCCGTAAATCGCTTCCCATAATAGATGAAAACAGGAAAAATCAAGGGCCATTTCCAGTGGAAAAAGTCTTCCCTGCGCGTCAAATTGGGGGAGGGCGTTTTGCAATGATCGGCCAAAGATATCCGGTGGAAGATGGTCTATGCACTGCTGAATGGATGTACATGCCCAGAGTGTTTCCCACGGTAGCCGGCTTATATGAGCAATTGGATACAATAAATGAGAGACAGCCTCTCTGGTTAAATGAGCGAACTGAGCTCTGAGGAGAATTTTCAGGTTTTCCGCTTCAAAACGTCTGAACAGGGCTAGTATTACCTCTTGCTGCTTTGCTCCACGCAATGAGCGGATAACCTTGGCATAATCAGTGAGTAACGGACGGGCAAGCTGCCGTTCAAGGAAGCGGAGTTCCGGCGCCTCCTGTTCAAACTCAGGAAGGCAGGAGCTATAGGAGGTTGTTGCCAGGTAGGAGAGACAGGCCGGCAGGTCTTTTGCGGCAAGGAGAAAATGGTGATCTTCCTGAGTAAGCTTTCTGCTGCGCAGAGCTCTTACTTTCGCATTGAGATACCCATATTTTGCTGCCGCCGGCAACATGCTCCCTCCTTGTTTTCAGGAATCATAAAGGTCTTGATTACATCACTTCTCAGTGTTGAGTATATTGTTGATGAAAGTTTCGATGATATTTTTCCTTTTCGTTTCGATCGTTTGCCGAAGTGTCTCGATATATCGCTGTGTATCCTCTACTGTGAGTTGTGCTTGATTATGCCCATTGGTAATGATAGGTACAATTTCACGCTCCTCCGTTGCACGAATGTGCTCCTTAAGCTCAGTGAGTATATTTTGTGCCTCCTGCTTGGCCTCATGTATACGCTTGGTAGCTTTTTGTTCAGCACGTTCAACGTTTCTTCTTGCCGCTTCATCGGCAGAAAGTATCTGCTCAATCACAAAATTCATAATAGCTTAGATTGCTGGTCAACCAATGGGCATGGGTGGAACCCAAGTACCTGCCATTGATATGGCAGTAATAACGTATTTGCATTTCCTTGCCAGAGCGGCCTAACCCGGATTTTTCATCAATAAAGTTCATGAGAAATTCGGGCTAAGATAATTCGCTGTCTTGTGGTTGCTTGTTGCAACGAGCAAGTTTTGCCAGCGCCTCATCATCACACAGGCCGTGTTCTTCAGAAACCAGTATTCCGGATGTAGCATCGGCAAACCACCATCGTCTTTTTGGACGACCGTCAATAAACAAGCGAGCACGATTACTGATAACGAGCATGCCTTGTTTCTTCGCCTGTTTACGAATTTGCTTCCCTGTTTTTTCAAAATCTTTGAAAACCTTTTTGTCGGCTGCTGTAGTATTTGCGCTCATCGTTTTCTCCTCAAGTCAAAGGTGTAACAGCACATGTAGGTCCAGAATGTTATCTGTTAGATAAAAGTTTCTTCACTCACTATAAATTATATCATAATGATTAAGATCATTGATTTTTTTTTTATAGTTCACCATCCCGATAAATATCCCACCAGTCCAGACAAAAGTCCGACCACGAAGTTGATTGTCTTCACTTTTCCGAAATCCCAACGTGATTCGGCAAGTAAAGGCAACATGCCATGACCATCCTGGACAACGGAACTTGCTAAAAAAATACTAAATGGAATGGCACCCTCAACAAAAAGGGTGAGAAACAGGAGGTGGGGGCCTGATTCCGGAATAAGCCCAACAAGACAGGCTATTAGCAAGACTACCAGCTGGTGCTCCTGCATCCAGCCTTCAAGGTGGAGATGGTTCACCAAAATATGCATGAGCAGCAGAGCCGCAAAAGTCCACATAAACACTTTTGGCAGATGGGCTTTCACAACATGGTCCCAAAGGTGCTCTTCAAGAAAATGATCAGGAACGGTTGAGACAATGAACAGCGCGATAGAAGTAAGAAGGAGCAGGGTGATTCGTATCCAGTTCCAGCTTGCAGGGCCCAATTGACCCGTCACCACCGCAAAAAGAAACATCAGTAACGTACCTGTCAGAATTCCTCGGGAAGAAGAACACCGGGTCCATTGCTCTATGATGTGACCCCGAGGGAAACAGCAGCAGGCTTCTTCCTCGTGAACGTGAAATTCAGTATGACAGATGGCGTTTTGTGATATTTTTCCGTCCAAAAAAAGATCTGTTACATAGCCGGCAGCAATACCTATAAAAAAAAGGAGGATAAAAACAAAAGGCGCCTGGTGCGGAATCATGGACAGCATAATAAATGATTCATCACCACTTGTGGCAACCATTGCCACAACCAGTGCTCCCAGGCTTATCTCCTTATGCAGGTACAACGAAACAACCGTAAAGGCCCCCAGGCATCCCGGCGTTGCTCCCAACAAGGATGCAAGCAAGTATTGGCGCCAGCGACCGCCTCGCAGCCATTGCTGCCAGACACCCTGTGATAAGACGTTCAGGTACTCAATGATCAACATCATCATGAACACAAAACCGCTTATCATAAGGGCGTGTGTGGTTATGTGTTGCAACGAAGTTATCACGTTACTGTTGACGAACTGCAATATTTTTGGCAATTTCTTGGAAAACAACACCTGTTGTGGAATGTGGTGCTGATACCATCAAGGGTACCCCGCTATCACCACCTTGTCCCAGGGCTAAATCAAGCGGAATTGTACCTATCAGTGGGATATTGGCCTCCTCGCTCAGCCGTTTCCCACCTCCTTTGCCAAAAATTTCAATTGGCTGTTCTGTGTGACCGCAGAGAAAATAAGACATGTTCTCAACCAGGCCGACAATGGAATGACCGGTTTTGTTAAACAGAGAAATGGATCGGCGAACATCAGCCAAGGCGACTTCCTGGGGTGTGGTTATCATTAAGATTGAACATTTGGGAAGAGCCTTGGCAATGGTGATTGATGGGTCTCCGGTTCCGGGGGGAAGGTCTATGACCAGGTAATCAAGTTCGCCCCATTTTACTTGATCAAGCATCTGATGGAGTATTTTTGTTACAAGTGGTCCTCGCCAGATGAATGCATCGTTTTGTCCGGCAGTCATCCCCAGCGACATGATACGCATCCCATATTTGTCTATGGGAATGATCATGTTGTTTTCCTGATCTACCGCTTCTCTAATATCAAGCATCAAGGGGACACTTGGCCCATAGACGTCAGCATCCAATAAACCGACTTTGTACCCTTTCTCAACAAGTGCCAGCGCCACGTTGACGGCAATGGTGGTTTTACCGACTCCACCCTTGCCGCTTGCCACAGCAAGGAAGTGCTTTACTTT
Source organism: Desulfogranum marinum (assembly GCF_016918565.1). GTDB lineage: Bacteria > Desulfobacterota > Desulfobulbia > Desulfobulbales > Desulfobulbaceae > Desulfogranum > Desulfogranum marinum. The sequence goes on from NZ_JAFFQD010000029.1 coordinate 18,070, forward strand.
TTCAATGCCTTTTAATGGGGCCTTGGGAAATAATCGGGCAGATTCTTCTTTGCTGAGAGCAACGACCTTTACCAGGACAGAAGAGACCTCGGGCAATGCACCTACTACCTTCTTAATTTCCCCCATGAGTATATTTTTCAAAGGAGAAGTATCACTTTTTAGGGCCAGGGTAAGACTAACGATCCCATCCTGTATTGAAACGTTGCGTATCAAGCCAAGGTCAACAAGGCTTTTTTTAAATTTTGGATGTAGAACAGGGCGTAAGGATTCTACAATGTGTTGTTCATCCATCACTTTCACTCCTTTCTTTTCCAGGGAGGGGGCCATGGAAATAGTCGGCTATCTTGAATAATTACCATTTATACTGATCACCCGGAGTCTTGCGCGTACCTCGCTATGCTGATTTTATGCTCGGTAGTAGCGTTGACGCCGATAGTAAGTAGATGCCTGTGGCAAAAATTATCGCATGCCTCGGCGTCATTGCTTACCTGCCTGAGAACTCAATTGCTGATAATTTAAGATACTCTGCCGTTTACGATGTCTTTTAAATTTGGATTTTCAAAATGTTAGCGGCGTCTTCTCCCGCCACCTCCCATCCCTTGTCCTCCTCCACCGCCCATACCACGGCCCATACCTCTTCCTCCTCCTCCCTGCATACGGGGAGAAGCACCTGCTGCTGAAGAAGTTTCACTGTATGTGCCATTTTTGAATTTGACCAGAGCCTGACTCACTGTATCTTGAGAAGACACGCCCTCGAATAATTTGATATTTGTTTTTTGGAGCACACTCATGGAGTTGGGGCCCACACGGCCGGTAAGTACAGCGTCAACACTTTTATCTGTCACCAGCTGAGCAGCGCTAATTCCTGCTCCTTGTCCCTGGTTGGCAGCAGTGTTTTCAACTGCCTCAAACGTACCGGTGTCTGTATCAACAATCAAAAACCAGGGGGCACGCCCAAATCTAGCGTCTACTCTTGCTTCAAGTTCTTTTCCTGCTGCTGTTATGCAAAGCTTCATATCTTCCTCCATTCATTCTTAAAAGAGTGTGTTGGTGGATAGTGCAACAAGCGATTTTGCAATATTACATATCCATTTCCTTGCTTTTTATTAGACATTTTCAGCCAGATACGAGTTCGTGTAGGCTCTTCCCCGTTCATACTCTTCATGCCAGTGGGGGCGTACTGGAAATGTCTCGTATAATTGAGTTCTATCGGCTTCCAGCAGTTGAGGTTTTTTACCCATAAAATCAGCAGCACAATAAATATGCTTCCCTGTTTTTGCAGAGAGTGCTTCAAGCCATTGAGGCCCCTGTTGATCACGCATGAGGTGATGGTCAAGAATGAGCATTTTTGAATTTTTGGCTAAATGGAGTGCATTTCTCCAGGCAACTTGGCGCAGCTCTCCAGAGAGTTTTTCAAGGTAGAGAGGTGGCCCTGCAGCTAAAATTACGTCTGCTTGCCAGCCTATGATGCAATCAATAGTGTCGGGATCCAGCAACTGAATATCTGAGCCATGGACAAAAACGCTGTGACCTAAATCAATCCGTGTCATCATAACCCTCCCCTGTTTGCTCTTTTCAACACCATGGGGAACAGCTTGAGAAAAGGTCAAGGGACCATCTGTAAGTGACTCGGCCACATGAAAATTCTTGCCAAAAAAAAATTGCAGATCTTGACCGCGCCGTTCTATTTTTCCAGGGGGTGAGTCAATTGATTTACTCCAGCAGCGGAGCTTCTGAACATTTTCAGGAAGATCCTGTAATGCCAACTGATAGCAATTGGCCTCCTTGAAAGGGATATGGTCGCCATGAAAATGACTGAATACAACATCCGTTGCTTCGACCAGATTTTCAATAATGCGTCTTCGTACCCGTTCGCCTGCTGCTACCTGGATGGGGTGAGGAAGAAGAGCGTGGCGGATATAGCCCAATGCCACACCGGGATCGATGAGAATCTTGCGGTTTTTGGTTGTGATAAAACAACTTAGGCCTCGAACCCCTAAAGATTCAGTGCCGATAATTTCAATGGATTCATTCATTGAATGTATGATCCCATCTCAATTTAAATAGAAAAAAACCGGGCATAAAAAAAGCCGAGCTACCTAATGTTCTGGTAACTCGGCTATCTCTGAAGACCCGTAGCTTTCCGTCCCTGTCTTCCGGCAGGTTTGGCTTTATCTTCTTCCAACCATATGAATCAATGTGTACTTTTCAAGGGAACAAAGTGGTATTTGTTTGAGAAAAAACAATAAATTAGCCACTGTAAAGCCGGGAGATGGGAAAAGAGATGCAATGGATGAATAAAGTCGGTTGGTCGACCGACTTTATTAAAGGGTATGGTCAATAAAGGATGAGATCAGGCACCAGGTTTTTTAGCTGTAACAAAATAATGGTATTCCAGGAGATCGTGTTCAGTGACCAGGTGGAAATCTGCCTGTTGCAGTTGTTCGCTTACCGTCTTGGGACTGATCCGTATCGACACAGGTGGCCCCATGGGAGTTTCCTCTTTTTTCCAGTCAATAACCAGGATAGCTCCCCCGGGCTTGAGGAGACGCCGGCTTTCCTTGAGCATGGTCAGGGGGGAATCAAGCTCGTGGTGCAGGTTAATCATGTAGACAAGATCGGCTATACCGTCGGCAAGGGGAATACTGTTTTCTTCTGAACGGATAACGCGAATTCGTCCTGCATAGCGGGTCGGTATATTGGTCTCCATCCATTCTATTAATTCCGGAGCGGTGTCACACGCATAGACGGTCGCTTTTGGAACCTTGTCGCTCAACGGCATGGCAAAGAAACCCGCACCAGCACCAATGTCGACTAAAATCTCAGGGGCGCTCAGGTTCAGCGTATCCCATATCAGGTCAGGATTCTGGAAGACCTTCCTGCCCGGATCAGTCAGCTTCTGAATTTTTTTTGGGTTGAATTTTTTTCCTGTATTCATGATGCATTATAAGCCATATTTTTTGCTGTATCCCCGAGGAGTAATCATTTTGTCATTCCAGAGAAAGGTCTGCGAGTTACCGATGATAATCGTGGTCTGCATCCCGATTTCTTTTTTCAGCATATCTTCAAGGGTGGTCAGCACCACTGATTCGTTATCCCTTGAAGCGCCCTGGACAATCCCCACCGGGGTGTTGGGATCTCGATATTCCATAAAAATTTCCTGGGCACGTACAATTTGATTGGTCCTTTTTTTGGATTTAGGATTATAGATCGCCACCACAAAATCTGCAGAGGCCGCTGCCTGGAGGCGTTTTTCAATGACCTCCCACGGCGTCATCAGGTCAGAGAGGCTGATGGCTGCAAAGTCATGCATGAGCGGCGCACCTAAAATGGCTGCGCAGCCGTTGAGCGCTGCTATGCCAGGAATGACCTCGATATTGACTGGAGAATCTACTGCCTTGGCTAGCTCAAAGGCCAGACCAGCAAGAGCATAAATGCCAGGATCTCCACCGCAGACCAGCGCCACATTTTTCCCTGTTTCTGCAAGCTCCAACGCCTTACGGCAGCGGTCGATTTCCTGCATCATCGAAGAGGAAATGACTTCTGCTTTTGCTGGGATACAATCTTTTACCAGATCCAGGTAGGTACGATAGCCGATGACGACATCAGCGGTGGTTATAGCCTTTTCAGCTCTGGGGGCCATCAGGTCATGAGCTCCTGGGCCAATGCCGACAACAAAGAGAGTTGGTTGGTTTTCCGGTGTTGAGTGCGCCATGTTGTGTTGTTATTTCCTTGTTATTGTGTTGTAAAAGGGGTGGGTATTTCTGCCACTGCCGTGGTTGCTCCTTGCCATTTCATCTTGCCGACGAGTAGCGAAGTTGCACCTGCTGCAAGCATTGCCGCTGGTTCAGCAACCGCTTTTGCACCGGTTACGCGCAGGACGGTCGGCGAAGCTGTGATTCCAGGTACGGTGTTGAGTTCCTCGCTGGTGAAAAAACGAAGGTTCAGCTGTTTGCCGGCGGCAGCTGTAAGAAGCCCTTGTTCGTCCTGCTTTAGGGTGATGGAGGCGATGAGAGCAATGGATTGCGGGGCGAGATTGTGTTTTTTGCAGGTAGCCTCTATACATTGCTCAATGAGGGCCGCAGGGGTTCCGCGTTTACAACCGATACCGAATACTAATGTTTTCGGATGAAGGAGCGCCGCGTCAGTCTGTATTTCGGCAAGGCTGGTTATGATGAGGTCTGCTGACTCCACTGTCTCTGTTTGAATCAGATCCGGAGGGAGCGGGGGTAATGGATACCGGCTATACACCTGCAGTGAGCCTGTATCAACAAGTTTTCCCATTTTTTGGGTAAAGCGTGTTTTGTTGCCGATCACCAGGTCAAGCTCCCTGCACCAGAGGTCAAGGGCTGTTTGGCCAAGGACATCAGAAGCCGTGGTTATCACTGCCTGACCGCCTGTCGCGTCTGCTACCCTCTCAGCCAGAGCATTTGCCCCGCCTAAGTGACCGGAAAGGAGCGAAACCGCAAATTTGCCCTGCTCGTCACAGACCACCACTGCCGGATCCTTGCTTTTATCCTTGAGCAGCGGGGCAACGGTACGGACGACAATACCGGTAGCCATGATGCAGATAATGCCTTCGTACCTGGTCCAGACCGTTTCCAGTGTGGTGCGCAGTTTGCCTTTGCATGGAAAAAAGTCGGCTTCCAGTTGTCCTGCAAGCTGCTCGCCGAGCAGGGTCGCACCTTTGGTAATGGCTAATATGGCATATTTCATAGCAAGGGTTGGCGAATGCTATCGGTATTCGTGTTTGAACTTGGTGTCGTAGAGCTTTGAGGCAATGGTGCTCTCCATGTCCAGGGCCGGGCCGACAATGATCATGGCTGTTTTTTTTATGCCGGATGCTTTAATTTTTTCATCAATGTTTGCCAGGGTGCCGGTCAGCTTTTTTTCTTCGGGCCAGCTTGCCTTTTCAACCACAGCCACCGGAGTTTCCGGCGTATAGCCTCCGTCAATGAGGTCGGCAGCAACTTTGTCCATCATGGAGACACTGAGGAAAATGCACATGGTAGCCTGTGCGGCTGCAAGATTACGGAGAGATTCCCTCTCCGGTACCGGGGTACGGCCTGCCTGCCGAGTGAGAATGACTGTTTGGGTTACCTCAGGCACGGTCAGTTCTTTTTTGAGGGTGGCGGCGGTGGCAAAGGCTGAGCTGACCCCGGGGACAACCTCGTAAGGTATCTCTTCCTTGTCAAGCCATTGCATCTGTTCACGAATAGCACCGTAAATGGCAGGATCGCCGGTGTGGAGGCGGACAACCTTTTGTCCTTTGCGGTAGCCTGCTATGATGTGCTTCAGGATTTGCTCAAGATCCATACCCGCACTGTCAAAACATTCACCTTGTACGCCGGTCAGCAGTTCCTTGTTTACCAGGCTGCCTGCGTAAATAATCAGGTCTGCCTGGTCAAGCAGGCGACGTCCCTTAAGGGTGATCAGCTCCGGATCTCCCGGACCGGCACCAAGGAAAACAACGGGGTGAGAAGGGGGCTGGGATATTGTAGAGTCCTGTACTGTCATTGTTCTACCTGTATGTGCTTTTTTCTTATAACCATGGTGGAAAAATAATGCAGATCTTTGCCCACGGCGGTGCGGATATCGGTGTAGACTGTTTGGCCGGGAAGACCAAAGCGTTCAAACAGCACTGCATTGTCAACCATGTCCAGCTCGGTGAGCAAGGCAACCAGGGTATCCATTTTACGATGCACCTTCATGAGCACTATGGCATCAAGGGTGGTCAGGATGTCTCTGAGCCTGTCATCGTCAAAGGCTGCCGGGACTACAGTGAGTACGTCGTTACCAAGTGCCAGCGGGGACGACAGGCCCGCGGCACAGGCGGCCATGGCTGTGATCCCCGGGACGACAGTAACCTGCACGTCAGGGCGCTTTTCCTGGATCATCGGCAGCAGATAAAAAGCGGTGGAATAGAGTGTTGGATCGCCCAAGGTGGGAAAAACGACATCTTCTCCCAGGTCAAGATACTTTATGACTTCAGCAGCGGAGACGCGCCAGGCATCAAGGAGGCGCGGGTCGAGCGTCTCTCCCATAAAAACCTTCTTCATGGCAAAATCCAGGTCAAGAATTTTTTTACCTGAAGCATCTATGAGGCCGCCGGCAATCTGCAGAGCACTAGAGCCGTTGGTGTTCTTTGATTTAGGGACGGCCCATATTGCAGTATCTTCCAAGATACGGCCTGCTTTATAGGTGATCAATTCAGGGTCGCCTGGACCGATGCCGACAAGGTAGAGTCGGCCAATCGGCTTTGTGTTTTCCGTGCTCATGAGCTGCCTGTGATTATAGTGATAGGATTAAAAATGGTTGGTTGTCGTTCGTTTTTTTCTTTTCTTGTCACCGCAATTGTAGCTGTTTCAACCAGGAGCCCATGTCGCTGGAGACAGTCAGGCGCTTGTTCAGCTGTTTTTTGAAGGACTGCATTCACAACAATTTTTCCGCCCTTGGCTAGCTTTGGTGCAGAATGAGCAATGATGGGCTCCAGATGACTGCCACTGCCGCCAATAAATATGCGGTCAGGCGAGGGGAGTTCTAGCAGGGCTTGCGGAGCTTCTCCGCAAACAAGGTGCATGTTGTAGGTGTTGAATTCCTTGATGTTGCGCCGAATGTTTTCCTGTTCTTCCGGCTTTTTCTCAATGGTATAGACGGTCAGATCCGGGTTCAGTCTGGCTGCTTCCAGGGAAATGCTGCCCGAACCGCCGCCAATGTCCCAAAAAACGCCTTGCTGCGGTAGGCAGAGTTTATGCAACGATGCTGCTCTGACCTCATTTTTGGTTATCAACCCTCGCGAATGGTGAATGTCGCCTTCATTGAGTCCAAAACAGCTTGTTTGCGATGGAATATTCTTTTGCTCAACCAGTACCATATTCAAAGGGCTGAATTTTTTCCTGCTGATAGACTCAAGGTCCCCTTCGTAGAGGGCCTCGTCTGGAAGCCCAAGGTTTTCCGCCACTCGCATCCGTAATCCATCAATCCGTTTCTGGTCCTGTGTTGCCTCCAATGCTAGTAGCAGTTGTTGTGCAATGAATGCCGGGGTGTTGGTGTTATCGGTGAAAAGCATGGCCTTAGCATGGCCGAGAATCTTTCCCGCGATGTCTCCCGCAGCTCGGCCGTGGAGACTGATCAGGGTTAGGTCATCCCAAGAGATCTTGAATCGCGCGCAGGCAAGCTGGAGAGCGGAAAGTGCGGGGTGAATACGCAGCTGAGAGGGATCGAAATGGCTGAGCAGGGTTTTTCCTATCCCGTAAAAAAGGGGGTCGCCACTGGCTAGGATCGCGACACTACCTAGGTGTAATTGTTGCGTGACCTCGTCCACCATTTGCTGGATCGGTGCGATGGGAATGATCGGCTGGGTAAGTTCACTCAGCATTTTTTGATGCCGGGCTGAAGCTACAACAGCACAGCACCCGGAGATGAGTACTTGTTGCTGCTGGTCGAGAACCGGACCGGCTATGCCTATAAGTTCAATGCGGGACATGATGTACAACTCCATTTTCCGAGGTAACCAGGTAGATGGAAACCGGTAGCTCCGACCACTCTTCAGCCTGTTGCTGCGCTTTTTTGCAGACCGCGTCTACCATGTCTTTACGCCCGGCTGCCATGAGTCGGTCGTAAATTTCCCGGGCGGTATTGGCGTTGGCCATGGCCTGCGCCTTTTCATTTTCCAGACCTAATTTTTCCAGTAGCTCTGCAGCCTGGACAGGTTCCAAGGCACCATTGCGCACATGGGTATGGGGGACCGCTAGCGCTGCTTTGAGTAGCTTGGCCCACATGGTTGACAATATAATAGCTGAAAACCCTTGGCGCTTCGCTGCTTCCAGCGCATACAGCAGGTAGTCGCCCATCATTACCTGCGATTCTTCCGGAAGATGCAGCAATTGCTGTACAGCTTTTTCCGAAGTGCGGCCGGTGGAGAGTATGACCGTCTCCAGGCCCGCTGCTCTTCCGACACTCATTGATGCCTCAATGGTATCGGTCCATGCTTTTGCTGAAATAGGACGTACAATGCCGGTTGTCCCTAAAATGGAGAGACCTCCGACGACCCCTAGTCGATGGTTCAGCGTCTTTTTAGCAAGCTCCTCTCCGTCACGGATAAAGATGGAGACTGTGAGTCGCTGCTCTTGATGTCCTGTTTCTGCAAGAGATTCGGCCACTGCTGTGTGTATCATCTCTCGTGGAACAGGATTAATGGCGGGTTCGCCGACCGAAACCGCTAAACCAGGTTTGGTTACGACGCCGACACCTTCACCGTTTATCAGGTGGATTTGTTCCTTGTGCGGGCTGTCTTTCCCGGTAAACGCAACTTCTGCCCCTATTTCCGCACCATTGGTCACGTCCGGGTCATCGCCGGCATCCTTAACCACTGAGGCCAAAACCCCTTTGCCTGTAGCCAGGCATCGGCATAAAGAAAAGCGATGTCTTGATTTATCGGGAAAGGGAATCTCAACTTCTTCCGGCGCACTGCCGGTTATAAGCTTGAGCACAGCTGCCTTGGCCGCGGCTGCTGCGCAGGCACCGGTGGTGTATCCCGAACGTAATTTTCTATTTTTTTTGTTCACAGCTCTTAGGAGGCTTTGGCAAGGCGAATAAGGGCATTGACCGAAGCTACCGCCACCGGCGTACCACCCTTCCTGCCCAGGGCAACAATATGGGCATATGGCTTTTGCGCCAACAGCTCCTTGGACTCGGCAGCATTCACGAATCCAACCGGTGCACCAATGATCAAGTCTGGAGTAAAGGTTCCTGCCTCGACGAGCTCCATTGCTTTGAGCAACGCAGTGGGTGCATTGCCTACGGCAACAATACCTATATTTTCTTCTACTGCTCTGACAATGGCTGCATCTGATCTGGTGGTCCCGTTTTCTGCTGCCATCGCTGCTGTTTCGGGTTCATTAATGTGGCAGATAACCTTGCCACCGAAGTGTGCCAGCATTGCTTTGGACACGCCACTTGCAGCCATATTCACATCCACCAGGATATTTTTCCCGGAACGAATGGCCGTAAGCCCTGCTTCAATGGCATTATTATGGAAACGCAGATTGTCGGCAAAACTGAAATCACCGGTTGCGTGGATGGTACGTTGCACAACGGCAAACTCTTCCGCTGTAAACGATGTTGGGCCGAGTTCGCTGCTGATAATGCGAAAGCTTTCGGCTTCAATATCCTGAGGGGCGATCTGAAGAATTTCTACCATGATGTATGTGTGGTCAATAGGTTCCGGCAGGTTTGTACAAAGTGCTCTGCCACTTGAGGGGTTCGCCCCCAGTGCAGATGAACGTAGCCTGCCAAGGTATTTTTATAGGTGTAACCTTCCGCTCTGCCATCATCAAGGATGTAGGCGCCGGCGGTAGTGGTATTGTTGGTGATTGCTGAATAATGAAATTCATGTCCATGAAGAACCGTATCTTGAAGGGCAAGGATAGAGTCCTTCACCAGTCGGGGCTGCCTGTAACCCAAGCGTCTCAATCTTGGTTGCATGATTGTGTCAAACTCAAAAACACCGGCCATTGGAAGAGTGATGCCTTCCTTATCGGTTATGGAGCGGGTCAGATACATAAAACCACCGCACTCAGCATAGACCGGGTAACCACGCGAACAAAATGCTTTCACGGCTGCTCGCATGGTGTGATTGTTGCTCAACTGCTCTGCATAGAGTTCAGGATACCCGCCGCCCAGGTAGAGGCCCTGGAGATTTTCCGGCAAGGTGTTGTCTGTAAGAGGGCTGAACTCGACCAGTTCCGCGCCGGCCTCGGCGAGCATGTCGAGATTGTCTTCATAATAAAAACAAAAGGCGCTGTCACGCGCTATTCCAATTCGGACAGGGGCGGTGGGATTCTGCGGCTTGAAGAGAGCCTGATTTTTGCCAGTTGGCGTTGAATCCTCCTGCTTGGCCAACATGAGGAGGTGATCCAGATCAATATGGGTTTCAATAAGTTCAATCAGCTGCTCCATACCTCCCTGCTGCAGCGGGTTCTCTTCCCCCATGTGCAGTCCGAGATGGCGTGAAGGAATCGATATTTCCTCATTGCGGGGAAGAAAGCCGATAATCGGTACCTGGCAGTATTGCTCTACGGCGTCGCTGATCATTTGGCGGTGTTTATCTGAGCCGACCCGGTTGCAGATAACCCCTGCCAATCGGACATTTTCATCCAGGGTGGCAAACCCTTTGATGATGGCAGCGACCGATTCCGCAGCAGATCGAACATCAACCACCAGGATAACCGGCAAGTTGAGCAGGGTAGCCAGCGCAGCAGCAGAACCATCGCCGCCGTCAAAGAGTCCCATGACACCTTCAACAACCGAGCAGTCTCCGTCAGCAGCGTGGCGGCGGTAGGTGGCTTGGGTAAACTCAGGACCGCACATGCGGGCATCAAGGTTCCTGGAGATCCGCCCTGTGACCATTTGGTGCAGGGTGGGGTCGATAAAGTCAGGTCCGCATTTAAATGGCTGAACCTGCATGCCCCGTTTTCGAAGGGCAGCCATAACCCCTAAGGTGACAGTGGTCTTGCCGCAACCGGAATGCGTCCCGGCAATCAGTACGGCTGGGTGGTCTTTCATGTCGATGCTCCTCGGTCGGTAGCCTCTGGATACAGTATTTCCATTATTATGGCGGCAGCATCCAACAGGCTCATGGTTGGCCGAGAAACCAATTTTTCGTCGATGAGAAAAATTTGGTTTTCGCGAACTGCTTTGATCATGGCAAACCCGGCTTCATTACGAATCTCTTCAATGGTCACTGGATTCATGCGTCCTTGCTGGGCAAGAAAGACATCGATCTGGTCTGCCTTGGCCAAAATTCGTTCTTTGCTGTATGCCGCAATATTGGTGGAGCGGACCTGTGGTGCGTCTGCTGCCATATTGATGCCTCCGGCCGTCTCCAGAACAAACATGGCCATGGATTGGGGGGCAAAGGTTTTCATGCGTTTATGAATGGCTTCGAAATAGACTCGCTTGCGCTGAGTCTCAGGAACCGCTGCAAGCTGCTGCTGAAGATCGTGTCGTCGCTGACTGAACAGGCTGATCAGTCCCATGCTTTCCTGCTCTTTGCCGGTCAGCTTGCCCAGGGTCGTCCAGTAGCTCAATAATTCATCAATCCCGGAAGGCTGCAGGGAAGCTACCTGGATGTTGACCTGTTGAAGCCGTTTTATCAACTGCGGATAGCTCCTGCTGATCATTGGGCGGATAAGTACCAGGTCAGGTCGGAGGGCGATAAGACGTTCCGGGTCATCACGGAAATGTACTTTTGCCAGATTCGGCAGCTGATCGTCGCTTCTGCCGGTGGCAATAATAGCGTCTGTTGCTCCCAGGTCCATCAGGTTTCTGGTATGGGCAGGGTAGAGCGATATGATGCGTGTAAATGGTTTTTTAAAGACCAGGGTACGTTTATCGCTGTCTGTGATAACTGTAACTTCGGCCATGGAAGGAGACGTAAAGCTCGAAATGAAAACAAGGGACCAGGCGATTAAAAGAAGAGAAAGACGTTGTCCGGCTAGCATTTTTTTTCCTCCAACGGCAGGCGGAAGCTCACTTGGCGACAGCTGGTGAACTGGTTGTACACAACCTCGGATTCTACTTCGTACACATCGGCAATCACATCGGGTGTCAGAATACTGTCGGTCGTTCCCTGGTATACGATCTTGCCATGTTTAATGAAAATAAGTTCGTCGCAGAAAAAACTGGCCAGGTTGAGATCATGCATAACCGCCACCACATGGATGTCATTATTTTCATAGCGCTGCCTGATGAGGCGGAGAATTTCCAGGCTGTGGTGAATGTCGAGATTGGATGTGGCCTCGTCAAGGAGGAGCACATCCGGATTTTGCGCTAAAGTTCTGGCAAGGGCCACCCGTTGTTTTTCACCGCCTGATAATTGCGTGATTGGACGATCAGCCATTGCACTGATGCCGGTCTCTTGCAGGGCTTTGTCAATTAAGGCAAGGTCCAGCTCGCTGGGCGTTGCAAAACGGTGCATGTGGGGGTGGAGTCCCATTTCCACCGCTTCACGGACGGTAAAACCAAAACGAACCATAAAATCCTGGGGCACGAGGCCAAGCACTCTTGCCAACTGTTTTTTGGGCCACTGGTTGAGTGGTTTTCCCTGGAAAGTTGCCGTGCCGGCGATGGGCTTTAATACACCCGCCAGGATATCAAGCAAGGTGGTCTTGCCGCTGCCGTTGGGGCCGAGAATACCGTAGCAATGACCCGGGAAAAGTTTGAGGTTGATATCTTGTAGTACTTCTGTCTTGCCGTAGCTGAACCGGATACCGGAAAGTGACCACAGGGGAGATGATGTGTCTGTTTTAAAATCCCGCGTTACCATCCTGTTGCCTCTTCTTGAAGATGATGCAGAAAAATGGCCCTCCGAGAAGAGCTGTGAGGACACCAATAGGAACCTCTGCCGGCAGCACTGCACGGGTAATGGTATCAGCAACCAGCAGCAGCATTCCACCTGCAAAAAAGGAAAAAGGGATCAACCGTCGGTTATCGGGGCCTGTGAGGTGGCGCAGCAGGTGGGGAACTATAAGGCCTATAAAGCCAATGATGCCGGCAACCGCAACCGAAAGCGCCGTCATGAGCGTACAGCAGACTAAAAGGAAAATTCTGAGGCGGACAGTATTCACACCCAACGAAACAGAGGTTCTGTCGCCGGTTGCCATGATATTAAGGTCTCTGCCGTAAAAAAAAGCCAGGCCTGTGCCGATCAAGGCAAAGGGGAGAAGGAGAAGAATGTTGTACCAGGATACACCGGAAAGGCTGCCCATGAGCCAGAAGATGATGATGCCCACCTGTTCATCAGCCAAAAATTTAAGAAAGCCGATGGCAGCAGAAAGTATAGCCGCGACTATAACTCCGGCGAGAATGAGATTGGTTGATGACAGGCGACGGTCTCCGGAGGCCAGAAAGAGAACCAACAGCAGGGTGCCAATGCCGCCGGCAAAGGCAAAAATAGGAACCGATACAGCGGGAGGCAGAGCTAGACCGAAAATTTGCAGCACGATGACTAGGGAGGCTCCGAAAGCAGCACCTGTGGAGATGCCGAGGGTGTAGGAATCAGCCAGTGGGTTGAGAAGGATGGCTTGGAAAACCGTCCCGCTGACCCCCAGCATGCCGCCCACCAGCACTGCCGCAACAATGCGTGGCATCCGGACATCGGTAACCACCGTCACTGCCACCGGATCAATGTCCGGCAGCGGTTGCTGTAACAGTTTTGCACTTATGATTCGGACCACATCCATCACCGAAACCGATAAAAATCCCATGGTGGCGGAAACGGCAATTAAAAGAAAAAGTGCCGTGGTCAGAAAAAGAATGGGATATAATTCTTTGGTAACGATATTCATTTTACTGCAACTCGATACCGGCATTTTCTGCTGCCTGGGCAGCGTGTTGAACAAATAATCGGGCGACCGGTGTTTGTTCTCCTAACCCTTTGATCATGGGGATAACCTGGTGTCCTGCTGTGGCCAGCCGTGATTGCCACGAAGCAGGTTGTTGGCTGACCATATCCTTAAGAGCATGGCTGCCTGCAACAATCAGCAGCGGCTTGAGCAATACCTTTTGTGCACCTTGTGTTGCAAGCCCGGCAAGGACCTCATCCAGAGACGGATACCCTTCGACGGTGCCTATATGTATTGGTATTTGCGGATACATGGTCCGCATTCTCGATTCGAGTTCAAGATAGAGACCGCCGGATGGAAAAAAAGGGTTGCCGTGTCCCATATAGACCAGAGCAGCGCCGTGTTTTGCTGCTTGTTTGACATCCTCTTCCAGGGCTTTGGCAAGCTCCAGAATATCATTGCCGTAGGGGTGCGTCGGGCTATAGGTGCCAAGAATCGGTCGCCCGATAACAAGTTTTTCAAACGGCTGCCATCGGGGTTTCATGGTCCGAATTCCTGCCAGTGACTTGACATAGCTCGCCAGGTCATGGAATTCCTCGGCAGGTGCCATTTGGATCGCCTGGACTACTATGGATCTGTATCCCTGATCCTGGAGATTGGCAATGGCAGCCAGCTGGCCCTGCACGGTGAAAATTTCTTCGGGAATAAACGTATTTTTTAGTCTGTACTCGGTATCATGAGCACGTTTCCGCCAGACATTGCGAATGATGTTAGACGTAAAGGCCAGGCGAACCTGTGTGAGGGGGTAGGCTTGCCGGAAACATTCGTGAACTTTCAGCAGGCCGGGCAGGGCCGACTCCTCGGTTGTGCCGAACATGGCAAGTACTATTGCATTTTTTGGGGCCATACTATTTTGCCTTTGTAACCTCTGCGCTTATGGGAAAAGGTATAGGGAGTCAGACGAGCACAAGGTCCTAGCCCGAATTTCTCATGACCTTTTTGATTTCAAACTCAATTAATTGATATTATTGCTTAAAGGCTAATTGTACAATTAACAGTCTGTTTTTCGTTTTAAATCAAAAAGTTCTCCCTTCGGGTCAATAGATTTTTCCGCAGGATCTACGTTACAAACCACTTGCGGTAGTTTACTATCGGAGTCTACGCTTACCCGGAGTCTTCGCTTACCCGGAGTCTTCGCTTACCCGGAGTCTTCGCTTACCCGGAGTCTTCGCTTACCTACTGCGTGGTTTGTGCCTTGCCCTGCGAAAAACTTTATTGATGAGAAATCCGGGCTGGTCTTCACTGTCAATTTGTCAAAAAAAAAACCTGAATCAACTAGAGTGTTGATTCAGGTTATCCCTTTAATCCCTGAGTCGGAGGACCAACTTTTTGCCGGAAGTATGGTCATTTTTTGCAGGCAGGTTTTCTGACTCCCGGATCATTCTCCTCTCACACCTTCCCATTTGCTAAACAAACAGTGGTTTTTTGTGAGATTTGTTCCCGGTTACAGCGGCGGGCCCGTTCCGGATTGTAACCGGATTCCCTTTTTCTATTTCAGTAGAAACCTACAAAATTTGTAACTATTCAGCGAAGATCTAAAAACTGACAATCTACCCCGAACTGTAACTGTTCAGCAGTGCTCCAAATATTCACAAGCTGACCGATTAGCAGATAAGCCCCGACTTCGGTACATCGGTATGCTGGGCGGGCAGATCGTGGAGAGTTGGAGTGCTGCTGAACAGTTACCAAAATTTTCGAGCTAACTTACCTGCAGGTCTCTGGATAGTCAAGCAGGTAATACCCGCTAGTCTAGTGAAATCCCTCTTTCGAGTGAGTCTATGGTTCCTCTCTTGAACGTGTTTTTTCAAAAAGATATAGAGAGCTGATCAATGGGCTCCTGTCCCAGGCTACCCTGCAGAATTGTTTTTTTTCGCATGTCTCACGCTTGAAAGAAAAAACTCATTTTTCAGGCTGACCTGCAGAGTTGAATGGAAAGGGGTGGCTCATGTGGTTGATTCGTATTATGTTGTCAGCTTTGTGTCCACTCTGCCGGCGAGTGGAGTTGTGCTGCATATACATTGTTCTGGATAAACAATTACATGAAATATAGTGGGGAAACATGGCTAACAAAGCGGTGTGCATAGCTGTATTGGGAACGGGATCCGACGTGGGCAAATCCATTGTTACCTCCGCCCTTTGCCGTATTTTGGTGAACAAGGGGTATCGAGTAGCACCCTTTAAGGCGCAAAATATGTCTAATAATTCAGGGGTTACTGCTGACGGGCTGGAAATGGGTCGGGCTCAGATTGTACAGGCAGAGGCAGCCAGGATAGCGCCACATGTGGATATGAACCCGGTGCTGCTAAAACCCACCAGCGATGTCGGCTCCCAGGTTGTGCTTAACGGTAAGGCTTGGATGGAGGCTTCTTCGGTCTCTTATTATGAAAAAAAAGACTATCTGTTTGCTGAGAGCTGTGCCGCCCTTGATCGTTTGCGCGACCAATACGATGTGATTGTTATGGAAGGTGCCGGATCGTGCGCAGAAGTTAACCTCATGGCCAATGATATCGTTAATTTACGTTGCGCAGCTTATGCAGACGCCCCGGTTATCCTTGTTGCTGATATTGATAGAGGTGGGGTGTTTGCCCAGATTGTCGGTACTCTAGCCTGCCTGGATGCAGCCCAGCAGGAACAGATAAAAGGATTTATGGTCAACCGTTTTCGCGGCGATATCAAGTTGTTTCAAGACGGTATTGACTGGATAGAACAAAAAACCGGCAAACGTGTCTATGGGGTACTGCCCTGGTACAAACATTTTCATATTGAGGCAGAAGATGCGGTGGTTATTGAGAATGCGCCTTCGTATGTCCCTGCAGCCGCTGGAGACACTGCCGTTGCTGTCATCAAGTTGCCTCATATCTCCAATTTTAACGATTTTGATCCACTGATGCATATACCGGGGCTTCATTTAGCGTACTTGCAGCAGCCACAGGATTTGTCTGCCTTTAAGGCTGTGATTTTGCCTGGATCAAAAAGTACTTGTAGCGATCTTGACTGGCTGCGGGCCAGTGGCTGGCTGGATCATATCACAGTGTTTGCCGAAAACGGTGGTCATGTGTTGGGAGTGTGCGGTGGCTATCAGATGCTGGGAACCTGGGTACATGATCCAGACGGTATCGAAGGAAGGCCCGGGTCCACCGAGGGAATAGGTTTGCTCCCGGTGGAAACGACCTTAAAGGCCCCTAAAACAACCACTCTTACCGATTTTTCCTGGGCTGGGCAGCAAGGATGCGGCTACGAGATTCACATGGGACAAACCCATCTCGCCGGTGGGCAACCACTGGTGGATGTGCTGTCCAGAAATCAGGAGCAGTGTCAGGATAGAGATGGCTGTGTCAATGATAATGGAAATGTCATTGGTACCTATGTACATGGCTTTTTTGATAGCCCTTCGGTCACCCGTCATTGGTTGCGCTTGATCGGTCTTGACGGGCTGCAGCCTGAAGAGCAGTTGCACGGTCCTGCAGGCCGCGACAAAGCCTATGACCAGCTTGCCGAACATGCAGCGCAACATCTCGACATTGAGGCCATTCTTGAATTGATTGACACAACCACGAGTGGAGAACAAGCATGATCCAGGGACATGGCGGAAATGTTGCCTCAGTGGCAGCCCGATTAGGGTGCAAGCCTGATGAAATTGTTGACATGAGCAGTAATATCAATCCGCTGGGGGTTGTGCCTGGTTTGCTTGAGCATTTGCACCAGCGACTGGACACCGTCATGTCACTGCCTGAGGTTGATGCCGGAGCAGCGGTTGCCGGTATTGCCGATATTCTGGGGATTGATGCAGGACGGGTGCTGATGGGAACAGGCTCAACTCAATTTATCTATACTGCTTGCCCTGCCCTTGGCGCAAAAAAGGTGTTAATCGTTGGGCCGACCTATGCTGATTACACCTCCAGTTGCCGGATGCATGGTATAGTCCCTGACTATTTTTTGGCACAACCAGGGGAAGATTTTCAGGTAAACTGTGAACAACTGGCTGAAAAGGCTAGCGAGTTTGATACCGTTTTCATCTGCAACCCTAATAACCCTACAGGGGCCTTGATTCCCCATCAGGAGTTGCTTGCACTTTGTAAACGTCTCCCGCAGACGAAGTTTATCATTGATGAGTCATATCTGCCGTTTGCACCACAGCAGGTTGACCAGAGTATGACCAGCTGTGCATGTGAGAATGTGATTGTTCTTTGGTCACTTTCCAAGATTTATGGTATTCCCGGATTGCGGGCTGGTTTTCTGATTGGCAGTGCAGGTGTAGTCGAGCAGTTCAGGCGCTATATGCAGCCTTGGTGCGCAAACAGTCTGGCCCAGGAGGCAATTGGTTACCTGGCAGCAAATAAGCAGATACTTGAAGATTTTGTCAGCAAGACCAAAATGTATTTGGCCGAAGAAATGGCGACCTTTCGCAGCCAACTGGCAGGGTGTGGTGCCACGCTCTATCCCAGTGTAACCCCATATCAGTTGATCGGGTTACCTCGTGGCCATACGGCTGAGGAGGTTTGCGAACGGTTGGTAGATGATCGGCTTTTGATCAGGAATTGCAGTAATTTTCATGGGCTTGATAGTGGATATGTTCGGATATCCTTGAAAAAAGCAGAGATCAACCGAATGGCAGCTCGGCTTTTTGTTGCTGCTATCGGGAGGTGAGGCTGCTATGTCTTTTTTGTGGTTACACCTGCTGGTACTGCCGACAGCCTTTGCTCTGGACAGGTTAATAGGTGACCCTCCCTCCCTGCCACATCCTATCCGGTGGATGGGCAACGCCATCACCAGCTGTGAACCTTTTTTTCGAAACCTTTTTAAAAATGAAAAAATAGCAGGAACCTTATTCGCTTTGATTCTGATCAGCGGTTGCTGGTTGCTTTGTTTTCTTTTGCTCATGGCCATGCAGTGGATCCATCCTGCTGTTGGGTTTGTCACTGAAGTAGTTATGGTTTTTTATTGTTTTTCGTCCAAGTCACTTGCCCAGGCTGGGTTGGACATACACAAGTTGTTGGCGAGTGGTCAGGTTGACCAGGCTCGCAACGCAGTGGCAATGATTGTTGGCAGGGATGTCCAGTCGTACCAGGCAGACGATATTGCCAGGGCAACTGTGGAAACAGTGGCCGAGAATTTTGTTGATGGTTTCCTGTCTCCCCTCTTGTTTGCGGTTATTGGAGGCGGTCCCCTGGCCCTTACTTATAAGATGGTCAATACCCTGGATTCCATGGTTGGTTATAAGAATGAACGGTATCTTTATTTTGGCAGGGCTGCTGCCAGGATAGATGATGTCGCCAATTTTATTCCAGCCCGACTTTCCATCTATGTTATTGGGCTTGCCGCACAATTTTCTGTATTGAAAAGTGGCTGTCGTGCACTTGCTGTAGCACGAAAAGAAGGGCGAAATCACAGCAGTCCTAATGCAGGCCACCCAGAGGCCGCTTTTGCCGGAGCTATGGGCATCAGACTGAATGGACCTAATTATTACGGTGGCCGGCTTGTTGAAAAGCCATTTATTGGTATGCGCTTTGATCCCCCTGGTGTGGAGCATATTAAGATAGCCTGCCGGCTCATGTTACGGTCCTCGGAGATAGGATGTCTGCTTGCATGGGGATTGGGCGTGCTTTTGCAAAGTGTTTTGTAACGATGAAAAACGATATTGAGGAAAACACGGATGAAAAAAATACCCTGTGAGCTGACCCTGGGCAATGGTGGTGACGTCGTGGCAATGGTGCCACTTGAAGATGACGGAACGCTGAGAATCCCTGCTTATTCTCTTTATGGAACCTTTAAAGAAGGGGTTATCGGCTGCCGGGTCATGAGCCCGGAAGATAAAAAGCAGGTGGTACGAGAGGTATGGGACAAAACCGACTAGGTTAACTCCTCCCACACCCACACCTATCAGGTGACATTTCTTTTAAAGTACCTGATCAGGAGAGCGCAATACCCGCAAGTTTTGTATCAAGGTATTCCTCAAGCCCTGCTCTGGCGCCTTCCCTCCCCAATCCGCTTTGTTTGATACCGCCAAAGGGCGCTGCCGCACTGGTAGGGTTTATATCATTAATGCCGACCATACCGAATTTGAGTTGTTCAAAGGTGCGTATTGCCCGGTTAATATCGTTGGTGTAGATATATGCTGCCAACCCGTAATCAGTGTCGTTAGCCATGCCGATAATGTCATCGTTATCGTCAAAAGGTATCACCGCTGCTGCCGGGCCGAAGGTCTCTTCACGGTAAATCAGCATCTCCGGCGTTACTTCACTGAGCAGGGTGGGGGCATAGAAAAATCCATTCTCCAGTCCTTGTTTCAATATTCTTCTGCCTCCAACAAGGAGTTCGGCACCCTTTGCGCGTGCATCTTCTACTTGGTTGGCCACTTTGTCCAGTGCCGTTTGGTTGACCAGGGGGCCGATGGTAATGCCTTTTTTCAACCCATTTCCAGCTTGCATAGCTGTGATACGTTCACTTAGGGTCTCAAGAAAGGGAGTGAGGATACGCCGGTGGACATAAATGCGGTTTGGACAAATACATGCCTGGCCGGTATTGAGAAACTTGACCAGGGCAGCACCTTTGGCAGCATGAACAGGGTTGGCATCAGCAAAGACTATAAAGGGCGCATGCCCACCCAGTTCCATGGAAACACGCTTGAGTTGTGGCGCAGCCTCTGTGGCAAGTAGTCTGCCTACCCTGGTGGAGCCGGTAAAGGTGATTTTGCGTATAGATTGGTTGGTGCACAGCTCATGCCCCACAGGGACGGGATCAGCTGCGGTTACCAGATTCACTACTCCTGTGGGAATGCCTGCTTTTTCAAAAATTTTAAACAAGGCTATGGCGCATAACGGTGTTGCCTCTGCCGGTTTAAGTATCACCGTACATCCTGCAGCAAGAGCCGGGGCAATTTTACGGGTAATCATGGAAACAGGGTAATTCCACGGCGTGATGGCACCAACAATACCCACCGGTTGCCTCTGAACCAGAAAACGCTGGTTACTGCGCGATGAGGGGATGGTCTCGCCGTAAATCCGTTTTGCTTCTTCTGCAAACCAGAGGAGGAAATCGGCTCCATATTGCACCTCAGTGGTGGCTGCTTTGAGAGGTTTTCCTTGCTCCATGGTCATCATTTCGGCAAGCGCTTGTTTTTCCTGGAGCATTATTTGATGAGCACGGTACAGGTATGCTGAGCGTTCGTAGGCGGTTGTTGCTGACCAGGAAGAATACGCATTTTCGGCGGCTGCTATGGCCAAACGGGTCTCTTCAATCCCACCATCGGCCACCCTGGCAATGGTATTCCCGGTAGCTGGATTGATAACCGCAAAGGTTGCCTTTGTTTGTATCCATTGTCCGTTGATAAACATGTACGTCTCCTTGAGAGTCGAATTCCTTGGTATGAGACTCGATTGTTACACAGGCAGCCGAAACGTTCAGCCGGAATTTTTCATGAGCATTTAACCCGGCACCGTCTGAACTGATGAGAAATTCGGGTTAGGCTGCAAATATATGTTTTTTATGCAGAGGGCTTTGTACAAAGGGCCTGATGACTGGCTTGTTGACAACAATTTTATACCTATCATATAGTGTAACGGTCAAGGGTGGAAATCGCATAGCCCTTTTTTAGTTAGTGTTTGTGCTAGGCCGGACAGGTGAGCTACACACTCATATCTTTTTGTGTGCATTATATGGGCTGTATTATCAGTCCTTTCTTAAAGAATCGGGGATATTTATGCAGTGGCTGCGACGCTTGAGCTTTCAGGGAACAATAACTGCCAGCATAATCTTGATCATAATGCTTGTTTATTTTTCTGTCGGCGCGCTCTGGGTTGCCGATCAATTTATAAAGTTTGATGCCGAAGCCAAAGCCCGGAAAGAGGCGTATGTCCAAGAACACAAAGCTGTTGCCCGTATGGAAGTCGACAGGATCGTTGATTTTATCAACTACCAGCGAAGGCAAACCGAAAGGGAGTTGAAAGTCACTCTGCGAGCCAGGGTTGAGGAGGCTATCAATATTGCGCAGACTCTGTATGCCGGCTTTGCAGGCTCAAAAAGTGAGCAGGAGGTAAAGCTGCTTATTACCGAGGCACTGCGCAATGTTCGCTTTGATGGTGGAGCCGGTTATTTTTTTATTTATGACCTGGACGGCAATAACATACTGCTCCCCTTTTCACCTGAGCTGGAAGGGACCAACATGATTGATTTAAAGGACAGCAAAGGGGGGTATACGGTCAGGCGAGGAATTGAGTTGATCAAAACCAAAGGGGAGGGATTTTTAAATTGGTATTGGTATGAACCCGATAAGTCGGCAAAGATGAAGGAAAAGCTAGGCTTCATCAAATCTTTTGAGCCTCTTGGATGGTACATTGGGACAGGCACTTATCTTGAAAATTATACGCAAATAATTCAGCAGAGAACACTGGGCTGGATAAATCAGGTTCGATATGGCGAGGAAGGGTATATTTTTGTCTATGATTACGAGGGAACGACCCTGGCCCACTATAAACCTGAAAATATCGGAGTGAATCGCTGGACATTTATGGATTCTAACGGAACGGCGGTGCTGCAGGAATTTATCCGTATGGCCCGTAACGAGGGAAGTGGGTTTCTGGAATATGTGGGGACTATCAGACCGAGTACCGGATTGCCTGCTCCAAAGGTAGGGTATTCGCGAGGTGTGGATGGCTGGCAGTGGATGGTTGGGTCCGGGCTGTATGTGGATGCAATTAACCAAACCCTCGCTTTAAAACGAAGGGCGCTGATAGAAAAGATACAAAATCATGCTGTTATTTTCTTGTTTATATTACTTGTCAGCATGGTGCCGATTATTTTGTTATCTCGTTATTTGACCCGAGGTATTGGTAATAATATTGTCCTGTTTACCGATTTTTTAGAACAATCATTACAAGATGTAAGGAAAATAGAGGCCCAAGATGTTCATTTCAAAGAGTTTCAAGGGCTCGTCCGAGCAGCTAACAGGATGGTGGACAGGCAGGAAAAAGCTGCAGAAGATTTGAAAAATGTGCAGGAGCAGCTTGTAAAAAGTCAAAAAATGGAGGCTCTGGGGCTCCTCGCAAGCGGTGTTGCCCATGATCTTAATAACATTCTTTCATCAATGATCGGCTATCCTGACCTTATTATGAACAGTCTGCCGCCTGATAGTCCGCAAAGGAAGCCTATTACTATAATTAAGGAGGCCGGCCTGCAAGCTGCCAATGTAGTTGAAGATTTACTGACCCTTGCCCGGAGGGGAGTTGAGCAGCGGATGGTGCTTAATTTAAATAACCTGATAGAAAAGTACCTTGGGTCCTCCGAGTATACAAAAATGTTGGAGCAGCATCCTGAAGTAGTGGTGGATGTAGAGCTGGAATCTGAGTTGATGAAAATGAAGGGAGCGCCATTACATCTGGAAAAAACGATCCTCAATCTTGTTAATAATGCCATCGAGGTTCAGCCCCAAGGAGGGCATGTTCTCATTACCACTGAAAATAAATATGTTGACCATTTTCTTGATGGCTTCCAGCAGGTTAAGGAAGGGGAATATGTGGTGCTGAGGGTCGTCGATCAGGGCGATGGGATAGCCCAGGAGGATATCGGGCATGTTTTTGAACCTTTTTTTTCAAAAAAACGGTTGGGAAAGAGTGGGACCGGGCTCGGGCTCGCCGTTGTGTGGGCAACTCTTCAGGATCACGAGGGGTTTGTTAATGTTACCAGCGAGGAGAGAAAAGGGACTACTTTTGAACTCTTTTTTCGAGCAACCCGTGAAGATATTGCACAGGAAGTGCGATTGCAGAACCAAAATGATGTTCGCGGTCACGGGGAACGGCTTCTGGTCGTTGATGATGTAGTGGAGCAGCGTGACCTGGCGGTGGCTATTCTTACCCAACTCGGGTATCAGGCCGATGCGGTTAGCAGCGGCGAAGAGGCATTGGCCTATCTTCAGCGGCAGAGAGTTGACCTGGTGGTATTGGATATGATTTTGGCTGATCCCTATATGGACGGACTGGAGACCTACAAAAGAATTGTGCAGCTCTACCCGGGGCAAAAGGCGATTATAGCCAGCGGATATGCTGAAACCGCAAGGGTGAAAGCGGCCATGATGCTTGGCGTGGGGCAGTATCTGAAAAAGCCATATACCGTTGAAAAAATAGGTTTGACAATCAAGCGGGTTTTAGCCGAGCCGAGGCGGTGACAACTGGTGGGTCATAGGGCCTGCCATTTTATTTAAATTTCGACTCTGTTTCTACCATTTCTTTTGGCAGTATACAGAGCTTGATCAGCGTTGCTGATGAGTGCTGGTCTAGCGTCTTTAACTCCCTCTATATCATCGGTGCTGCTAACACCGACACTGACTGTAATTTTAAGTTGCTGGCTGTTGATGGTGAGCTCCAGTTGTTCTATGCCACGGCGGATACGCTGGGCAAGAACCTTGGCACCGCTTTTCTTTATCTCGGGGAGTATAATGGCAAATTCTTCTCCGCCATATCTGGCAACTATGTCGCAGTGGCGAACCAATTTAGCCATTTTCAGACTGACCTGGCGGAGTACATGGTCGCCGGCAGGATGGCCGTAGGTGTCATTCACTCGTTTGAAAAAATCGACATCCAGTAGTAAAAGAGAGACAGAATGTTTGTATCGGATTGACCTCTGAATTTCTGCTTCAAGGATTTCCTGAAAATATCTGTGATTGTAGAGTCCGGTTAGATCATCACGAAAGGCGAGTTTTCGCAATTTGTCATTGGCTTCTTTCAGATTGAGAGCCAGTTGTTCTGCAGTCTGCTTGGCCTGTTTCAGCTCCAGTACAACTTGTTCATAAGAGAAATTAAGTCGTCGTAGCTCATCGTTGGCTTCCTGCATCAGCTGAGAAAAGGGTTTCATCTCTCCTGGATCCACGGCAAATAGACCCATTACTTCTCTTGCTTTTTCACCAATGGAATCAATCAACTCATCTATCTGTTCATGCTCCACCCCAAAATTTTTTGCCAGCGAGTTATGGACTTCTGCAAATTTTTTGTTTGATTGTGAACTATGGTATATTGAAGAGATCTTGTCGGATATGTTGAGTAGCTGGGCAGGCCCATGTTGGTTGTCAAAGGTTTCGCTGGTGTGATGGTACCTAATAGGATTGTAAATTGTTTCCGGCAGGTTCCAGGATTTGAGCAGGTGGGACCCAAGTTCTGTATGGTCAAATCCGAATTGATCTTTTTCTGCCTCGTAAAAGCGTTTCCCGGTGATGCGGTTTTTATCAAGCATTTCTGTGAAGGCGGGTGCATCTACCAGAAAGAAGATTAGTATACCTATATCCTGGAGTAGAGCCGTGATGAATATATCTTCGTCGGCAATGCCTGTTTTTTTTGCCAGTGTTTTTGCAGAAACCGCTGTCGAAATGGATCTTTTCCAGAAAAGGTCGAGATCAAATCCCCCCTGTGGGATGTCTTTAAAGCTGTCGACAATGACAAAAGAAAGGGCAATGTTTTTGAGCGTTTGGGTGCCTAGCAGTCCTGTGGCCTGGGACAGGGAGGTGACTTGCTTGGGCAAGCTGTAAAGCGAAGAGTTGGCAACTTTCAGGACTTGAGCCGTGAGTACCGGATCGGCCATGACGATATCTGCCAGTTCTTCAAAATTTATCTCATCACTGCGAACCGCCTCCAGAATTTTCAGTGCAATTGCAGGGGGTGTAGGTAATCGGGTCGTCTGGTTTATAAACTCTTGCAAATCCGTCATCTAGTAGTCTTTCCTTAGGAAAAAAGTCGTGTTGAGCAATTGCCGGAATATCCATGCTCTATAGGGCATCTTTTGCATTTGCAGAATCTGTTTGGATTTTGGGCTTTTCAAAAACAATAAAAAAACTCAGCAGCGAAGGAATAACAAATAACGTGAACATGGTTGATATACCTAATCCCCCCAGTAGGATAGAGCCCAATCCCCTATACAGTTCACTCCCTGATCCTGTGGCGATAACCAGGGGCGACATGGCGAGTACACTGGTGGT
This sequence comes from Desulfogranum marinum, assembly GCF_016918565.1. Lineage (GTDB taxonomy): Bacteria > Desulfobacterota > Desulfobulbia > Desulfobulbales > Desulfobulbaceae > Desulfogranum > Desulfogranum marinum. Next base: position 43,435 of record NZ_JAFFQD010000029.1, read on the forward strand.
GGCACTCATGAAAATGGGTCGTATTCTGGTTTTGACTGCATCTGAGATGGCTGTCGTCCCAGCCATGTTTTTGTAACGTATATTGTTCAACGACTGGTGCACAATGAGGATCGCATTGTTAACCACGGTGCCGATAAGGATAATGAATCCAAGCATGCTGAGCACATCCAGTGCCTGGGGTGCAACCAGAGCGTTAACAGCACGGAGCCCTATGAGCCCTCCGGCCGCGGCAAGGGGGACGGTAAAGAGGATGATCAAGGGGTAGAGAAAGTTTTCAAAAAGCGCGGCCATCAAGAGGTAGGTGATAACCAGAGCCAGTAGCATGTTCCATTGCAGTGCCTTACGGGTCTCGGTGAGTTTGTCGGCATTGCCGCCAATGGAAACCGTAACATTGTTCAGTTTGCCTGCCTTTGCCAGGGAACCCACGATGTCCTTTTCAATGATTTCCATGGCCGCCTGCAGGGCAACCTCAGGAGGGGGCGTGACCTGGAGGGTGATGGTCCGATTTCTTTCCAGGTGGTTGATTTGCGGCATTCCCTGGGTATAGAATAATTCCGCCACGTCTCCAATACGAATCAGATCACCCAAACCCGAGACAATGGTCGCGTTAAGAATGTCTTCCGGAGTGAGAAAGAGTGCTTCGTCCCCTTTGATAACCAAGTCGACTTGTTTGGTACCTTCAGGACGATATTCGTCTATTTTTCGACCATCCATGAGGATATCCACATACACGCCGAGATCTGATTCGGTTAAACCGTTGGCGCGTAACTTTTCTTTGTCGGGTATGATTTTGACCTCGGGATAACTCGTTTCAAGCGATGGAACCGGTCTTATTTGTGCCCCTTTAATATTCTGGCTGGTCATGCCGTAGACAGTTCGAGCCGCGTCAATAATAGCGTCGATGTCATTGCCCGCGATATTGACCTCTACTGTACGTCCTTTGCCTATGCCGGATTCAAAGATTCCTGCCTGGATACTCACGCCAAAGATGCCGGGTATAGATTGCATAATTCGATTGAAAAGCGGCATCATTTCACTGGCCCTGGTCTCATGCTCGCTGATCCCGCCAAAAAGGTTGATGCGGTCAGCACCTACGTAAAACATCTGTTTTATCTGTGGAACACCGTCTTTGCCGTCCTCTTTAAAGTAAGGGGCTGCTTCATTGTATATATAACGGCCCAGTTCTTTTTGTTTCGCTACAGAATAGCCCGGTGGCGGGATCAAAATGTTAAGGATCAGATTTCTGTTTCCCAGGGGAAGATATTCAGCACTGGGCAGCAGGCTTATTATCAGCACTATGGACATCGCTGTAAATGCCACCACCGAGGTGATCCGGGTAAAAACGTTTTTCATGCACAGATTGGAAAAACGCATGATCCAAGCCGCAAGCCATGGGCCAACAACGGAACGCTGTAGTTTGTTTTTTTGACTCACTCCCCTGTTACGATAGAGCAGATTAATGAGGGTGGGTATCACGGAAATGGAAACAACAAGACTGAGGAGAATTGAGGAAGTGATGGCGATAGCAATATCACGAAAGAGTTGCCCTGCCTCTTCCTGGATAAAAACAACCGGCAGGAATACGGCTACCGTGGTCGCGGTCGAAGCAAAAATGGCGCCCCATACCTCTTGAGTACCTTCATAGGCAGCCTTAATGGCAGTTTTGCCCATTTGTCGATGGCGATCAATATTTTCCAAAACAACGATGGAGTTGTCCACCAACATACCGACGGCAAAAGAAATACCTGCCAGGCTGACCACATTCAGATTTCGACCTGTCAGCCAAAGGAAAACAAAGGCTCCAATGGCGGAGATAGGGATGGCCATGGCAATGGTTGCTGTGGATCTGAGACTGCGCAAAAAAAGTAAAAGTACCCCTATAGCGAGCAGACCACCGATAAGGACATTTTGCTTAACAATGGAGATAGCCCGGTTGATGTACGGTCTCTGGTCGTAGACCCAATCAATGTATAAGCCCTCCTGGTCGAGCATGGAGGTGTTGAGCCTGTTAATGACAATTTCAAGCTGATCTGTCATGTGCAGTACATTTGCGCCCTGCTCTCGACGCACTCCGACAACAATAACCTGGTCTCCGTTATGCAATACAGAGACGTCTTCCTTTTTGTGACCATTTTCAACTGTTGCCACATCATGGAGGTAGACCCGGTTGACGCCGTCGTCAGCAATGACAACGTCGAGGACATCACCGGCAGTTTGAAACTGACTGACGGTTCTGATTCGGTAGTTCTTATTTTTTATACCGAGCACGCCTGCGGCTATATTACTGTTGGCCTGTTGGATAGCCTGTACAATCTGGTTAATCGAGACATCGAAACGAGCCATTTGCTGTGGGGCCACCACAACCTCGAGTTGATTCTCAGTGCCGCCGAAGACGAACAGGGAGCCGACTCCTGGTACCCTTTCCAAGTGCTGCCGTACTGTATCTTCGAAAAAAGTACGATAGTGGTTAATGGGTTCTTTGTTATCAGGCTTGGGGCGAATGACCATCCAGATGACAGGGGAACTCTGTGCGCCGGCAGCTTCAATAACGGGCTCTTTGGCAGTCTCAGGGTAGTCGGAAACCTCGTTGAGCTTATTGGAGACCCGGAGCAGGGCATCATCAATATTGGTGCCGACCTGGAACGAAAGGGTGACTTCTCCAAATGAATTGTAGCTGGCGCTTTCCATTTTCGTCAACCCCTGCAATCCTTTCAGGGTGTCTTCTTGCTGCTCGATAATCTCCTTTTCCACTTCATAGGGCGTTGCTCCGCTCCAGCTGGTGTTGACCGTTATTTGCGGTGTCTCTACGTCTGGAGTCAGTTGGACCGGTAAAGCATTGAGACCGATGATCCCGAAAAGTATGACCAGAATAACCCCAACTGCTACCGTGACTGGTTTTTCAAGGGAGTAGCGAATGATATCCATAGCGCTTATTCCCCTATGATGGTTACAGGTTGGTCGGGGCGAAGACGCTCGTTACCTTCAATAACAACCGGCATACCCGGAGCGAGGTAGGGGTTGTCTGCTGCAACCTTATCACCAAGAAAGGTGACGATATTCACAGGAAGGATGCCGGCCTTTCCCTCTTTTACCGTGTACACAAAATCCTTGCCTTTGAATTTGATCAGGGCATCCCTGGGGATGATGCTGAGTTGCTGCTTGTTGCTGATGGGGAGATGAACCGTGGCTGATAAGTTTTCCACACTTTTTGCAATCACGGGGATGCGAATTTTAATGGAAACATTTTTTGTTTTTGTATCGGCTCGAGGATCGATGGTGTCAATGGTACCGGTCAGGGATTGAGCAAAAGCATTGATAACCACTTCCACTTCCGCACCTGGTTGAATGAATTGGAGCAGCGTTTCACCCACGGGAACTTTTACAAAAAGGGCATCAGAGGCGCCAATTACCGCAACCTGCCCACCCTGTTGTACCCAGTCACCTGAATCTACATTTTTTTCAAGGATGATACCGTCAAACGGGGCTGTAATCAGGGATTTTTTCTGTTGGAGGCGTAATCTTGCCAGAATATGCTGTGCCGCCTGTTGTTCCATCATGGAATTATTATAGGCAAATTGGGCATCATCGTACTTTTTTTGACTGGCTCCCCGATTTTCGAGAAGGCTCTTTTGTCGATCGTAGTTTTTTTGTGCCAGTTCGTTTTCCAGTTTTTTCTGTTTTACCCTGGTGGTACTTAACTTGATATCTTGATCAAGCAAGTCGGTGTTGAGTTGTACCAAAGGCTCCCCCTTTTTGACTCTATCACCGCTCCTGACATTAATCGTTTCCACCAGCCCGGCTACCTCACTGGAAACCTTGCTCAACCTGTCGTAATACAGGATTCCCAGGAAGGGTTTATTTCTGGAAACCTGTTCTTTGGTGATGGGTGCAGTTCGCACTTTTGCCGGTGGAGGATCCTGGCAATAACCTGTGACTGCGAGAGAGGAGAAAAAGAAACAAACAAGCAAAAAAAGACGCATTGCATTTCCTTGGATAAAAGGTTTCCGATAGCACCTGTTCGATTTTGATTCACATGTGGAATCCCCGGCGGAGTGTGCCGGGTAACACTGTGCAGGTGACACCAAGATGGTATTTGCATGAAGCGGTATCGATGGCCTCATGTAAGAAAAATTAACCTATAACAATAATGTAGCCCAGTTGTAAACTCAACTGCTTTTTCGGTAAACAGGCTTTGCAGGTAGAGAAAGGACATGGTGAAAATCACTTTACGCCAAGCGGGTCATATCTCCCCCATCCTGTTTGCTTTCAAGGGGTGGGATCCCGCCGGTTTGTGTTGGGGAGGAGTTATGGTTGACTTTTAAAAATTTATATTTACAGGGTGTTGCCCAGGATAAAATCATGCTAATTGTCAAGCTGTTGATATAGCCTGAGTGTATTTCCTGTTAATTTTAGATAATCGAGAACTCTACGTGGCGTAAAGCTGAGCTGGACGGACGACAACTTGGGATAGATCCAAAATAATTCTCTCGTGTTATTAACTAACGGGTTAATATAACCGTATCGTACCTATGAAAGAATGTTCTGGTTTAAAAGTAACTTGTTGGAGTTGTATTAAGAATAGTGCAGCATGAAATCACCCTGTTGAGGCTGACCTGACCTCGAACTAAATAGTAACAATTCAACATACCCCCAAAAAATTAAAAAAGGTGCCGCATGCGGCACCTTTTTTATTCAACGAGTCTTTCTTTGCCTCACTGGTTAACTTAACTCTGCTGCATTGATTGGTATTGTAAGGGTAAAGGTAGAACCCGTATCCGGGGAACTGGTCACATCCACTCTGCCGTTGTGAGTATGGGCTATATGTTTAACAATGGCCAGTCCCAGACCTGTTCCTCCCAAATTCCTTCCCCTTGCTTTATCGCATCGATAAAAGCGTTCGAAAAGCCGAGGAAGATGTTCTTTGGCAATTCCAGGTCCCTGATCAATAACACTGAGATTTATCATCTGTCCACCTGTCATGGTCTGACTGCTTGCGGCTCTGAGAATCACTTTTGAGTGTTCCGGGCTATAGGCCAGAGCATTCTGAAGCAGATTGATGATGGCCTGTTCGAGTAACGGGCGGTTCATGGGGACCTGGAGCTCATCATTATTTTCTATTGTAACGGTCATGTTTTTTTCATGAGCCTGGCTGTTGCACGTCTGTATGGCCGCTTCAAAAAGGGGAGTTACCGGCTGGAGCGTCAGCTCCACTCCCCCGGCTTCTTGTTTATTTTCTATCCGTGAAAGGGCCAGAAGATCATCAATAATTGAGTTGAGCCGGGAGGTCTGTTTTGCGACAATTGTCAGGAATTTAACGGCATCGTCGTGGTTTTCCAAAGCACCGTCCAACAGCGTCTCTACATAACCTTTTATTGCTGTAATTGGGGTTTTGAGTTCATGGGATACATTGGCGACAAAGTCCTGGCGGATATTTTCAAGTCGATTGAGTTTGGTGAGATCGTGCATGACCAACAGTACTCCCAAGGGATGTTGCTCGTCGCACAGTGGCACTACATGAACTTGCAGGATAAGCGGCTGGGTACCGTTAAAAAGAGTAACCTCTTCTTTGATGGTGACGTTTTCCTGTAATGCCTGCTCTATAAGGCTGAGCAATTTCTGGTTGCGGATTACTCCATGAATGGGCACTCCTTTTACCGCCTCCGAAGAGAGGGTAAACAATCCGCTTGCGGCTTTGTTCATACGGAGAATTTTCTGCTCTGCGTCAATGGCCACCACTGAGTCGGCCATACTGGCGAAAACCGCTTCTAATTCATTTCGTTGCTGGATAATAACTCGAACCCGACGGTTGATTTCCTCTGCCATCTGGTTGAGAGCTCCGGCAAGACCAGCCATTTCTACTGACATATGGTCACTGCTTATTTTTATTAAATGATCAATCCGGCCCTTGGTCAACTGTTCTGCTCCCTTTTTCATCTTTTCCAATGGGCGACTGATACGGCGTGCGCTAAAGAGGGCGAGCAAGGCGGCAATAAAAAATATGCCGATACCTATTAATCCAATTTTAGTATAAATCGACTTGAGTTTTTCTTCGTAGGAGGTGGTGGCCACTGAAAGACGAAGAATTGCCTGTTCTCCATCTTTAAGCTGAATCGGAAGAGCGACGTAGAGCATGGACTGGCCGAGGGTTTTACTGAACCGGATGGATGTCCCTGTTTTCCCTTCCCTGGCCATTTGGATCTCCGGACGGTTGGCATGATTATCCATTTGTTTATAGTCTTCATTGGAGTCGCTTAATACCAGCCCGTCTTTGTCGATCAGGGTAATGCGGGTGGATGCCTTTCTGCCTGCGGTCCGAATAAATGAATGGAGTCGTTCCTGGGAGGTTGCTGCATACGAGGCGATGGACGACTCAATGAGCAGGGCTCTGTCTTGCAGTCCTACCTGGAGTTGTTCCAGGTAAAAATCACGACTTGTTGTTGAGATATACCAGACAACAGTAACCAGGGTAATCATGGTGGTAATGATGATTGCCGGAAATATTTGCCAAAAAAGACGTATGTTTTTCATGAATTTGGATCAGTTGAAAAGGTGAGGAGGGCTGGTTAGTGCAGCCTGTCAGGTGTATGCCGTTGATATGATATGGGATTGTCTACTCTTTAATTCTATAGCCAATGCCTCGTACGGTCTCGATATAACTGCCTGCCTGGCCAAGTTTTTTGCGCAGACCAAATATTTGCACATCCACAGCGCGAGGGGTAATCATATAGTCATAGCCGCGAACGTGATCGATAATTTGCTGCCTGGAGAAAACCCAACCCGGTCGACTCGCCAACAAGGTGAGGATTGTAAACTCGGTGATGGTTAAGTGTATTTTCACGCCTTCGATGCGAACTTCATGGCGACCAGGATGGATCTCCATGGAATGGAGAAAAATACCGTCTTTTTCATCACCTTGATCTTCTAGCTGTCGACCTGATTTTCTGCGGAGCACAGCTTCGATTCTGGCAAGCAATACCCGTGGACTGAAAGGTTTGGTAACATAATCGTCGGCACCATATTCCAGTCCTGAGACAACATCATCCTCTTCACCTTTTGCAGTGAGCATGATGATGGGCAGAGCACATGTCTTTTCGGTCGCCCTGACAGCACTGCATATTTCCATGCCGTCTTGTCCCGGTAACATGAGATCAAGGAGCATGGCATCGATGGATTCGTTTTCCAGGATCTGTAATGCTTCTTCCCCGGTGTCGGCACAGGTCACATTATAACCAGCCTTGATCAGGTTATAACTGACCAGCTGTTGGATGTCGGCATCATCTTCGACGATCAAAATGCGGTGTTTACTCACTTTCTATCCTCTTGTTTCCCTTAGCAAATAACAAGTACATTACCCTTTGGCCGTGCTGTTGCAAGAAAAAAGAAAAATGCTAATGTATTCCTAATCATTTCCTAACAACGAGGTAACGCCAGGTGATTTTAATATAGTCTCATTTTAATTTACTGTACCAACAGGAGGGTATCTTGGGTAGACACATGCATTTTCATCGTGAAATTGAAGGATTGAAACAGAAAATACTTGAGCTGGGCGGCCTGGTCGAAGATAGAGTTCGAAAAGCCTGTAGTATCATTGAAAATCACGATCACGAGCAGGCTAACGCTCTTCTTAATTCAGATTGGGAAATAGATGATATGGAGATCGTGGTTGAAGAAGAGTGTTTGAAAATTTTAGCTCTGCATCAACCAGTGGCCAGAGACCTACGCTTGATTGTAGCTATCATAAAAATAAACAGTGAATTGGAAAGGATTGCCGATTATGCCGTTAACATTGCTAAAAGGGTACTAACCATAGAAAAGACGGACAATGTTAGTTTTCATTTTGACTATCAGCCCATGGCTGAAAAGGTGTTGGAAATGGTCAAGGTCGGTTTGGATGCGCTAGTGTCGGAAGATGCTGATCTTGCCCGCAAGATATTCCATATGGACGAGGAGGTCGACAGGTATCGTAACCTTGCCTATAAAGCTGTGATTGAGGAAATTGACAAGCATAGAGGGGATGGAGCCGGTTTGGTCAACATGTATCTTATTGCACGCCATCTCGAACGTATTGGTGATCGAACCAATAATATTGCCGAAGAGGTAATTTATCTGGTGGAAGGGGAAATCGTTCGCGGGGGAGGAAATCTGTAATCCCTTTTGTGCTGGAGGGGTCAGCATGGGTCAGCATGGGTCAGGCAAAGAGAACCCGATGTCTGGTGCTGTTGAAAAGTGTTGTAAGCGGTGGCCATAGTACTTGTATAAGCGTGGCGTGGCGCTCCTGCTTGAATTGACATTCACAAAAAGATGGTACATTCAATGATTCCAGGCAGTATCTTGATTCAGGACAAGTCTCTGGCCGACTTTATAGCCGCATGGGATAGAGTAATGAATTTTGACGGATTTGATCTACCTTGATCCTGTCGTCAGCCTTTTCAAGGCTATTGACAGGCCGGTAAAATAAAACGGTCAACTACAAACCGGTTTCAGCAGACAGTGTAGGGTGCTGCTGAAACCGGCATTTTTTAGCAGCCACATCGAAATGCTTAACCTGGATTTCTCATCAGTTCAGGCGGCGTCAGCTTCAAAGTTTTTCATTATGCATTGTTCTTTTTTTCAGCCACTGAAGATGCAGGGTCCGAGCCTGAAATTTTGCTCTCCGTAGACGTATTTTCAACCTCAGGATTCTTTTTTTTGAATCCTCCTTTTTTAGTCTGCTTTTTTAATTCAAGACTATCTATCAGGGCGCGGTAATCTACCTGGTCTGCTTGCATCTTTGCAAAGCATGTAACTATGACTGCTATCGTATTGGGAACATAGCCTTTCTTTTTGTATGACTGGATATTTTTATCACTGACCTTTATCAGCTTGCAAAATTTAGGAAGTGTTATCTCTGCATCCAGCAGTAATTTTTTGAATTCTATAAATGTCATCTTAAAACCTTTCGAGTAAGTTCCCTTTGTCCGGGTCAGTAATTATAGGGCAGTATGCTATATAGTGTTACCACGTGATGTGAAAGTACTTTACCACTGGTTGGCATTATTTTCTATCACTGCATCGGAACTTGTTTAGTTTGGGTAATGCCTGGGAAGACATGGATTTCAAAATGAATCCGCTCCTCTCCAGTCAAGTAAATCAAAGGTGGCTCAAGCTCGTTACAGAGTTTTCCTGAACCAATCTACATTATGTCATGCAAAGAGATTTCCTCTCCAAGGCAGGTTCCGGTCTCGATGGCAGAGTGAATCCACGGGTGATCGAGGGGGATTATTTTTCGCTGCCCGGCAACTTCTTTCAGAGGGACCAATTTAGTGCTTTCCCCACTGACGGCAACCATGTTGCCGTATTGTTGTTTGGCTATTGCTTCAACGGCTTTGGTACCAAGCCGCGTTGCCAAAATTCGGTCTGCAGCCGAAGGCGTTCCACCTCTTTGCAGGTGACCGAGAATGGTCAACCGACTCTCCAGTCCTGTCAGGGTTTCCAGTTTACTGGACAGGAGCAAGGTGTTTTTTTTCTGGACTGCCTTAAATTGCGAAAGTGAATCCAAGACTTTTTTCAGTTTTTTTTCGTCACTGTTTTCTTTGGCTTTTTTCTTTTTTGCTTGTAACTCGGTGAAAAGTTGCTCGTCATCTTTTGCCAGAGCACCTTCTGAAACCGCCACAATGCTGAAATTTTTTCCTCTGTGTCTTCTTCTGCGAATGGCCTCTGCCACAAGGTTCACGTCATAAGGGATTTCCGGGATAAGGATAACATCAGCTCCGCTGGCCATGCCGGCGCCGAGTCCCAACCAGCCGGCTTTGTGCCCCATGATCTCGACTACAATAATACGGTGGTGGCTGTGGGCTGTTGAGTGCAACCGATCTATGGCGTCCGTTGCTATGGAAAGGGCGGTGTCAAAGCCAAAGGTGATGTCGGTCTGGGCAACATCGTTATCTATGGTTTTGGGCAGGGTAATGATGTTCATGCCGGCCTGGGCAAGGCGGAGTGCATTTTTTTGGGTACCCCCGCCACCGATACAAATGAGTCCTTCCAGATGATGACGATGGTAGTTGTCGAGCATGACTTCGGTCATGTCCTGCATCTTTGATCCTACCGGCATTTTATGCGGTTTGTCGCGACTGGTGCCCAGAATGGTACCGCCAAGGGTCAGTATACCGGAGAGCGTATCACTTTGGAGCTGTACTGTTCGGTTTTCCATGAGTCCTCGAAAACCGTCTCTAAAACCAATAACCTGCATGTTATAAGAATTGAGAGCACTTTTGCCGATGGCACGAATTGCGGCATTCAGCCCTGGGCTGTCACCACCTGCTGTCAATACGCCTATGCATTTTCCCATTCTGTTCTCCTTTGACATCGTTATTGCTTATGCCTGAAAAATAATTGAATACAATATTCATTATCCACGAGTTTACCAGAACTGAGCCTGGGTGCGAGGCTGATGATATTGAATTAAGGTCGTTTGTGTTCAAGATAGCGTTTTCTTACCTGGGAGGTAGGTAGACTACAACTCATGGCATAACCCCATATTGTATTCTTACAATAAGCGCAAAAGAGATGGAGTTGCAACCGTCTTAACAGAATTCTAACAATCGCCGAATGAACAGTTAACAAAGAGGCGGTATTGTTTGGGTCTGAGATTTGAAAATCATACTTTTTTTTAGGGGCACCCATAATGTCGCCAAATCTGCTCGTTATTTTTACCCTCATATTGTCTTCCCTTGCCTATGGGGTTGGGAAGAAGAAAGCTTTTGCACTTGTACGTAAGGATGAGTCTGTAAGGTTGCACTCTCGTCCCGGTTATTACGGATTACTTACGGCGCTGTGGTGCGGGATTCCTGCACTGCTCATTTTTGGTGTATGGCAGTTTGTAGCAGACACTGTCCTCACCAACATGGTTATGGGGGCTATTGTTGGTCATGGTGCCCCCGTAGACACTGCGCAGGTTAACCTGTTGGTTAATGATTTGCGTAACCTGGTCGCCGGAAATTACTTTTCCGCTGATGTAGATCCGCAGTTGCAGGTTGCTGCAGACAGATACATTGCCATGGAGCGTGTTGGTACGATAGCACTGGGCATTGTTATGTTTGCCTGTGCCATGATCGGCTGTTTATTTGTTTATTCGCGAATAAAGCCGGCCATGAGAGCGCGGAATCAGGTGGAAGGTATTGTAAAAATATTTCTGATTTTTTGTTCTGCAATTGCGATTCTTACCACTGTCGGCATCGTCCTGTCTGTCCTTTTTGAATCCTACCGATTTTTTCAGCAGGTACCGGTTACTGACTTTTTGTTCGGCCTTAAATGGAGCCCGCAGATGGCTATCAGGGCCGATCAGGCAGGCAGCTCCGGTAGTTTTGGTGCGATTCCTGTGCTCGCCGGAACCTTTATGATTTCAGGGATTGCCATGGCAGTTGCCGTTCCAATTGGGCTGATGGCAGCTATATATCTTTCAGAGTATGCAGGCAATCGGTTCCGGGCAATCGTGAAGCCGCTGCTTGAAATCCTGGCCGGTGTTCCCACTGTTGTTTACGGATTTTTTGCAGCTCTTGTTGTTGCACCATTTATTCGCAATGCCGGCCTGACATTCGGCCTGTCTGTTTCCTCTGAAAGTGCCCTTGCAGCAGGCATTGTTATGGGCGTGATGATTATACCCTTTGTCTCGTCACTTTCAGATGATGTTATTAATGCCGTTCCCCAGTCGCTACGGGATGGATCGTATGGACTTGGAGCGACAAAGAGTGAAACCATTACCAATGTTATCCTGCCGGCAGCATTGCCGGGAATCGTTGGTTCCATATTGCTGGCAGTGTCCAGGGCTATTGGTGAGACCATGATTGTGGTGATGGCTGCGGGCCTTTCCGCAAATTTGACTGCCAACCCCTTACAGGCTGTCACCACTGTTACGGTGCAGATTGTCACCTTGCTAGTTGGGGATCAGGAATTTGACAGCCCCAAGACCTTGGCAGCTTTTGCCCTTGGATTATTGCTATTTGTTATCACCTTGATACTCAATGTCATCGCTCTTTATGTGGTTCGCAAATACCGCGAAGAGTACGAATAATACCACCTCGTTGTTTGGATCTTAGCATGGAAAAACAAACCCCATCGACTATGGATATCGTCAATCGCGGTCTTGCCAGGCGATATCGTAAGGAAAAACAGTTTAAACTGCTTGGCCTGTCGGCAATTATAGCTAGTCTTATGTTTTTGGTCTTTCTGTTTGGTTCAATTGTCGCCAACGGATGGACTGCCTTTCGGCAAGGGGCAATATATCTCGATATTACCTTTGATGAGCAGGCGCTACAGGTGGAGAACCTGCGCAATGCCAATTACGGGAAACTCATTAAAACCTCCATGGCCGAGCTTTTTCCCGATGTAAGCGGTAGGTCGCAGACGCGTCGATTGAACAAACTTGTCAGCTCCGGAGCCGCGTTTGAATTGCAGGACATGGTGTTAAGTGATCCCGGACTTATAGGTACGACCAAGCTGGTTCGTCTTCCGGTTGATGATGAGGTGGATATGCTGCTCAAAGGACATATTTCCCGCGACGTCCCGGAGTCGGAACGCCGTATCTCCGATGAGCAGATTGCTTGGGTGGATCAACTGGTGGAAGCAGGCCGTTTGCAGCTTGAATTTAATACCACTTTTTTTACTGCAGGCGATTCCAGAGAACCTGAACTGTCCGGTATTAAGGGGGCAATAATGGGATCTATGTTCACCTTGCTGGTCACACTGGCCCTGTCTTTTCCTATTGGTGTGGCAGCAGCCGTATACCTGGAAGAATTCGCTCCATCTAATAAATGGACAGACTTTATTGAAGTCAATATCAATAACCTGGCTGCGGTTCCCTCTATTGTTTTCGGTCTTCTCGGCCTGGCCGTATTTCTTAATTTTTTCGGTTTACCGCGCTCTGCTCCGCTTGTTGGTGGGCTGGTACTGACGTTGATGACGCTGCCGACCATTATCATAGCCAGTCGAGCGTCGCTTAAGTCTGTCCCTCCATCCATCAGGGAAGCTGCTCTTGGGGTGGGTGCATCAAAAATGCAGGCCATCACTCATCACGTTTTACCGCTTGCTATGCCTGGCATGATGACCGGTACTATAATCGGCATGGCCCAGGCACTCGGTGAGACAGCACCCCTTTTGATGATTGGTATGGTTGCCTTTATCGTGGATGTTCCAGGTTCTTTTACTGATCCTTCCACAGTGCTGCCGGTCCAGATATATCTCTGGGCCGACTCACCGGAACGAGCTTTTGTCGAACGTACTTCCGCTGCCATCATGGTGCTGCTTACTTTCTTGATCTGCATGAACGGGGTGGCCGTATTTTTGAGAAAGAAATTTGAACGGCGCTGGTAACAGAAGGAAATGTTGTAGAAGTGTTTTTTTATAGTGAAGCGGCAAGCAGTCCTTCACTGATAACAATTAACAATTGGCTTTAAACTAATTATTAGGAGAAGAGTAATGTTGAAAAAAGGGCTTATTTTTGGAGCAGTATCTTTACTGGCTGTGTCCGCTGTGAATACCTCGTCGGCAGCAGGTGGAAGAGACTACATTTCCATTGTCGGTTCATCAACTGTATACCCGTTTGCAACCACTGTGGCTGAGCAATTCGGCAAGACCACCAAGTTTAAAACTCCGAAAATTGAATCCACGGGTTCGGGCGGGGGAATGAAGTTGTTTTGTGCAGGTGTTGGTGTTGAATCCCCGGATATCACCAATGCTTCCCGTCGCATCAAGTCTTCTGAATTCAAAAAATGTCAGGATAACGGTGTAAAGGATATTGTTGAAATCAAGATCGGTTACGATGGGATTGTTGTAGCCAATTCCAAAAAAGCTGAACAACTCAAATTAAGCCGCAAGGATCTCTTCCTCGCTTTAGCCAAGGATGTACCCGATCCAAAGGGTGGAGAAAAGGTTGTGCCTAATCCTTATAAAACCTGGAAGGATGTTAACCCAGAGTTACCTGCAACAGCAATTGAAGTCCTCGGACCTCCTCCTACCTCCGGCACCCGTGATGCATTTGTAGAACTCGCCATGGAAGGTGGTTGCAAAAAATTTGATTTTATCAAGGCAATGAAGAAATCAGACAAGAATGCCTACAAAGGCATCTGTCACACTGTTCGTGAAGACGGTGCATACATTGAAGCCGGTGAAAACGATAACCTGATTGTGCAGAAGCTTGATGCCAACCCACAGAGCCTGGGCATTTTCGGATTCAGCTTTCTCGATCAGAATGGTGACAAGATACAGGGTTCCTTCGTTGATGGACAGGCGCCGACTTTTGAAAATATTGCAGATGGTAAATATCCTGTTTCACGTCCGCTTTACTTTTACGTAAAAAAAGCACATGTTGGCGTGATCCCGGGAATTGCTGAGTTCCTTGCCGAATTTTCCAGTGATCGCACCTGGGGCGAAGATGGCTATCTTACTGAAAAAGGTTTGATTCCTGCTCCAGCTGAGGAACGCGCTAAATTTGCAGCCGATGCAAAAGGCTTAACTCCACTGTCAATGTAATATTCTGATTGTCTCAGTTCACAGAAAAATTTTGCTGTGATGTACATGTGCCGGGAAACAATCTTTCTGTTTCCCGGTGTTTTCTCTACCCCAGGAAAATGTTATGGGAATGGATACGGTTCTGGATATGGGCGATACCTTTTTGACTGGTAAAAATACCCTTGGTGCGATCGATTCGGTTGTCGAAGAAAAAGTAGACCGCGAAGATCGAACCACTGTTGGGACACAATTTGTCGATGATGCCCGGATGACATGTCGTGATGTCAATGTATTTTATGGTGATAAGCAAGCGATCCGCAGTGTCTCCATTGATGTTGCTAATAATGAAGTACTGGCCATGATCGGCCCTTCAGGATGTGGTAAGTCGACCTTTCTCCGCTGTCTTAACAGGATGAACGACACGGTTGATATCTGTCGGGTGAAAGGTGAAATTTTGCTGGATGGTCATGATATCTATGATAAATCCGTTGATGTGGTGCCATTGCGAGCACAGGTAGGCATGGTGTTTCAAAAACCCAATCCTTTTCCGAAATCCATCTATGATAACGTGGCCTATGGTCCGAAAATTCATGGTATTGTGAATAGCAAGACTGAACTGGACGGGATTGTAGAGGATTCCCTGAAAAAGGCCGGCTTATGGAATGAGGTTAGTGATCGTCTCGATGAACCGGGCACAGGGCTTTCCGGAGGGCAGCAGCAGCGCCTTTGTATTGCAAGGGCTGTTGCCGTTCGTCCTGAGGTGATTCTCATGGATGAACCGTGCTCAGCGCTTGACCCTATTGCCACTGCAACTGTAGAGGATCTTATTACCGAACTTAAAGAACAGTATACCATCGTTATTGTGACCCATAACATGCAACAGGCAGCAAGGATTTCGCAACGGACCGCTTATTTTCACTTGGGTGACTTGGTGGAAGTGGGAGCAACTGATCGAATTTTTACCAATCCACTCCATCAGTTAACAGAAGATTATATTACCGGTCGTTTTGGTTGAGCACAGAAATAGCAGGCAACAGCATCGGGAGATTTCTCCGCAATGGTCGTTTTTACCTGGACTGAAATCAGTTTGCCCATAATAGCTAATAGCAATAATGAAATATCTTTTTTATATGATCAACCTGACGCCGCCCAGTTCCTCTACTCGATAGGGGAAATGGTCGCCAGGTGAACCAATGAACATAAAATTGACGGGAATTGCCCATTCTTTAGAAAGCTGTTGTATCAATTCCGGGCCGAACACGCCTTTTAGTTTTATTAATTTAATGTCTATTTCCGGATATTGGCGATCAAGAAATTCAATATCTCTCTCGAGTTTTTCTGCTATTTCATTTTCGCCATTTGTATGCACATTAACGATCTTAATTTTTTTAGTGTGCTCATTTTTTTGAATATAAAGAAGAACTTTATTGAGGTTTGCCAAATTATCTCCTCTGGTAAAAAATACGAATTCCTGTGATTCGATTTTCTCTATTGTCAGCCTGATTTTTTGTTTGGTGTTCGTTAATAGTTTTAATATCGGGATAAAGAGATACTCTATAAAGCGCATCAGTATGTCCAGCAATACTGTACGATTTAGCATAATAGCTACGAAAACTATGGTTGGAAAAAAATATTCGGTAAAGATATTCAGATTGGAGGTTTCACCAGGCAGAGGTTCTTTGATGATGTTTCCCCATAAGGCACAAGCGACGGCGAGAATAGCCACTATAACAGACAACCATGACGCACGCTCTGGGCGGGGTAGCTTTTCGCGTTTTATTTTGAGGAGAATATTGCCAACACCAAAAAGGCCCATAACCAGTAAGAAGGAAATAGTGTAAACCCCGGCGAGGGTTTCTACCTTACCTTCTGTAATGAGCAGAATTGAGACGCTTAACAGGAAAAACATCAAAGAAATACGATAGGAGCTGCCATGTTTGTTTTTCTTCAGAAGATATCCAGGGAGAATCCGGTCGAGCGTCATACGTTCGAGGAGGCCTGTAACGCCAATATATGAAGTTAAAACGGCACCGCTCAAGACCACAACCGCATCAATGGAAATCAGGGCCGCCAGCCAATCACCGCCGCTTATTTGTCCCATATGAGAGAGGAGGTTTGTTTCATAGATGCTCACTTCCGGGATCGGTATAATCGCCAAAGCTAGAAAGGCCATCAAAGGGTTGAAAACACTGACAACAAACCACATGTTGCGTAATGTCTTAGGAAAGACTCCATCCTGCTGGTTTTCTACAAAATTAGCTGAGCTTTCGAAACCGGATATCCCAAGCATGGCAGCCGCAAATCCCCAGAAAATAGCCATGCCAATGCTGCCATTATGCGGCAGAGGAAGCTGATTGTTGCTGTAAAAGATGTGGAGGCCGTTGCTGAACAAATATATGATTATTGATCCAGAGAGCAGTATCAGGGAAACCAGATGGAAAATAAATATGATCTGGGCAACGATTGAGGATTCACCGATTCCCATGACCGTAATTCCCAGAAAGAGGGCCAGTAGAAATATAGTGGCTGCAATCACAGGCAGGGATGGGATAATGCCGCTGAGATAATGCATTGCTTCTGAAGCGGATATCACTGCTGTTGCCATATAGGAGAGAAGGGTAAGGGTCGCTGCCAGTGAGGCGATCGACTTGCTGGTTGTATTCAGCAGGGCGTTATAGGCTCCTCCATTTAAGGGAAGAGCTCCTACCACTTCTCCGTATATCTTTCTAAAGAGATGCAGCACTCCGGCTACTAGCAGCAGCGCTACCCAGGCATACCGGCCAGCAGCGATAATCGATAGGGCAGATACGTAGAGGACCGATGAAGAAATATCGTTACCGCAGATAGCGGTTGCTGGAAGTTGAGCCAGTCTGGCTGTTTTTGTTTTTTTACCCATTGTATTTTTTTTTATTTCCCAAAGGTGTTGTTTGGTTGCCTCGTTTATCCAGGATTTGCAACGAGCAGAGGACACCATCTAAAATTGCGAAGCAATGATTATCGTCAGCTAAACAGAGTTTTGCAGGTGCAATGTTTCGGAAGTCTCTGTTACTATATATTATTGTGCCTGAACAGGAGAAGAAAGATAAAACTATTGTAACTGTTCAGCAGCAAGCCACCTGCGCACGATCTGGCAGGAACATATAGCATTTACTCTCGTTATCCTGTCTGCTTTACCCTGTATTCTGGCAAATTCAACGGTCGTTCATAAAGCTCCACAAATCGTTTTAGTGAAGAGGGCTTTACTTCATATATATTCCTTGAAAATGTAACTGTCTGAAATTATATGTTTACAAGAGTATGCATCAATTTCATTTGTTCCAGTCCAGGGAGTTGCTTCGCTTAAAAAGAATTCTCTCGAGGAAGGCAAAAAATGTGCAACCATTTTGTCGTTGTAGGTAGTTCGACATATACTGCTGAAAGCAGCATCCAGGGACGATTTTTACAATAATTTTTTACTGGCAGTGAGTGGTCTGGGAGTTTGTCAGCTAATAGATTTTTTACATAAAAGCCCTTGCAGGGAGTCAAGCGCAGCTATTGTGCTGATATTGCAAGCATTGGTTTCCTGTGGATAACGTCGATAGGGAAAAAGGCATTGTCGGACAGGGTCTTGGAAACATAGGACCTGCCAATCGATGGATTCGAAACAATGTTACCATATCAATGACGAATTTTGGAGGTAGCCGTGTTCAACAGGAATACCGAAGAGTATGCCGGACAATCTGCGCTACAAACGCTCGAGGCATTAAAAGTAGATTTCGATCATGGCCTCTCTGGCATTGAAGCGAAATATCGCCTTGAAAGTTGGGGCTATAACGAAATAGAGGAAAAGCAGGAGCCTTTGTGGCACCGCCTGTTTCGACGTTTCTGGGGACCCATTGCCTGGATGATTGAAGCGGCGGCGCTGCTGTCGGCATTGGTGCAGAAATGGGAAGATTTTTTTATTATTCTTACCATGTTGCTGGTCAACGCCGGACTGGATTTCCTTCAGGAGCACCGCGCACTTAATGCGTTACAAGCCCTAAAGCAGCATTTGGCCAAAGAAACAGTGGTTAGACGCGATGGTAATTTTCACCGAATTTCAGTGCGTGAACTAGTCCCCGGTGACATTATCAAACTGCGTATTGGCGATATCATTCCGGCCGATGTTCAATTGCTGGAAGGTGATTACCTGCTTATCGACCAGTCTGCCCTGACTGGAGAATCTCTCCCTGTCAATGGGAAGCCTGGTGATCTCGGCTTTGCTAATACCATAGTAAAGCAAGGTGAAATGCTGGCAGTGGTGATCAATACCGGTATCCATACCAAGTTCTCCTCCGTGGTGGAGCTTGTTGCTAAAGCCCAGCGAGAACAACGCAGTCATTTTCAGAAAGTGGTGATGCAGGTCGGTAATTTTTTGATCATACTGACCCTGTGCATGGTGCTGTTGATCATATTAGTGGCGCTGTTTCGCCATGAGCCATTTTTAGAGATTGCACGTTTCTCCCTTGTTTTGACTGTGGCCGCTATCCCGGTGGCACTCCCAGCTGTACTGTCAGTGACCATGGCAGTGGGCGCTCTCAACTTGGCGCGGCGGCAGGCGATTGTGTCACGGTTGACCGCCATAGAAGAACTGGCCGGGGTGGATATTTTTTGTTCGGATAAAACCGGCACCCTGACGAAAAATGAAATGCAGGTACATGAGCCGGTGGTACTGGCTGACTTTAGTGAGAAAGATCTGTTTGTTACTGCTGCTTTGGCATCACGTCAAGAAAACAACGATCCTCTCGAACAGCCCATTTTTAGCTATATCGAGAGCAACTATCCACAGTCAGACTGGCAAAATTGTCGGGTCCATAATTTTATCCCGTTTGATCCCGTACGCAAACGTACGGAAGCTGAGGTTGAATTCAATGGTCAACGTTTTACAGCAGTAAAAGGTGCCGCACAGGTACTGATCGATTTAGCTGAGTTGCCCGAGGACGAAGTTGAAAGGCTCCATGAAATCATCGATACTCTGGCAGCCGATGGTTATCGTACCCTGGCCGTGGGGCGAAGGGAGGACACTGGGCCACTCCAAATTCTCGGACTGATACCCCTCTACGATCCACCGCGGGAAGACTCCATTGAGGTCATCAAGGAAATTCACCGATGCGAAATCAAGGTCAAAATGGTGACCGGCGACAATCTGGCTATTGCCAGGGAAATCGGCGCTATTCTCGGACTGCCGCAACATACGATTCGTTCCAACCAGTTGTCGGGTGCAGGATCCACTGAGTTGATGGACCTGATGGAGGCCCTCACTACAGTCATTTATCGTCGACTACATGGCGAAGCCCCACTCAAAGAGGCCAGGCAATTTGCTACTGAAGTCGTGGATGAAGTCAAAGAGCTTTATGACACTAGCATTCTTGAACATGAATTTCTTCATACTCACGAATCGGCCATTGTCGAAATGATTGAAGAGGTGGATATTTTTGCCGAAGTGGTACCGGAGGATAAATACCGGATTGTCGATACCCTGCAAAAGGGGGGACATGTCGTGGCCATGACCGGCGATGGGGTTAATGATGCCCCGGCCCTGAAAAAAGCCGACTGTGGTTTCGCGGTGTCCAATGCCACGGATGCGGCCCGCGCGGCAGCTGATATTATTTTAACCGCCCCCGGGCTTTCCGTAATCAATGAGGCCATGCAGCAGGCCCGTATAACTTTTGCACGAATGAAAAGTTATGCCACCTTCCGCATTGCGGAAACCATTCGTATCATCTTGTTTATGACCCTGTCGATTATAGTATTCGATTTCTATCCAATTACCGCACTGATGATTATCCTATTGGCGCTGCTTAATGATATTCCGATTTTGGCCATTGCCTATGACAATGCTAAAGTCCACCGACAACCCATGCGCTGGCGAATGCCGGACCTCTTGGTGGTTTCCTGCGTTCTGGGAATATCCGGAGTAGTTGCATCCTTTATATTGTTTTTCATCTTGCGCGAACAGGGGGTTGCCGAAGAGGTAATTCGGACATTCTTATTCCTGAAGCTGATTATCGCCGGTCACAGCACGATTTATGTCACTCGATCGGAAGGCTGGTTCTGGGAACGTCCATGGCCAGCGCCTCTGTTATTTGGCGCAACCTTTGGCACGGAAATACTGGGTACGCTGATCGCCGTCTACGGGATATTTATCTCCCCGATTGGCTGGACCAACGCACTACTGATCTGGCTGTATAGCTTGGTATGGTTCGTGTTCAATAATGCCATAAAGATAGCTACGGTCAGGTTTCTTCTGACCAAAAAACATGAGAACTTAACCGTTAATCACAGTTTTTAATTTTCTTCAATACCCCCACAGCTTTTCTGGGGGGTAAAGTTTGATGGTTTCATACAACCATTCTGTGAGGGTGAAACGGTCTTTTTGTTTTTTTTCTGAGCGGCTCTGCACTTTAGGCTGGAGTTGTTATTCTCTCAAGCTCTTAACGGGTGCCAACATGTAACAGGCTCTGTTAAAATATAGTTGGAGCAACCGGAGAAGTTTTGTGGTTCCGATCTGCTTTGGTTATCCAACCACCCCCCAGAGCTTTATACAGATTGACATAGGCGTTAAGGTATTGCTGCTGCAATTGTGATTGTTGTAAGTCTGTGGAAAAAAGAGTTCGTTCTGTATCCAGTACTTCCAGATAACTGCTCACCCCCTTATCATACCTTTCTTTGGATAAATTGGTGGCATTCTGTGAAGCTTTCAACTGACGATCGATAGCAGCTAACTCATTACGATAGGTTGCAATTTCCATCAGAGCATCATCCACTTCTCTAAAGGCAGTGAGGACAACGTTTTCGTACTGGAAAAGGGCTTCTTTCGTTTTTTGTTCCTGAATTTCCACCCGTCTTTTGTTTTTGTTAAAATCAAACAGAGGACCCAGCAATCTTCCGCCCACTGACCACACGCCGCCATCAATGGTGATAGAGCTCAACTCGCTGCTGGCAACGCCCAAAGTGCCGGTCAGGGAAATTGCCGGCCACCGCAATGCCTCGGCAACACCAATGTTTTCAGTTTGTGCTTTGAGCAGGTATTTGGCCTGGCTGATATCAGGACGACGCTCGAGTATGGCAGGAGGTAAACCAACCGGAATTTTTGGGGCCTGAAAATTTACACCCAGGTTCTGCTCCGGAACAATAGGACTCGGTAAGCGGCCAAGCAATATGCTCAAATTATTTTCCGTTTTTGCGATAGAGCGCTTGTAGAGCGGTATGGCCGCGGCGGCGATCTCCTTTTGGATCTGGGCCTGATTAACATCGAGCTCAGCAATAATTCCTTTATTAAATCGTTGTTGAATGATGTTAAGGCTTTCAATACGCGAGGCGAGTGTTTCTTCAGAAATATTTAAACGACGATGAAAATCCAACAGTTGATAATAGTTGGTGACCACTTCTGCAATTAAGGTCAGTTGGATAGTCTTGAGACCATATTCCGATGCCATCAATTCAGCCCGTGCAGCTTCAGTTGAACGACTGAATTTTCCCCAAAAGTCTAATTCCCAGCTCAGTGGAGCTGCAAGGTAGACGGTGGAGTTGGTGTCCTCGGATCGTGTACCACCGCTGAAATTGCCGGTTGTGGCTCCTGCATCTATATCGACGCGCGGGTATTGATCAGCGCGCACAAATCCCAGGTTGGCTCGAGCCTGCTCAATACGGCTGATAGCGATTTTAACATCGCGGTTGTTTTCCAGAGCCGTTGTCACTAAAGAATAGAGCAGTGGATCTTTAAAGAGTTCCCACCATTGAAGATCATTGATGGGGTCGGCCGGCATAATTTGGGTTCGATACGCATCAGGAGTGGCGGTAATTGGCTCTGTAAAATTTGGCCCTAACGTACAGGCCGAGAAAAAAAGTGAAAGGACTAGAGTAAAGAATGTACAACCCTTGCCTGTCTTTGTGTGTGTATTCATTGTGTTTACACCTGCTCCTTTTGCATCTCTCTTTTTTTCTCGTACCCGGCAACTTTTCCGATGAAAACGAAAAGCATAGGATAGAAAAAGACTCCCAAAGATGTTGCCAGTGCCATTCCGCCAAGCAGTGCCATCCCCATAACAATGCGCGCCTCAGCCCCTGCCCCCGATGCCATCACCAGGGGAAGTACTCCCAGAATGAAGGAAAAGGCGGTCATGAGTATTGGCCTGAAACGTAACTTGGCAGCCTTGATGGCTGCGTCATACAGAGACAGTCCCTTATGAAATTCAATGTTGGCAAATTCAACGATCAGGATAGCGTTTTTAGCGGCCATGCCAATGAGCATGACCAGGGCGATTTGGGCAAAAACATTGAGCTCAAAACTGTTGCTGGTTAAACGTGCCAGGTAAAGCGCGCCAAAGGCGCCGAAAATAGCAAAAGGGGTTCCCAGTAAAATACTGAAAGGGAGTGACCAGCTTTCGTATTGGGCGGCAAGAATGAGAAAAACAAAGAGTAAGGAGAATACTAAAACCACGCTTGCCGTACCGGAAGATTTTTTCTCCTGAAAAGACATATTGCTCCAGGCATACCCCATATCTGACGGGAGGGAATCGGCTGCAACCTCTTCAAGAGCGTTTAGCGCCTGAACAGACGTATAGCCTGGCGCCGGGCCACCGGTTAATTCGATGGCGCGATAAAGATTAAACCGATTGGTAAAATCCGGGCCTGCGATATCCTTGATAGTGACAAAGGCACTGAGGGGAACCTGCTCGCCGTTTCCGTTTTGTACAAAAAAAAGATTGATTTTGTTTTCATTAATTCTGTATTCAGGTTCTGCTTGAATGTAGGCTTTGTAAAGTCGACCAAACCTGTTGAAATCATTGACATATGAGCCACCAAGAAAGGCTCCGACCGTAGAGTAGATATCATTAAGGGATACACCCGCCTTGAGTACTTTATCGCGGTTGATTTCCATGTAGCGCTGAGGGACAGAGGCTCGGAAAGTGGTGAACATGGAGCCGATTTCAGGGCGCTTAAGTGCGGTCTGGATAAACTGAGCAGTCTGATCTGCCAGGTACTCAGGAGTGTTGCCGCCTTTATCCTGCATCATCATGGTAAAACCTGATCCATTTCCGAGGCCGGGGATGGGCGGTGGGCCAAAGGCAAAGACCTGGGCCTCGTTTACCTGGGTAAAAAAATCACGATTTAAAGCTTCGACCAGTTCATTGGCTGTTTTCTTTCGTTCGCTCCAATCTTTAAGAGAAACAAAAACAAAACCGGCATTGGACGACATGCTGCCTGAAATAAGGCTAAAACCGGTGGCTGCTGTCACAAATTCGACCTCTTCGTGCTTGCCGATGATTTCTTCAACCTTTTTTACCACCACATCAGAGCGTTGCAAAGAAGCGGCATCGGGCAATTGGACGTTCACCATCAGGTAGCCCATGTCTTCGCTGGGCATAAACCCACCGGGCAGCACTTTACTAAGAAAGATCAAGCCACCGGTGAGTATCAGCATGAAAGTCAGCCCCATTGCGATCCTGCGGGCCACGATTTTGGTTAAGCCGGTATACCCTTTAGTGGTTTTATCAAAAACAGTGTTGAACATTCGGAAGAATGCTCCGAGCGGGCCACCGATGGGTTTTTGCTTGCGTAAAAGCAGAGCACATAAGGCCGGGCTCAGGGTCAGGGCGTTGATTGAAGAGAAGACAACCGACACAGCGACGGTGATGGCAAATTGCTGGTAGAGTTGGCCGGTGATGCCGCCCATGACAGCGACAGGGATAAAGATTGCTACCATTACCAGGGTCGTGGCAATAACCGGGGCGGTAACCTCCCTCATGGCCGCTTTGGTTGCCTCCTTGGGAGACATGCCTGCCTCGATATTCACCTGCACGGCTTCCACTACCACAATGGCGTCATCAACAACAATACCGATGGCCAGCACCAGCCCAAGAAGGGAGAGAACGTTGATGGTAAAGCCAATGATGGGGAAGGCGATAAAGGCGCCCAAAAGAGAAACAGGAATGGCGATGGTGGGAATAAGAGCCGCTCGCCAATCCTGAATAAAGATATACACAACGAGTACCACCAGGCCCAGTGCGATAAACAGCGTTTCGATAATCTCATCAATACCAGCGGTAATGGCTGTAGTGGTATCCAGAGAGATATCATAACGCATACTTTTGGGGAAAGATTTAGACAGCTCAGCCATGGTCGCTTTCACTGTCTCTGCCAGGGCAACAGCATTAGAGCCTGGCGCCTGGTACAAGGCAATCATGGCGCAGGCATCGCTGTTCAAGCGAGTGAAGGCATTATAGGTCTCCACACCCAGTTCGATTCTGGCAATATGCTTGAGTTTTACCTGAGATCCTTCCGGAGTGGTCCGGATGACTATTTCTCCAAATTCTTTTTCGCTTTGCAAGCGGTCAGGCATGCGAACGGTATAGGTGAACTCAGTACCTGGAGGAGCGGGCTCGGCACCGAACTTACCCCCGGGAACGACCACATTTTGTGCCTGAATGGCATCCATTATTTCTGGTACTGTTATGCCAAGGTAGGCCAACCGATCGGGTTTTATCCAGATGCGCATGGAATAGTCACTGGCCCCGATAACGTTTACCCTGCCGATACCCTTGATGCGGGAAAGAATATCTTTGATGTTGATTAGGGAGTAATTGCCAAGAAAGTTTTGATCAAAACGAGGGTCCTCTGCCGTCAGGGCGATCAGCATGAGAATGTTAGGCAGGGATTTTTCCGTGGTCACTCCCATGCGTGTGACCTCTGGCGGTAGTTTGGCAGTGGCTGCGGCAACCCTATTCTGGGTAAAGACCGTATTCATGTCCGGATCGGTGCCCACTTCGAAAGAGACCTGGATGGTCATAGTGCCGTCATTGGCATTGGTGGATTTCATGTAGATCATGTTGTCCACACCATTAATCTGTTGCTCAAGCGGAGTGGCAACAGATTGCTCAACACTCACCGCATTAGCCCCCGTATACGTGGCTCTCACCTCCACAATGGGGGGGGTGATGTCCGGGTATTGCTCCATGGGCAAGCCACTGAGAAATACGACCCCTACGATGACCATAAAAATGGCCATTACCATGGCCACAATGGGCCTTCTTACGAAAAAATCACCCATGGCTGATCACGTCTTATCCTGCTTAGTTGATTTGACATCTGCGATGGTGGGGTTGACGGTGATGCCGTCTTTGACTTTCTGCAGCCCCTCAAAAACCACCTTTTCCCCAGGCTGGAGTCCTTCGCTTATCAGCCACATGGAGCCGACTTTGGGGCCGACCTTAATTTCCCTGGTTTCCACTTTGTTACTCTCATCAACCACAAACACGTTAAACAATCCCTGTAATTCCACGACACAACGTTGGGGAATTAAAATGGCATTGTTAACGTCCATTACTTTGGTCTTCACTATGGCAAACTGGCCTGGCCGCAGCAGTTTTTCAGGGTTAGGGAAGGATGCCTGGACCAGCATGGCGCCGGTGGTGCTATCCACCTCCCTGTCGATGAAATCGGGGCGACCTTTGTGGTTGTACACCTCACCGTTGATTAAAATCAGCTCAAGACTGTCTTCAAGGGGATCCTGTTGCTTCCCTTTTTGTTCGGCAATATGTTTAGCCAGTGTCAGGTACTGCGTCTCTGTAATGAAAAAGTTGACAAGAATTGTGTCCACTTGGGATACCGTGTTCAAGATCACCGGATTGGGGTCTTTCCCGACAAAATCTCCAACTTTGGCTTTGGTCCTGCCAATGATGCCGTCAATGGGAGAGTAGATTTTGGTATAACTCAATTCAATCTGAGCTGACCGTAAGGTGGCATTGGCAGCATCCAGGGAAGAAAGGTTTGCTTCATAAGCGGCAACGGCAGCATCCAAATCACTTTGGCTGACGGCATTTATTGCTGCAAGGGGCCTGATTCGATCCAGATCCCCTTTGGTTTTCGCCAGATTGGTCTTGACCTCGGCAACCTGACTCATCCTTGTGGCAACTTTTTCTTCAAAGGGCTGGCTTTCCAGGGTGTACAACAGTGCACCTTTTTTTACCTCTGAGCCTTCCTGGAAATGTATACCTTCGAGAAAACCTTCCAGCCTGGCGCGGATAGCAATGTCTTTAAGTCCGGCAGTCTGGCCAACAAAATCTTGAAAGAGAGGGACTTCCTGGGCTTTGGTTTCGAAGACCGATACATCGGGGGGCGGTAGAGGAGGTGGAGTATCTTTTTGCTCACCACTACAAGCGAATAACAAGGAGGTCAAGCAGGCAATCAAACCGATGGTTTTCAATCTCATGGCACATTCTCTGCAGGGTTAAGGGTTCTTAGAGAGTAACTTTTATCGGAACGAGTCAGGAGACGGTTTTTATAAAGATAATCGTAACCATTCAGCGAATATCTAAAAACTGTCAATCCACCCCGAACTGTGCATGTTTAGCAGTGCTCCAAATAACCACAAGCTGACCGAATCAGCAGATAAGCCCCGACTTCGATATATAGGTTTGCTGAACGGGCAGATAATGGAGAGTTGAAATAGTGTTGACTAGTTACAGATAATCAATGTTATTTTAAATTTATAAACGATACCACATAAATAAAGGCTAAAACAAGTTTCTTGTCGTATATTGTGGGAATCTTGAACAGTAGTTTTCCTGAAGGTGAAAGGGCATAACGCCATCTGGAAGCATTTCCACAAGCCGGAAATATTGGGTGACTTTACCGGGAATTTTTAGAATGGAGTGACAGCGAGGACAAACTAACGGCGGGTACCGTGGATGTTCAACAAGAAGCTGTGCGTTATAGGATGAGCCCGTTGATTTACTGTCTTTTCGCCCAATCTCTCGGAGTCTAGCGCTTACCTCGTTATGCTGAAAAAATAATCCTCGGAGGTAAGCGAAGACTCCGATATCAACTATATGCCTGTGGTTTTTTTTTTAAGCATGCCTCGGAGTCTTCGCTTACCTGACCTTGAACGAAAGCCCTAGTAAATCAACAGACTCATAGGATCAGCACATAATTACTGTCATTTGTCATTATGTTGGAGGTGGGATGACTGAGGAAAGGAGAGTGAGCATCCGGGCATCCTGTTGATTCTGTTGAGGGTGCTGTAAATGGTACAGAGGAATAACGTATTGTTTTTTGGGGTTAAACTACGATGGTACCGCTTTTGCTTTTCCTCCCCGGTGTGCGTGTGTGGTTTGCCAAAAATACCGCGAAGAGGACTATTCCGGCTCCACAGAGTTGCACCATGGTCAATGACTCGCCGAGGAGTGCCCATGCACCAAAGGCCGTTACCAGCGGAATAGCGTTAATACAGACTGAGGCTTTGGTCGCAGGGATTTTGGTTAGGGCATAATTATAGCAGAGAAAGGCTCCGATAGTAGCGAAAAGGGTTAGCCCTATTACGGCGATGACAGCCTCACTGGTTACAGCCTGGGGATTGAATTTTGGTAAATCGTACACAAAGGCCGGGAAAAAGAGCATTGCTCCGAAGATAATCTGCATGCCGGTAATCTGTCTCGAAGGTATGTTCGCTCCTAAACGTCTGGTCATGATCATATAAGCCGAAGCGGAAAGGACCGCTCCAAAGATGAGAAGGTCGCCAATCAGCATGCCTCCCAGCTCCTCTTGCTCGCCGCTGCCAAACACTAAGAGCGAAACCCCGAACAGAGAGAGCATGATTCCCATAAGATTTAGTAATCTGATCCGTTCCTTGAGCAGAAGAGCTGACAGGGATAAAACCACTACCGGTATGGTTGCAATGATCAACGAGGTTTTGGTGGCAGATGTGTACTGTAAGCCGAAGGTTTCAAAGGTGAAATAGAGTCCCGGCTGCATCACTGCAAGCAGCAGCAATAATTTCAGGTCATGTTTACTGAGCGGTTGAAAGCCGGTTCGCCGGAACAGGACAATAAAAAAAAGCGATGCCGCGAAAAAACGGAAAAAGATAAGGCAGAAAGGTGTAAAGCTCTGCAGCGCGACCTTGGTGGCCACAAAAGAGAGGCCCCAAAAGAGAACCGCCAGCATGAGGGCTATATAAGTGAGCAGAGGGCTTTCAGGTTTTGTCATTTACAGATATCTCGCAGGGAAAAGGGCGTGTGTATTTTTTATTGATGAAATACCAGTGAGCGAACTTACTCCATGTCACCTTGAAAATCCCGTTCAAATAAGGAAAAACAAGGGTACCTGGGGCGAACTGTATAATTTGGTTCCCATTTATATCTCCTTGATTGTGAATAAATTTTTTGTATGAACCACCTGCTTGATATGAACCACCAGTTTTGGTGGATATGAACCAAAAAGTGGATTTTTCATCCTTCTGTTTGACTCCCAACCTGTCCTCCTGGTGGAAACTGCCCTTGAGAGTCGATGGCCACTAGTGGCATTTTTTTTGCATTGCAGGTTGGCAGGGGGAGCCTCGTTGAAAGCTCTACCTTTTCGGCCCGGACTCTTCCGGTATTGCCTCGTCAATGAAAAAATAAGGCACTGCGAGGAGAGAGGTATATTTGTTCAAAAAAACAGAGGTATGCCCACAATGAATAGAATTGAGATTCTTCATGTTCAAGAGCGCATAGGTACTGTGGTAGATGGGTTTTGGGGACCTAAAAGCATTGCAGCCTGCCAAAATCACCTCAAAAATATGATGCCTGTCCCACATCCATTTCCGGCTGAAGGTTCATCCGGATTTCTGGATTTTTTTGGACCACATGGGGAAAAGGATGGGTACACCCCACCAAGCAAGAGAATCAAACTTCCGTTTACAATTTATTATGATCAAACTCCCGTTACCTCGTTACTGGTGCATGAAAAGTGTGCTGACAGTTTACAGCGTGTTTTTCAAAAGCTGGCGACAATTTACCCTGATGATGGGGCACGAGAGGCTGCGGGGATACTTGTTTATAATGGCGTGTATAACCCGCGGAAGAAACGGGGTAGTGCAACTTCTTGGTCTATGCATGCGTGGATGAACGCTATTGATATCAATGCCGGTAAAAATGGAAATAAAACTTCCTGGCCGGTTAATGCGAAAATGCCGATTGAAGTGATGGAGTGTTTTGCGCAAGAAGGGTGGCTGGCAGCTGGAGCGTTTTGGGGGCGGGATGCAATGCATTTCCAGGCGACCGGTCCCGTGTAAAATTTTTATTACCCATGAAAATCAGCCGTTTACCACCCGGTAGACAGATTAAATTCGTCAATCCCGTGTCTGCTTAGATAGTGCCTGTCCACAAATGGCCTTTTCACCTAATTTCGGCGTTGTGCTCAAAATTTTATCCTCGGAATATTAGTTATATGCCTGTGGTAAAATTTATCGCACGCCTTGAACTTAAGCGAAAATCCTCATTTCTGGACAGACACTAGATAGTGTCTGTCCGCGAGAAGCTATTTATTTGATTTAGTAAGAGAAAATCGCCTTTTAAGGGATGCTCTTTTTACGATTCCTGGTAAAGTTTTTTTAGTAAGTCGCTAAAATTACTTGATTAACTATTTC
>NZ_JAFFQD010000002.1 GCF_016918565.1 Desulfogranum marinum
GCACTCGGAACCGAAAGCTGACAGCTCGGGAACAGAAGAGTAACAGGACCAAATCGAAGGTTCGTGTAAGGGTTGAGCATGTTTTCGGTGCGCAAACCCAGAAGGCAGGAAATTTGCTTGTAAGAACAGTCGGCCTGGCAAGGGCGACGGTGAAGATTGGGATGAGAAACCTTGCGTACAATATGGATCGGCTGGGCACATTGCTTGTAACATAGCAGGGAAATGGGTTTCGGGGCGATTGAGTTGTTCGCTGCAACCCCAAAAACACGAAAATTTAAATGTTGAATTGACCCTGATTTCCATATTTATCGCATAATTAAAGACGCTGGGGAATAAACCATTTATTCGAGATTCCCTTATAACAGAATCCTTTGGTAGGCGAGATGGGCTCACGCCATAGTGAGTGAGATAGGTATGATCAAACATGACCTTGGTAGGAGCATTGTCGATGATGCTAATACTTTCGACGGGCTCACCTTGCAAAATCCGCAAAGCTAAGGCCGCCGCAGTTTGGCCCTGGCAATATCCTGATGTAATAACACCCCCTACTATTCCTTTACCAAGATAGAAATCCCATGATCCATATACAGGGACTTGCGAATACCTACTGACCACCTCTATCCCTTCAGAGTATGAGATAAAAGCACCATTCTTATCTCGATTAAATGTCAACTGATATATCAAGTAATCATCGTCCAATGATTGCAGTTTAGTAGGTACATTTTGAAGCACGAAGTCTCGATAGTACTCAAAAGAAATATGATCAAATTGTTTTTCAACTCTTTTGATTTCTTGAGCAATTAAGTTTCCTGTCGGTGTTCGGTCAAGAATGACCAGAATTTTCTTTTTCTCCGGGTGGAGTTCCAGCATCAATTTTATTGTGGCACGGTAATCGGTAGTTTCAATTACTCCCGTAATCTTAGGTGTAAAATCGACCATCTGGGGTCTGTAGCCGTTGATGCCACAAAATACGATTGGAATATCTTCGAATAAAGCAGGGTAATTGCTGGCAACAAACTCCAGGCCCATGTTGTCGGATACAATTATAACATCAAAATAGTGGAAATGATTTGGCTCTTCAATGTATTCAAGTAATCTCTTTTGATAACGGCTTGCCGAGCTTCTCTTCGCATCCAAATACTCAAAATGAACTTCATACGAACCCTGGAGCTGTTTGAATACAGATTGGATACCTTCCGAGACATTATCAGTCCACTGTAGACCCTGGTGATATGAATGTAAAACCAGTAACTTTCTTTTTCGCTCAAACCCCCAAGCCGAAGAATATGCAATGCAACATATAAGAACAATAACGCCAGAATGGAAAGGAAGGATAGATTTAGAAAATTCTTTCACGGAATACCAATACTCCTATTGCTGTATAGACCCCTTAATATCCAGTTGATCTAAGGGGAATAAAATACAGGCATTGAAAATGACCAGCCTCCCATCCAATTGCACCTGCCGCTTAACCTTTCTGCTCACCTTCAGCCTGATCATGAGCATATTGGACGGGAGTTGCCATATAAGGCTGGCAATTCTTCATCATTTTGGATGCTACAATTGCTGTCTCCTCCACAGCGCAATACCCATGAGCTATATAGCGGGGATATAACTGCCGGCAAAGAGAGAACCAATAACGATCTAGCTCTTCGCTTTCCAATAGTAGGATTTTCCTGAAGCTTTCTAGCTTTTCCCGTGCTCCCACTAAAATCTCAAGTTCGTAGAGCTCAGCCACATACACAATGATCACATCTCCACTACGGATGGTACAAGATAGTGGCGAAACAACGCCCCTGCCAACACCTAAGTCTGTAATCGGGTGTTGGGGGAGAATAAGCTCGAACTTACTAAGAAGCCGAGATCGTTGCGCACTATCGGTTAAACTGTAAAAAAACAGGTTCATAGTTCTGTCCTAATTGAATAAATTAAATCAAAAGAACTCTTACAGAATATGTGCCAAACCTAGAAAAACACTGTAGCTAGCATGAGAAAACTGTTAAATACAGTGTGTTAGGGGAAGAGCCGCAACTCATAGCTTTTACTATTAGAAGTTGAAAGCCTTGTTTTTCGAGAAAGAGTTTGAAAAAAAAAGAATGTTGGGATATCGAAAATACGCTCTATTGCGCATCTGCGATCTAAAACAGAGGTAAAAAGAATATATTCTGGGAAACCAGATAAATCTGCTTTTCCAGACGAAAGTTTATTTTTTTAAAAGTTCATAGAGCCTTGCACGGGATATCCCGGACTCTTCGCAAGCCAGCTTCACATCACCTTCACAATAGGCCATAAGTTGTTTAAGATATTGCGACTCCATATCTTCCTTATACTGTTTCCATTTTAAGGGCTTGCTTTTAGGCCCTATTTTACCTTTTACAGGAGTCGCTTTTTCCTTATTGCTTAGGTTTGCCTGCGTCGCCTTAATTCGAATTCTGCCAGGCAAATGAAAGCCAAATAATGTTTGATGACCTTGCGAACGAGCGACAACCTCTTCAAGGGTTTGCTGCAACTCACGCACATTACCCGGCCAATCATACAGCTCAAGGTACTCAATAAATTCCCGGCTTATAGCTTTGGGATCCTGGTACTGTCGTTGCCACAGCTTATCTAAAATAAAATGAGTTAACTCCGGGATATCTCCCTCCCGAAAGCGAAGTGGGGGGAGCTCAATATGGAAGGATCTTAAACGGAACAGTAAATCTTCCCTGAATTTACCTTTTGCTACCATTTCCTCTAGATTGCGATTTGTAGCAGCAATTACACGAAAATCAGAAGTAACTTCTTTTGTACTGCCAACAGGCCGATAGCGCTGTTCCTGGAGGACTCTGAGGAACTTTTTCTGGGTCTCCAAAGGGAGTTCACCAATTTCATCCAGAAAAAGTGTACCGCTATCAGCGTGAAGTATAAGTCCGCTGCTATTTTGATCAGCCCCTGTAAATGCTCCCTTAGAATGACCAAAAAGATTACTTTCTATTAATGTTGACGGTAGTGCAGCACAATCGACAACAATAAAATTGTTTTTTGCTCTTTTTGAGTTGTTATGGATTGCATGGGCAAAGACCTCTTTACCTGTTCCGGTTTCGCCGGTAATTAAAACAGCGGCATCACTGGCGGCCGAGTAAGCTACTTGCTCCAGGCTTTGAGTTATAGCGCTACTGTCACCTATGATATTCTTTCGCTTGAGAATAACTGGGGCTGCCGCAATTTTATTTTTCTCTTCCCTATACTGCAAGGCCCTGGTAACCGGCAACATGAGTTCCTTGATGATGTTGGTTTTTTCCAGGTAGTCCCAGGCTCCCGATTCGATAGCTTTTTGAGCGCCATCGGAGTCGGCGGCTGCCGTCATAATAATGATTTCTGGCCGTGACGGGAGTGTTGAGAAACGAGGAATGGATTCCAAGCCATTCCCATCAGGTAGTTGTACATCAAGCATAACAATATCAAAATTGCTAGTTAAAGCTATTTCGTACCCTTCGTTTAAACAGGATGCACTTTGCGTATCATACCCTGATGTGTCCAACAAACTGGCTATCATTAAGCAGAGGGTCTTATCGTCATCAATAATTAAAATATTTTTTGGCATATCCTAAGCCTTATAACTCCAAAACCGTTTCTCAATGATAGTAACAAGAACTGCTTGCCATACAAGATAAAAAACCACGAAAATCCTACCACCTGATAATAGTAAGTGTATTGAAGATTATAAAAAAACGCCTCTTCTCAAAATGAAAAGTCATGTGTCTAGAGCTTCTCTGACGCCCTCTGCCAGCTCACTCATTGAAAAAGGCTTTCGTACAATTTTTCTTATCCCTACGGCTTTCGCTCTTGATTGATCAATTTGATCAGAGTAACCGGTACAAAGTATTATCGGTATATCTGGACGAACAATATGTAACTCTCGGGCCAACTGCATGCCATTTAAATCAGGCATATCATAGTCTGTAAAAATAACATCAAATTGGTCAGGATCTTTTCTAAACCATTCTACAGCATCCACACTGTTACTTTCTGTTGTGACACTATAGCCCAAATGCTGAAGCATTTCTGCCGCAATCTGCAAAAGGGTTTCTTCATCATCAATAAACAGCACATGCTCAGTACCCTTACTAAGCGTGCGGCCTTGATGTTCCTCCTCACCCACTTCTGCATTGGTAACAGGTAAGTAAATATGGAAAGTTGTACCCTTGCCTATTTTACTTTGAACTGATACCGTCCCATTGTGTTGATTGATAATGCGATTGACAATCGCAAGCCCCAACCCTGTGCCTAGTATGTTCCCTTTTGTTGAAAAGTAGGGATCAAAAATCTTGTCGAGAATGTCATGGGATATACCCGTCCCTGTATCAGTGATTGTAAGCTCTAAATAGGAACCCGGTTGAAGATGCGGCGCGGCAATTAGTTGCTGCTCATTTATTGTTATTTCTGCCAGTTCTATCGATAAGGTGCCACCGGTCTCTTCCATAGCCTGATAAGCGTTGGTGCACAGGTTCATTATTATCTGATGAATTTGGGTTGGATCACCAAGTACAGGTTTATTGCTATTAAGATATGTCTCAATTTTAATGTTTGCCGGTAATGAAGAAGAAAGAAATTTTACGACCTCACGAATAACAGGATCAATGTTTAAAGGAATCATTAATTGCTGTTGTATACGGCTAAACGCTCTGATTTGCTCAACAAGCTCTCTTGCCCTGTTTGCTGCTCCTACTATCGCCTGTAGTTTCTTGTAAATTGACCCTTCCTGAGTTTTCACTTCAAGCAAACACAAGTCTGAATACCCAATTACTGCACTTAATATATTGTTAAAATCATGCGCTATCCCACCAGCAAGAGTCCCAAGAGCATTCATTTTGTCAGCATGCAACAGCTGCTTATGTAAGGCTTCTTTCTCCTCTTTAGTTTTAATCTGATCTGTAATGTCTAAAACGCACTCAATGTATGATTCACGTCCCTCAATCACAGCAAGAGCTACTTGCCGCAACACAATGATTTCTTTATCATTTACATGCAGAAGCAACTGCTCCCCTTTATCTAGCTGATATTGTTCCTGCCGTTGCAGTCTTTGTAAATGGAGTACATCTCTATACTTTTTTTCTACAATATCATCAGTTTTTTTATCAAGAATAGATGCCGCATGAGGGTTGCTGTACTTTACAGTATCAGTCTCCGCATCAATGATAAAAATCCCTACCGGAAGAAAATCCAGAATTTGGCGTAAACGCATTTCACTATCTGCTAACTGCTCATTACTTTTAACAGCATGTAATGCCTCCCCGATGTAAGAAGCTAAAATATTACCAATTTCAATATCCTGTTCTTTAAAAGGAGGCGATACCCTATCATGAAAAGTGATGAGTGCCGCTAGGTCTCCTGTTTCATCTTGTATAGGGAAGGCCAATACACTGGTATTTTTATACCCTTCCCACCCGCTTTGGGTAACCGGATCACCTGCACCTAGATTATTCTGCAGCACAGGTTTTTTCGCCTTTACAGCCCGGTCAAAAACTGAGTTTTCAGGTAAAGGAAATGGAATAAAAGTTGTCGCGTGATTTCCCTCAATAGAATGGAGCAAGTGTAATCCATTTATTTTCTTCAAGTAAATAGATCCCCCTTCAGCCTTCATATGCTGGCTAAACTCCTTGAGGAGCAAGACACCAAATTCTTGCATATCCTTACAAAAAGAGAGGGCTTTGATGGTGTCCACGATGTTGCGTAAGCGCTGATTAACCTCCTCAAGATGGCTATTAGCATGCTTTAGTTCAAGTGTCCGTTCTGAAACAAGCTTTTCCAGGTAGTCTTTATATTGAAGGTTCTCTTTCTTGAGCCGTGATTTTTCAAGCCCTTTTTCCACTGCATGCCTTAAAAAAGACAAGTTCTCCACAGGTTTTAACAAATAATCCCATGCGCCATTTTGTAACGCTTGGGCGGCATCACCCACATTACCTGTCCCCGATACTACTATAAGAGGGGTCAATGGAGACGAGGCGCTTACCTTTTTCAAGACTTCAAGACCATCTACTTCAGGCATACGAAGATCAACAAGGATCAAATCGGGCTTCTCTTCTTTGAAGATTTCCATACCTTCGCGACCACTTGAGGCTGTGAGAATATCGTAGCCATAGTCTTCAAGGTATTCTTCAAACGACTCTAGAATCGCTCGCTCATCATCAATTATCAAAATACGCGGGTCACTCATATCAATAACAGGGCCTGTAATATTTCTTCCGGTGCTTAGTGCTTAAGCTTTAGGAAGATGAATGATAAATGTAGAACCATGACCAGATGTTGACTGTACCTGCATTTTCCCTCCATGATCTTCTGTAATAATATAGTAAGAAACGGACAATCCCAGGCCTGTTCCCTTTCCTACTTCTTTAGTAGTAAAAAACGGTTCAAATATTCGCTTTCGGGTTATCTTATCCATGCCGGGCCCATTGTCTTCTATTTCAATTTTTGCCCAACCTCCTTCCTCTATAACCCTTAGAGTAAATTTTGGGGGTGCATCACCTGGAGAATCAGCCATAGCTTCAGCCCCATTCTTCAATATATTAAGAAAAACCTGCTGGAGTTTACTTTCTTCGCAAGCAACAGATATTTTTTGTTTATATTCTCTTACCACCTCAACAGATTTGAAATCATACCCCTTTTTCATGTCATAGTCTGTTTGGGCCAGTTCGACGCTTTGGTCAAGCAGGCTGCATAATTCATGGGTTGAGCGAACATTTTCACTCTTTCGAGAAAAACTGAGCATATTGTTGACAATAGCTGCAATTCGGGCACCGGAATCCTGCATATGCCCGAGCAGCTTAGGCAGCTTTCTCTTTTGCATGTAGTCATGGAGAACTGTTATATCAAGGCCAACAGCCTGGGCTGCCTTAATATTTGCCGGTAGGTCACCGAAGAGTCTGTTTTCCAATATTTGAGAGTTATGCATAAGACCTGCAAGTGGATTGTTTATTTCATGTGCCATTCCTGCAGCGAGCCCACCAATAGAAAGCATTTTTTCACTCTGGATCATCATTTCTTCCATATGTACCCTTTGAGTGACGTCTTCAATGCGAACAACAGCTCCCTCCTTACCCCCTAAGATTGGGTAGATTGAGATATCTTCAAACCTGGTCACTCCATCTCTTGTAGTAGGGATTTTTGAGGTTAAAATGGTTTGTCCTGTTGCAATGGCCTTTCTTATATCATTGTTATGTTCGGCCATTTTGGGGTACACGTCGGACAGTAACTCAAGTGCGGCATCTGAAAAAACAACACCTGTATAATGCTCTGCCTGTTTGTTCCATTGAGTCACCCGCAAATGAGTATCCACACCTATCAGAACAGAGGGCATTGAGTTATAAACGTTGGTAAGAAAGGTTCGTAATTTATTTACTTCCTCTTCGGCTTTTCTTCGCTCAGTATCATCAAGCAGCATAATCCGCATACCTGTAATATTGCCCTCTTCATCATACTCAGGGACTGAATCAACGAGTGCTGAAACCAGTTGCCCATCAATAGTCAGAAGTTGTCTCTCTACCGGTACTTTGCCAACTTCAGGAGTTTGTTCCATTTCCTGTCTCTTTGCCATGAGTCCAACCGAGTCGTCCGTATAGTATATGGTCAAAGGGGTATTCAAAACGCTTTCCTTTGAGTACCCGAGACGTTTTAGGAAAGTATCATTCACATCAACTATTTTTCGATCAGGACTGTCATCTGTTATCACATACATCATGGGGGCACCGTTAAATAGGCTCCTGAAACGTTTCTCGCTCTTCTGTAAAGCTTGTTCAAAGTGTATTCGATCGGTAACGTCTACCAGTGTGCCGATTATTCCACGCGCGCCTTGGTACACGATGGCACGACCGTGTACTTCAACATGAAATATTTGACCGTCCTTTCTCAGTCCCCTAAATAGATAACGTGCTGACTCCTTCTCTTCCGAGACTCTCTGTCGTATATTTTTATGTACCAAAGATATATCTTCCTGATAAATCAGTTTTTCCACATGCATGTTATCGACGACCTCATTCACTTCGTAGCCGAACATTGTTGCCATCGCATTGTTTACATATGTAAACCGACCATTCTGGATAAGATAAATACCGGTAAGCGAAGATTCTGCAAGTAAACGAAAACGTTCCTCGCTATCTTGCAATTGCTGTTCGATCAACTTTCTGGATGTAATATCTCTTAACACCCCATAGTAGATGACGGAGTCACCATCAGTCCTAGGGTTTGCATCTGCACTAAACCAAATTTCCTGACCATCCGGTTTTTTAAAACGGCCCTCATAATGCCATGGAACAACTTTCTCAACAGCCTGTTGCATAGAGAGAGTGTAACACTCTTTATCTTCGTCAGGAATGCATTGAAAAAATTGATCCAGCAGGTTGTCACCTTTTACATCAAGCCCAAATATTTGACTCGTTTTTGCACTCAGAAATTCATTCTGGAATACATGATCAACTGTTGTTCGTATCTGGATAACAGCACCGGGTATATTTTCAGTCAGTTGTCTAAGCCTGCTTTCGTTGTCGCGGATGATCAGTTCCTGGGTATATGCTTCAGTTACGTCACGAAAAACAAGCACCGAACCAATACTGTTATCTTCAGCATCAAGAATTGGGAATATATTCTCTGTGACCAGATATTCATTCCCCTCACGACTGATCAAAATACCATTTCCAGGCCTCTCAACAGTAGAGTCTGGTGCCAGTACTTTTTCTACAGGGTCAGCCACCGGTAACCTTGAATCAAGGTCAAAAACCTGGTACACGTCTGTTAGTTTACGGCCAGTCGCCTCTGTGGCCTCCCAGCCGGTAAGCATGGCCGCGGCAGGATTAAGTTGGGTGACCCCCCCTTGTGTATCAGTTGTAATAACTGCATCCCCAATGGAATCTAGTGTAATACGCATATAATTCTCACTTTCCATAAGCTTTTGCTCACGCTCATGAATCGTTACTCCCATTGACTGCAGACTGTTGGCTAATTCCTGGTACTCCAAGATTCTAAATGATGGCCATTTAATGTTGTACTCCCCACTTGCTATGGAGCGTGCATATTCAATGTAATTTGCAATTTGTTCAGAAAATATTATCCCTTGCTGTATAGAAACAAATGTAATGAACACAAGGCTGATAATCAGCCCCATAATGATAATGATAAAAGTAGTTACAATAGGTTGAAAGGCATACTGAGAAGGCTGCGCGACCTGCACAGTCCACCCAAGTTTAGTTATACCCGTTGTGGATCCAACAAATTTTTGCCCTGCAACACTAAAAGAATGCAACACCTTGTCTTTACTCTTATCAGCAGAAGAGAAAATTAACGTGCCGGTCAGGTGCTGACCAGCAAGCAACATTTTGGAATCTGCCAGGATACGCTGTTTCCTGTCCCATACAAATGTACGAAATTGTGCT
This sequence comes from Desulfogranum marinum, assembly GCF_016918565.1. Taxonomy (GTDB): domain Bacteria; phylum Desulfobacterota; class Desulfobulbia; order Desulfobulbales; family Desulfobulbaceae; genus Desulfogranum; species Desulfogranum marinum. Next base: position 9,408 of record NZ_JAFFQD010000002.1, read on the forward strand.
TCAAGAGGTAGATTACTGATAAATGCAGAGAGGCGTTCCAGGGTAATTTCCCCTACAAGCACGCTGTGTGAAAGAGGTACGGCAACAGCTACCGCCTGCCACCCGCTAACTGTTGAAAGGAAAGGATCTGACCAGATCAACTGGCCGGTTTGAAGGTCACTGGAATAAAAATTACGACTAGATATATCTAGCCCCAGAAAGTCATCGCGTTGAAAACGCCTTGAACTCGCCAAACCAACATACCTGATGCGCTCCCCATGATCAGAAGTTATATAAACTGTCTCAAAAAGCTCACCATCGCCGCAGGCATGGTCGAGCATGGCGATTATTGTGTCACTTTCCAGCCCACCGTTGTCAGTTATTATTTTTGAGAGAGCAATTAACTGACGTTCACCACCATCGAGGTGGGCAGATATCTGGCCTGAAACAGTTCTTGCCAACGATTGATTCTGACTAATGATATTACTTCGAATAACAGGAGAAAGAGCGAACCAAACCATCGCTGTAATAACAATTACTGGAAATAGAGTGACCAGAGCAAATCGCCTGGCTATGTAGTGGAGAAGAGAGATATGTTTTGCCATTACTTACTCTAAAGACATAAATTTCTGGTGAGAAATTATGCCCATAGTTGCCGTTGTCTGCCCTCTATCACCAAATGTATCAAAATTTATTACCGCCTGAAGGCCTTCAAATTCAGTTTCAAGAAGTACATCCTTTAAAGACTGGCCTTTTTTTTGGTACTGCAATGCGTTTATGACAACTGTTGCGGCATCATATCCCAACACACCAGCAAAACCTGGCTCCTGTTTAAAACGCTCAATATATTTTTCCCGGAATGCCAGGTAACGAGGTTTTTTACTCTTCCTGTCAAATACTTGGATTACAGTCACTCCTTCAACGGCCTTGCCACCAAGCTCTAGAAGTCGCTCTGTTGCCCCCCAATCTGCCAGTGTTAAATGTACCCTAGAATTGATTTTGCGTACTTGTTGGCAAATAAGAGCAGAATCCATTGAATTTGCAATAATTAAAATTCCATCTGGATTCAGAGCAAACGCTTTATTAACAACTTTTGTAAAGGTTATACCTCGCCGGGTATCAAACCCAATAACCCCTACAATTTCATTACCTTTTCTTTCAAGAAAGGGTCGGGTAAAATTCTTAAGCCAACTTTCGCTATATGCCTGGTTACCCAAATCATGCAGAACTGCAAGCCTGTGCATCTTTCCCGCTTGAGCATGGTAAGCTCCGCTCTTTGCCCCGTTTTGCCGGGTGCTTGTTGAAATTTTAAAAAAATAATCATCTTGTCCGGAAAGTTTGGCAGTACTGGCAGTGGGAGAAACAGTAACTATTTTTGCTGCATTTATCAGAGGAGCAACGACCATTGCCATATCACTAGTCATTGGTCCAATGATAGCGTCAACCTGCTCCTTGATTAACTCTTCAACTACCTGCCTTGCCTTGTCCGGGTTCTGCTGATCATCCGTTACAATCAGCTGAATTTGTCTTCCATGGATACCTCCATTAGTATTGACACTTTCAATCGCCATCTGGACAGCATCTCGCCCTGAAAGACCAAGGTCAGCAACCCTCCCAGTCGTTCCTCCAATAAAGCCAATTCTAATAGGTTTATTTGAACTGCAACTAGTAAAAAGGAATATAATTGTATGAAAAACAACGGCAAGGGTTAGAAAAAATCTCAAATGTTTATTTTTTTCCATGATAACCCCAAGGTTTTATGGACAATAGTGTATATGTGCTTCTAAGAGGCTGTCCGAGAATAGGGAATTTCAGGTAAAAACTTGCGTGCTCTAACTAACAAGAGAGTGCGCAGGGTTGCTATTGAGGAAGGATGTAAAATTAGCACAAAAACATTCTTAAGAGGCGTCTTTTTTATCACTCATGGCTTTATGTTTGGAGGTGTCAGCTTTAAGTTTTGAGCCATCTAAACCGACATGGTCAAGAGATGCAAGTCTCAGTTTCATTGCCAGAAAGACGCTCTGTTTGAAGCACTTATGAAAAAACTTTGTATTATTCTTTCTGAAGTCACTCAAAACTCGAAAATCCGGACAGTTCATCCCGGCTATATACATAAAAGAAAGGTCTTCATTACATCGCCGCTATATCTGCCTGGAACTAAAAACCCCATTGCTGTACGAATATATTAGAATCGAAACAATCAATCTGGGATGATAGGCGTTCAGGCGTCTTTTACTGTAGCGTTTTTCCAGACTCAAGGTATCAAGTTGCTGGAAAAGATCATGGTACAACTAGCACTCATGATCATCTGGAAGTAGGGTAAAAACATTGCTCGGGAATAGTTGCCTTTACCTGAATTCTGTTGGGCTATTTCTGAATGGAATTGGCATGAGGAAACCTTTCTTGCGATTTTGTTAATCTCAATATACCTCAGCAGAGAGAAACTCCAACTGTATTCAATCCCATCATTTGATTTTCTAAACTAAAATTTTCCGGCGCAAAAAGCGTACTTTCTATTCTCGGAAATCCTCCTAGGAGTCTGTGATTAATATATAATTTTCTTTATGAGGTTTTTTTGAATTAAATAGAAGGTCAATATGTCAAATGTCTGAAACTATGAGATAGACCAATGTTTGGTTTAGGAGTTGATACGCTATTTCGCCATAAGAGATCAGTCCTGTGAATTGTTCATTTTTGTTACCCTCTAGGTGAGAGTGTAAATAATTAAGTATACAGTTACAAGAAAATACGATTTCAGATGATTCTAAATCAATCGATTTGATCTTGTTTGATAATGTTTCTCCATAATTACCAAGTGGCGCAGCCCATTTATACTTAATTCCAGTAAATACTGGTGCGTAAAACCGAACGCCTCTTTTCGCATCTACATCTTGCAGGCTTATATTAACTAATGCTCCATAATAATCAGCGATAAGCGGTAATCGAATATCTATATCATTTGTGACAATATAATCCGTGAAGTTAACCTTCACTCCATTGACCAATACATGGGTAAAGGAAAAACCATCTTCAAGAAAAGTTAACGTGTCTCCAGCACCTTGGCTGAAAATATTAATATGACCTATATCAATGCTTTTACTTTTTACAATATTAACATGCATAATAATTGCGTGGTCAATGTATGATTCCCCCTTCTTGCCATTGAATACTCTAGGGCGTCTTTCTCCTAACTGGTCAATAGGAGCACCCGCAATCCATCCTATCAAAGGCTGGCTACCAAAATTATCATAGGTCGGTGCATCCAAAGCAAAGCTTGCATGTACGGAACTGGTGGCTGGAATAATTATAACACTAAAACCCCCCTCGCCAGCCTCATTATAAATAGAGGTCAGTTCATTTTTATCGTAGGCTTTTATATAGCAGGAATCAGCAATCTTGGAAATATCAGAGATAAAGAGTTGCTCATGAGCAATCATGCCATTATGGTTAGGGGCAATAAAATAGGGGCTAGTACCTCCTATCCAGTCGCCCAGTGGTAATTGCGCTAGCAACTCTTCCGCCCCTGCAATTAAAAGCGTTTTGCCATCTAGAATAAGTTGGCGAGCCTCATCAATGCTAAATAATCCTTGGTGCATATTTTCCTTATCCAAAAATAGTTCTAAGATCGTCTTTAGCTGATTGTATTGTTACATTTTTTGAGTACAAGGCATGCAATTCATTAACAGCTACTGATATATTATGGGGTGATGGGTCTGCGTCAATGGTACGAATTAACCGGCCAAGAAGTATTTTCGCACCGAGAAACTTAAGGGTATAGGTTCTTTTACCCGTCACAATTTCTTCCCATTTTGGGTTTGTTTTTGTAGGTAAGCTCATCGCGATGGTAACGTTCTCATTTGATTTTAGCTCACTAAAATAGTCAGTGCACAGATTTGATCACAGAGAAAACTTAACTCAGTCCCTCGGCCTGCTTATCATTATCCAAATGCAGGCCTGTGAGATATAGATGTCGATCCATTATAAATAGAGTGTCCTCAAAAAGTCATCGTTTGGTAGGCAACATAACTTTTTTTGGTTTTTGTCATAGTTGCGGAGGAGGTAAAGCCTCCTGCCTGATTTTCAAGTAAAGGTAATCGAGATAACGGTACCCGCATGCTTGTTTTACGATCCTGCTGATTGTGGCATTGAATGCTTCGAGTTTAGCCGAGGTTACCCGGTGCTTAATCCAGGCCAGGATTTCATTTCTATCGCGGTCTACACCTTTGGCGAAGTTTATCAATGGCTTTAAGTCCGTCTCTTTGGCCCATTCAATCCAGTTGTCGAGGAGCTTTGCGGGAAATTTCGGCCGAACGTAAGTCCATAGAGTGGCGAAAGATGCGAGGGCTTACGCATATCGGAATTGATGAAATTTTCTACTCCAAGGGAAGAAGATATGCAAATCGTTTATGACCTGAAACGTTCCAAGGTTCTTTGGGGTGGATAAAGTAAAGGTCGAGAAACTATTGACCGCTTTTTCGCATAAAAACTGAGCAATTATCGGCGAAAGCAAATTACCGCAGCATATTTTAACATGGGGCAGGCATATATTAATTAAATATATGTCCGGGGCACAAAATCAGCGGTGTAAAAATATTATCCTCATGCACCCTTCCATGGAAGAACAGGTTAGCTCTGGCATTAAAAGTGGCAGCAATGTCTTTAAGCCACAGCAACGCTTACCTCTGCAATTATTATCGACGAAAACGAGCCAAAAATGGAACTCCAAAAGCAATTACCGATACAGCGCATAAACTTGCTCGTATCATTTATCGTTTCTGATCAGCAGTGCTCCAAATGTTCACAAGCTGATTGATTTAGTAGATGCCCCGACTTCGATACATCGGTATGCTGGGCGGGCAGATCGTGGAGAGTTGGAGTGCTGCTGAATTGTTACAATATTTTCACTATCAGAGGCTGCACTGACTTGTTAAAATTCAGGAAAAAAGCCGTTGTTACCGGTCTTGATGAAGCCAGGCGGTTATGTGGAAGGCTTGAACCGGGTCGATACTATCTGGTATCGACGCATCAGCCGTTGCAGAGCTTGGCGCTCCATGCCACTGGCCGCTGCGGCATTGGTGACATTGCCTTGGTGCTCGGTGAGTTTGTTGGAGATGTAGCCAATGGAAAAGTGACCGACCAGCTCAGCTTTTGCATCGTTATAGGGTGTGTGATAATAGGCTCGGAGATTCGGTTCTCCTCCGGACGGAGCCTGTTTTTTCCCATTGTCGGGGAGCAGCGGTAACAGATCATCCAAAACAACGTCTCCTTCTCCAGCCAGGAGTACTATCCGTTTAATAGCATTACGAAGTTCTCTGATATTTCCCTGCCACTCCAACTTATAGAGATGCTGAAGTACCTCGGTCGGCAAGGACAACTTTTCTCTAGCGTACTGGTGTTTGAACTGGGACAGGAAATGATGGACCAGGAGCGGGATATCCTCTTTCATCTCCCGTAAACTCGGCATAACTACGGTCACCACGTTGAGCCGGTAAAAGAGATCTTCACGAAATTCTCCTGCTTTTATTTTTGCTTCCAGATCCTGGTTGGTAGAGGCGACTACTCTCACATTGACCTTGATGGTCTTGTTTTGTCCCAGGGGTTGTATTTCCTTTTCCTGCAGTACTCGCAGTAGTTTGGTCTGGATGGCAACCGGGATGTCTGCAATTTCATCAAGGACAATGGTGGAGCCTTCCGCCTCTAAAAAAAGACCTTTTTTGTCATGCATTGCCCCTGTAAAAGCTCCTTTGCAATAACCGAAAAGTTCACTTTCCAGTACGTTTTCAGGCAGGGCGGGGCAGTTAACCGTAATCATCTTTTTCTCTTTCCGACTACTCAGGTCATGCAAGGCGCGGGCAGCCAGTTCTTTGCCGGTGCCGCTTTCCCCTCTGATAAGTACTGTTGCATCTGTATCCGCCACTCGAGTCAAAAGGTCTAGTGCCCCTTTGAGGGCAGGACTTTGCCCGATGAAGCCTTGAGGAAGGCTGAGGTCTTTCAGGCGCTCCTTGAGTTGGATATTGGTACGAAGAAGGGAGGTGCGCTCAAGACAGTTGCTCACAATCCTGACGATGTGATCTTTTTCAAACGGTTTTTGCAGAAAATCGTAGGCTCCATCCTTCAAGGCCTGGACAGCCATGTCAATGGTTCCGTAGCCGGTCATAATAACAACAGAGATGGTTGGATCATGCAAGCGTACTTTTTTCAGTAACTCAAGCCCATCCAAATCCGGCATTTTTATATCGGAAACGATGACATCCGGAGAGCTTTCATTGAGCAGTGATAGTGCTATTTTGCCGGAAGAGGCGGTGATCACATCACAGTTGCATTTTTTTTGCAGAACCAGACGTAACATGGAGAGCATATCAGGTTCGTCGTCGACGATCATCACCAATGTACGATCGTTGTCTGGTAATGCCGTTTTATTCTCTGTCATTGCCTGTTTTTTTGGGAAACAAGGTACTGAAAATATCGTTGAATGAATTTGCCGGAAATTGTCTCCTGGTTGCTTACTTCAGGAAGAATTACCCCACTCTGTGGGTCCGTTTCAAAAAGGGCGCTAAACACCGCTTTGGATAAGAGGGCCAGCTCTTTATTGATTTCCTCCATCTGTAGCTCTGTTTTCTCGCTGTTGGTCCGGCAATGAATGGGTCGGTATTGATGGAGCAGGCATTTGTCGCCCTCTCTTAAAGGACAGCTATTTTTAGTGCCTGCCTCAAGAGCATTGGGATTGTCAGGGATACGGACAATATTTCCATCTGCATTTTCTTTAGCAGTGATGTTTGCTGCCGCCTTCTGGATAACTTGGTTTCTTCGTGCAGAGGAAAGCGCGATATTAACCTTATGGTTAAGGTAAAGAGCTTCGATCAGTGAAAGCTTAAATGATTGAGGGCATGGACTGCTGTCTTGACTGCAGCATTCACTTGATTTGTTGCTGAGTTGGGCATCAACTCGTTCAAGGAGCTGCTCATAGCGGGCATAAAAAAAGCTGAGATCGGCTCCGGAACGATTGTTGGCAGAGGGCTCTCCCATTTTGAGCTGGCCTTCTTTTTTGCCGAATTTTCTCAGCAGCCACCACTGGGAATAGTTGGTGGGATTGGCCCGCGTTTTTTTGAGGAGTTTACCTGCTTTTTTCAGATTGAATCCTCGGCGAAGCATGTAGGCAGTGACAAACGTTCCGGTACGACCAACGCCTAGCTTACAGTGGACAAGGACTTTTTTCCCAAGGTAAACGGCTTCATCCAGCCATTCCAACCCTTTTTCCATCAGTTCCATTTTAGGTGCGGTTTCATCTGGAATAGGGAGATAGAAAACCTCAAAACCAGCGGCCTCTTCAAGTTCATGGAGGTCGGAGAATTCACCGCAGAGGTTGACAATACCAGTGATCCCCTGTTCTTTGATACTGTCAAAGTCATCATAGGACATAGGGGCGTGGCCCACTGCCAGATGGTCGGTTATCCATGTGAGCTTATATGTAGACATCGCCTTATCCTGTAAAAACCGGTTTGCTGTATAAAAACCGTGTACAGCTCTTTACGCTCTGCAGCATTTATCCTTCCTGTGAGAATGAATATCGTCCTTTATAAAAGTCTTGAATATATTCGGCAACCATTTGCTGGTCCACCAGGACCATATCCATCAATTTGGTGGCCCCAAGCAGACGGCCTGTCATATCCAGTTTTTCTTTCATGATACCGGCGGGAAGAGGAGGCAGTTTTGCCTCCAGGAGGTCTGCTTTTTTGTCGACGGTGAATTCAAGGCCTTCCAGTACTCCGGCGATAAAATCAATCCGTAACAGTCTCTGTTCATAATCACCTCCGCCGCCTGCAAAGCGGAGCATACAGTGGTTTTCCGCTTCGTTTTCTCCGCACATGACATCAAGCACGGTAAAATGATAACCAAAGCGGATATTAAAATGGAGATAATCGGTTCCGATCACAGCATAACTGGCAAAGGCGAAACTGTCTCTTTTGGGAGGGACACCACCTGCCAGTTCAATTTTGTCGTACGCCTCCCAGTCAAAAGGCTTTTGTTTCCATTGAACACCAGGATTGGTTAACCCTTTCCATACCGCGTGAAAGGGAACCGAGGCTACCTCTTCAAGGGGAATTGATTGCCGCTTGTTGACCTCTGTAGAGAATCCCCCGCCCACATCAAATAAAAAGACATCCAGTGGAATATCGGCAACCAGGCGCAAGGCACCCCTGCCTGTGCCCGGTCTGCCGGTGGTAAACATGGAGACCAGAGCTTTTTCATGACAGAACCGGATAATGTCATGCATGGAGCGGCATCCTTCGGGCTTGAAATTTTTTCCAGCGGCATCAACAAGTTCCAGAGGGGTAATGAATTTCAATGCCTCTTGAAGAATCCGGGGGTACTGCCCCTGGTGGATTGCTTGGCTGCTATGGCTTAGCAGAGATTCGATCCTTCCTTCATAGATAGCCCCTTTCCAGGCATCCACGGTAACGATCTGGCCTTGATGAAAACGCTCGCACACCTGATTAATCCCAGTGAGGTATGGGACGCCGAACTCTCGGGCAACCGTTGCGAAATGGCTGGCCCGGCTGCCTCGCTCGGCCAGAACCGCTGCCAGTCTGTTGATGACCTGCACGTATTCCGGTGGGCTGTCTCGGGTAACGAGTATCGCTCCTTCAGGAATATCTTGCAGCGAGTGAGTGCTGTCAAGCTGGTACACTGATCCAGCGCCAACGCCGGGTGATGCCTGTTGACAGCCATCAAGTAAAAGCAGGTTGTCGTGCCGGCCGGGCTCTGCAGACGAACAGCTTTTGCTGGAGAGATGTAAAGGACGTGCCTGGAGAATAAAAACCATGTTGGCGGTATCTATGGCCCATTCGATATCCTGAGAACCTGTAAAATAGTTTTCGATCTGGAGCCCGATCTGTGCAATTTTGGCCGCCTGCTCTGCAGACAATATGGGCTTGTCGGGTAATGCTGAAATCAGTTGTGGAGGATGGTCCTTGGATAACTTATAGGTATCGGGATTTTCTTGTCCACTGACCAGCCTGTCGCCAAGGCCGAGAACAGCATGCAGGTGGAGTGTGGTATTGGGTTGTTCGTCATTTATTCCACTGGTATAGAGGACCCCGCTGCATTTGGCTGGAACCATTTCCTGAATGAGTACGGACATCGCTGTCTCTTCATCACCCAGACCGTGCGTGATGCGGTAAAAGAGTGCCTGGCTCGAATATTTGGAGGCAATGACCTTCCGGTAGGCCTGCGATATATCCTGGCGCTGGTTATCAAGCACGGTTGCATACTGGCCGGCAAAGGAAAAAATGCCGTCTTCGCTGATGGCACTGGAGCGTACTGCCACTGTAATCGGGTTATCATCTGTAGTTGTCCAGCTGTCATAAGCATTCAGCATTGCCTCGGTAATCACTGGTGGGACTTCAGCGTTGAGGATGAGCTCCTGCAGTTTGCGGGATGATTTGCTTAAGGATTGCGGTTGATGGATATTTACTTCAGCAAGCAGTTCGTCTATCGGCTGGCGCAGATTGTTATATTCGATGAAGTAGTGAAAGGCGCTGGAGGTAACGGCAAAACCATTAGGGACTGGGATATTCAGTTCGTTTTGCACAATGGCAAGATTTTTTGCCTTGCTGCCTATTTGGTTATTGTCAGATGCTATTTCCTGCAGGGTAAGTACAAAAGGGGGAGCAAAATCTATTTTGGGAGGTGCCAACAGGAAGCGGGTATAGAAGTCAAATTTTTTATGATAGCTCTTGAGGGAAACATAACTGCCGGGTGCCATTGTCTCCAAGGCATCGATCATACCGTAAACCTGGAGGGAAAAGTGGGTAAAGCGTTTACGGATGGCGGCCAGGTCTACCGGTAAACCTCCATGGAGCATATCCTGAAATTCAGCCATTTGCTCATGGCAGGCAATATCGAAATTCAATAGCTGCTTCAGAGCCTCGTACTTTTCCCGCAGCATGGTTCCTGGGGCAAACAGACGGTAGCTCCAATGCTTAAAAAGTGCGTTAAGCAGCATGTTTTCTCCTTGTAAAAGGCAGGGAAGACAGGCAGATGTAAGGAAATGTCAGGCGTTTATCTCCTTTACCATTCCTACCATCTGTGTTGTTTTTCCGTTTTTGTATTTTTTTAGCAGTGTGGCTGTGAGGCTCCATAATAGGTAACAGGTAAGTAGTGAGATAAAGTACCAGAACACAGAACCGATAAGAATCGGTTCGCTGCCGGTGGAACTGATTTGGATCACATATTCCCTGCCAAAGAGGTTGAGCATTTTTTCGGGACGATAATACTCGTTGATAAAAGCAAAAATAAAAAAGATAGGCAGTACCTTGCGTGCAATACCAAGGAGTAATCCCTCAAAAAAATAATCGTAGTAGGCTTTGTTGAGTTCGGCTTTGTCAATGTTACGTGCCATTCTACTCCCTTTCTCGGTGTCTTCACAGCGCATAGCTTCCTGACGCAGTTTCAGCCAATGGGTGTAGGTTTTTTCCAGTTCCAGGTAACGCTTGGTAATAATAAACCGGTTGAGCAGTTTTGTAAGACCTACTGTACACAGACCAAGCAGAGAGATGAGAAAAACAGGTCCGAGCGAGTGAAGGTGCTGCAGAGTGGAAAACATTGTGTCTCCAAGCAGGACGAAACCGATTACCAGATATTCCCAAATTGTGTCAAGAACGGCATCCATCGATAATACTCTCTGTAATATTTGTGGGGCTTAAGAAAATAATAAAATGAGTACTGCCGGGGAAAAAAATCCCCGGCAGACTGTACATCCAAGTGCTCTTTTTCTCAGATCCAAACTTCGATTTTGAAAAAACGGAAAAAGAGGAAGAACAGTGTGGCTGCCAAGACAACCTTGAGCTGTATCTCACTGAACATCTTTTGTGCACGGCTACCAAGCATACCACCGGCAAAACCACCGATAATGATAGCACCTGCAAGTACCCAGTCAGGCCAGTAACCAATCATAACATAGCCTAAGAAGGACCCGATACTGGAAAAACAGGTTCCTATCAGAGAAATAGGCACTGCAACATACATTGGCAATGCGCCAAGAGAGGTCATTGCCGGTACGAGGAGAAAACCACCGCCGACACCGAAGGTACGGGAAACAATACCGATAAGTACGCCGAGAAATGCAAACAGGAGTGGGTTGATCTTAAACTCTTCACCCCAGAATTTAAAACGGTAATCGGTTAAGCCTGTCTTTATCGGCTCAATGGATCCCATTTCCATGACACCGCCGGTTTCTTTGGCACTTTTTACGGCAGCGTTAAATTTTTGGGTCATGGCCTTGATGTTTTTCCGCTTGTCCATGGCCTTTGGGGTCATTTCCAGGACGGTTTTTATACCCATAAGCACGACTAAAACCGCCAGCCATTCCTTATAGGCCGCCATTGGCAGGATTGCAGAAACATATTTACCCAGCCAGATCGATCCGATGAAGATTCCGACGCCGAAAGAAATGCCGATCGGCCATGCCACACGTTTCTCGACCACCGCAAAACGGTAAAAAGAACCAAGCGGGGAGAAAAGAGTCAGCGCCATGTTGGAAGGTTTGAGTACGTTAGCAGCGTTTACCCCTACCGGTCCCATGGTGTTGACAACAAGCACCTGGAAAGCAGCCATGAGCAGGCCGCCTGCGGCGCCGATCATGGAGAAGTAGGTACCAACAGCGATAGCACCGAGCACGATCCATAGAGGGTTCATGTAGCGAAAGCCTTTAGCCAGCCAGAAGCCTTTGCCTTCCAATGCAAAAGAACCGGACTGACTACCATTGACATAGATGTCAAAGGTGGTATCCGGAGGAGTATGACGAAAGCTTTTGAAGGTGGCGGTGAATTTGCCGGTAGCTTTGTCCAGGTTGATTTTGGTGCCTTCATCCCAGTAGTTACCGCTGGAATCATCCTGAAGCACGGTTCTGGAGAAAATAACAATTTTTCCAACCCGGTTGCCTTCTTTAACGATGGTGTTAATACCGTAGCTGGATTCGTTGGCCCATTTAAGGAATGTCCACTGGTCCTTTGTTTTGATGGGACCAAGACCGGCCTTTGCTGTGGCATCAATAGCATCAAAGTCTTCTTCCAACAGATAACTGTAGGTAGAGTAAAGACCTTTTGTACGGCCTTTGCCAAGCAGTACGGAAGGACCACCGAACTTGGTGTCGTCGACTCGTTTACCAAAGGCGGTGGGGTTAGTGGTGAGGACATAATAAAGAGGCGGAATGGAGGAGTCCATGCCAAAACCTCTTTTATCGGTTTCTTTGGCAAAACGTTTTTTCTCATGAGGCATGGTTGCATCAGCAGGCTTGAATTCTTCCTTTTGAGCAATAGCCAGGTATAGTTCCTGTCCTGGTTCGATCGTGCCTTCAATGGTGACGGTGTCGCCTACTTTGCCATCAGTGGTTACTTTTGTTTCGGCAAATGCCGGGTTGAAGCTCGCCAAAAGAAAGACAGCGAGACTCATCGCCGTAAAAAACGGGATGCGCATGGTTTTCATACTGTTATCTCCTTATTGTTATTTGGTGTTCAGTTGCGCATAGGTAAAAGGTGGGTTGTATGTACTGGGCTCCTCCTCTGCAAAAAATGGTAAATGTTTATTTGTTTAATCGTGTTTTTTTCTTTGCTATCCAGGCACCGGAAAAGGTGCCGGAAAGGGCGAAGAGTGTCGCCAGTAAAGAGCGTAGAGCGGCAATTGGCGGCTCCCACGGTTGGAGCACTGCAATGACGGCACAGCCGATAATGGCTAACAGCAGGGAAATGCTTGTCAGGGCTATTGCCGGCCTGGGAAAGCTGCTGCATTTATCAAGGAGGCCATAACCGGCTGTTGCCCCATTAAAACCTATTATGCCTGGTAATAGGATCAACAGAGCAGCGGGTGAGAGCACCATGGAAAAAAACATCAGCAGAATAACGATGCCGACAGCACCTGTTATAAGGGAGTAGAGGTATATACCTAAAGGGGAGAGAAGAAATTGTTTCCATCTCTCCACCACTGTTCTGGCTCCATCAATACACATTTCAATCACTGCAACCTCCTGTGTTGTCAATTCCTCCAGCCAAGTTCCCTGAAAGGTGTCGCCTGCGCTGGTTGTTCATTTATTTTCTGCTGGTGTAAGATCCACAATCCTGGTTTCCCCCACATATTCGCTGCTCGAATATCCGGTGACATCAATCATTTCCCGGGTTAGCTCACCCATTTTTTTCAGGTTGCTGATTACCAGGTCCATCTCCTCTATCATTTCCTCTGAAGAAAGATCATCACGGAGCAACTGGGCTGTTCCCAGAGCTGCAAACAAGGGAGTGTTCAACTGATGAGCCGCCGTCCCGGCCATCTCAATAACACCCTGGAGCTTCATCCGTTGCGAATGCTCCTGTTCCAGCATCACCTGATCAGTGATGTCGTTGACTGCTTCGACTACAAAATCAACCTGGCCGTTACTGTTCAGGATCGGTGTCAAGTGGCGCTCATACCATTTTTCTTGGTCTCCTTCCTGATACTGCTTCACCACGGTGACGGGCTTGCACGAGGTTAAGACTTGCTCAAGATGGAACTGCTGCTCATCTTCGACTGTGCGTGGCGATATAGACCGATAAAGACGGCCAAGGATGTCCTCTTCCGTATGTTGGTGTGTGGTAAGAAACTGTTTGTTTACCATTATGACCCGTTTGTCCGGGTCAACTACCAGCAACTCCATCCAAAGGGAGTCGAGAATGGTTTGCAAAAAACGCTCATGCTCCTCAATTTGGTTGAAGAGGAGCGTGATTTTACGGTAGAGCCTGGCTTTTTCAATGGCATTGCCGCCTTCTTCAGCCACTGTTACAGCGAAGTGAATGTCACTTGCTGAAAAGGAGCGATGGCTATCGGTGAGCAATCGCAGCACACCGATAATTTCCTGATCATTTTTAATAGGCACGGCAAGGATCGACTTTATGCCTTCTTCCTTTATTTCGTCGTGATAGTTTACTCTTGGGTCATTGGGAGCGTCATAGATAGCGACCGGCTCGCCCTTGAGGACTTTGAATATCGAGTTTTCGCGGCTGATATTGCCTCTTTTGAGATATTTTTCGGAAACCCCTGAAGCCGCTACCAGCTCCAAACGGTTGGTTGCCGGCTGCAGCAAGCGAATGGTGCATGCCATGACCCCCATTATCCCCGGCAGCTTTTTTACAATTGCACCAAGAATCTGGTCCAGGTTCAGCGTCGAGTTAACCAGTTGTGAAATTTCTCGTTGGGCTTTAAAAAAGGTGACCTGGTTTTTCATCTCCTGGAACATGTGGCAATTGGAAATCGCTATGCCCACCTGCTCGGCCAGAGACATGGCAAAATTGATCTCAGGGTCTGAGAATTCTCGCAGATCTTTGGTTAAAAGGCGGAGCAATCCGGTTATCTGACCTTGAAAAATGATAGGCAGGGACATCGCACTTTTGACACCCTCGTTGGATATGAAAGCACAGCTGTCATGGTCACAGGTGACGTCAATATTTTTACGCGCTGTCGGTCGTCCCTCCATCAGCGTATCCATCACCTCTTTGGTGTCAATGGTGGAGCGGGAAAGATATTCATCAGAGACACCCCAAGCAGCACCCAGGACAAAGCTGTTGGTCCCTGCATCAAGCAGCCTGATGGTGGCTGCATCAACGTCGAGCAGGGAAGGGAGTCGTCTGACCACCAGATCCATAACCTCTTGCGAGGTATGAACCGTGCTGATAAGGCGGGTCACTTCCTGGAAGACAGTGAGGTAATCACTTTCTATGTTGGGCCTGGGTGAACTCATGGTTCTCTCTTTACCGGCAGCAGGAAGTGTCCCTGCTGCCGGTTTTTATACGATTATTGCTAACAGAAGACATTAAGTCGTCTGCAGGGTTACCAGTTGCAGGGCATGGGTGGTGCACTTGGTTACACAGGCAGGCTTGAGGCCTGCATCGAGACGGTCCATGCACAAATCACATTTAACGGCTTTGCCTGTCGCTGGATTCATGACGGGTATTTCCCACGGACATGCTTTTTGGCAGGCCATGCATCCTATGCATTTATCCTGATCAATATAAACAATACCGTCCTCGCGCTGGATCATGGCATCTTTAGGGCAGACCGGAACGCACAGTGGATCTTCACAGTGCCTGCAAGCAGAGAAGGTGATCTCTGTTTTTGGAATCCCACCCACCTTTTGTAAAGGAGTGCAGCTGATGTCACAGAGGATGGGACCTACCGGCAGGTTTTTGTTCACTTTGCAGTGCACCGTACATCCATGGCAGGCAATACATCTGCGGCTGTTGAGATGAATCATATATTTTTTCACAGTTCCACTCTCCTCTTGGTGTTGCGGATACTCTTTGTTACATAGACAAAGGCGTCACATAGATTGACTCCGCCTCCGGCCTGATCCCACTCATCGAGTTTACCGACCATCAACTTCTGGTCGCTGATGCCGGCCATGAAACTCCTGCTCTGACGGGGAATTTCTTTGCCGAATCCATGGACGGTAAACACTGCCTCTGGATGCACATGATCGGTTACATGCGCTTCTGCTGTGGCATTGTAGGATCTATCAGCAGAGGAAAGTTCCACCAGATCCCCTGTTTGAATGTCTAGTTTTTTGGCCTGCTTGGTGTTGATCCAGACTGTATTGGTCGGCATCAGCTCAGACAGCAACGGGTTGTTGGTGGTATGTCCCTGGGTGTGCACTGCCACCTTGCCGTAGATGAGACGGAACATACCTTTTTTGGGTATTTCAGGAGCTTCAAATGGTTTTAAGGACGGGAGTCCCGCCTTGTCCAGTTTTTCACTGACGATTTCAATTTTACCGCTTGGGGTCTTGAACTGACCATCGAGTTTATCGCGATCAAAGAACACTTGCTCTTCGCTTAATTCGATAAAACCTTTTTCATCAAAGTCAGCCATGGTATAGCCAGTGGGCTCAAGCTGCCATGCCCACAACTCATCCATGGTTTTGAACGGGAAGGTCTCTTCCAGGCCTAGGCGAGAGGCCAGACCGGTAAATATCTCGCAGGAAGACTTGGTGTCCCATTTTGGTTCTACTGCCCTACGGCGAACTGCAAGTCGTGGTTTGAGTCCTTTTTGCTGGACAATGGGGGTGTCTCTTTCGAGATAGGTTGATTCCGGAAGGATAACGTCACTGTACCAGCCGAACTCACTGTAGTTGACATCAATGGAGACCAGGAGATCGCATTTATCCAGCGCCCGTTTTTGTTGCTCTGGATCAGGCATGCCGCTGAACAGATCATGCCGCATGGCGATCCAGGCCTTGATGGGGTAGGGATCCTCCTTGAGCATGTTGTTGAAAAACAGATGTGCAAGACCAGGACCCTTGTCAAAGTGATTGTATTTCCAACCAATACCGTCGCCGCGTTTGATATCCGGCTTGGCACAATCTATGGAACGGATACCTTTTTTACCGCAGTCGCCGGCCCCTTTGGGGATGAACAGGCCGCCTTTCATCTCAATATTGCCCATCAGGACATTGAGAATATGCATGGCGCGGCTGGCGTAAAAAGAGTCTTTGTAGCGGGCCAGGTTCCACCCCGGATGAAAAATAACGTTGGGCCGGTCTTCCCCTATTTCCTCGACAAAGGCCAACAGATCCTTTTCCTTAATATTGCATTCTTTGGCTGCCCAGGCTGGAGTGTACTGTTCGATGAAACTGCACAGTTCATCAAATCCGGTGACGTAGTTGCTAATAAACTCTTTGTCGTAATAACCTTGTTTGATCACCTGATGGATGACACCAAGGGCGAGAGCATAATCCGTTCCCGGACGGACCTGGAAAAAGCGAGTAGCCTTGGCGCCGGTCATGGTCTGGCGAACATCGACGTAGGTCAGGCGGCCG
This sequence comes from Desulfogranum marinum, assembly GCF_016918565.1. Lineage (GTDB taxonomy): Bacteria > Desulfobacterota > Desulfobulbia > Desulfobulbales > Desulfobulbaceae > Desulfogranum > Desulfogranum marinum. Next base: position 26,224 of record NZ_JAFFQD010000002.1, read on the forward strand.
CCGTTATCCAGCATATCCAGGGTCTGGTTGTTCTCGGCAATACGTAGTGCCGAGAACATGTCGCGGCCGAAAAGCACCAGGTGTTTGGCATTTTTTATGTCATAAGCAAAGCCTTTACGACCAACGCCATTAATGGAAAGACTTGCATGGTGGGTGTTTCGGCCACAGGTGCAGTCGTGATTGGTATAGTTGGGAGAGCCAAAGGCATGGATAAAGGCTTTGTACATACCTTGCCAGGGACCGCCACGGCTTGAGAGTACGACCGATTCCGGACCATATTCGCTTTTGATGCGCTGCAGCTTTTCCGCCACGTAGTCCAGTGCCTCTTCCCAACTTGCCTCGCGCCAGCGTCCGGCACCGCGTGCACCCTCACGGATGAGCGGCTGCTGGGGGCGCTGGGTATCATTGAGCAGGGCTACGCCGGCAGAACCTTTGGCACACAGGGCTCCGTCCAGCTGATGCGGGTTGCCCTCTATCCATGTTACTTCGTTATTTTCAGACTCCACCCGGATAGGACAGCGAACTGTGCACATCCCGCATATGGAGTAAACTGATTGTTTCATACAACTCTCCTCGTTTTCTTTTTCGAATGTGAAAATTGTCGTTTTTTAGCCGGCAAGAACGTCTGTTACTTTTTCTTTCAGCTCACTTATATCAATCGGTTTCACACAGTACTCACCTGCTCCCAGCTCAATCGCAGTTCGGGCTGTTTCAAGGGTAGGATAACCGGTCAACATGATCGCCTTTAACTCAGGCTTGAGCTTTTTCATTTCTTCAAGAACCTGGATGCCGTTCATTTTCTTTAGCTTGATGTCAAGGATGGCCAGGTCGACGTGATTTTTCCCCACGTGGTCTATTGCCTCCTGCTCCTCAGTGAATGTTTGTACGTTATGCCCCTGACGGGTAAGTACTTTTTTGACGAGAACCACTGCGTCCTGTACGTCATCCAATACGAGTATTTCAGCCATTGTTAGGTATTCTCCCTGGTTGTGCTGTCTGCTGCTGCACTCAGCGGCAGACGAATATGAAATGCGGTTCCGTTAATCTCTTTGCCGGTTTTCGGATCATTTACCGGACTCTCCACGGTGATGGTGCCGCCATGCTCCTGAATGATGCCATAGATGACTGACAGGCCGAGACCCGTGCCTTTTCCAACGGCTTTGGTGGTGAAAAACGGATCAAATATTTTGTTTTTAATTTCATCGGGGATACCCGTGCCGGTATCCATGACTGTGATTTGTACAGTGTCCTGGTTTTCCTGGGTGGAGATAATGATCTGGCCACCTCCTTTTTCCGCCAGGGCGTACTGGGCATTATTACAGAGGTTGATAATTACTTGGCGCAGCTTTTCGGTATCCCCTGTCACTTGCGGCAGTTCCGGGGAAAAATGGCGGATAACCTCAACCTGCTCAATGTTTAAAGAGTGCTCGGTCACGGCTAATACTTCTTCGATAAGAGCGTTGATATCCAGTGCTGTCTTGACGCTTTCCGCCTGGCGGGAAAACTTGAGCAGGTCGGCAACGATTTTGCGACATGCTTTGGTTTGGCGCTCCATTACTTCAAGGTTGGTGTAAGCTTCGCTTCCTTGCTCATAATCATCCATCATCAACTGCGTATAGCCGAGGATGATGCCCAGAGGGGTGTTGATCTCGTGAGCTACTCCTGCTGCCATTTCACCGACAGAAGCCATTTTTTCACGATTAATGAGTTGGTCGGTGATAGTTTTCAATCTGGTCATATCCTTTCCTATTCCTTCACAACCGACCATGTTGTTGTTTTCGTCGTACACGGTATTGGATGTGAAAAGAATATTGCGGATGGAACCATCCCTGCCTTTGCACTCTATTTCCAGGTCACGAACAAAGCCGTTTTTTTTCAGCTCTCCCACGTACCGCTCACGGTCATCTTTATTGACAAAGAGATCGAAAAAACTAACTTTTTCCAGTGATTCGTCTATGTCCAGCAGTCTTCTTCCACTGCTGTTAACGCTGGAAAGGTAGCCAAGTTCGTCGCAAAAATAGATGATATCTTTGGAATTTTCGAAGAAGTTGCGCAGCTTTTTTTCTGATTTGGAAAGGTTGCGAGTACGCTCTTCCACTATTTCTTCAAGGTGCGTGTTGAGCAGCTTAAGCTCGGTGGCACTGGCAAACAGTCTGGTGTTGGCATCGGACAGCTTTTCCGCTTCTGATCGGATCGCTTTATAGGCATCAAGGCCTTTATGGTAATAAATAGTAACCGCAGCCGTAGAGATAATCAGCATGGTGTTGAAACCACCTGAATAGGGCGAAAGCTGTTTCCAAAAAGCCCCATATCCACTGAATACCAGTAAAATGCGGGCAATGTGACCGACGCCACGGGACAGGGAGAAGGCCGCCATTGCAACGCAGAAATAAAAGAGAAAGCCCCATATAAAGTTATTGGGTTCTATTTTTACCAAGATTCTAGAGTAGCGCAGAGCCATGAAGGACAGAAAAATAGCAAGCCCTGAGCCACATATATCGATTATATTTGCAGGCAACAGAGAGAGGGCGTTCATTTATCAGCCTCTCTTTGGGCATCTTTGCTTAAGCTCCGCAGGCCGATAACCAAAGCCAGCAAGGCAGGCACATACAGCAGATGATCCATTTTAGTAATAAAATACACCATCTTGATTGGCGTGATAGGTCCTGCTACCTGCTCGTTCCAACTCGCTTTGTCTATGAAATCAGAGGGATTCAGGAGGCGGGCACTTTCATGGCCGACCAGGGCCAGCATATTCCATCCGGCAAAAAGGATGCAGAACAGCTGCAGGTAGTGCCATCCCTTGTTGCTCAACTCTGGAGTACGGCGGGTATGCCAGTACAGATAGATTAATGCTCCTGTGAACAATACATGAGACATTTGGTGTACATAAAGTCCCTCAGGGGCGCCATGGGGCTGTAGCGCCCAAGCATGGTCTGGGACGAGCAGCAGGGCAACAATGAATAACCCTGTATGTCGGATGGTGGATAGCATTTTCATAGGCGTCTCATTTTGTTGAGTTAAAGGCACTATTCATGCCAAGCGTGAAGGGTTTCGTGATAGAGTCTGTGTTTTAGCCCTAAAATCTATGGGTTAGTGGAGTTGCTTTTTCCTGTAAACAAATTGTTTTTTTTTCAACTTGATGTGTTCACTGAAAATGTGCAACCCAAATGTTGCAGTTTGAGGTGTTTTATAGAGAACAAGCACTGGGTATCGACTGTATAGCTGCGAATGCAGCAATTTTAGCGTGGCCGGAAAAAGGCAGTAATATAGTGCAACTTTTCTGGCGCACTGTTTTTTTCTGTAATAAATTCAGTGCACTGTATAGTCTCTTTGCTCGAGAGGAAGAGATGGGTGCAACCCAAGTGTTGCGGTTTGGTATGGTAAAAGAGGTGTGGTGTATACTCAGTTGCCGAGACGGGGATGATAGTCAGGTCTTACGACTGAGCAGGTAACCTAACCAGACATCACTGGGATATATGGGTGAAATGTTTTTTGAAAAATGGACAGGTTGTAATCCTACATCCGAGAAAACCGCTTCCAGTTGGTTACGTTGCCATAGGCTGAACGTTCGTCCTTGGTGTGTTACCGATGTTGCTTTTCCCTGTTTAAGGGACAGGTACATATAACCATCTTTGTTGAGGCCATCCAGAATGCGTTTTAATACAGCAGGGAGTTTTAGATGCGGCAGATGGACAAGCGATCCTACCAGAAGGATGGCGTCACACTCAAGGTCCGAAAAATTATATGTTTCAAAATTCGCAACAATAACCTGGCAACCGGAGTGGATGGTTGCAAGTTCGGCCATGTGTGGTGCACGCTCCAATCCTTGTACGTGATAACCTTTTTGCTTTAGCCACAGTATGTCTCTTCCTGATCCGCACCCCACATCCAGTATTTTGGCTCCAGGTGACAATCGTTTAGTGACCACGGTGAGAAAGGGGGTAGGGTCGATATTGCATGTCTGCTTATAATAACTCTTGGCGTTTGTTTCGTAATAATCAAATGTATGTTTCATGGTAGGGGAGGTCCTTTTGGGGATTCTCACGTAAAGAAAACTCGTTTGAGCCGGATTAGCTGGAAAAAAGGTGAATGAGGTAAGCAGAGATTTGGAGCACTGCTGAACGGTGACGGTTCGGGGTAAGTTGACGGTTTTAGCCCGGATTTCTCATCAGTTCAGGCCGTGCCAGGTTCAAAGTTTTTGGTAATGAATAGGTAAGCGTAGACTCCGGGTAAGCGTAGACTCCGGGTAAGCGCAGACTCCGATAGTCGCCTATATTCATTGCCAAAATACTGCAGAAAATGGTGCCGGATGGACTAACCTTTGGTGAACATTGTCAAAAACTTTCAACTTCATCTTAGTTTGTATAACGTATAACCTAAATCTTGCATGTCAAACATGACAAAAACGCTTTTAGTTATGTTTTTCCAGACTGTTATCGGTTTTATCAACAAGAAATCAGTTCACTTTTAATGTGAGTTAGGTTTAAGAGCATTTTTTTCATGCTTGCCACCCTTCGGGATTGCCGATTTTACCGAATCTGCTTTGTTTGCGCACACTTGAAGTACTACAGTACGTCTGCGTGTACGCAGCCTCGCACCTTCGGCAAACTTGGCAATTGCAGGATTTAGGTATAAAATTTTTGCAATTTGGCAGGTTGACACAATGTTCATGAGAAATTCTGGTTAGTTGCAGCAGCACCGCCCTTTGAGTGAAAAAAGGGCGGTGGTAGGTAGTGCGTCAATTGTCGGAGAATTTGTTTTTCGCTTGATAGAAAAGACCTCTTTCCTGCCGAACTGCTTCTATCTTTCCTTGTTCTTCAAGTGAGCCGAGGTATTTATTAATTTCGTTAACATGGGATCCCAGGATGCTTGCTAGATCTTCGAGTGTGCAGGGCCTTCGCATGATTGTCTCAACAATGGCAGCTTCCATATCATTTCGATAAGAGCTGACACCTTTTCGTTGGGGAGCAGCTGCAATAATCTCAACTGGAATCGGTTTGAAAAAATCAGCGATTCGTTGCATCGTTTCCTGGTCTGCAGCTCGAATGCCCGGGATGACTCCCGGACGATCAAGGGTGTTCAGCTGCACCAGATCAGGATTTATTTTTTGGACAGCGGCTTTTAAGGCAGCAAGTTCCTGGGGACTGTCGTTGGAGCCCGGGAGTATGAAAATTTCCAGGTTGAATGTTCCCGTAAATTCATTGCTGAAAGATGCCAGGCCTTCAATGTAACTCTCCGGAGTAATTGAAGCATGGGGACGATTAATGGTTTGCAGGGCAGAGGCTGATGCCGCGTCCAGAGAGGGCATAACAAGATCAGCATGAAGCAGTGCCTTTCTTACCTCTTCCCGGCCGAGGAGGGTTCCGTTGGTCAGGACGGCTATAGAGACATGGGGCTTATGGTCGCGGATAAAGGCAAGGACTTCTCCTATCCGTGAGTTGAGCGTGGGCTCACCAGCACCAGAAAAAGTTATATAGTCAGGATCCGGATTGTTTTGAAAATAATCTTCAAGCTCTTTAAGTACCTCGTCTACCGGAATATATTCCTGCCGTTCCATGGTGAGGTTGGTTGTTTCACCACATTCACAATAGATACAGTCAAGAGTGCATGTCTTGTGAGGAACAAGATCTACGCCCAGGGAAATACCTAGTCGACGTGAGGGCACTGGGCCAAATAAATAATTATACATCGTTATACCTTGCAAACGGTTTACAGGGGCTCCCCCTGATGGCATTGATTTGTGTACTTACTTTTGCAAAATACCACTTTTAGTTTTGGCGACAAGGTATATTGCAGCTGTATTCCCCAGCGGGTAGAGAATTGGGGAGATGAAAGGTAATTGATACTTGTTTGTATGGTGTTTTAACCTGTGCAATAAATGGGGTCAGAGTATAATTAAAACGTGCCGAAAGAGAGCCTTTAATTTTACTCCGACCCCATTTGTTGACAATTTTAGCATTAAGGTAAGGCCGTGCTTTGAATATACGGTTTATAGAACCTGAAAATGGGCATTCTCAAAATCGACTTGATTACGATTAATGTAACCGAATGCCCACTTTTACAGCAGGGTCACAATATTCATGAAAAACCCAGGTTAACCCATTGACGAGATAAAGTAGCCTGCAGCAAGGGCACTGCCGATGACTCCGGCAACATTGGGGCCCATGGCGTGCATAAGCAGAAAATTGGATTTGTCCGCCTTTTGCCCCTCCACATGGCTTACCCGAGCAGCCATGGGAACCGCTGAGACACCTGCTGAACCGATTAAGGGATTTATTTTATTCTCCCGCCAGACAAGATTCATAAGCTTGGCCATAAAAACTCCTGATGCCGTGGCAATCCCAAAGGCAAAGATGCCGAGCACCAGTATGCCCATAGTCTTGGCATCGAGAAAATTCGCTGAAGACATTTTCAGGCCAACAGTCAGGCCAAGAAAGATCGTGACAATATTAATAATCTCATTTTGCGCAGCTTTAACCAATCGCTCGGTAACACCGCACTCCCGCAGGATATTGCCAATAAAAAGCATGGAAATTAGAGGAGCTGCATCAGGCACACAAACCAGACAAAACACCATCACCACCAAAGCAAAGACCAGTTTTTCCAACCTCCCTACCTGGCGCAGCGATTTCATCCGAATACAACGTTCCTTCTCTGTGGTGAGCAGCCTCATGATGGGCGGTTGAATTACAGGGACCAAGGCCATATACGAATAAGCAGCCACAGCGATCGCTCCCATGAGATCAGGTGCAAGCTTATTGGCAACAAAAATTGAGGTCGGCCCATCTGCTCCACCTATAATACCGATAGCGGCGGCTTCAGTAAGACCAAAAAGGCCACTGGATGCCGCCCCTAGAAAAGTGGCAAAGATACCAAACTGAGCAGCTGCACCTAAAAGCAGGGTCTTTGGATTGGCAATGAGCGGCCCGAAGTCCGTCAGTGCGCCCACACCTAGAAAAATAATTGGTGGGAAGAGCTCCAGCTTGACGCCCTGCTGGATATAATAAAACAGGCCGCCAACTTCAATCAGGTGCCCCGCTTCATAGACAGGTTCTTTAAGAATAATATGCTCTATGGGGAGGTTGGCAAGCAGGGCACCCATGGCAATAGGCACCAACAAAAGCGGCTCATACTGCCTACCTATACCCATGTACAGCAACGCAGCCACAATCACCCACATAAAACACATTTGCCAGGTCAGTAAGGAAAACCCTCCGGCCTGGAGGGTAGCAAGTATTTGTTCCATAATAAGGTCTCCTTTGACCTATCAAGCAATGGTCATGAGAGCCTGTCCTTCTTCAACACTTTCTCCCTGGCTAACATTCACTTCTGTTATTTTGCCTGATGAGGGAGCGGTCACCTCTGTGTTCATTTTCATTGCTTCCAGCACCAGAAGTACTTCACCCGCAGCTACCTCACTTCCTGCCGGCTTCGCTATAGAGACAACAGTTCCGGCAATGGGGCTTGGCACAACTCCAGATGTGCCGCTACTCACAACTTTTGTTTTTGGCGCTGCGGTGGGAGTCACGACGGTGGCTGCTGCTTCAACGGCTGCAGGAGCGGCAGACGAAGCAGTTTGCTGATCATCAAGGATCTCTGCTTCAACCTCATAGGTTTGGCCGTTTACGGTGATACGCATTCTTTTTTTCATGGGTAATTCTTCCTATATATACAAATATTGTGAGATTATCTAAAACTATGCGAGTGCAGGTGTTGCCTGCGACCTTCACGGCCCCAGTTTGCACTTGCATTGCGGATAGATACCAGACGATACTGGCTACCTAGCATCAGCGTAACTGCAGCAGTAATCGCAACTAGGTGTTCTTCCGGTAGCTGATCCGGATGACCAGCAGGTGGTGCAGGAGTGGGAACGAGTTTTTCTGTGGCAGAAAGAGCGGCAGTATTCTTTTTTTTCTGGCTGCAAAACCAGAAGCCGATAGCTGTCACCACCAGCCAGAGTACCGTCAGCACCAACATTACAAATAAAAAACCAGATAAATACGGAATTGCATCGGTAAAGCCAGGTGTTGTTGCAATGTTTTCCATAATCGCTCCTTTTACAGCGGAATATTGCCGTGCTTTTTCGGTGGGCGGGTTTCCCGCTTGGAGTACAGGCTCCGCAAACCAAGAGAAATCATTCCTCTGGTTGAGGCTGGGTTAATGACATCAGTAATGAGGTCATTTTCGGCAGCCTGATAGGGTGAGGCGAACTCTTCTCGGTACTGTACGTTGAGCTCAGCCATGAGCTCTTCGGGATGTTCTGCATCTTTAAGTTCCTTGCCATAAATGATCTTTACGGCGCCATCTGCCCCCATGACCGCGATCTCCGCTGTTGGCCAGGCATAAACAAGATCAGCACCCAAATCTGAGCTGCACATGGCAAGGTAAGCACCTCCATAAGCCTTACGCATAATCAAGGTGATTTTAGGCACAGTAGCTGCTGCATAGGAAAAAAGCATTTTGGCGCCATGGCGGATAATGCCGCCCTGCTCCTGGGCAAGCCCTGGAATAAACCCGGGTACATCTACCAGGGTGACTATGGGAATCTGGTAAAGATTACATACCCGGATAAAACGTGCCCCTTTGTCAGAGGCATCAATATCCAGACAACCGACCTTATAGGCTGGCTGGTTAGCCACAATGCCGACCACCATGCCATCGATTCTTGCAAAACCTATGACCAGATTTTTGGCAAAATCCTTCATGATCTCAAAAAAACTGCCCCGGTCCACCAGCAAATCAATCACCTTAAGGACATCAAAGGCCATTTTGGGATCTTCAGGAATCAGCTCGTTAAAACCCTCTTCTTCCTCAAGGATGATCTGCTCAGCGAGTTGGTGCGGTGGTTCATCTATGTTATTTAGCGGTAGGTAGGAGAGCAACGCTTTGGAAAGCTCAAGAGCGTGGTGGTCATTTTCGGCTACCAGGTGAATATTACCACTCACCGATGCGTGGGCTGCTGCACTCGCAAACTGCTCAAGCTCCGCTTTTTCACCAGTGGCACTCTGAATGACCTGCGGCCCGCAGATGAACATATTGGAATTTTCTCTTGTCATGATAAGAAAATCGGTTAGTGCCGGTGAATATGCTGCACCACCGGCACAAGAGCCGGCAATCACCGATATCTGTGGTATCAAACCGGAAGCCTGGACATTTCGGAAAAAAATCTGACCATAACCAGAGAGCGCCTGTACCCCTTCCTGAATACGTGCGCCACCGGAGTCGTTTACACAAACTACTGGAATCCCTGCCTTCATGGCATAATCCATGAGGTGGCAGATCTTTTTAGCATGGGTGTGGCCCAGAGACCCGCCACTGACGGTAAAGTCTTGCGCGTAGGCCGCAACCTGCCGACCATCGACATAGCCAATACCGGTAACCACACCATCACCTGGAAGATTTTTTTTCTCCATGCCAAAGCCGCGGGCACTGCTCTTGGCGTGCATGCCAAGCTCCTGGAATGAGTTGGTATCAAACAGGATGTCAAGCCGCTGCCTTGCTGTCAGCAGCCCTTTTTCCTTCATTTTGGCCAGTTTGGCCTTGCCCCCGCCTTCAAAGGCTGCCTGCCTTCTGCGATTGAGCTTCTCCAATAACGTGGGATCAATTGCCATGATTATTGACCTTGTTCAATTTTGTTAATGAATTTGATTATATTGTATTTACTTCGACCTCAACAAAATCTTACAATCGAAGCTTATGTTGGAGTACGTAGGAGTGTTTATAAATGAGTTGGTAGGCTTTGCAAAGACAAAGCTAAATATTTTTCAGGTAACGGTAACATGAGTCAATCTGACACACTGCTCCCAGTGGATTATAGCCTCACTTAAAGTAGCAATATTAGAACGTTTTAACCCGGATTTCTCATCAGTGAAGTTTTTCTCAGATCGAGGCGCAGGACACGCAGCAGGTAAGGTAGACTCCGATAGTAAGCTACCGGAAATGGCCTGCGACAAAGAGTCTGCGCAAAAATCCGCTGACCCGGAGGGTGAGTTTTGTTGATTATCGACGAAAAAACAGTCTGTTTTTTTAGCACTACCGTATTTTCTATAAATATCAAAAGCTTAAGTCGAAAAACAAAAAACTCATGAGAAATTCGGGTTAAAGCATCCCTCATCTGAATTGAGGGGCAACTCTTTGGGCCTTTACCGCCGGATTTACGGCAATAACGCTCGGGCCAGTCATAAGGACACACGGCACATTGGGGGTAGGAATCAGACATGGGGATCTCCTTAATAAGGATTTGAGTTTTTATTCTAAAGTCGTGAAAAGATACTACTGCAGACCTCGTAAAATGGGTTCCGAGATGACCTGATTTTTGGATACTTTTTAGGATGGATTATCTCCAACTTCTAAAACCAGCCATTAGCCCGATGGAAGCCGTGCGCCAAGGGAAGTTAATTTGAGACAAAGCTGCTCCTGGGCTGCCCGACAGGGCAATTGCATCAAACTCATTGTCCAAACACGACCCTCGCCGAGTAGTTGTCATCCCACCCAGCCTTGAGTCTCTTGTTTTTGACTTCAAGCTTGGCAGTTTTCTCCCGGCGCATAAGGGTAAGAGTTATGTGTCTTAAAACTGCCAGATTCTCAGGACCTTCTTTTGCGTACCCTTGATTCATCTTCACGGAAGGCCACGTCCGAAACCCAATGGAGTGAATTGAGAGGTTCACGCACCGTTCTGCGAGAGGCTGGGGGTGTGATTCCTTCGGCCTACTCTCCATTCGCTGCATTATGTGCTTGATGTTGTTTTTCGAGAAGATGAATGCAGGATTAGAAAAGGTAATGCTCTCGAAAATTTCGCTGGGTTGCGCCATATAGCGTGCAACCTGTTACAGCGGGAGAAAACAAAAATGAGTATCGAACAGAAATAATTCAGATCAGCTTGCGATAACACATTCCATGCAAAGGTGCTATTTAGCTGAGAATTTTATGCCCTTGCCCTGCCCTCAGCTGGAGTGATTTCTGAAAGGGACGACGCCGCACCTTTTATACAGAAGGCCGAAAAGCTCTGCTCCAAGCCTTTGGAGTTAATCATTAAAGTGATGCTCCACGGTGGATTACGGTTGGGTGAGGCGATAGCGCTCAAAGCTGAAAACCTGGACTATAATAAACGGGCATATCACGTTAAGGAAACCCTACAAACGCGGTACATTTTCAAAGCCCAAGTCAGGGAACACTCGCTGGTGAAGATTTACCAGATTTTTTACTTCAGGGGTTACGCCAGCAGGAACTTTCCTTAAAGAAGGAAAAGTTAAACAATGGAAGATCTGCTGATATCAGCCTGTTGTTTCCAGATAAAAAGAAGCTTGGCCGACCGTACAGCCACAGAAAGGTCCAGGGAGCTATGCGCAAGATTTGCGCAAGTGCCAATATAAAACGAACAAGCCCACACGATCTTCGACATACTTATGCCAGTTGGTTACTAATGGATCATCACAGTCCTGCTTATGTCCAAAAACAGCTTGGACACAGCTCCATTGAAATTACTGTCGGAACCTATAGTCATTGGATGGATGGGCACGGAAGACCTGACGTGGACACTGCTTTACGGGTTGAGCAGCCATCAGGAGAAAAACGCATATTACCGCATATACCAAAAGAAAAAGCCTTGTAATCGGTGAGGACTACAAGGCTTTTACGTTTTTGGTGCCGAAGAGAAGACTCGAACTTCCACGGGCGTGCGCCCACTAGACCCTGAACCTAGCGCGTCTACCAATTCCGCCACTTCGGCAATGCGAGGGAGAATATGCTCGCAGATCGCATTTTTGTCAAGTATTTATTTGTCAGCAAGATGAATAAAAACAAAGAATATGGTCTGGTTCATTGTGGGACCGACTGTTTGTAATTGATATATGGGGAAAAGGAGAATCGTGGATGAAAAAGACAATTTCACCATTTTCAACGTCCCTAGTGCGTCCGGAGAAATTAATTAAGCTGGGAAGGTTGAGTAGAAGCGACAAATGGAAAATGAAGGATTTGCTTGTTTCTCTGAATTAGGGTACATATGCCTTCTTTTTCAAACACAGTTTCATTTTGTTGTTATGTTTCTCTTGTCAGGTAGTGAAAAATATAGGGTAACAGAGTTGCCACGGAAGTTATTGGCGCTTACTATACTTATACATTACCTGACCTGCAGATATTTACTACGCTCTTCATTGTGAATGAACCATAGTTTCGGCGCTGCAAAGGAAAAGGGTAGCAGCGTTACAGAAAATTATGGATGCACTTCAGAACCTCAAATCTATCGGCCTCACTTCGGCCTAGCAAAATCAGGGGTAAATTCATCTTCCAGGTGGGTAGGCGGCATGTATGGAAATTTATACTGATCTAAAAGATATAAAGGCTCCTTTTCCTCATGCCCATGTCACTATCGGTAATTTTGATGGTGTTCATTTAGGGCACAAGGTCTTGTTTGACACGGTTGTTGAGCGTGCCCGCGTGCATAAAGGAACAAGTGTTGCCGTAACATTTTCCCCTCACCCGCTAAAGGTCCTCAGTCCCAATGGGATTCGTCTTATTTCAACCACCAATCAAAAAATCGAGCTGATTGAAAAATCCGGGATCGATGTGCTGGTGATTATCCCGTTTTCACGAGAAGTGGCCGCTGTTACTGCTATGGATTTTCTTGATCATGTCCTGATTGATACAATAGGGATGCAATACCTGGTGGTCGGGTACGACTACGCCCTAGGTAAAGGAAGGCAGGGGAACATAACTTTTCTCAAAGAGCAGGGCGAGAAGAAAGGCTTTCCGGTACAGGTTGTGGAGGCGCAATACGTGGGGGGAGAAATCGTATCAAGTTCAAAAATACGGGAGTTGGTCGCTGCAGGACGAATGCGTGATGTCCACAAGTTACTTGGCAGGTTTTACCAAATTCGTGGTTTGGTTCAGCCGGGACACCAAAGAGGGCGGAAGTTGGGATTTCCAACCGCTAATCTGTGCATTTCTGAAGAAGATCTCTGTCCTAAAACCGGCGTGTATGTCACCCAGGTGCTGTATGGCGGTAAGCAGTATGGAGGTATCTCCAATATTGGTTACAATCCGACCTTTGGGCAGAATAAATTGATTGCCGAGACGCATATATTTCATTTCAACGCCGACATCTATGGTCGCCCTTTAAAAATCAATCTTCTCCGACATTTGCGGGCGGAAATAGCCTTTGACGGACCTGACAGCCTGATTAGACAAATCAGTAAGGATATAGCTGTTGCGCATAAGGTGCTGGCAAAAGCAAGAGAAAAAAAACTGATAGCTCATCATTCATGATCATTTGCCAAACAATGCAAGGTTGGCGGAAGGGGGGTGAATTATTCCCTTTCAGAGCCTTGCTTCCTGCTGGTTTATGCCTATAATGTACGCTGCTTTGCTTTTTTAAAGTTTTTTTTAAGTAGAATTTTACGTTCTTTTTTTAATCCAGGCTTTTTTTTGTTGGAAAAAGTGCGGTGTCGATACCTAATAATCGTATATTGCGATATTTTTTATAACCAAGATACAAAGGGTTTTTTATGTCTGAGGTGGAAAAAAAGACTGATTTAGCTACCGTAATCAGTGATTTGGAAAAAGTTGTAAAAGAGAAGCCGGAAAACGTCGTGGCCAGGCACCACCTGGGACTGGTATACCGTCAGGTAGGCCGTATTGAGGATGCAATTTTCCAGCTTGAAAAAGCACTTGAACTGGACAATCAGTCCATGGAAAGCCTGATCAATCTCGGAGCAATTTATTTTGATCAGGGAGATACCAAAAAAGCGCTTGAGCTTAATGAACAGGCACTTGCCATTTCACCGAAAATGGCAGAGGCGCATGTTAATATAGGTTTGATTCGTCAGCATCAAAATGATGTTGCTGAAGCCATTAAGAGTTATTCTCTGGCTATTCAAATTGATCCAAAATTGATAACTGCATGGATAAATTTGACTTCTGCATACACCATGAACGAGGAAGACGCAAAAGCGGTTGAAGCAGCGAGAGAAGCCGTCACCTTAGAGCCGGATTCAGCCATGGCAAGAAATAACCTTGCAGTTGCTTTGTATTTTAAAGGTGACTATGCAGAGTCCAAACAAAATTTAGAAAAGGCCAAAGAGCTTGGTTACTCGATTGATTCCAGGTTTGTTGACGCACTTAACGAAAAACTTGGATAAACATCATGGCAAATAAAGGTGAATCCAATCTCAAGCCATGGTGTCCTTTTTGCGGGATGGATATTGGTCGCCCCACAGATGCTGTTCAGCGAAAGTTGAACGAATTCCCAATGGGAAGATGTGAGTGTGGAGCAGTGTATGTCTGTGATGCGACCGGGCACAATGTCGGCGCTGCTATGGTTGAGTGCCTTGTCAATGCCTGCAATGACGAATGGGATCTTGCCTGGGAGTTGGTCGCAGAAGAAGACTATCTTACCGGGCGCATCGAAGACTACGATGATATCTCCCATCAGGTCTGTCCGAAACGCAACATCGATGGACGTGCTGCGCGGGGGGTACTTTTTTTTATCCGTTTGCACAAGGGGCTTGCTGAGATTGTTGAGCGGTACGATCAAAACCAGCAGAAACTTGCCAAAGCACCCAGGGGCGAGGGTGCTGCAGGCAGCACTATTCGAGAATTAGAGCCTGAACGCGATCCGAAACGAACCCGAAAACGGGCGAGTAAAAAACAGGTCAAGGAACTGGCTGAAAAGGGGGATTTGGATGGACTCGTCGACCTTTGTTTTGATGACAAGCGAACCCTGCGTTTTCTGCAACGTCTTCTTTATGAGCCTGTAGCGAAAGATCGATATAATATAGCCTGGACAATGGGGGAAGTCTGCGCAAGGATCTCCACCCGTGAGCCGGCACCGGTCGCAGATCAACTGCACCGATTATTTCAATCGTGCTCGGATTCGGCGTCAACGTCATGGGGGATGGTCGAGGCCATTGGTGCCATTGTAGCCTGTAGACCGGATATCTACGGTGCATTCACACGGCATTTGTATAATTTTTTAAATGATTCCGCTACCCAGGAAGCTGTTCTTTGGGGCCTTGGTGAGATTGCTACAACCCGCCCTGATCTTATCCGGAAAACGCCTTTTTACTCGCTTTTCGGCTTGCTTGGCCATGAAAAGCCTGAAATCCGGGCTCTTGTGGCACGTATGCTTGGTAGGATTTCAGCTAAAGAGGCCGGTCTGCAGCTGCTACCGTTACAGCAGGATCAAACTCCGATACTAATTTTTGAGCAGGGGCAGCCGCTGGAAACATCTGTCGCCGAGGTGGCTGCAACCGCTATAGAGAATATCCATAAGGGAGAAAAAAATGGTGAGTGATTCCATTCAGTCTATGGATTCCATAAGACCGATGACTGAAGATATGAATAGGGAAAATGAACTCAAAAATCCTGCCAGGCGAGATTACATGGCAGGGAGAAAACATTTTTCCGGAGGAGACTATACCCAAGCTGTTATCTGTTTTCATAATGCCTTGCTTGGCTTCGAAGAGGACGGTGATACTCAAGGAGTAGCCAATGCCGCTGACAGACTGGGCGACACCTGTATGATCCGCGAAGAATACGAGATGGCTGTAAAGCATTTCAAACGTGCTGCTGAAATTTGTGAACAGGAGGACGATTCTTTTTCGCAGACATCTTTGCACAAAAAAATGGTTGTCGCCTACAGGAAAATGGGTGAGCCGGACAATGCCTTTGAATTGCTTTTTGATATCCTGGAACATTACCGATTAATCAGTAACCCAAAAGGCGTCGTCGAGACACTTGAAACCATCGGCAAGTTATATGAAGAGACCGGTGACGCTGCCAACGCTGCTGATACCTATCGAACCATATCCGGCATTCATGCTAATTTTAAGCATGAACGGCTGGCGCGGGAATTTGAAGAGCGTGCAGACGCCCTGAAATAAGGTTTGCTATGTTTACCGGTATTGTTCAAGGGTTTGGTACTGTAGTGGAGAAGCGAGCTGCAGGCGGAGGTGCGGTGTTCGGCCTGGAGGCGGATTTTGATTTAACCGACCCTCAAGAAGGGGAGTCTATAGCCGTTAATGGCGCCTGCCTAACAGCCAGAAATATCGCCGGTAACCGTTTTCTTGCGGATGTCTCCCCGGAAAGTTTGTCCCGTACAGGAATGGGGAGTCTGACCGTCGGATCGAGGGTAAATCTCGAGCGTGCACTTCGTCTAAGTGACCGTTTAGGTGGTCATCTTGTCAGCGGTCATATAGACGGATTGGCTACGGTTGAAGAGCGACGAACTGTGGGTGACTTCACCTTGTTCATCTTTTCTTTGGACCCGGGTTTGACAAAGTATGTTATTGAAAAAGGATCAATAACCATTAATGGCGTCAGTTTAACGGTGAACAGTTGCGAGCATTCCCGTTTCTCGGTATCTATTATTCCACATACGTTGTCCACAACTACGCTGGGCGATTTGAAGCAGGGGGATAAGGTGAATATCGAGGTGGATATCATCGGCAAATATGTGGAAAAACTGCTTGGTGGAAATGTTAATGCCCAAAGCGGAAAAAGTGTAATCAGTTCCTCTTTTCTTGCTGAGCATGGTTTTTTGTAATTTACCCAAACAGCGCAATACGAAAAAGTAATGTTGGGATTTTCATGGTCCCACAAGAGAGCACACGATGGCTGTCAGTTCAATTGAAGAAGTAGTTGAGGATATTAGGGCCGGTAAAATGGTAATCCTGGTTGATGATGAAGACCGGGAAAATGAAGGTGACCTCTGTATGGCTGCGGAAGCAGTCACGCCGGAAGCTATCAATTTTATGGCAACGCACGGCCGTGGGTTAATTTGCCTTGCAATGAGCCCGGATATTATCGAGCAGCTTGGTCTGCCGATGATGGTGTCAAATAATCAATCACCGTACGGAACCGGATTCACTATCAGTATCGAAGCTCGAACCGGCGTCAGCACTGGTATATCTGCTGCTGACCGGGCGAGAACAATCGAAGCCGCGGTTGCACCCGATGCAACTCCGCGTGATATAATCAGCCCTGGTCATGTTTTTCCACTGCGAGCTCGCGAAGGAGGAGTACTTGTTCGTACCGGACAGACAGAAGGGTCTGTAGATCTTTCGCGAATAGCAGGCATGAGAACTGCTGCGATTATTTGCGAAATCATGAACGAAGACGGCACAATGGCGAGGATGCCTGATCTTGAGGTGTTTGCTAAGGAGCATGACATAAAGATTGCGACTATAGCTGATCTGGTAGCTTATCGTCTCACCAAGGATACATTGGTAACTCGTGCGGCCGAAGCTCGTCTGCCGACCTTCCACGCAGGACAGTTCAAAGTCATTGCCTACACCAACGAGGTGGATCATGACGAGCACGTTGCCCTTGTAATGGGCGAGTTTAGTCCTGATGAGCCGGTCATGGTTCGAGTACATTCAGAGTGTCTTACCGGTGATGTATTCGGCTCAGCACGATGCGATTGCGGCTCTCAGTTGCATGCTGCTATGCGGATGGTTGAACAGGAGGGCAAGGGCGTTATTCTGTATATGCGGCAAGAGGGGCGTGGCATCGGTCTTGTTAACAAGCTGAAAGCATACGAACTTCAGGATGTGGATGGGCTGGACACCGTAGAGGCAAACACTCGTCTCGGCTTTAAGCCTGATCTTCGTGACTACGGGATGGGGGCACAGATGCTTCGCGATCTGGGAGTACGCAAGATGCGTCTGCTGACGAACAACCCTAAGAAAATAATCGGTCTTGAAGGGTATGGACTGGAGGTTGTGGAAAGGCTACCGATCGAAGTGCCCGGTGATAAGGATAATAGGAATTATCTCAAGACTAAACGAGATAAAATGGGGCATATGCTTGAGTTGTATGGTGAACTGCCAATTGGCTATGTGCGCAATGAGCCCTGAGAATTGAATAGTATATAGGATTGATAATGGCAAATTATATTGAAGGAAATTTACAGGGTACTGGACGAAAGATCGGCATTGTTGTTGCGCGATTCAACTCTTTTATTTGTGAGAAATTACTTGAAGGTGCATTGGACAGTTTAACACGATCCGGTGTCAACACTGATGATGTTGATGTTGCCCGGGTCCCAGGCGCATTTGAAATCCCGCTCGTTGCACAAAAAATGGCCAAATCAGGCAAGTATGATGCTGTTATCTGCATCGGAGTAGTCATCCGAGGGGCAACCCCGCATTTTGATTTTGTCGCAGGGGAAGTCGCCAAAGGGTCGGCCCAGGTTATGCTTGATACCGGCGTGCCTGTTCTTTTCGGCGTTTTGACGACCGAGACCATTGAGCAGGCAATAGAACGTGCCGGAACCAAGGCGGGCAACAAAGGGTCGGATGTAGCCGTTGCTGCACTTGAAATGGTCAACCTCATGGAAGCCGTCGGCTGATCAATGTTTGCTATGGTGATCTGTCTGGATGGTCGTTTTTATAGAGTGATTAAGAAACAGTACGTAAGGGCGGTTTGAATGGGATTACGACGTAAATCAAGAGAATTGGCCCTTCAGTTTCTGTATGGTCACGATTTTCAGAAGTGTTCTTGCGCTCCTGAAGCCGTGGCCGAGTCGCTGGATGTTTTTTGCCAAGTATTTGAAACAAACAAAAGAGCCCTACCGTACGGGAGCGAGCTTGTGCAGGGACTCTGCAAATACCGGGATGGTATAGATGAGCTTATTGCCAAGCATTCGCACAACTGGCGGGTGGAAAGGATGTCTGTGGTGGATCGAAACATCTTGCGCATTGCCGTATATGAAATGGAGTATGGCCGTGACGTGCCCAATCAGGTCGCCATCAATGAAGCGCTTGAAATTGCAAAGCGCTATTCTGTAAAGGAGTCGATAGCCTTTATCAATGGGATTCTCGATTCAGTTCAGGCTATGCTTGTCTCAAAGCAGTAGCCCCAAAAAACAGTTTCTTTCTCTTCTTATGTAGTTCCCTCTCTATCCCCGCATGACAGTAACTGCGGGGATATTTTGATTTTTATTTTCAAATAGTGTAGACCGTCGGGCACCGGTCGGCAGCTGTCTGCTTTTTTGAAATCAGGCGCCGGAAAGACGATGTATATCGGCGAAAGCAAAACTGCTGACCTATCAACCGACCACGTATACGGAGAGAATATTTAGTCAATGGCACGTTCAGTGAGGAAAGAATCAAGGATTTTGAGGGAAACCGCAGCACTTTTTTTTATCTTTTTTGCTTTATTTCTTTTGCTCTGTCTTGTCAGTTACTTGCTTCCGTTACTTAAGCCTGGTCAAGGGTTGCAGGAACCAGCTGCCAATTGGTGTGGATCCATAGGCTTTTTCAGCGCACATTATCTTTTTTCTTTTCTGGGATTGGCTGCTTTTTTTGCGGTAGGTATTTTGTGCTACGTTTCAGGCGCATTTTTATTCTCTTGGTCTGAGCTAAATCGAATACCATATGTAGTGGTGGGTATTACAGGGACGCTTTTGTCCTCAGCTGGGCTGCTTGGTATGTCCGGGGCATGGGGGGGAATAGGGCGATATATTACCCCTGGTGGATTTGTGGGTGTGTTTCTTTGGACGGCTTTAAGCGGGGCCGTCGGTAACGTCGGTTCGATATTGCTGTTAACTCTGGTGCTTGTTTTGTCGTTGATGGCCGCTGTTCGTTTTTCACTGCTGGGCACCATGCATTGGAGCTGGAAAAGAAGTCTGGGGTTGTTTTTATCTCTTTGTACTTACCTGAAAAAAGCAGTCACAAGGAAAGAACCTGTAGAAAAGCAACAGCCGGTCTCTGTTGCAAAAAATTTGCCCCCCATTGCCCCCGCACCACCTGCGGTTCATGAGCCGGTCCTATGTGAGCCGGAAAAACTGGAAGAGGAAAAGGGGTTTTCTTTAAAGCCAATAAAAGCCGGCCAATATCGGCTTCCTTCCGTATCGTTACTGAATGAGAATACACAGGAGAATGTCAAGGTAAGTCGTGAGTATTACCTTGAGATCAGTAAGGTTTTAGCAGATAAGTTACTTGATTTTGGTGTGGAGGGGGTCGTTGTCGGCATATCACCCGGCCCTGTGGTTACGACCTACGAGTATGCCCCGGCACCAGGTGTAAAGATAAATAAAATCGTTGCGCTAGCCGATGATCTGGCGATGGTCCTGAAAGTTGATCGGGTACGTATTGTAGGCTCCATCCCAGGAAAAGCAGCTATTGGTATTGAAATACCAAATCCTTCCAGAAAAATGGTTTTTCTTCGCGATATTCTCCTTTCAAAGGAATATAGAGCTTCGAAATCCATGCTCACTCTCGCTTTAGGGTATGATGTTGTCGGGCGGTCAGTGGTAGCGGATTTGTCAAAAATGCCTCATCTGTTGATAGCCGGTGCTACCGGAGCCGGTAAATCTGTAGCTATAAATGCCTTTATCGCCTCTATTTTGTACAAGGCGACCCCGGAAGAGGTCAGGTTGCTGATGATTGATCCTAAAAGGATTGAATTGTCGGTATACGATGATATTCCCCATCTTCTTCATCCGGTAGTGGTGGAGGCAAAAATGGCTTCTAGAGCGCTTATTTGGGCTGTGCGCGAAATGGAGCGGCGCTATCGGCTGCTTGAAGAAAAAAGAGTGAAATCTTTTTATACCTATAACCAGGTTGCAGAAGAAAAACTGCCTTATATTGTCATCATTGTGGATGAACTTGCAGACCTGATGATGGTGGCCTCAAAAGACGTCGAAACGTCAATTGCTCGTTTGGCGCAGATGGCAAGGGCTGCAGGGATGCACATCGTCTTGGCTACCCAGCGACCTTCGGTGGATGTTTTGACCGGACTGATTAAAGCAAATTTTCCAACCCGGATTTCGTTTAAAGTTTCTTCAAAGGTTGATTCACGAACGGTTCTGGACGGATCAGGGGCAGAACATTTGTTAGGAATGGGCGACATGCTCTTTCTACCTCCGGGAGCCGCGAAACTACAGCGGATTCATGGTGCATTTATTTCAGAGCAGGAAACAGAGCGCATTATTCATTTTCTCAAGGAACAGGGAAAGGCAGAGTACGATGATACCGTGCTCAAAAGCGTAGAAGATGAATCAAATGGCAATGATACATCGTCTGAAGAGTATGACGAAAAATATGACGAGGCTGTTGCCGTTGTGACTGAAACAGGTCAAGCCTCTATTTCCATGGTTCAGCGGCGGCTACGAGTAGGGTATAACCGGGCAGCGAGAATGATAGAAACTATGGAGCGAGAAGGAATCGTCGGCCCAGCTGATGGGTCGAGGCCAAGAGAAGTGCTGGCAAGATCGGATTACAGCGAAATGTGATTGGACAGTAAATTTGTCTTTTTTGTGGGTCAAAAAGACCAATATTTATTTTTTTTTCAAGAAAAAATTCAGGTAAAGCAAGAGAATCATCAGTATATATGCATATTTCTGATGCTTTTTATAAATTTTGCTGTTCAGCCTTGATTTGACGATTTTTCTTGACATTGAGCAGGCAACAAATTAAATGTGCGGTTCACCTTTAATGAGTGGCTGTTCATTTTTTCGCCCCTAAAAGTGGGGCTGGCTAAAAGTTAGTAAAACTAACAAGTTACTGGTTGCGGGTTGCGGTGAAGAACAAGTCGTTTTTAAATATGATTTTGTTTTTCTTCGAAATATCAAGCTAGAGGTTATTGGTTGCCCATCTACGGGCACCATAAAGGAAAAAACAAGTGAGGAGGTAGTTTAATGCCAAGTTACGTAGATCCTTCAAAATGTGATGGCTGCAAGGGCGGCGACAAGACTGCCTGCATGTACATCTGTCCAAACGACCTGATGGTCCTCAATGTTGAGGAAATGAAGGCGTACAATCAAGAGCCAGATGCATGTTGGGAGTGTTATTCCTGTGTTAAGATTTGTCCACAGGGCGCAATCTTTGTTCGTGGTTATGATGACTTTGTACCAATGGGTGGCCAAGTTCATCCAATGCGGTCTTCTGACTCCATCATGTGGACAGTTAAGTTCCGTAATGGCAACATGAAGCGCTTCAAGTTCCCTATTCGGACAACTGCTGAAGGTGCTGCCAACGAATATCCTGGTGAAACAGGTGCAAACCTTGATGACGAGTGTTTGCTTCTTGAGAGCGATCTGCCTACACCTAGCAAACTGGCGTAAGCTTAGTTTGTTAAGGGATGAATTGATAACTCTATTCTAGATAATTATTAGGAGATAGAAATTATGGCATTACCAAATAAGCCACTGGGCGAACTCGCTGCAGTAGTGGATCCAGAAGTTGTAGAGCATGAGTGTGATGTGTTGATCGTAGGTGGCGGAATGGCTGCTTGTGGTACAGCTTTTGAGATCGGCAAGTGGGCCCCAGAAGGAATGAAAATCATCCTTTGTGACAAAGCTTCTCTTGAGCGCTCCGGTGCTGTTGCTCAGGGCCTGTCCGCGATCAATACCTACATCGGTGAGAACGCCATCGAAGATTACGTAAAAATGGTACGTAATGACCTTATGGGCGTTGTACGCGAAGACCTTATCTATGACCTTGGTCGTCACGTTGATGAGTCTGTTAAGTTGTTCGAAGAGTGGGGTCTGCCCGTTTGGAAGAAGAACGATGCTGGCGAGAACCTTGATGGCGCCAAGCCTGCTCCAACCCTGCGTGAGGGCGGAGCCCCTGTACGTACAGGTAAATGGCAGATCATGATCAATGGTGAGTCTTACAAGTGTATCGTAGCTGAGCCTGCGAAAAAAGCCCTTGGTGAAGACAATATCCACGAGCGTGTATTCATCGTTAAGATGCTGCTTGACAAGAACAAAGAGAATACCATTGCTGGTGCTGTAGGTTTCTCTACCCGTGAAAATAAAGTTCACGTATACAAATGTAAAACCGCTATGGTTGCATGTGGTGGCGCAGTAAATATTTTCCGTCCACGTTCAACTGGTGAAGGAAAAGGCCGCGCATGGTATCCTGTATGGAATGCTGGTTCCACCTACACAATGTGTGCTCAGGTTGGCGCTACCTTGACCATGATGGAAAACCGTTTCACCCCAGCTCGTTTTAAAGATGGTTACGGTCCTGTTGGTGCATGGTTCCTTCTGTTCAAAGCTAAAGTACAGAATGGTCTTGGTGAGTTCTATGCAAACACAGACGCAGTTAAGGACGAACTCGAGAAGTTCATGCCTTACGGTGCCTCTGCGGTTACTCCTACCTGTCTGCGTAACCACCTGATGATCAATGAACTCAAAGAAGGTCGCGGTCCTATCTACATGGCTACCGACGTTGCTTTGAACGCTTTCCTCGATGACCAGCGCGCTGCCGGTAAAGATGAGAAAGCTGTTAAGAAGTTCTGGAAACACCTTGAGTCAGAAGCTTGGGAAGATTTCCTTGATATGTCCGTCGGTCAGGCTGGTCTCTGGGCCGGTATGAACGTTGAGCCGGAAAAAGTAGGTTCTGAAATCATGCCTACCGAACCATACATGCTCGGATCTCACTCCGGTTGTTGTGGTATCTGGACATCCGGTCCTGAAGAAGAGTGGGTACCTTCTGTAGATGGTCCTCGTTCTCATCAGTACAAGTGGGGCTATAACCGTATGACCACCGTTAACGGTCTCTTCACCGCTGGTGATGGTGTTGGCGCTTCCGGACATAAGTTCTCCTCCGGTTCTCACGCTGAAGGTCGTATTTGTGCTAAGCAGATGGTTAAGTACTGTCGTGACAACGCTGATTTCACTCCTGAACTGGCTCAAACCGCTCAGGAACTGGCTGATGAGATTTATGCACCAGTTAAGCGTTACCATGAGTTTGTTGGCGCTTCTACAGCTGAAAACGTCAATCCTAACTACTGCAAGCCTGCAGGTATGATGATGCGCCTGATGAAGGCTACCGATGAGTATGGTGGTGGTGTTGCTACATACTATATGACCTCCGGTAAGCTTCTCAACATCTGTTTGGATCTCCTTGAGATGCTGCGTGAAGATGCTGCGAAAATGGCAGCCGGCGACCTGCACGAATTGATGCGTGCTTGGGAAAACTACCATCGCATTTGGTGTGTTGAAACCCACATCCGTCACATTGAGTTCCGTAAAGAATCCCGTTACCCAGGATTCTACTACCGCTCTGACTACCCAACCTGTGATGACGAAAACTGGAAAGCTTTCGTTAACTCCACCTACGATCCTAAGACCGAAGAGTGGAAGTGTGAAAAGGTTGAATGCATCAACATCATTGAAACAGATCCTTGGATCTAATTTCAGTTCGATATTGATAGTGTGACCTACGAATCTCCAGACTCCTTTATGGGGTCTGGAGATTTTTTGTATGGCGGGGGTAATTTTGTTTGAGTTGATACAGAAGATAGGTTAACTCTTCTCTTCGGATCAATTGAAACAAAAAACTCCTTTCATTAATTATCAGCAGTTATGGAGGTTTGGCATGAGTGACACTGCAGGAAATGGTGCAGTACTGGTTGTCGGCGGTGGTATTAGCGGCCTGACAGCTGCCTTGGAGGCTGCGGAAGTCGGTAAAGATGTGTATCTAATCGATAAAAATCCCTATTTCGGCGGTCGTGTGGCACAGTTAAATCAATATTTCCCAAAACTTTGTCCGCCGACTTGTGGTCTTGAGATTAACTTTAAACGTATCAAGGACAATCGAGGAATCAGAACCTACACCATGACAACCGTCAAATCGGTTTCTGGTGGACCTGGTAACTTTCAAGTCGAACTTGAAACAGCACCGCGCTACATTAATTCCAACTGTACTGCCTGTGGTGATTGTGCTGCCGCCTGTACTGATGAAATTGATGACCCTTTTAACTTTGGCATGAGAAAAATCAAGGCTGCTTATTTACCGCATGAAATGGCTTTTCCACGTCGTTATGTGCTTGATAAGGAAGCCTGTTCCGCCGAATGTCTTGAGGCTGTAAAAGCTGCCTGTAAATACGATGCTGTTGATACGGAAATGCAGAGTAAAACATTCACTTTGAATGTGAGTGCTATTATCTGGTCTACAGGTTGGAATCCTTATGATGCCGAGAAAATTGAAAATCTCAAATTCAATTCTTCTCCTGCTATCATTACCAACATGATGATGGAAAGACTGGCTGCTGACAACGGTCCTACAGCCGGCAAAATCCTTCGTCCAGGTGATGATAAAGAGCCTGAATCGTTTGCGTTTGTGCAGTGTGCCGGTTCTCGTGATGAAAATCATATGGAACATTGTTCCTATATCTGCTGCATGGCAACATTCAAGCAGATATCCTATATCCGCGAACAGTATCCGGAAGCTAAGATTTATGTATTCTATATTGACCTTCGTACCCCGGGTAAATACGAAAGTTTCCGTGAAAAATTCACAGCCGACGAGAACACTACTTTCATCAAAGGAAAAGTAGCCGATATCGTAGCTGAGGGTGACGGTGGTGTTACAGTAATCGCTGAGGACACCTTGACTGCAAACAAGGTTCAACAGAAAGTTGACATGTGTGTTCTTGCAACAGGTATGAAGCCGGCAATGGCTCAAGGGCAGGAACTTGGTCTTACCATCGATGGTAATGGCTTTATTGTTTCCGAGCCTGAAAAAGGGATGATATCTGCTGGCTGTGCAAAAGCTGCTGTTGACGTGTACACCAGCGGCCAGTCTTCTACTGCAGCGGCTCTTAAAGCAATTCAGATCGGACGCTAGGAGGAGAGACAATGGATAAAGTATATGGTGCATATCTTTGTACAGGGTGCGGCATTGGTGATGTCCTGGATGTAGACGGACTCAAGGAAGCAGCATCTGAAACCGGCATTGAAATGAAAGAACACGCCTGCCTTTGTGGTGCAGGCGGACGTTCTTTTATCGAGCAGGATATAGCAGATAATGGGGTCAATACCATCGTCGTCTGCGCCTGTTCTCCCCGTGTAATGCAGGATGAATTTAATTTTGGTGAAGATACCATCACTGTTCGCGGTAACTTGCGTGAGCATGTTGCATGGACTGTTGGTGAGCCTGAAGAAGGTGAGGAGGCCTCTGAGGAGGTCGACGAATTTATTCAGGAAATGGGCGAAGACTACGTGCGTATGGCAGTTACCCGTGCAAAGAAGACTGAGAAGCCCGAACCTTATTTGATGGAAACCCTGAGCAAGAAAATTCTTGTCATGGGTGGCGGTATTGCAGGTATCACTGCTGCCAGCGAAGCTGCCAAGGCTGGTTATGAGGTTACTATAGTTGAAAAAGAGGCTGTAATCGGCGGGAAAGCTCTGGGCTGGAGAAAGATGTTCCCAACCGCCTACCCTTATGCAGAGCTTGAAGCCCCTAATATCGAGCAGATGATTGCTGACGTTCAGTCTAATGGGAAAATCACCATTAAAACCGGAGCAGAAGTAGCTCGTATTGGTGGTTCACCAGGAGCATTTAATGTTACTATTAAGGACGCCGGCGTTGCTACCGAATGGGATGCACCCGAGAAGGTAACCGTAGATCAACAAGAAAAGATCGATAAGGGTGAGTTGGAAGATCCCAATGATGGCCTTGTTAAATATACTGAACTTAATCCGAATGGTGAGATGTTTGGTGCTGTGGTACTTGCCACAGGCTGGAAGCCGGCTTCTGTTTCAGAATTCGAACATCTTGGCTACGATCAATACGCTAAAGTAGTCACCAACGCTGAATTTGAAAAGCTCGCCAAGGAAGGGAGTGTACCTGCAAGGGTTGCTTTTGTTTTAAGCCCTGGTGCCAAAGAAAGTGACAAGGATTTTCCTTTCTGTAACTCTGTTACTTCCATGGTCGCACTGAAGCAGGCTAACTATGTAGTAGATGATAATCCTGAAAATGGTCAGGCCTTTATTTTGTACCAGCATATGCGTACACCTGGTAATGCTGAACTGTTCTATAAAGGAATGCAGTCCAAAGACGGCGTTTTCATGACCAAGGCTGCTGTAACCAAAGTAGAGGAATCAGGCAGTGGGCTTGTTGTCACTGCAGAGGATACCTTGCTTGGTGAAGACCTTGCCCTTGAAGTTGATATGGTGGTTCTGGCCGCTGGTATGGAACCTACAACTGCTCAGGAGTCAGTGATTAATCTGGCGTATCGTCAGGGACCTGCCTTCTTGGATCTTGATCTTTTCGATGGTTATGCGGATTCTCATTTTATTTGTTTTCCTTATGAGACCCGTCGAACCGGTGTCTACACCTGTGGTGGTGTTCGTAAAGCTGAAACCATGGAAGAGACCATAGATGATGCTACTGGTGCTGCTCTCAAAGCAATCCAGTGTATTGAGTCTGCTAATCGTGGTGTTTCCGTCCATCCGCGTTCCGGTGATCAGACCTATCCGGACTTTTTCATGTCTCGCTGTACGCAGTGTAAGCGCTGTACGGAAGAATGTCCTTTTGGCGCTCTCGATGATGACGAAAAAGGTACTCCATTACCGAATCCGACCCGCTGTCGTCGTTGTGGTACCTGTATGGGGGCTTGCCCGGAACGTATTATCAATTTTGCTGATTACAGTATCGACATGATCGGTTCAATGGTTAAGGCTATTGAGGTACCCGATGATGATGAAGATAAACTGAGAATTGCTGTCTTTGTTTGTGAAAACGATGCATATCCAGCGATCGACATGTCTGGAATGCACCGTAATAAAATGAACACGTTGGTTCGGTTCATTCCGGTACGCTGTCTTGGTTCCGTTAACATGGTCTGGATTAAAGATGCCATGTCTTCAGGAATGGATGGTGCACTGTTACTTGGCTGTAAATATGGTGACGATTATCAGTGCCACTTTGTCAAAGGGTCTGAAATTGCGACTAAACGTATGGAAAATATCGGCGAGACTCTCGGTTCCCTCGGTCTTGAGCCTGAAAGATGTGGAGTGCATGAAATAGCCATCTCCGACTATGATAAAGTCCCAGCCATCGTTGATGAGTTTGTGGAGTCTATCATTGAAATGGGACCAAACCCATTTAAGGGCTTCTAGTTCCCGTTCCACGCTCTGCGGCCCATATATGAATGGGCTGCAGAGATTTCTTTCGTTTGGCATTGTTACAGTGAAAATGATAATGGTTTGGCATATTTCATAACAGGAGGAAATTATATCTATGAACGTACAGCCGGATTTTAATTTTATTAAGGCTATGAAGGAGGCTGGTGGTGATACTCTAAAGCAGTGTTACCAGTGTGCCACTTGTTCAGTCGCTTGTCCGCTGTCAAAAGACGGTGACCCTTTTCCCCGTAGAGAAATGATTCTCGCACAGTGGGGAATGAAAGAAAAGCTCCTTGCAGATCCCAATGTTTTTCTTTGTCATCACTGCGGTGATTGCTCTGATGCATGTCCAAGGGGAGCAAAACCAGGTGATGTACTTGGTGCGATTAGAGCATACGCTTATCAGCATTATGGATGGCCAAGTGGATTGGCCAAATTATGCAGCAGCGCAAAAAATTTGCCCATGCTCATAGGCATACCTGCTGTAACTATATTTGTGTTATGGCTTATTTCCGGAGGAATGCATATTCCTGCCGGTGAGAAATTTGCCCATGTAGGATACACCCATTTTTTTGGGCACTGGGATTTTCGATTGTTATCAAAAAATGTACTTTTTATTGATATCATAATGCTCTCGGCCGTTGGTATTGCAGCCTTTTCTTTATACAAGGCTATTTCTTCCATGTGGAAAAAAATGGAAGAGAATCTTGGCATAGGTGAAGTGCTCTACAGACCTTCAGTTTCTTTGTTTATCAAGGATTTTCTCTGGCCATCACTCAAGGAAATAGTTTCACATAACCGGTTTCGTGAGTGTACCGTTAATGTAGACAGGGTTCGTGGACATTTACCCCTGATGCTCGCTTTTATTGGTTTGTTTATCGTAACCATTTATTCAGCCTTTACCCAGGATGTAATAGGCATCTTTATTCCATCGATGCATGGACCTATATCCATGTGGAACCCTATAAAGCTCCTTGCCAATGTTTCTGCTGTGGCGATGATTGTAGGTATTGGAATACTGTGGATGAACCGCACAAAAATGGAGGCTGAAGGGAAGGCGAGTAACACCTTTTACGACTGGTTCCTCATTTGGATGATCGCAGGTGTCGGTGTTACTGGTTTGGCAGCCGAGCTGCTTCGTTTGGTTGGTATACCTTCCCTGGGATATGTTGTATATTATTTGCATCTTGTTTCGGTTATGATGCTGTTTTTGTATCTACCATATACAAAATTTGCTCATATCGTTTTCAGGACGTTTGCCATGGCATTTGAGCGATTCCGCGAATCTGCATATGTTAAGGATCCGTTGAACGATTAAACATAATCTGCCAAGTTTGTTGTGCAAGCCGGAGGCTTTTTGCCTCCGGCTTTTTTTTTGTTGTTTTTTCGATCGCAATAGGATAAAGAGATGTGCACCGATTTTTTGGTGATGGTAAGTCGATTGCCAAACATCTCTTTGGAAGATCCAGTCTTTGTATCCGCAAGTGTTACTAGTTGGAGTCAAGAAAAGTGAAAAAAAGATTGACAAAGGAAAAAATAGCTGTATAATGGCTGACTTCAGGCTGGCGTAGCTCAACTGGCAGAGCACCTGATTTGTAATCAGGGGGTTGCGGGTTCAAGTCCCATCGCCAGCTCCAAGTTGAGATGAGCAGGCGCAGGGATTCAAGTGGTGCCTGAAAGAAATATATAGTGGAGGGGTTCCCGAGTGGTCAAAGGGAACAGACTGTAAATCTGTCGGCGTAGCCTTCGGAGGTTCAAATCCTCCCCCCTCCACCATCTGATTACTGGAAAAAGTAATAAGTTTTTGCTCCTTTTGTTGTTTGCTAAGCACGGGCGGGAATAGCTCAATTGGTAGAGCATCAGCCTTCCAAGCTGAGGGTTGCGGGTTCGAGTCTCGTTTCCCGCTCCAGCGTGTAAATAATAGGGAGCTTTATTGTGTGTACACAAAGATTCTGGGCCCACGTAACTCAGTGGTAGAGTACCTCCTTGGTAAGGAGGAAGTCACCGGTTCAAGTCCGGTCGTGGGCTCCAAGTATCAGTCGATTGCGCTAATAGGTCGGCTGAGTCAAGTTGAAATTTTGTCCGAGGAGACGTTAAATGGCAAAGGAAAAATTTGAGCGGACGAAGCCACATGTCAATGTTGGGACTATCGGCCACATTGACCATGGTAAGACAACACTCACCGCAGCAATCACTCGAGTACTTTCTACAAAAGGGCAGGCAGCATTTACTGACTTTAGTGATATCGATAAGGCTCCTGAGGAAAAGGAGCGCGGTATCACGATTGCCACGGCTCATGTAGAGTACGAGACTGAAGCTCGTCACTATGCGCATGTAGACTGTCCAGGGCATGCTGATTACATTAAGAACATGATCACTGGTGCCGCTCAGATGGACGGCGCTATTTTGGTTGTCGGTGCAGATGATGGTCCAATGCCTCAGACCCGTGAGCACATACTTCTTGCTCGTCAGGTCGGCGTTCCTGCCATGGTCGTTTTTCTTAATAAATGTGACATGGTAGATGACGAAGAGCTTATCGAGCTGGTAGAGATGGAGCTTCGTGAGTTGCTTGACAAGTATGACTTCCCTGGTGATGACATTCCGATCGTTCGTGGATCCGCACTTCTGGCGCTGGAAAACCCTGAAGATGAAGAAAAGGCTAAGTGCGTTTGGGAACTGATGGAAGCTGTTGACAGCTATGTACCTGAGCCGGAGCGTGATGTTGATAAACCTTTCTTGATGCCTGTTGAAGATGTTTTCTCTATTTCGGGTCGAGGTACTGTTGCTACAGGCCGTGTAGAGCGAGGGATTATCCACGTTGGTGATGAAATTGAGATTGTTGGTATTAAAGATACTGCAAAGACAACCTGTACCGGTGTTGAGATGTTCCGCAAGCTCCTTGATGAGGGGCAAGCTGGTGACAATATCGGAGCGTTACTTCGTGGTGTGAAACGCGAAGAAATAGTCCGTGGTCAGGTTCTTGCTAAACCAGGTTCGATTACACCTCATAAGAAATTTAAAGCTGAGGCTTACATCCTCAATAAAGAGGAAGGTGGTCGACACACTCCATTTTTCAACGGATATCGTCCGCAGTTCTACTTCCGTACAACGGATGTGACCGGCATTGTTACGCTTGAGGAAGGAGTTGAGATGGTTATGCCTGGTGATAATGTTCATATTACCGGAGAGCTCATAACTCCAATCGCGATGGAAGCAGGGTTACGTTTTGCAATCCGCGAGGGCGGTCGAACAGTTGGCGCTGGAGTTGTAAGCGAAATAATTGAATAAAATAGTTTTTTCCTGCTGTATCGGGCAGGATGGACTTTAGTGTAGTGGATCTTGTAGCCGGGCATTGTCCCGGCTTTAGTCACTCTATTGGGATGTATCATGAGAGATATTATCACGCTTGCTTGCCAAGATTGTAAGCAGCGAAATTACACCACCACCAAAAATAAGCGGACAATTCCACATAAGCTGGAGTTGAAGAAGTACTGTCCGTTCTGTAAAACGCATACTCCTCATAAGGAAACAAAATAGTCTGCAGGCCAGTAGCTCTAATTGGTAGAGCACCGGACTCCAAATCCGGGGGTTGGGGGTTCGAATCCCTCCTGGCCTGCCATTATTTGTCAGCAGTATCAACTTAAGATAACTCACCCGTCAGAGATAATGACAGCTAAGAAAAAATCCCGGAGTATCAAGGCGAAAAGTGTTGGCAAGAAAGACATTGCCACGTCAGGAAAAAAAGCAAGTTTTTCACCTTCCGCTATTCGAGCATTCATTCAGGAAGTGCAGGTTGAGTTTAATAAGATTGCTTGGCCTCAAAAGAAAGTGACTGTTGGCCTTACTGGTTTTGTTATTGTTTTGGTCGTCATCATTTCACTCTATCTCGGGATGGTTGATTTGTTGTTAGGCAAGTTCGTTTCCACTCTCCTTAATTAACTCTCTGCCCCTCCTAAATATATGGCAAAGCACTGGTATATTGTACACACCCACACCGGATTCGAAAATAAGGTAAAAGCTACTCTGGAGGAACGCATTAAAAATGCGGGACAAGGAGAGATGTTCGGTGAAGTGCTCGTGCCTACTGAGCAGGTGGTTGAGATGGTAAAGGGGTCAAGGAAAACCTCAGAGCGCAAATTCTTTCCAGGCTACATTCTGGTAAACATGGAAATGAACGAGCATACTTGGCACACAGTTCAAGAAACACCCCGTGTGACTGGTTTTGTTGGTGTTAACGCGAATCAAGCTATTGCCGGCGAAGAGCTTTTTAAACGGATACCCTCTCTGACAGATAAGGAGGCAATGCAAATTATCGGCCGTATAGCCGAGGGAGCAAGCAAGCCAAAACCAAAAGTTGTCTTTGCTGAAGGTGATACGGTTAGGGTTATTGACGGTCCTTTTGCAAATTTCCAAGGTGTTATAGAGGAAGTTTATCCTGATAAAGGACGCGTAAAGGTAATGGTGTCTATATTCGGGCGATCAACCCCTGTAGAGCTTGAATATATACAGGTAAGTAATAACTAGGCACGTTGAGTTTAGTGTAGGAGTATATCATGGCAAAAAAAGTACAATCATATATTAAATTGCAAATTCCAGCCGGTAAGGCTAACCCTTCACCTCCTGTTGGCCCCGCACTTGGACAGCATGGTGTGAATATAATGGATTTCTGTAAAGCCTTCAATGCGAAGACGCAGAGCGCAGGGGATACCATTATTCCGGTTGTTATAACGGTTTATAATGATCGATCATTCAGTTTTATTACAAAAACCCCACCGGCTTCAGTCTTGCTGCTTAAAGCTGCCGGCCTGGATAAGGGGTCAAGTAATCCAAAACGCGAACGTGTTGCTGAACTGAGTAAGGATCAGATTAAAGAGATTGCTGAAATCAAGATGCCTGATCTTAATGCTTTTACAGTTGATCAGGCCGTACGTATTGTTGAAGGAACTGCCAGAAGCTGTGGCATAACGGTTGTTTGATATTTTCAACCGGTTCGTTATACCTGCACAGTTCACCTTGTGCCAGGGAGAATTTAATTAGGGTGAGTTAAAATGCCGAAACGCGGAAAGAATTATAAGAATAGTATTAAAGATAGGGATCCCCTCAACCTGTATGACCTAGACGAAGCTATCGATTTGATGCTCAAGGGTAAATATGCAAAGTTTGACGAGTCTGTCGATATTGCAGTGAGACTCGGTGTAGACCCACGTCACGCTGATCAAATGGTTCGTTCAAGTGTAATCCTACCCCACGGAACGGGTAAAGAGGTGAGGGTGCTTGTCTTCGCAAAAGGAGAAAAAGAAGCTGAGGCACTTGCTGCTGGAGCTGATTTCGCCGGAAGTGATGAACTCGTTGAGAAAATAAAGGAAGGATGGCTTGAGTTTGACAAAACCATTGCCACTCCTGACATGATGGGTGAAGTAGGTAAAATTGGTCGCGTTCTCGGACCAAGAAATCTTATGCCTAATGCCAAGCTTGGTACCGTTACCTTTGATATCGAACGTGTTGTCAAGGAAGTCAAAATGGGAAAAGTTGACTTCAGGGTTGATAAAGCTGGTGTTGTACATGCCGCCATTGGTAAGGTTTCTTTTGGCGTAGATAAGTTAAGTGAAAACATTTCTGCTTTTGTTGATAAATTGATACAGCTGAAACCTTCTTCAAGTAAAGGGGTTTATCTGAGAACTATCAGCTTATCCAGCACCATGGGACCTGGTTTTAAAGTTGACCCATTACAGGTCAGGTCCTTAATCAAGGGTGCTTAGTGCTTCTTGATCTCATACTTTTTACTATGGGATTAGATAGCTTTTTTATACTTGGAGAATTTTAAGCTAATTTTCACCTTGTATTGGTTTTAAACCTGGGATGGTCAGAGACAGCAGGTACGGATGTTTAATTACTCTCAACTGGGAGTATCCTGCCGAGGCCGAAGTTGATACTTCTGTATCGAAAGATTGTCTTGTCGTTTCCTCTATCTGCAACTTTGACAATCCCGTGACATTTAGGAGGTAATTACGTTGGATCGCAACGAAAAGACCGGTTTGGTCAGTGAGCTCAACGAGACCTTTTCCAAAGCAAAATTCGCAGTAGTTACAGACTACCGAGGATTGAAGGTTACGGAACTGGAGAAGTTGCGCCACGTACTGCGTGAGAATGATGCGCAGTTCCAGATTGCAAAAAACACACTGCTGCGACTTGCTGTAAAAGGCACAGAGTATGAAGGACTGACGGAATCCTTTACCGGAACAACAGCTATTGCTTTTAGTTTTGAAGAACCTGTTGGACCTGCGAAGGCATTAGCTGCTTTCAGTAAAGAATTCAAAGCGTTAGAGATTCGTTCTGCTGCTTTGGAAGGAAGTGTTTTAAGCGCTGAAGATGTTGTCGCGCTTTCCAAGCTGCCAAGTAAAGATGAACTTCTTGGTAAATTACTTGGGACAATGGCTGCTGTTCCTACAGGTTTTGTTCGTGTACTTAACGGTATACCGCAAAAACTTGTTTATGGTCTGCAAGCCATCAAGGAGCAGAAAGAAAACTAATTGTAATCTGTTAATCATGTGGTACCAGATTATTCTATTTATGGGAACATTTTGTCCGGAGGAAAGACAATGGCTGTAACTAAAGAAGATGTAATTGAGTTTATTTCCAATATGACCGTACTTGAGCTTTCAGAGCTCATCACGGAACTTGAAGACAAATTTGGTGTATCTGCAGCAGCACCAGTAGCAGTTGCTGCTGTTGGTGCTGGTG
This sequence comes from Desulfogranum marinum, assembly GCF_016918565.1. Taxonomy (GTDB): domain Bacteria; phylum Desulfobacterota; class Desulfobulbia; order Desulfobulbales; family Desulfobulbaceae; genus Desulfogranum; species Desulfogranum marinum. The sequence continues at coordinate 60,827 of NZ_JAFFQD010000002.1, forward strand.
GTGGCGATGAAGGTGCCGCTGCAGCAGAGCAGACCGAATTTGATGCTGTTTTGACCGCCGCTGGCGATCAGAAAATAAAAGTCATTAAAGAGGTACGCGCCATCACTTCTCTCGGTTTGAAAGAAGCTAAGGCTCTGGTTGAAGGTGCACCAGCACCTATTAAAGAAGGTGTAACCAAAGAAGAAGCTGAAGAGATTAAGTCTCAAATCGAAGGCGTTGGTGGCGCAGTCGAAATAAAATAAAAATATATTCATTCGTGTTGATCGGGATTTATCCCGTCAACAAAGCTTACATCGCTGGTAACGCTACAGGGTTAATCATCCTGTAGCGTTCTTGCGTTTGCGGGTAGAAGTTAAGACACGGGGAAATATATTCGTAACATCAGGCGGTTAGTAGTAAGTTTCTTTGCTGGCCCCAGATTTCGCGGAAATTTCGAGGAAAACGATGAAAAGAGTACGTAAAAGTTTTGCCAAAACAAGCCACGTTGTTGAACCGCCGCATCTTATAGCAATGCAGCGAGAATCTTATGAGCATTTTTTGCAAAGAGATATACCACCTGACGAACGTCAACTCCATGGTTTACAGGCAATTTTTCAAGATATATTTCCCATTACCGATTTTAACGGGCTATGCTCCCTTGAGTTCGTCCGATACTCGTTTGGTGAATCTAAATATACTGTTGATGAGTGTGTCGAAAGAGGAATGACCTATGAGGTGCCTGTCAAAATCACTGTCAGGCTAATTACCTTTGATGTTGATGAAGAGACCGGAGTGCAGTCTGTACGCGACATAAAAGAACAGGAAATTTTTCTTGGCGCTTTGCCGCTCATGACCCAAGATGGTGTTTTTGTTGTCAATGGTACGGAAAGAGTCGTTGTGAACCAGCTGCAGCGATCTCCCGGACTTTTCTTTACCCATGACAACGGTAAATCGCACTCCTCAGGGAAAAGGCTCTATTCTGCGCGGATTATTCCTGTTCGAGGCTCGTGGCTTGATTTTGAGTTCGACATTAAAGACGTTCTGTATGTTCGTATTGACAGACGGAGAAAACTCCCTGTTACAGTACTGCTTAAGGCGTTGGGATACGATGATGAGAGTCTTTTACAGGAGTTTTATAAATCTGATATTGTCTACTATAAAGATGGACAGTTCAGTATCAAATTTAATCCTGAAACGTTCACCGGACAGCGTCTTAATATTGACCTGATTAGTCCGGCAGATGGTTCAGTTATTGGAAAGAAAGGCCGTAAAATATCTAAAGCGCTTTCCAAAAGGATTATTGAAGCCGGCATTGAGGAAGTTGCTGTTGAACCTGACCAGTTGCTCGAAAGATTTTTTGCACAAGATATCGTCGATAATACGACCGGAGAGGTTATTGCCAAGTGTAATGAACCTATTACTGCTGCATTTTTAGAATCCATAGAAGAACACCCCGTTGATTCTTTTTCTCTTTTATTTATCGATGGCGTAAGTGTCAGTGAGTCTTTCCGTAAGACACTTTTTGTTGATAAAGTCAGAGATACCGAAGAAGCGCTTATTGAAATTTACAGGAGATTGCGACCCTCTAGTCCTCCAACGCCTGAAGTTGCCCAATCATTTTTTGAAAATCTTTTCTTTAATTCAGGGACGTATGATCTCTCTGAGGTCGGTCGGTATAAAATCAATACTAAGCTAGGGTTAGATACCCCTATTGAAGACCGTACCCTTACCAAGGAAGATATACTTAAAGGTGTTCAGCATCTAGTGCGTATTAAAGACGAATCTAAGGATGGTGATGATATTGATCATCTTGGAAACAGAAGAGTGCGGACCGTCGGTGAATTGTGTGAGAACCAGTATCGCATGGGTCTTGTCCGCATGGAGCGTGCTACCAAAGAACGGATGACGTTGCAAGAGATTGAGACTCTCATGCCACATGACCTTGTTAATCCTAAGCCTGTAACCTCTGCGATTAAGGAATTCTTCGGTACCTCACAGCTCTCACAATTTATGGATCAGACCAATCCCCTTTCCGAAGTGACTCACAAAAGGCGACTTTCCGCTCTTGGGCCTGGTGGTCTTTCCCGCGAGCGTGCTGGGTTTGAGGTACGTGATGTTCACCCTACTCATTATGGCAGAATTTGTCCTGTTGAAACACCTGAGGGACCTAATATCGGTTTGATCGTTTCCCTGGCCACCTATGCCAAAGTAAACCCATATGGTTTTATTGAGACTCCTTACAGGTATGTTCAGGAGCGGCTTGTTTCTGATGAGTATAAGTATCTTTCTGCTATACAAGAAGAAAAACATACTATTGCTCCTGCTAAGGTAGAGATGAATGGCAATCAGATCTCCACGGAATATCTGATTGCAAGGCAGGAAAATGAAGTATCGATGGTGCCTTCCAGCGATGTCACCATGATGGATGTTGCTCCTAATCAGCTTGTTTCTGTTGCTGCATCGCTTGTACCCTTTCTTGAGAATGATGATGCTAACCGTGCGTTGATGGGGTCGAATATGCAGCGCCAGGCAGTACCACTGTTAAAACCCAGCTCCCCTCTTGTCGGCACCGGGGTTGAAAAATACGTGGCTCGAGATTCAGGCGCATGTCTTCTTGCGGGTGGAGACGGTGTGGTTGAAGAGGTAGATTCCTGTAGGATTGTCGTTCGATACGATGAACCTGGAGTCGATGGCTTTGACACCGGAATTGGGGTATATAGGCTCTCTAAGTATAAAAAGTCCAATCAGAATACCTGCTTTAACCAGAAACCGCTTGTTTTGCCCGGCGAAAAGGTAACCAAAGGAACTGTACTGGCAGACGGTCCTTCGTGTGAAATCGGGGAACTTGCCCTTGGAAAAAACGTGACAATAGCGTTCATGCCGTGGCGAGGATACAACTTTGAGGATTCTATCCTCATTAACGAAAGGTTGCTTCGCGAAGATACATTTACTTCTGTCCATATCGAAATTTTCGAAACCATGGCCCGGGATACAAAGCTCGGGAAAGAGGAAATTACGCGCGATATACCAAATGTCGGTGAAGATGGTTTGCGTAATCTCGATGAGTCGGGAATCGTCAGGGTGGGGGCTGAGGTTGGTCCCGGCGATATGCTGGTAGGTAAGGTAACTCCCAAGGGTGAAAGCATGCTTTCCCCTGAAGAAAAACTTTTACGCGCTATTTTTGGCGAAAAAGCCGGAGATGTTAAAGATTCTTCTCTTCGTGTCCCACCCGGGGTGGAAGGTGTGGTTATCGATGCCAAGGTCTTCTCACGCAAGGGTGTCGATAAAGATGAACGTACCCTCATGATTGAGGAAAATGAGATTGAACGTCTCAACCGTGATATGGAAGACGAGCTGAAAAGTCTCAAGAAAGGCGTACGTAATACACTCTCTACCTTTTTAGTTGGTCGTACTGCCAAATCCGACATTGTAGACAAATCCGGCAACGTTATACTGCCACTGGGTAAACAACTTACCGAAAAAGTTCTTGGCCAAGTAAGTTTTGCAGCGCTTCCTGTGCTTGATTTTGCTGAGAAAGCAAAGTACAGCGAACAGATTGAAAATGTCTTTACCAATTATAACAGCCAGGCTGCAGTTGTCCGTTCCCGATATGAAGGCATAGCCGAACGTATGGAAAAAGGCGATGATCTTCCCCCTGGTGTCGTCAAGATGGTTAAAGTCTATGTGGCTACCAAGCGTAAACTCGCTGTCGGCGATAAAATGGCAGGTCGGCATGGTAATAAAGGTGTGGTATCCAGACTGCTTCCTGAGGAAGACATGCCTTTTTTTGCTGATGGGACAACAGTCGATTTGGTACTGAACCCGCTGGGTGTGCCTTCACGTATGAATGTCGGCCAGGTGCTTGAATGTCATTTAGGTTTTGCAGCAAAAAAACTTGGTGAGAAGATCTATAATTTCTCTAGAAATTATGAACTCGATATGCTGAAAGCGCAGTTGCAGAGAATCTATTCTGTCGAAGAATATGAAGCACTCACGCAAGGACTTGACGACGATCAATTGCTCGACTTCGGCCGTAAAGCTCGTACAGGTTTACACATGGCTACCCCGGTATTTGATGGAGCATCCGAGTCTGAAATTCGACAATTACTTGTTGAGGCAGGAATAGATGAAGTCGGCCAGTCAACCCTGTATGATGGGTTGACCGGTGAAGCTTTTGACAATCAAGTTACTGTCGGCATCATGTACATGCTAAAGTTGCACCATCTTGTTGATAATAAGATCCATGCACGATCCACTGGACCATACTCCTTGGTTACACAACAGCCATTGGGTGGTAAGGCACAATTTGGCGGTCAGCGTCTTGGTGAAATGGAAGTGTGGGCTATGGAAGCCTATGGTGCTGCGTACACGTTGAAGGAATTTTTGACCGTTAAATCAGATGATGTAGAAGGGCGAACAACCATGTATGAGAAGATTGTTAAAGGCAACAATTTTCTTGAAACCGGTCTCCCTGAATCCTTTCATGTTCTTGTTAAAGAATTAAAAGGGCTCTGTCTTGATGTAGAGCTGCAGGAATAGCGCACTTAAACTACCAGCAAATAAATGCAACGTGCGTTTCTACCGTCAATGACTTTTTTGAAAATATATAGGTGAATTCGTGGAAGAACTGTTCAGCTTCTTTGCAAAGCCCAAAGGCCCCGTCAGTTTTAGTAAAGTAAAGATATCCTTAGCATCTCCTGAAAAGATCAGAGAATGGTCCCATGGAGAGGTTAAAAAGCCGGAAACAATTAATTACAGAACGTTCAAGCCGGAACGCGATGGATTGTTTTGTGCAAAGATATTTGGACCAGTCAAAGACTATGAGTGTAATTGCGGTAAGTATAAACGCATGAAACACCGCGGCGTTGTCTGCGAAAAATGTGGCGTTGAAGTTATTCAGTCAAAAGTTCGTCGTGAACGTTTAGGACATATCGAGTTAGCAGCCCCCGTGGCTCATATTTGGTTTTTGAAAAGCCTTCCGTCGAAAATTGGTGCCATTCTCGATATGACGCTCAAGCAACTGGAGCGCATTCTCTATTTTGAATCCTATGCAATTGTCTCTTCCACTGTAGAAGAACTGCCGGTGGCGACTTTGCTTAATGAAGAACAATATCGAACTGCTCTTGAGGATCATCCCGGCGCCTTTAGGGTCGGCATAGGGGCTGAGGCTATTCGCGAGATGCTGATGGGACTCGACCTGGTTGAGCTCTCTGAAACCCTTCGCCGGGAAATGAAGGAAACCGGGTCTGCAACCAAACGAGCCAAGTATGGGAAGAGACTCAACGTAGTAGAGGCGTTTCGTGACTCAGGAAATTTGCCGGAGTGGATGATCCTTGAGGTTATTCCCGTCTTGCCACCCGACTTGCGTCCACTTGTACCTCTTGAAGGTGGCCGGTTCGCAACCTCAGATCTTAACGATCTCTATCGGCGGGTAATCAACAGAAATAATCGTCTGAAACGACTGCTCGAACTTGATGCCCCTGATATTATTATTCGTAATGAAAAGAGAATGCTTCAGGAAGCCGTGGACGTTCTTTTTGATAATGGTAGGAGAGGACGCACCATCACCGGGCCCAATAAGCGTCCGCTTAAATCTCTTTCCGATATGCTCAAAGGGAAGCAGGGTCGTTTTCGGCAGAATCTGCTCGGTAAGCGTGTCGATTACTCGGGTCGTTCCGTTATCGTTGTTGGGCCTCATCTTCGGCTTCATCAATGTGGATTACCTAAAAAGATGGCCCTGGAGTTGTTCAAGCCTTTTATTTACAATCGGCTTGAGCAAAAAGGGTATGTGACTACTATAAAGAGCGCCAGAAAGATGGTTGAAAAAGGCGCGAAAGAAGTATGGGACGTATTGGATGATATCGTAAGAGAGTATCCCGTTATCCTGAACCGTGCGCCAACGCTGCATCGTCTCGGCATGCAGGCTTTTGAAGTGGTATTAATCGAAGGAAAGGCTATTCAGCTGCATCCGCTGGTTTGTGCTGCTTTCAATGCTGATTTTGATGGAGACCAGATGGCCGTCCACGTGCCGCTTTCCGTTGAAGCGCAGGTTGAAGCCAGGGTTCTCATGATGTCAACAAATAACATCTTATCCCCTGCCAACGGTGGCCCTATTATTATCCCAAGCCAGGATATTGTTCTTGGTTTGTATTACATGACAAGGGAACGGTTCGGAGTCATTGGCGAAGGGGCCGTGTATAGTTCACCCGTGGAAGCACGGATGGCCTACGATCACGGGGCTGCTCATTTGCAAGCAAGGGTCAAAATTCGTATTCAAGGCAGTTTGGTGCAAACCACCATTGGGCGAATGCTTGTCGGCGAACTGCTACCTGGTCCTGTTCCTTTTTCACTTGTCAACAAGGAACTTTCCAAAAAGGAACTTGCATTCCTCATAGATTATACCTATCGCCATGCCGGCACAAAAGACACGGTTATCCTTGCTGATCGACTGAAGGATTTAGGCTACGAAAATGCGACCAAAGCCGGTATTTCCATCTGCATAAATGACATGATGATTCCTGTTAAAAAGGAAGAATTTGTTGAAGATGCCGAAACAGAGGCTGCAGAAGTAGACCAGCAGTATACTGACGGTTTGATAACCGACGGTGAAAAATACAACAAGATTATCGATATTTGGTCAAAGGCGACTGACAAGATCACCAAAGAGATGATGGATGAAATGGCCGTAGAATACGCCCCTGATCTCTCTGGTAAAGTGCAGGAAATTAAGAGCTTCAATGCTGTATATATAATGGCTGATTCTGGAGCTCGTGGATCTAAGGATCAGATTCGCCAGTTAGCTGGTATGCGTGGTCTGATGGCTAAACCATCAGGCGAAATTATTGAGACACCAATTAAAGCTAACTTTCGTGAAGGGCTGAATGTCCTTGAATATTTTATTTCTACTCATGGTGCTCGAAAGGGTCTGGCAGATACCGCTCTTAAGACAGCAAACTCAGGTTATTTGACAAGGCGTCTGGTCGACGTAGCTCAAGATTCGACCATTGTTATTAAAGATTGTGGTACCATGCGAGGGGTGCAGGCTGAACCACTGATTGAAGGTGGTGAGGTCATTGTCCGCATTGGGGAGCGTATCCTAGGAAGGGTTGCCCTTGAAGATATCATCGATCCACATACCGGTGAAGTCCTGGTAGAGATGGATGAAGAAATCACAGAGGAAAAAGTTGAGGCCATAGAAGCAGCTGGTGTTGACCGGGTTATGATTCGCTCGGTCTTAACCTGTGAGGCTAAGAGGGGCGTTTGTGCTATGTGTTATGGCCGGGATCTCGGCCGTGGCCATATGGTAAATATTGGCGAGGCTGTGGGTATTATAGCTGCTCAGTCTATCGGTGAGCCAGGCACTCAGCTTACCATGCGTACCTTTCACATCGGTGGAACTGCGAGTAGGGCTGTCGAGCAGGCTGAAGTGCGTACTCAGCGTGGTGGCAAAATTCAATATAAGGAACTTCACTCTGTTAGAAATGATGAAGGATTTCTTGTCGTCATGACTCGTAATGCGGAGGTGACGGTCCTGGATGACCAAGGTGTTGACCGGGAACGCTTTCCAATCCCATACGGTGCAGTACTTCGTGTGGAGGAAGCAAGTAAAGTGGACCCTGGGACTATTATTGCTGATTGGGACGCTTTTTCCATTCCTATCGTAACAGAGGTGGGAGGGAAAATTAAATATGGTGACGTGGTTGAAGGCGATACCATGCAAGAACGGGTTGACCAGATTACCGGTAAAGCCAGCAAGGTTATTACTCCTGGTTCGTCTTCTAAGCAGATGAATCCCAGAATTTCCATCAAAGATGAACGAGGACGAACCCTTAAACTTCCCGCTGGTGATTTAGCTGCCAGATACCCATTGCCGGTAGGGTCTGTTATCACTGTTAACGAGTCGGATGAAATAACGCCAGGTACTATTATTGCGAAAATTCCAAGGGAAACAACCAAAACTAAAGATATTACAGGTGGTCTTCCCAGGGTTGCCGAACTTTTTGAAGTTCGTAAACCAAAAGAGCAGGCGGTTATCACGGAAATTGACGGTCGCGTAACCTTTGGTAAAGACCTGAAAGGGAAAAGAAGGGTTATTGTTACTCCTGAAACAGGAGAACCAAAAGAATATCTTGTACCAAAGATCAAACATATTACCGCCCACGAAGGTGATTATGTTAAGGCAGGCGAACGTCTTATGGAAGGCTCAGTCCTTCCCAATGACATCCTGCGTGTTCTTGGAGCAGAAGAACTTGCAAAATTTTTAGTGAACGAAATCCAGGAAGTATATCGTCTTCAGGGTGTTAAGATTAATGATAAACACATTGAAACGATCGTTCGCCAAATGCTCAAGCGTATTCGCATCACCGATCCAGGTGATTCTATTTTTATGCTTGATCAACAGGTGGAGTGGTGGAAGTTCCAGGAAGAAAATGAAAGGTTACTCAAAGAGGGGGCACAGCCTGCCTCTGCCGAACCGCTTTTGCTAGGAGTGACAAAGGCCTCCTTGTCTACAGATTCTTTTATTTCTGCTGCTTCTTTCCAGGAAACAACCAAGGTGCTGACCAATGCAGCAATGGCAGGAAAAATTGATGACCTGTCCGGTCTTAAAGAAAATGTAATCATGGGTCGCTTGATTTCAGCGGGAACAGGGCTCGATCGATATCGGGTTAAAGAAATCAGTTAATTGAAAAATAAACTTGACCTTTAGTATTGTTTCGTTTATATATCCAACCTTTCGTGTCCAATTGATGGTTATGAAGCTTATTTTTAAAGGAGTGGTTTGAATGCCCACAATAAATCAACTTGTCAGGAAGAGACGCAAAAAAACCACCAAGAGGTCTAATACTCCTGCCTTGCAGAGTTGTCCGCAGAAAAGAGGTGTGTGCGTCCGTGTCTATACTACAACGCCCAAGAAGCCTAACTCTGCATTGCGGAAAGTTGCCAGGGTCAGGTTGACTAATGGTATAGAGGTAACGTCATACATACCAGGTATCGGACATAACTTGCAGGAGCACTCGGTCGTTCTTATTAGAGGCGGTCGTGTGAAGGATTTACCAGGTGTTCGTTATCATGTAGTCAGAGGTACCTTGGATACCCTTGGTGTTAGTGATCGTCGTCAGGGTCGGTCTAAGTATGGAGCTAAGCGGCCTAAGTGAGGTTGCTTTAAGGTATAGTAGGGGATGAAATGCCTAGAAAAAAATTATTAGATAAGCGCCCGGTTGCTCCAGATCCAAGGTTTAACTCGGTGCTGGTTTCCAAGTTCACCAATGGTCTGATGCAGGACGGTAAGAAAACCACTGCTCGTAAAATATTTTACGATGCGATGGATATAGTTGATCAAAAGATCGCTGACGAAGAGCCGTTGACTATTTTTGAAGAGGCCATGGAGAACGTGCGTCCTCGGATTGAGGTCAAGAGTCGTCGTGTTGGTGGTGCAACCTATCAGGTACCTATTGAAGTTCGTCCTGAGCGTCGTAACGCTCTGGCGATCAGGTGGATCGTGGGGTTCGCTCAGAGTAGGTCCGGCCAGACAATGGCCCAGAAACTTGCTGCTGAAATACTTGATGCATACAGTAGTCGTGGTGGTTCTGTGAAGAAGAAAGACGATACCCACAAGATGGCAGAAGCAAATAAGGCTTTTGCTCATTATCGTTGGTAAGGATCTTTTTGAAAAACCATAGAAAACTGTTGACAGGAGGTTTTGTCTACTGTAAACAGTTTTCGTTTTTTGAATTTAAATAATCAGAAAATGATTAAAGAGAATACAGGTGTAAATTGTGGCTGGATCACCTTCGCTGTCCAAGGTGCGCAATATCGGCATTATGGCCCATATCGACGCTGGGAAAACTACCACCACTGAACGTATTCTTTTTTATACCGGCAAGTCGCATAAGCTTGGTGAAGTGCACGACGGAAATGCCGTCATGGACTGGATGGAGCAGGAGCAAGAGCGTGGTATAACCATTACCTCTGCTGCTACCACCTGTCAGTGGAAAGATATTGCCATTAATATAATTGACACTCCCGGCCACGTTGATTTCACAGTAGAGGTCGAGCGTTGCCTGAGGGTGCTGGACGGTGTAGTAGCCGTCTTTTGTGCAGTAGGCGGGGTTGAGCCACAGTCAGAGACTGTCTGGAGGCAGGCTGACAAATACAACATACCTCGCATAGCATTTGTCAACAAGATGGACCGTACAGGGGCCTCTTTTGAGAAATGTCTAGAGCAGATCGAACGACGATTGGGTGCTGTGCCTGTAGCGATAGCAATTCCTGTCGGTTCAGAAGATTCTTTCAGTGGTATTGTGGATCTTGTTGAACAGAAGCTGCTTAAATTTGATGAAGCATCCATGGGGGAAATCGTAACCATGGAAAGCATTCCTGAAGAGTTGTTAGGAGATTCATCGGCCGCCAGAATGGCGCTCCTCGAGAAGTTGGCCGACTTCGATGAGGAGGTCATGGAATATTATTTAGAAGACAAAGAGATTGCTCCCGGTGATTTACGCAGGGCATTGAGAAAGGCTACTCTTAATATGGACCTTGTTCCAGTTTTATGTGGATCCGCTTTTAAGAATAAAGGAATCCAGCCCTTACTTGATGCTGTTGCCTGGTATTTACCATCACCCGAAGATGTTCCCCCAGTTGAGGGGACGGATAAGAACGGTGCGCCCCTTATCCGCAAATCCGAGAGGAGCGAAAAATTTTGCGGCTTGGTTTTTAAGCTGCAAACTGATCCGTTTGTAGGGAATTTAGCATTTGTTAGAGTCTATTCCGGAACCTTTAAGGTTGGGGACAAGATCTTTAACCCGCTAAAGCGGAAAACGGAAAAAATCTCGAAATTGATTAAATTACATGCGAATAAGCGTGAAGAAGTCAAAGAGCTCGGTGCCGGGGATATTGGTGCCATTGTTGGGCTGAAATTCACCACTACCGGCGATACGCTCTGTAGTTCCGGGGATTATATAATCCTTGAGCAAATGAGCTTTCCTGAACCTGTAATTGGTGTAGCCATTGAACCCAAGTCTAAAGCAGACGAGGGTAAATTAATGGACAGTCTGGACAAGGTCACAAAGGAAGATCCCAGCTTTAAAGTGTCCATAAATGAAGACACTGGGCAAACGATTATTTCCGGAATGGGGGAACTCCACCTTGAGATAATTGTAGACCGGCTGATTCGTGATTTCAAAGTTGCTGCAAATGTCGGCAGGCCTCAAGTCGCATACCGAGAAGCAATAAAAAAATGCTCTCGTGCAGAAGGAAGGTTTGAGACCCACGTTACCGGCAAAGAACAGTACGGTCACGTAGAGATAGAGCTTAGACCTGGCAAGAAAGGAACAGGGACGAGTTTTACTTCTGATATAGATGACAAACTGATACCTAAAGAATTTCGTCAGGCGATCGAAAAGGGTGTTTTAGATAGTTTGGATTCCGGCCCGCTGATCGGTTATCCGATGGCAGATGTCGAAGCAGTTTTAGTCGGTGGTTCGTACGATGAAGAACGGTCCACTGAAATGGCGTTTGGGGTCGCGGCTACGATGGCCTGTAGAAAAGCCGCAGCAGAAGGTGACCCGGTTCTGTTGGAACCCATTATGGCCCTTGAGGTGATAACTCCTGATGATTATTTGGGAGAGGTTATAAACGACCTCAACAGAAAAGGTGCCCAAATAAACGGTGTCAATGCTGATAAAGACAGGCAGACCATACACGCCGAAGTGGCTTTATCTGAAATGTTTGGTTACTCCACGGATTTACGGTCAGCAACCCAAGGTCGAGCGGTATTTACGATGCAGTTCTCAGCTTTCGCAGATGTACCTGCTAGAAAAGCTGAGGCTATTATACAAAAGATTAAAGGCTTTTAACCGGATATAACAGCTTAAGAGGTAGCTGCAATGGCAAAGGAAAAATTTGAGCGGACTAAACCGCATGTCAATGTAGGAACAATTGGCCACATTGACCATGGTAAGACAACATTGACTGCGGCAATTACTCGCGTACTGTCCACAAAAGGACAAGCATCCTTCACAGACTTTAGCGATATTGATAAAGCACCTGAAGAAAAGGAACGTGGTATCACCATTGCAACAGCTCATGTTGAGTATGAAACGGTAAATCGCCATTACGCTCACGTCGATTGCCCAGGTCATGCCGATTATATCAAAAACATGATCACTGGTGCAGCACAGATGGACGGTGCTATTCTTGTGGTTGGCGCTGACGATGGGCCTATGCCTCAAACTCGTGAGCACATTTTGTTGGCACGGCAGGTAGGTGTACCTGCGATGGTTGTCTTTCTTAACAAATGCGACATGGTAGATGACGAGGAGTTGATCGAGCTTGTGGAAATGGAGCTCCGTGAACTGCTGGATAAGTACGACTTCCCTGGTGATGATATTCCAATTATCCGGGGCTCTGCTCTGCTTGCATTGGAAAATCCGGAAGATGAAGAAAAGGCAAAATGTATTTGGGAGTTGATGGAAGCTGTTGACGGATATGTTCCTGAGCCGGAGCGTGATGTTGATAAACCTTTCCTGATGCCGGTTGAAGACGTCTTCTCCATTTCAGGTCGCGGTACTGTTGCGACAGGTAGAATAGAACGTGGAATCATCCATGTTGGTGATGAAATTGAGATTGTAGGTATCCGTGACACTGCAAAAACTACCTGTACTGGTGTTGAGATGTTTCGTAAACTGCTCGACGAAGGGCAGGCCGGAGATAACATTGGTGCTCTTCTACGTGGGGTAAAACGCGAGGAAATCGTACGTGGTCAGGTGCTTGCTAAGCCAGGTTCAATAACCCCGCATAAAAAGTTTAAGGCAGAAGCCTATATTTTGAATAAGGAAGAGGGCGGACGTCATACACCATTTTTTAACGGTTACCGTCCTCAATTCTATTTTCGTACAACTGATGTGACTGGTATTGTTACGCTTGAGGAAGGCGTGGAAATGGTAATGCCAGGTGATAACGTACATATCACTGGAGAGTTGATTACTCCTATCGCCATGGAAGCCGGTCTCCGTTTCGCAATTCGCGAAGGTGGCCGAACTGTAGGCGCAGGTGTAGTCAGCGAAATAATCGAATAAGAGGAGTGCTATGATCCCGGCAGATAAGATTCGTATTAGGCTGAAAGGCTACGATCATAAATTGCTTGACCTTTCAACACGGGAAATCGTTGAAACAGCAAGGCGAACCGGAGCCACAATTGCTGGCCCAATACCGTTGCCGACAAGTAAGAATAAGTACACTGTACTGAGGTCTCCACATGTCGATAAAAAGTCGCGTGAACAGTTCGAAATGAGAACTCACCGTCGACTCCTTGATATTCTGGAGCCAACACAGCAGACAATAGATGCACTCATGAAACTTGAACTTTCTGCTGGTGTAGATGTAGAAATCAAGATTCCCTGATGCTTAGCTAATTGGCAATACAGGCGGAAAGTTCATCTGCATAGTGAGTTGTTAATTGAACACAGGTAGACAAATGCCGAAGACAAAAGGAATATTGGGCCGGAAAGTAGGGATGACGAGAATTTATGATGAGCACGGTCGCTCCATTCCCGTCACTGTTATAGAAGCCGGACCCTGTACGATTTTACAGAAAAAAACCATAGCCAAAGAAGGATATAATGCTATCCAGGTTGGTTTTGTTGAAAAAAAGGTAAGCAGGCTTAATAAACCTGAAACCGGACATGCAAAGCGATCAGGTGGTAAAGGCTTTTACCATATTCGCGAGTTCAGGGTAGTAGACCCGGATGCGTATGAAGTGGGGCAGGAATTTACCGCAAAGGAAGTGCTTAAAGTTGGTGACCAAGTTGATATCTCAGGCAAGTCAAAAGGCCGCGGATTTCAAGGTGTCATGAAACGACATGGGTTTGCCGGTGGTAAAGCTTCACACGGTTCTGGTTTTCACCGGGCGCCTGGTTCTATTGGTTGCAGTGCCTGGCCGGCTCGTGTTGTAAAAGGTAAAAAACTCCCAGGGCACATGGGAGACGAGCTTGTTACCCAGAAAAATTTTAAAGTGATCGATGTGCGGGAAGAAGACAACGTTGTGCTCGTGAAGGGCCCTGTTCCCGGAGCAAAAAACGGTTTGCTCAGCATCTTTACCAAAGCATAATTTACCAGGGATGCTCACAAGGAGATAATCATGGCAGTTTGTGATGTCGCAAATAACCTTGCAGAGAAAGTTGGCGAAGTTGAACTCAAAGACGACCTGTTTGGTGTTGAAGTAAAAGAATGTATTCTGCATGATATTGTATGCATGCAGCGTGCGAATAAAAGAAATGGTACTGCCAGCACAAAGACTCGCGGAGAGTTGAGGGGTGGTGGTGCTAAACCATGGAGACAGAAAGGGACCGGGCGCGCTAGAGCAGGGACGAAAAATTCCCCTGTTTGGAGAGGCGGCGGAACTGTCTTTGGCCCAAAACCTCGAGATTTCAGCTACAGCCTACCGAAGAAAGTTAAAAAGTTAGCACTTCGCATGGCATTAAGTGCCAGGTTTGGTGAAGGTAATCTTGTAGTTATTGACGATTTTGGTCTTGAAGAAATTAAAACCAAAGAGTTCGTCAAGGTAATGGACAATTTCGAGTTTGATAATTGTTTGGTGGTCACCGGTGATGTTGATACTGTAGTTAGTAAATCCGCAGGTAATGCGGTTGGTTATAAGATATTGCCGGTAGCTGGCCTTAACGTATTCGATATCCTTAAATACCCCAAACTCATGTTGGTCCAGAGTTGTATTGAAAAGCTGGAAGAGAGGTTAATGGTATGAAAGTGATTTTTAATGTAATTAAAGGCCCATGCCTCACTGAAAAAAGCAACATTCTTCAAGAGACTCAAGGTACTGTCGCGTTTAAGGTAGATCCACGTGCAAATAAAATTGAGATTAAGCAGGCCGTTGAAGAGCTGTTTAATGTAAAAGTTGCAGAAGTTAAAACTGCTAACATGCGTGGTAAGAAAAAACGAGTCGGTCTGAAGTCAATTGGTAAGACGAACGATTGGAAAAAAGCTTATGTTACCCTTTCTGAGGGCGAGATTAATTTTCTAGAAGAGCTTTAAACCAATTGAACAAATCGGTTTACACCTGAAGATATACGATTACGGGAAATACAATGGCAATAAAAACCCATAAACCGACATCACCCGGAAAACGTCACTACGTTTCTGTAAAGCAGGAGTATCTTTCTGATAAAGAACCTGAAAAGAGTCTCCTGCGTCCTTTAAAAAAGACAGGCGGACGTAACTCATATGGTCGCATCACCTCGAGGCACAAGGGTGGGGGGCATAAAAGGAAGTACAGGGTAATTGATTGGAAAAGAAATAAAGTTAATATTCCTGCCAAAGTAGCAGCTATAGAGTATGATCCGAATCGGTCAGCTCACTTAGCTTTGCTGATATACGCAGATGGTGAAAAAACTTATATTCTTGCACCTAATGGTATCGCTGTCGGTGATACTGTTACCGCTGGAGCAGATTCTGATATCAAGCCAGGGAACTGCATGCCACTGATCAATATCCCCTTGGGAACGATCATACATAATATTGAAATGAAGATCGGTAAGGGGGCCCAACTAGTTCGATCTGCTGGTACTGCCGCTCAGTTAATGGCTAAAGACGGCCACCAGGTATTAGTTAAGTTGCCTTCCGGAGAGGTTCGCAGATTCCACAAAGATTGCAGAGCTTGCATCGGCCAGGTAGGTAACTCTGAGTATAGCAGTCAGAAGTTAGGCAAAGCCGGTCGTAACAGATGGAAAGGAAAAAGACCTTCGGTTCGTGGTGTTGCTATGAACCCGGTAGACCATCCAATGGGAGGTGGCGAAGGGAAGAGTTCCGGCGGTCGGCACCCAGTCTCGCCTTGGGGTGTTCCAACTAAAGGATTCAAGACCCGCAAGAAAAAAGCCTCCGATCGAGATATAGTCACCAAACGTAAGTAATAACAGGAGAATTTGGATATGGCTCGTTCCATAAAAAAAGGTCCTTTTGTTGACGATCACCTGATGAAAAAGGTTGAAAACGCGCAGGAAAGTGGATCTCGTAAAGTCATAAAGACTTGGTCAAGAAGGTCGGATATTATACCGGAGATGGTCGGACTGACTTTTGCTGTACACAATGGTAAAAAGTTCATTCCGGTTTATGTCACTGAAAATATGGTTGGTCATAAGCTTGGAGAATTCTCTCCGACAAGAACTTACTATGGTCACGCCGCGGACAGAAAAGGACGCTAGAAAAGGTCCATTTTTTAAGAAAGCGCGAAGGAGTTAATCGATGGAAACAAAAGCCGTCGCTAAGTACATACGTATTTCACCGCAAAAAGCACGACTTGTTGCAGACGTGGTTCGTGGCATGGATGTTGATACAGCCATCACTACATTGCGGTTTATGCCGAAAAAGGCTGCTCGTATTATACGTAAAGTTGTTGAGTCTGCAGTGGCCAATGCTGATCAAAATGATGCTATTGATGTTGACACTCTTTTTGTTAAAGAGATTCAAATTAATGGTGGACCTATGCTTAAGAGATTCCGTCCTAGAGCGCAGGGCCGAGCAACTCGTATATTGAAAAGGACAAGTCATATTACCGTAGTGGTCGAAGAGACCTGATAAACGGTAATAGGATACATAGAGATTAAAGATAGAGGGAACGGAGGATCACCTTGGGTCAAAAAGTCAATCCCATTGGTTTGCGGTTAAATATAACCCGCTCATGGGAATCTATCTGGTATGCGGATAAAGATTATGCGAATAACCTGCACCAGGATCAGCTTATTCGCAAATATCTTAAAAAACGTTTATATCATGCCGGAATTGCCCGTATTGTTATTGAGCGCACCGGAGAAAAAATTAAAGTAAAACTTTTCACTGCCCGTCCAGGAATTGTAATTGGAAAGAAAGGATCGGAAATTGAAAGTTTGAAAAAGGATCTGGAGCAAAAGTTCGGGAGACCTTGTCTGATCGACATCCAAGAGGTTCGCCGTCCAGAAGCTGATGCACAGCTTGTTGCAGAAAACATTGCTATGCAACTAGAAAGACGCATCGCCTTTCGTCGCGCCATGAAAAAATCCATTAATTCTGCGTTGCGTTTTGGAGTACAGGGTATAAAGATTTCCTGTTCAGGACGACTTGGTGGTGCCGAGATGTCACGTACCGAATGGTTTAAAGAGGGCCGAGTGCCACTGCACACCCTTCGGGCGGATATCGATTACGGAACTGCTGAAGCGAAGACCACTTACGGCATAATAGGGGTAAAAGTCTGGATTTTCAAAGGCGAAGTATTGGCTGACAATGAAATGGAAGCAGGCAAGTAAACTCTCCGTAATTGGTATAAGCCATCGTTCGAGAAAATGTGTAAGCATAACCCTATGTGCAGGTAAAATAAAATGTTAAGTCCACGCAAAGTAAAACATAGAAAACAGCATAAAGGTAGAATGCGCGGTAAAGCACAGCGCGGATCAGATATCTCCTTTGGAGATTACGCGCTAAAGGCTGTTGGCTGTGGCAGAATGACTGCTCAGCATATCGAAGCCGCACGTATTACCATTAACAGGAAAATCAAACGTGGTGGAAAACTCTGGATCCGCGTGTTCCCGGACAAACCGATTACCAAAAAACCGGCGGAAACACGAATGGGAAAAGGTAAAGGTTCCCCAGAATATTGGGTAGCTACCATACGACCCGGTAAAGTTCTTTACGAACTGAAAGGTATTCCCGAAGATCTTGCTGTTGAAGCCTTGAAATTAGCAAGTTATAAACTTCCGTTCCCGACTAAAGTCGTTCTTAAGAGGGAAACAGTATGAAAATAAAAGATCTACGAGAATTGAGTCTTGAGGACCTTGGAAAAAAAGAACAGGACTTCCGTGAAGACCTGTTTAAGCTCAAATTCCAGCATGGTATCAGGCGACTGGAAAATCCTGCAAGACTCGCGCAACTGAAAAAAGATATCGCACGCGTTTTGACTGTGATTGCAGAAAAACAATAGGTCATAGAACAATTCAGAAGAGAGCGCAAAAGCCTACAGGATTAAAGCGATGACAGCTACAACAAAAAAGACCCGCCAGGGTTCCGTGGTTAGTAACAAGATGGATAAAAGTGTCGTGGTACTTGTTGAAAGAAAAGTGCGACACAAGATGTACGGTAAATATATCCGTCGTCAGATAAAATACATGGCACATGATGCTGCCAATCAGTGTAATATTGGCGACGTAGTCCTTATCGAAGAATGTCGTCCATTGTCCAAAAATAAACGCTGGCTTGTCCGGTCAATCATTGAACGCTCTGTTTGATCAGGTGCTTTATAAGTGATCGTAAGCAGCTGTTAATAATTTGCATTTCAGGTGGAACTATGATTCAAACCGAAACCATGTTAAATGTTGCCGACAACTCCGGTGCAAGAAAGGTACTATGTATAAGAGTGCTTGGAGGGACACGGAGGCGTTACGCCAGCATTGGGGACATTATTGTTGTCACAGTTAAGGAAGCCATTCCCCATGCGAAGGTGAAAAAAGGTGATGTTTTAGACGCAGTTATCGTGCGTACAAAGAAAGAACTTCAAAGACCGGAAGATACCACTGTTAAATTCGATGAGAACGCAGCCGTCCTCTTGAGTGGTAATGGGGAGCCTATCGGAACCCGTATCTTCGGTCCAGTTGCCCGCGAGTTACGTTCGCTGGGATTTATGAAGATAATCTCCCTTGCCCCTGAAGTTCTGTAAAGACAGAGCTCTAAGGTTAACGAGAGAAAGAGGGAAACGAGGAAATAACAATGCGTCAGGGACAAACAAGTCTTAAAGTAAACGATCAGGTAGAAGTTATTGCTGGTAAGGACAAAGGGAGAGTTGGTAAGATTCTCCGTGTCGACCGAGAGAAAAATCGGGTTGTTGTCGAAAGAATCAATATGATCAAGAAACATCAAAAGGCAACTGATGCGACACAACCAGGCCAAATCATAGAACGAGAAGCGTCGATCCATATCTCAAATGTAATGATCGTCTGCCCTGAGTGTACCGAAACAGTTCGTACAGGCAAACAATTCTTGGAAGATGGTACCAAGGTTCGTTTTTGCAAGAGTTGTCAGGCAACACTTGAAAACGCTAAATCGTAAGGATTCTCACTGATTACGGAGTACATGATGGGAACACTTAAGGAACAATATAACACTGAAATCAAGCCCCACTTACAAAGTGAATTTGATTTCCAGAGTGTAATGGAAATCCCTAAAATTGAAAAAGTTGTACTCAATATGGGGATTGGTGAGGGAGTTCAGAACCCTAAATCAGTGGAAAAAGCTGCCAATGAACTTACTCTGATAGCTGGACAGAAAGCTGTTATTACAAAAGCTAAGAAATCCATAGCTACATTTAAACTTCGCGAAGGAATGCCAATTGGTGCTCGAGTAACTTTGCGTAGTGATAAAATGTATGATTTCTTGTCCAAACTTATTAACATCGCTCTTCCTCGAGTTCGTGACTTTCGAGGGATATCACCAAAGGGCTTTGATGGTAGGGGTAATTATTCAATGGGGATTACTGAGCATATCATATTCCCTGAGATTGATTATGACAAAATAGAGAAGATTCGTGGTTTGAACATCACTATTGTCACATCAGCAAAGAACAATGAGCAAGGGCGGGCCCTCTTATCTGCTATGGGAATGCCGTTTAAGAAGAAGTAATCGGGCCATATACCCTCAGTTTTTAAAAAAATAAATTTCTTCAGGAGGATGCAGTGGCAAAAAAATCACTCATTGCCAAGGCAAAACGCAAACCTAAATTTAAGGTGCGTTCTTACAACAGATGTCCGTTATGTGGGCGCCCAAGAGCTTTTTTGAGAAAATTCGGCGTTTGTAGATTGTGTTTTCGGAAACTCGCTTCAAAGGGCGAAATCACTGGTGTTACTAAATCTAGTTGGTAGCAGCATCAAGGCGGTGACTGTTAAACATTACAATAGTCTTCGGTTACACAACGGCTGCCGAGTATACGCTTTTTAAAAGAGGAAAAAAACAATGTCTATGAGTGATCCGTTGGCAGATATGCTGACCCGCATTAGAAACGGAGTAAAAGCACGTTTCGAATCTGTGGAAATGCCACTGTCAAAGCTTAAAGTAAATGTCGCCAAAGTGCTCAAGCAAGAAGGTTATATCATTGATTTTCATATTCTTGAGCAGGGGGTTCAAGGCACCCTGAAAATTGACCTCAAGTACGGGCAAAATAATGAACAAGTTATTACCGGTATTAAGAGAGTCAGTAAACCTGGGCTGCGCCAATACAAGAAAAACGATCATATACCTATGGTTATGACCGGTTTAGGTGTTGGTATCCTCTCCACCTCTCAGGGTGTAATCACTGATCGTGAAGCAAGAGCTCGCGGTATTGGTGGTGAATTACTCTGTGAAGTCTGGTAACTGCAAATTCTGACGACTAGGAGTTTACGATGTCCAGAATCGGAAAACAGCCAGTCCCCGTTCCAAATGGGGTTAAGGTTGATATCAAAGGTACACACGTCAAGGTTACTGGCCCAAAAGGCTCGTTGGAAAGAGACCTGCGGCCTGAGATTTCGTGTACTGAAGAAGGTAATCAACTGCTTTTCACACCAAAAGGAACAAGCAAAAGAGTTATGGCCTTTTGGGGTATGACTAGGTCGCTTGTTAGCAACATGGTTGAAGGCGTTGATAAAGGTTTTGTAAAAGTACTGATAGTAGAAGGCGTTGGTTACCGGGCTAACCTAGCCAAAAGCACGCTGACATTAAATGTGGGCTTTTCAAATCCGGTTGAATTTCAACTGCCGGAAGGAATTAGTGCAGAAGTAGACAAGGATAACAAAATTTCCCTATCCGGTATCGATAAAGAGCTTGTTGGTCTTACTGCTGCCAAAATTCGTGCTATTAGAAAACCTGAGCCTTATAAAGGAAAAGGTATTCGTTACGTTGATGAGCGAATTGTACGTAAAGTTGGTAAAGCTGGTGCAGCCAAATAAATAGTTAACTGAAAGAGTAACATCATGGCTAAAACAAACCCAAAAGTTACTGCACGTTATAAACGGGTACGTCGTATCCGAAAAAACATGTTAGGTACCAGTGAAAAACCACGTATGCGTGTTTTCCGTTCTAACAAACATATTTATGTGCAGATAATTGACGATCTCAAAAAAGCTACTCTCGTTTCTGCGTCTACTGAAAACAAAGAATTCGACGCTGCTGATTTAAAAGGAAAATGTGAGAAAGCAAAAAAAGTTGGACTCATGGTTGCTGAAAAAGCTAAAGCTGCCGGTATCGAGCAGGTTGTTTTCGATCGAGGTGGTTACATTTACCATGGCCGTGTTAAAGCGTTATCGGAAGGTGCACGTGAAGGCGGGCTTAAGTTTTAAATTACCGATTTTAAATCGAACAATAATTCCTACGGGGGTGTTTCTTGGCTGATTTTAAGAGAGCTAAAGAGAGTAACCAAGAAGAGCTCATTGAAAAAATAGTTTTTATCAACCGAGTAGCAAAGGTTGTTAAAGGTGGTCGGCGTTTTAGCTTTAGTGCCATTGTTGTCGTTGGCGACGGTAAAGGTAAAGTTGGTTACGGTCTTGGAAAAGCAAACCAGGTACCAGAAGCTATTCGCAAGGGTATTGACAAAGCACGCAAAGATATGCAAAGCGTTGCCCTCACAGATGTTTCAATTCCCCATGACATCATTGGGAAGTTTAAGTCTGGGAGTGTTATGTTGAAGCCTGCTGGTGATGGTACCGGAGTAATTGCCGGTGGTGCTGTGCGAGCGGTTTTGGAAGCTGCGGGTGTCAACAATATTCTCACCAAATGTCTTGGTTCCAACAACCCACACAATCTTGCGAAGGCAACTATAGATGGTCTTCGTCAACTGCGCTCAGCAGAACAGATTGCCAAGTTGCGTGGTTTGAAAAAAGAAGATATGGTCGCGTAAGACCTCACGATTTATAGGTCATTAATTATGAGTGATACCATTACATTGACACAGGTCAAAAGCGGAATAGGCAGTACCAAGAAAATTCGGGCTACCCTCGTTGGACTTGGTTTGATTAAAATGCACAAAACCGTTACCAGGAAAGACACTCCTGAAATCCGGGGCATGATCAATAAGGTCAGGCATCTGGTCAGAGTGGAGGAATAGATAATGCTGAAGTTGAACAATCTCAGCCCGAACGAAGGTTCGAGAAAAAATAAGAAACGCGTCGGTCGCGGTCACGGAAGTGGACTTGGTAAGACTTCAGGTCGTGGTCATAAAGGTGCTCGTTCAAGATCAGGTTATAGCTTAGCCCCTGGATTTGAAGGCGGACAGATGCCGTTGCACCGCAGACTACCAAAACGCGGTTTCACCAATATTTTTAAAACTGAATATAGTATCGTCTCCCTGTCTGACCTTGATTCATTTGATGCTGGGACAGTGGTTGACAAGCAAGCGCTTGTTGATGCAGGTTTAGTAGACGGCAATAATCAGGTTAAAGTGCTCGCTAACGGCCAGATAACCAAAGCGGTTACCGTTGATGTTGATAAGGTCAGTAAGGGTGCAGCTCAAAAAATCACTGATGCAGGTGGTTCTGTAAAGGAGTAAATGAATGAGCGGTCTTGCCAGCGCTGCCACCATCCCTGAATTGCGAAAGAGAGTGTTATTCACTCTCTTTATGCTTTTTGTCTATCGTATGGGTGTCCAGATCCCCACACCTGGAATTAACGGGGAAGCTTTAGGTGCTTTTTTTGAACAGAATGCAAGTACACTCTTTGGCATGTTTAACATGTTTTCAGGAGGTGCACTTGAGAATTTCTCGATATTTGCTCTTGGCATTATGCCGTATATTTCGGCTTCGATCATTATCCAATTGTTGACTGTCGTCATCCCACAGTTGGAATCGCTCTCGAAAGAGGGGGAAGCAGGTCGTCGCAAGATCACTCAATACACACGCTATGGTACGGTTGTACTTTCTGTTATCCAGGGATTCTTCATTGCTTCAGGTTTAGAGGGAATGAGTGGACCTGGTGGAGCTGCCATTGTTATTGATCCAGGTATTCAGTTTAAATTGATGACTGTGCTCACACTTACTTCCGGGACCGCATTTATTATGTGGTTAGGTGAGCAAATGACAGAACGTGGTATTGGTAACGGCATATCATTAATTATCTTTGCAGGTATTGTTGCTCGTGGTCCTGCTGCCGTAGGGAATACCATCCAATTGATAAAAGCAGGTGAGCTTGCCATTATTTTCGTTCCACTTATTCTCATTGCGATGTTTTTTATCATTGCGTTTATCATCTTTGTAGAAACCGCTCAACGTCGAATACCCATTCAATACGCAAAGCGGGTTGTTGGAAGAAGAGTCTATGGTGGTCAGGCTTCTCATTTACCGCTAAAGATAAATGTGTCCGGAGTTATACCTCCGATCTTTGCCTCTTCTATCATGATGTTTCCCGCTACCATCGGGTCGTTTATTCAGATTGATTGGGTACAGCGCATATCTGCCGCTCTTTCGCCGGGAACAATATATTATTATGTTCTTTTTGTAGCAATGGTTGTCTTCTTTTGCTTTTTCTATACAGCTGTTACTTTTAAACCGGATGACGTTGCTGAGAATTTAAAAAAGAACGGTGGCTTTATTCCTGGAATTCGACCTGGTAAACGGACCGCTGATTTTATCGATAAGGTATTGACTCGGCTAACTGTGGTGGGTGCTATTTATCTAAGCGCTGTTTGTGTCATGCCTACCATTTTAATCAGTAAGTTTAACGTTCCTTTCTATTTTGGTGGAACAGCACTATTGATTGTAGTGGGTGTTGCTATCGATACTATTTCGCAAATAGAATCACATATGGTGATGCGCAATTATGACGGTTTCATGAAAGCTGGTCGAATTAAAGGCAGACGTTGAGGTATAGTCTTTGAGCCGGCAAAGTACCAAAAAACGGATCTCTGTTAAAACTCCAGAGGAACTTCAAATCATGAAGCAGGCCAACCAGATTGTTGCTGGTGTATTGGCCATGTTAAGAAAAGAGGTCGTCCCTGGAGTTACCACGAACTATCTCGACAAAATTTCTGAGGAATACTGCCTCGATCATGGTGCAACTCCTGCTTTTAAGGGGTATCGTGGTTTTCCTTGCAGTTTATGCGCCTCAGTCAATGAACAAGTTGTTCATGGTATACCTTCCCAAAAGGTGACTCTCAAAGAAGGTGATATTATATCCGTAGATTTTGGATCGTATTACAAGGGGTTCTATGGCGATTCGGCCGTTACATTACCCGTTGGCAATATATCCCCTGAATTAGATCGGTTGCTTGAAGTCACCAAGGTTGCTTTAAACAAGGGTATTGAACAGGTCCTCGTCGGCAATAGAATCTCTGATATTTCAAGGGCTGTACAAACGTATGCTGAGGCGAACGGATTTTCTGTTGTTCGTCAGTTTGTTGGTCATGGTATCGGAAGCGAATTGCACGAGGCCCCGGAAATTCCCAATTATGTACAGAAAATGCCTTCACCAAGGCTTCTCGCCGGCATGGTGCTCGCGATTGAGCCCATGGTGAATATGGGTACTGAAAAGGTTAGAATTCTTCGTGACCAATGGACTGTTGTAACTGAAGACTCGAAACCATCCGCTCACTTTGAACATACCGTTGCCGTCACAGATAACGGGCCCCTCATCCTGAGCACATTGGATTAAAGCCTGTCGGCATGTTACTAGTCACCGCTTACTGATTTTTTAACAAAAGGCAAGAAAAGAGTTGATTAAAACTGTAGTTTTAGATATATAACAAATCTTTTCGGCCACATTACTGAGAGTGGATAGGTATGGCAAAAGAAGAGGCCATTGAAGTAGAAGGAACAATCATAGAACCGTTGCCCAATGCAATGTTTCGTGTTGAACTAGATAATGGGCATAAGGTACTTGCTCATATTTCCGGTAAAATGCGGATGCATTACATTAAAATATTACCTGGCGACCGTGTTACAGTTGAATTGTCTCCATATGATTTGACTAGAGGCAGGGTCACCTTTCGGGCAAAAGGCGGCAAAGCAAAAAGATAAACTTTTAATAGATGTCAGGTTAAGGCTATGAAAGTACGATCATCAGTTAAGAAAATGTGCAGTAGCTGTAAGATTCTGAAACGTAAAGGAGTCGTAAGAGTTAACTGTAAAAATAAGAAGCATAAACAGCGGCAAGGTTAAACTCGCGGTAAGAGTGAGACTTAAACAGGGAGAAATGTCTTGGCACGTATAGCTGGAGTGGATTTACCACGCAATAAACATATGGATCGAGCCTTAACCTATATTTATGGGATTGGCTTGACCTCAGCCCGCCAGATTCTTGATAAGGCTGATTTACCTTATCAGATGAACAGTGACGACCTCAGTGGCGATGATGTTACTAGGATCAGGAAAATTATTGAGAGTGACCACGTTGTAGAGGGTGACCGGCGGCGTGAAATATCTATGGATATTAAGCGTCTCATGGATCTTGGTGCTTATCGAGGCCGAAGGCATCGAAGAGGATTACCGTGCCGTGGGCAGAGAACAAAAACCAATGCACGCACTCGTAAAGGTCCTAAGCGTGGCGCTGCAGTTCGGAAAAAATAGCTGCTGATGATGATCAGGCTGCTCTAACCAGAGAGTTTACGGAGTTATTATGGCAAAAGCCAGTAAAGCGGCAGGAAAATCTAAACGCCGTGAGAAAAAAAATATTTCTGAAGGTATAATCTTCATTTATTCAACTTTTAACAACACCATTATTACTGTCACAGACAGGCAGGGTAATGCGTTTGCTTGGTCCACTGCCGGTGTTATCGGTTTCAAGGGATCTCGTAAGTCTACTCCATTTGCTGCGCAAAACGCTCTTAATGATGCGATAGGAAAAGCAAAAGAACATGGTTTGAGAAAGGTTG
Source organism: Desulfogranum marinum (assembly GCF_016918565.1). GTDB lineage: Bacteria > Desulfobacterota > Desulfobulbia > Desulfobulbales > Desulfobulbaceae > Desulfogranum > Desulfogranum marinum. The sequence goes on from NZ_JAFFQD010000002.1 coordinate 86,670, forward strand.
AAGTACGGGTTAAAGGTCCCGGACCTGGGCGTGAAGCTGCACTGCGAGCGTTGACGACACTTGAGCTTGATGTAACTCGCATAGTAGATGTAACCCCGCTGCCGCATAATGGCTGTAAACCGCCCAAGCGGAGAAGAGTATAATAGAATAGGGCCGTAAGGCTCCAGGCTGTGTCCAATAGTGATACAGTATATATAACGGAGGTAAATCTTGGCTAGATACACAGGCGCTTCCTGCAGGATGTGCAGGCGTGAAAACCTAAAGTTATTTTTAAAAGGTGATCGGTGCTACTCTGATAAATGTGCATTTGAAAGACGTGCATTTCCCCCAGGACAGCATGGGCAGAATAGGTTTAGGAAATCATCTGACTACGCTATCCAGCTTAGGGAAAAGCAGAAAGTCAAGCAAATGTACGGTATGCTTGAAGATCAGTTCAAGCGATATTTTCAACGTGCTGACAGGGCCAAAGGCGTCACCGGTGAAAATCTGCTGATTATGCTTGAAAGGCGGTTAGACAATACATTGTATAGGATTGGTTTTGCCAGTTCCCGCAATCAGGCTCGCCAGTTGGTTCGGCACAATCATTTTCTCATTAATGGTAAAAAGGTTAATATTCCTTCATTTCAGGTTACACCTGGTGATGTGATTTCCTTGAAAGAAAAAAGCCGTAAAAATGAGCTGATTGTTGATAACCTTGAGGGTGCGGTTCGCCGCGGTGTGCCCAGCTGGCTTGAAATTGATCAGCCAAAAATGCAAGGCACCGTTAAAGCTATGCCCAATAGAGAAGAGATTACCATGCCTATTCAGGAACAACTGATAGTCGAACTCTACTCTAAATAACCATTAGCATCAGGTAAACATGGCACAGGAACTACGGGATACTAATCCCTTTTATAAAAACTGGCACGACCTTATTACTCCTGAGCGTCTTGAAGTTAACGATGAAACGCACACTGAGCAGTATGGCAAATTTATTTGTCAGCCGTTTGAGCGTGGTTTTGCGACAACAATAGGGAATTCTCTGCGGAGAATTATGCTTTCCTCCATCAGGGGGGCTGCAATTACTTCAATTAAGATAGATAATGCCCTGCACGAATTCACTAGTATTAATGGGATTCATGAAGATGTCGCAGAGATTATTCTTAATCTGAAACAGGTTCGCTTAAAACTTAATGTTCCTCAAGGTCAGACAGTTGTCGTTGAGAAAAGTGGCCCTGGAACTGTAACTGCAGGTGATATCAACGGAGCACCAAATGTTGATGTAATGAACCCAGACCAGGTGATATGTACGGTTACTAGTGATATAACGTTCCGTGCCGAACTTGAAGTTAAATGGGGTAAAGGGTACGTACCTGCTGAGCTGAATAAAAAAGAAGATCAGCCAATAGGAGTTATTCCTATTGACTCGATGTTTTCACCAATCGTGCGTGTACAATACGTTGTAAGTCAAGCACGTGTCGGCCAAAAAACTGATTATGACCGTTTGACTCTAGAGATAGAAACAGACGGAAGTGTGCCTCCTGAAGATGCACTGGCCTTTGCCTCTAAAATACTGAAAGAGCAAATGGCCATATTCATTAACTTCAATGAAGAAAAGGCAAAGGCTCCAGACAGACAGGATAGCGATGACGACAATGTCAGCTATCCACCTTTTCTTGATAAAAATGTTGAAGATTTGGAACTTTCTGTCAGATCTGCGAACTGTCTTAAGAACGCACAGATCCAGTATATCGGCCAGTTGGTTCAAAAAACCGATGCAGAAATGCTCAAAACTAAGAACTTCGGGCGTAAATCACTCAATGAAATTAAGGCACTTCTTTCTGAACATGAATTGACACTCGGGATGAAGCATGAGGGATGGATTTCACCCGAAAAGCGTGAAGAGAATATAGACTAGTAATACTCGTTCTCACACGTATAGTTTGCAGCCTTACACCACGTAGAAGGACAGGATAATGAGACATAGAAAAGCAGGTCGTAAGCTTAATCGTACAACCGCACATCGAAAAGCAATGCTTCGTAATATGGTTACCTCCTTATTGGAACATGAGCGGATCGTAACAACCGTACCCAAAGCTAAAGAAGCACGTCGGGTAGCCGATAAAATGATTACTTTAGGCAAACGGGGCGACCTTCATGCAAGGCGACAAGCTCTTGCCTATATACGCTCTGATGAAGTTGTGAATAAACTTTTTAACGAACTGTCTGAGCAATACATGGATAGGCAGGGTGGGTATACTCGAATTATCCGCACTGGTACCCGCGCCGGTGATGCCGCGCCCATGGCGATTATTGAACTCGTCAATTATCAGGAAAGTCTTGAAGGCGAAACTTCAGACGATTGATAGATTGTGATTGTTGAATACAAAAGCTGGTATGAGAAATCATACCAGCTTTTTTTTTGTTATTTATTTGAGGTATAGTCATGGGGCAAGCAAATCCACCTGATATGCTCCTGGAAGGGCGCACCCTTGTAGACAAAGGGCCCTTTACTTTTCATTGCCATCCTGGCGTAAGTTGCTATTTAAAATGCTGCCATAATGCCGAAATTTATTTATTTCCTTACGACGTACTTCGTCTTAAGCAACATTTAAATCTGCATTCCGCTCAATTCCTCCGTCAATACACACGTATAGGGGAAGGTAGTCATCCTTTTTTTCCAGGGGTTATGTTGAATATGGCTTCGGCAGAAGGGTTGCCTTGTCCATTTTTATCCAATGAAGGGTGCACTGTGTACCGGGACCGACCGTCAGCCTGTCGTACCTACCCTCTTGAAAGAGCTGTTGAACAATTGAATGATACCACAAGGCTTAAAGTTCATTATTTTATGACTCATCACCCTTATTGCAAAGGTCATTTCGAACAAAAAACCTATACCATTAAAAAATGGGAACGTGATCAAGGTTTGTACGAGTTCAATTTGTTTAATGAACTTTGGGCGGAAGTTGATGCTTTTTTCGCCTCTAATCCTTGGCGTGGCGAAGGGGAAGCAGGACCTTTGCAGCAATTGGCATTCATGGCCTGCTATAATATCGATGATTTTCGATCATACGTAGAACAACACAGGTTGGTGCAGCAGTTTAGAGTAGATAAAGTGGTGCGTAATCGTATAAAGAAAGATGATTCAGCGCTCCTTAAATTTGGATTCCAATGGCTACAGTTTTATCTTGGTCGGAAACCAACCCTTGTTCCAAAATAATTTTTCACACTATTTTTTTCTTCCTGATACCTGCAAAAGGTTTCTTGATTTTTTACTGATGTATGATAGAGTAATCAGCTTTGTTTGATACATGCCACTGCAATCAGCGGTGGCTTAACACACACATTCCGCTCGCCACATGGTGTTTCACACAAGTGAGATTTGGCTCAGGAATGGAGGAATAACCATAAAACCAGGAGATTTATTATGGCACAAATTACAATGCGGCAGATGCTGGAAGCAGGACTTCATTTTGGTCATCAGACCAGGCGATGGAATCCTAAAATGAAACCGTATATCTACGGTCCTCGTAACGGCATTTATATTGTAAATCTTGATGTAACAATGAAAATGTTCCGCAAGGCCTATAGCTATATTGCAGATGTTGTAGCTGACGGTGGTTCGGTACTCTTTGTTTGCACCAAGCGTCAGGGACAGTCCATTATCAAGGAAGAAGCACAACGCAGTGGCATGTACTTTGTCAACCACCGTTGGCTGGGTGGCATGATGACCAACTTTCAAACCATTAAGAATTCTGTTGATAGGCTCAAAAAAATCGAAAGCATGCAGGAAGACGGTTCTATTAACCGGTTCCCCAAAAAAGAAATCCTGCAAATGGAGAAAGAAAGAGTCAAGCTCGACAGGAATATTGGTGGTATTAAAAACATGCGGAGTTTGCCTGATGTCCTCTTTATCATCGATCCTAATAAAGAGGATATTGCAGTTAATGAGGCTCAGAAACTGGGCATACCTGTAGTTGCTCTCACCGATACCAACTGTAATCCCGATGGCGTTGATTATGTTATTCCAGGCAATGATGATGCTATCCGTGCCATTAAACTTATGACTTCAACTATCAGTCAAGCTATCTTAGAAGGTAAAGAACGTCGCGGCGAAGAAACACCTGTCAGCAATGATGAACTTGAAGCTGCGATGACAGTTGACGCCGTAGAGCAAGCTGCCGAATCCGCACCTTCTCAGGATTCACCAGCAGCCGAATAATTTTCAGGCCTTTGCCTGTTTTAATACAATTCAATAAGGCTTTTTTACGGCCTTATTGTTGTCCAGTCGAACATTATGTATACCCGCAACATTTTTGCTATGCGGTTGAAAGATAGATATTAGGAGATGCTAAAGTGAAGATTACAAGCCAAATGGTCAAAGAGCTTCGTGACAAGACCAATGCCGGGATGATGGATTGCAAAAAAGCTCTAGGCGAGACTGAAGGCGATATGGAAAAAGCGGTTGACCTGCTTCGTCAAAAAGGCTTAGCCGTTGCTGCAAAACGTGCTGATCGTGCGACCTCAGAGGGTGTTATTGAAGCATACATCCACGGTGGAGGTAAACTTGGTGTTATGATTGAGGTAGGGTGCGAAACCGACTTCGTCGCTAAAACCGATGATTTTAGAAATTTTGCCAAAGATATTGCTATGCATGTCGCAGCTGTTAATCCGGTTTCTATCAGTAGAGAAGAAGTACCTCAAGAACTGATTGATCGTGAAAAAGACATCTATACAAAACAAGCACTCGATTCGGGTAAACCTGAACAGATTGTTGAAAAAATCGTTACCGGTAAAATTGAAAAATATCTTTCTGAAATTTGTCTGTTAGAACAAAAATTTGTAAAGGATCCTGACTTGACCGTCCAGGATAAACTTAATGAATTGATTGCTAAGATGGGCGAAAATATTTCTGTTAAAAATATTGCTCGTTTTCAGATCGGAGCGTAACACTCTTCTCCATTGCTGTTATACGTTTCAGGAAAACCGTTAACCCGGTTTTCCTGAACCCTTTCACTCCCCATTGGCAGGCTTATGTAGTGAATGCCTGTAGTGTCAATCCGTGGCAAGACATTCCGTATCAGTATTTCCTCTCTTCAACATCAAAGTAGGTCGATAACATGACATTTAAGAGAATACTCTTGAAAATAAGCGGTGAGGCCCTCATGGGAGATAATTCCTATGGTATCAGTACAGAGGTGATTCGATTTTTGTCATCTGAAATAAAAAAAGTGCACGACCACGGAATTGAAATTGCCATGGTTATCGGTGCAGGTAATATTTTTAGAGGGGTAGCAGGGGCTGCTAAGGGCATGGACCGAGGCTCAGCAGATAATATGGGTATGCTAGGGACGGTGATAAATTCCCTTGCTGTCCAAGATGGTCTTGAGACCGTAGGTATACCGTGTAAAGTTATGTCTGCCATAACCATGCTTAATGTGTGTGAACCCTATGAAAGAGTGAAGGCGCTTGATCATCTTGGTAATAACCGAGTGGTTATTTTTGCAGCAGGTACCGGTAACCCATATTTTACCACAGACACTGCCGCTGTTCTCCGTGCTCTAGAAATTAAAGCGGATGTCATTATGAAGGCAACAAGGGTTGACGGTGTCTACGATAAAGACCCCGAAGTTTATCCCGATGCACAGAGGTATACAACTCTGAGCTATAATAAAGTCCTTCGTGATGATCTCAAGGTCCTTGATGCTGCCGGTATTTCCCTGGCAAGAGATAACGAACTGCCGATCCTTGTATTTAATATGAAGGAAAGTGATAATATTACAAAGGCAGCGCTTGGCGCCGAAGGAATTGGTAGCCTGATTAGTGCATAATGCTGTATAGTTATCTGCTCATGATGTATGAGCCTGTTGATGTACGGTCATTTTGTCCAATTTCTTCGGTATACTGAATAATAATCCCTGAAACAGCTATTATATGCCTGTGATTATTAATCAGATATACCTCGATCTCGAACGATAACCATAGTAATCATTAAGCTCATTTATGGGTAAGCTGAATAGTAAGATTTTTAGATATTAATAAACACTGAGGAGCGTCTCTCATGGCCAGTGATATTATACAACAAATGAATTCTAAGATGGAAGCAAGCATTGATGCCTTTAAGCGTGAACTGGTTAAGATTAGAACCGGAAGAGCGTCTTTAGCATTGCTTGACGGGGTTAAAGTTGATGCCTACGGTTCGCAAATGCCAATGGATCAGGTCGGTACACTCACCATTCCAGAATCAAGTATGATTGCCATCAAACCGTGGGATCCGCAAATGTTGCCTGCCATCGAAAAAGCAATTCTTGCCTCTGATTTAGGATTGACGCCGGCCAATGACGGCAATGTTATCCGCCTTAATATTCCGCCTCTTACTGAAGAACGTCGTAAAGAGCTGGTAAAGCAAGTCAAAAAAATTGGTGAGGAGTTTAAGGTGGCCATCCGTAATGTACGCCGCGAAGCCAATGACTCTTTAAAAAAGATGAAAAAAGAAAAAGAGATATCTGAAGATGATATGTTTCGTCTTCAGGATGATGCGCAAAAGGCAACCGATGATTTTATTAAAGAAGTCGATAAAATCGTCAGCGGTAAAGAGAAAGAGGTTATGGAAGTCTAATTCCATCCTGAAATTTTAAAAGTGACTACTTCATCAAAATCGAACCTGGTACCACGCCACATTGCCATCATCATGGACGGCAACGGCAGGTGGGCTGAGCAGCGTAATCGCCCCCGTCTTTTTGGCCATAAAGCCGGCGTTGACTCAGTGAGAGAAATTGTCGAAGCCTGCCGGGAGCTTGGCGTCGAATATCTCACCCTGTATGCGTTTTCTACAGAAAACTGGAATAGGCCGCAAAGTGAAGTCTCAGGATTGATGCTTCTTTTGAAAACATATCTAATTGGAGAGCTTAAGAACATGCTCTCCAACGATATTCGATTGCGTTGCCTGGGCCAACAGGAGCGTCTCCCTCGAGAAGTACGTGAGGTATTGCAACAGACTGTAGAATCAACAGCCTCCTGTCAGACGATGAACCTGAATCTTGCTTTGAGCTATGGCGGTAGAATGGAACTTATTCATGCCATCCGGCAACTCGCAGGGAAATGTGTTGACGGCGATTTGCTTCCAGAGGAGATCAATGAACAGGTTCTCTCGGACCATCTGTATACCGCCGGACAAGTGGACCCGGATCTGGTTATTCGAACTGGTGGCGAGTGTAGACTCTCCAACTTTTTGTTATGGCAGGCATCGTATGCTGAGCTTTATTTCACTGATTTGAAATGGCCGGAATTCAAAAAAGAGCAACTCCTCGAAGCCATAGATGTTTTTAACCAAAGGCAGCGAAGGTTTGGTAAAACCGGAGCGCAACTGGATTTGGGGAATCAGAAATGAGTCGAGTCCTTCCCGGCGTCTTGATGGCTGCTTGCTGCCTGGCTTTGCTCGCTTGGGGATCTGTACTTCTTATTCAGACCATCTTTGTGCTGGTTGCGGCTTGCGGTCTGCTTGAATTTTTTCGAATGACATGCCCTTGGCTCAAAGGTCCTACCCTTTGCCTTACCATTTTGGTCGCTCTTGTTCCTGTCGGTTGTTCTTTTTTCGGTGCTATCGAATATGTTTTAGCAGGGGTTGTTGCCAGCCTTATAGGTACAGTGCTTATTGTCCTTAAAAAATACACTCACTTTGATAACGTGTATACGTACTTGAGCACCGTATTTTTCGGTACTTTTTATGTCTCTGCATTGCTAGCTCACCTTTCCCTTCTCAGTGGCGTCGAACATGGCGCATCCTGGCTTATACTTTTGCTTGCACTAACGGCCGGGTCGGATACAGGTGCCTATTATGTAGGCAAGACTTTTGGTAAGAAAAAACTTCTCCCCACAGTCAGCCCCAAAAAAACCATTGCCGGTGCCATAGGTGGTTTGAGTATCGGTACAGGAGTAGCTGTGCTCATTATGCTCCTCTTACCGCTTCAACTCCAGTTAAGTCGCCTTCTCCCTGCTGCTGCTGTGCTTATTGTTATCGGCATGATCGGTGACTTGGCTGAATCCGCCATCAAGCGATCCTTTCACGTCAAAGACTCAGGTACTATTTTGGCAGGTCATGGTGGTTTTTTGGATCGTATTGACAGTCTTTTGTTCGCCGGTCCGGTACTTTTTTATTTCGTCTGGTGGGGGTTACTGGGATGAAAACAATATCTCTCTTGGGATCGACCGGGTCGATCGGTAAAAACGTACTTGCCGTAGCTCGTCGTTTTCCTGAGCAATACCGTATAGCTGCACTAACAGCCGGCAGCAATATTCACCTCCTTGCCGAACAGGTTCGTGAATTCCAGCCGGAGCTGGTGTGTATCGGCAAAGAGGGGCTTGTTGACGATCTGACAGCCCTTTTGCCTGCAGATTTTCAGGGACGGATTATGAGTGGTAATGCCGGCAACTGTGTTGCCGCAGCTCTTGATTGCGTAGATATGCTAGTCTCTGCAGTGGTTGGAAGTGTCGGGCTCTTGCCTGCGCTTGCCGCTATCGAAGCAGGTAAAGATATTGGGCTTGCCAACAAGGAAACTCTGGTTATGGCCGGCAGTCTCATCATGCAGCGGGCAAAAGAAGCGGGCGTTCGGCTTTTTCCCATTGATTCCGAGCACAGTGCCATCTTTCAAGCACTTGAAGCCGGGAGAAAACAAGATGTTAAAAAGCTCCTTTTAACCGCCTCCGGCGGTCCCTTCAGGCTCCTTGAAAAAGACAAATTGCATAAGGTCACCCCGGATCAGGCATTATCCCATCCCAACTGGGACATGGGACGAAAGATTTCCATAGATTCTGCGACACTTATGAACAAGGGGCTGGAGGTAATTGAAGCACGCTGGCTGTTTGATGTCACCCCGGACCAGATAGAGGTCGTTGTGCACCCACAGTCAGTGGTTCACTCACTGGTTGAATATCTGGATGGTTCTGTGGTTGCACAACTAGGTATCCCTGATATGCAGATTCCTATTGCCTATGCTTTGTCTTATCCGGAACGCTTAGATCTCAAACTCTCCCAACTGGACCTCATCCAGTGCGGCAAGTTAACCTTTGAAGCACCTGATGGTGGCCGTTTTCCTGCCCTGCAGATGGCCTATGATGCCCTCGCAGCAGGAGGGGTGCAACCAGCAGTACTCAATGCCGCCAATGAGGTTGCCGTAGATGCATTCCTTGATGGACGTATTGGATTTACTGCTATTACCAAGGTTGTGGCCATTGCCCTTCAAGAGGCTGCCTCTGGAGATGACATGAATCTCGATGCAATTCTCGCCGCCGACCATGAAGCTCGCCAGATAGCTTTGGATGCAATCGATCGCATCTGTAGCTGCTGATTTTCAGTACTTATTATTACACACATTTTTCCATATGAACTCCCTGTTTTCTCTTATACTTGTTCTAGGTATCCTCATTTTTGTTCATGAACTCGGTCATTTCCTTATTGCAAAGGCATTTGGGGTCAAGGTATTAAAGTTTTCTCTGGGGTTTGGCTCCAAGGTGGTGAGCCGTACCTGGGGGGAAACAGAATACCTTATCAGCGCTTTTCCTCTAGGCGGGTACGTGAAAATGTATGGTGAACATGTCGGGGACACTGTTAACAATCAAGAACAGCACCGTTCATTTGCTCATAAACCTGTCTGGCAACGATTCTGCATTGTTTTCGGAGGGCCGTTGTTTAACCTGTTGTTTGCTGTTTTCCTCTTTTTTTGCATGTTTAACTTTATCGGGTTACCGGAATCGGTTGACACAACGGTGATAGGCGAGGTTTCGGTTGACTCTGCAGCAGAAAAAGCAGGGCTGCAACCGGGGGACGATATCGTTTCAATCAATAGCCGACAGGTTCAATCATGGATGGATGTATCTGAGTTAATTAAAGCCAGTGGTGGCAATCCGGTGACCCTTGTCGTGAACCGCGAAGGAGAACAGCTGACCATTTCCGCCCAACCTGCAATGCAACAGGTAAAAAATTTGTTTGGCGAGGAAGTCGGTCAGCGGTATATGCTTGGCATTGTCCGTGACGAGATACTCGAATATACGGATGTTTCCTTGCTCGAATCCGGTAAAGCGGCATTCGTACAGACCTGGAACTTATCCTATTTAACCGTTATGGGGATCGTGAAAATGATCCAGCGCATTATTCCTGCCAGTGAACTTGGCGGCCCTATTCGTATTGCCGAAATTGCAGGCCAGCAACTGGAAGCGGGTTGGATGAATCTTGCTTATTTTATGGGGTTACTCAGTGTTAATCTTGGGATATTGAATCTACTGCCTATACCTGTTTTAGATGGGGGACATTTGGTTTTTTTAACCCTGGAAGGGATTCGTCGCAAACCACTCGATGACCGCACCATGGAAATCAGTCAGAAAATAGGGATTGCTCTGTTGGGAACGTTGATGGTTTTTGTATTTTATAATGACATAGCAAGGATCGTGCAACGTTGGCTGGCTCCCTGATTCTTTCCATCGAAACAGCCACCGGATGTGGCAGTGTTGCTTTAACATCCGGGAATATCTATGAAGGCCGTCTGGTAACCGAGTGTACCCATCGTCCTGATATTACCCATTCAAGACGCTTACTGGGAAGTATACAGCAGATAATGGTGACTGCAGAGGTCACTTGGGACCAACTCGACGCCGTAGCCGTCAGTTACGGACCAGGTTCCTTTACCGGGCTTCGCATAGGTATGGCTGCTGCTAAAGGGATAGCGATGGCCGCTGATATCCCGGTACTTGGAGTTGCCTCACTGGATGGACTCGCGGTGCAGTGTATGGAAACGACCAAACAGGTCTGCTGTGTTCTTGATGCACGGAAGGGACAAGTTTATAGCGCTTTTTACAGGTATGATTCCATGACACGAAGCATGCAACGACAAGGGGCAATCGAGGCCTTGACGCCCGAGGAACTGATGTTGCGGATTGACCAGCCCACTGTTTTAGGGGGGCCGGGGGGAAAACCGTATCAGGATCTATTTCTCTCCAAACCTATGGTGGAAGTGTTGCCTGATACATGTATACAGCCGAGAGCCTCATTCATTGGGTTTCTCGGGGCCGAACAGCTTCAAAAAGGTGATATTCCTCCTCCAGATACGCTGACCCCATTGTATACTCGTGCGTCAGAGGCGGAAATAAATACCCAAAAAAAGAAAACCGGCAACCATTGAGCCCCTTTAGTTAAAAGGCTGTACCCTATGATTATCCGTAAAAAAACTCGTCAGATACATGTTGGTAATGTTGCCATTGGTGGTGACGCGCCCATCGTGGTCCAGTCGATGACCAATACAGACACCGCTGACGTGGAGTCAACCGTAGAGCAGATTCACCGTTTGCAAGATGTCGGTTGTGAGCTGATACGAGTGGCAGTTCCTGATGTCGATGCTGCCCGCGCTATTACCGAAATTCGTTCGCGGATTGCCATTCCTTTGATTGCAGATATCCATTTTGATTCCCGGCTGGCTGTCGAGGCACTTGAGCACGGTGCTCAGGCTATCCGAATTAATCCCGGCAACTTGGGAGGGGAAGACAAATTAGCCAGGGTTGTCGATGCCGCTAAATTGCATGGGGTTTCCATCAGGGTAGGAGTTAATTCAGGCTCCATTGAAAAAGATCTTCTCCAGCAATACGGATACCCGACCCCGGAAAAACCTGATGCCCTTATTCAGAGCGCATTGAGAAATGTCGCTCTTCTGGAAAAACATCGTTTTTTTGATCTGAAAATTTCCATAAAATCATCAGATACCTTGACAACTATCGCTGGTTACCAGCAGCTTGCTGCCGTCACTGACTACCCGTTACATGTTGGAGTGACAGAGGCAGGAGGTTTAATACCCGGGACCGTGAAATCAAGTGTTGCCTTAGGGATTCTTTTTTACGATGGTATTGGTGATACCTTTCGCGTGTCATTAACCCGTGATCCGATTGAAGAAATCAAGGTCGGTTACGAACTGCTTCGTTCGCTCCGTATCCGTGAACGAGGTCCGGAAATGATCTCTTGTCCAACCTGTGGCCGTACCCGGATAGATTTGTTCAGTCTTGCCGAAAAAGTAGAGCAGCACCTGCAGACCATGGAGAGTAACCTGAAGGTTGCTGTGATGGGATGTGTGGTCAACGGACCGGGGGAAGCAAAAGAAGCTGATATCGGCATTGCCGGTGGAAATGGGGTAGGTATCATTTTTAAAAAAGGCGAAATTTTAAAGAAATTACCGGAAAAAGAACTACTCCCTGTCTTTTTAGAAGAGCTTGATAAAATGGAACAGGAACGAAAACAAAAACAAGGTTGAACTGGTTCCTGACCCAAAAAGAATTTTTATATTTGTTGCTTGAACACCACCTAGTCCGGAGAACAATCCATGAGATATTCACAACTGTTATTGCCCACAACCAAGGAAACACCTGCTGAAGCTGAAGTCGTCAGCCACCAGTTACTGTTACGCGGGGGCTTTATCCGTAAATTAACCTCAGGAATGTATACGTATTTGCCGCTGGGGCTCCTTGTTCTCCAGAAGGTAACTGAAATTGTTCGCCAGGAGATGAACAATGCTGGAGCACAGGAAATACTGATGCCCATGGTCCAGCCCGGTGATTTATGGAAGGAATCCGGCCGATGGAAAAAATATGGGCCCGAATTGCTCCGCTTTCAGGATCGCCATGCGCGGGATTACTGCCTTGGTCCCACCCACGAGGAAGTCGTTACTGATATTGCCCGCAAAGAGCTGCACTCGTATAAACAACTCCCGGTGAATTTGTATCAGATTCAGACAAAATTCAGGGACGAAATCAGACCCCGATTCGGTTTGATGCGGGGCCGTGAATTTGTAATGAAGGACGCCTATTCTTTTGATGTGGATGATGACGCGGCCAGTAAAAGTTATGAAATCATGCGTGATGCTTACTACCGCGTCTTTGAGCGGTGCGGCCTCGATTTTCGGGCTGTGGAGGCAGATTCAGGTTCCATCGGGGGGTCTTATTCCCATGAATTTATGGTCCTGGCAGATACCGGTGAGGATACGCTGGTCACCTGCAAGTCATGCAGCTATGCGGCCAATGTGGAAAAGGCAGCCATTGCCCCGCCTGCAGAAGAAGCCGTCATTGTCCAAGATCTTCCCCAGATGGAAAAAGTAGCAACTCCTGGAACCAAGAAAGTCGATCGTGTAGCTGAACTATTGCAAATTAGTGCCAAGGATATTGTGAAAACAATGTTTTACCTTGCCGATGACGTGGTGGTTGCAGCCCTTGTAAGGGGAGATCGAGTGGTACAGAGCGTTAAATTGAAAAATCTGTTAGATGCCGACGACGTGGAACCGGTTGCCGAAGAAGAGGTCTGGTCGCGGACTAAATTGCCTGCCGGCTATCTTGGGCCGGTTGGACTGGAGATGAAGGTGGTGGCTGATCATGAGATTATGGGAATGGCAAGCTGTGTGACGGGTGCCAATGAAAAAGGACATCACTTGCAAGGGGTGGTCCCCGGGCGTGATTTTACCCCTGATATTGTAGGCGACCTTCGCCAGATAACCACCGAGGATAATTGTCCGCTTTGCGGGGGTGCTTTGGGATTGACCGAAGGAATAGAGGTCGGCCATATTTTTAAGCTGGGTACGGGGTACTCCGAATCCATGAACGCCACCTTCCAGGATAACGAAGGAGGTGAACAGCATTTTGTGATGGGGTGTTACGGTATCGGAGTTAGTCGTGTCGTAGCTGCAGCCATAGAACAAAATCATGACCGGAATGGGATTATCTTTCCTGTTCCCATGGCTCCCTTTCAGGTAATTGTCCTTAACCTCAGTCTCAAGAATGAGGGGACTTGCAAAGCAGCCGAAGACCTGTATCTTAACCTCAAACAGCAGGGATATGATGTCTTGTACGATGATCGTGATGAAAGACCTGGTTCTAAGTTCAAGGATGCAGATCTAATAGGTATCCCTTTCCGAGTGACAGTAGGCAAGACCTATGAAAAAAATGGTGAGGTCGAGGTCCTTATCCGTAAGGACGGAACAACTGCAGCCATACCCTATCCTGAGGCTGCCGAGTATGTTGGCCAACTTATTCAAAAGGGCCTGACTTGAGTTTTATCACAGGGGAGGGAGCATGACCAATATCAATAACCTACTTTCACTCACTGCCGGTTATCTGCACGATGTAGACCTGACTCCGCTGAAAAACGCCTATGCGTTTATCTGCGAACGGCATGGGGACCAGAAACATGCCTCTGGAGAGCCCTACATACAGCACCTGGTTGAAGTCGCATCCAGCCTGGCAGCGATGAAATTGGACCTTGATACGGTCGTTGCCGGATTGCTCCATGGGACCTTAAAGGAAGAAGTCGCTACTCTGGCGGAATTGGAAAAAAAGTTTGGTCAAGATGTCGCACATATAGTTGATGGCGCTACCAGAATTACCCACGTACGGTATAATTCAAAACTTGCCCATCAGGCGGAGAATATCCGTAAGCTGCTGCTGGCCATAGGGGCAGATATACGGGTACTGCTGGTTAAACTTGCAGATCGTCTGCAGGACATGCTGATCATGGATTCCGTAGACGAGGAAATACGTCGTCACAAGGCCCGTGAGACCATGGATCTGTATGCGCCTCTTGCCAGTCGTCTCGGGATTGAATGGCTGAAGCGCGAGCTGGAAGACCTGGCTTTCAAATATCTTTTTCCTGCCGAGTATGAAGACCTTACCAGGCATCTGGAAAGTACTTTTGAAGAGCGACAAGCCTATGTAACAGAGGTTATCAATATCCTCTACGACAAGCTGAAGCATAATCGGGTATATCCTGTCCGGATTATTGGACGTCCCAAGCACATTTATTCTATTTATAAAAAGCTTGTTGTGCAGAAAATACCACTGGAGAGGGTGTACGACAAGGTTGCCTTCCGTATCATTGTCCGCACAGTGAAGGAGTGCTATGAAACACTCGGTACCGTGCATGGTGAATGGACGCCGGTCCCCGGCCGGATTAAAGATTTTGTCAGCGCACCAAAATCCAATAATTACCAATCATTGCACACAACCGTAGCTGGTCCCCATGGGCATTTTATCGAGATCCAGATTCGTACCGAAGAGATGGATAAGGTCGCCCAGGAAGGTGTTGCTGCCCATTGGGCTTATAAAGAAGGGCAAAAGATTTCAGGTAGCGATGCTCGGCTTTTCCAGGATCTGAAAAAGTTGGTGCAAACGCTGCAAGATGTTGAGGATCCAGGCGAATTTATGGAATCCGTTCGCGGGGAACTGTTTGAGCCTGATGTCTATGCATTGACACCCACCGGAGAGGTGCGCGAGCTCCCTCGTGGCTCTACCCCCATTGATTTTGCCTATGCAATCCACACCGCAGTGGGAGATACCTGTGTTGGTGCGAAAGTAAACGGGCAGATGGTCCAGCTGAAACAGGAACTGCAAAGTGGTGATATCGTAGAGATATTAACCAAGAAAGAGCAACATCCAAAGCGCGCCTGGCTACAGATTGTTAAAACATCACGGGCAAAAACAAGAATACGACAGTGGCTACGACGTGAAGAGCGAGAACGTTCTCTCAAGCTTGGTCGTGAAATTTGTGAAAAAGAACTCAGGAAATATAATATTTCCATCCGTGGATTGGTTAAAGGTGGTCATCTGCGTCTGCTTTTAAAAGATCTGCGTTGTATCTCCCTTGATGACCTGATGATCAAGGTCGGCTCAGGCGGCATTACCATACCCCAGTTGGTACGATCCCTTCAACCAGAGGAGTTTCGAGAGGCTGAAGAGAAGCGCAGAGAAGCGGAAATGCTTGAGCGTACCCGTCGGGCAGAGGAAAACAGAGCACAGACACCCGCAAAGGAATCGATCGATATTGATGGTGTAGATGACATGCTGGTTAAAATCAGCCAGTGTTGTCGTCCTATTCCTGGTGATAATATTATGGGCTTTATAACCACAGGTTCCGGCATTTCTATTCATCGCGCAGATTGCCCCAATCTTCGTGCCACTGATCCCTCCCGTTGGATAGATGTGAGTTGGTCAGGAGCGTTAAAAACCACGCATCGCACGGAACTTTTCATCAAAGCGGAAAACAGGAAAAGTATTCTCGCTGAGGTGAGTGGTACTATTAGTTCTGATGATGCTGATATTGTTGAATTGACCGCCCGGACAAATGTAGAAAATATTGCTGAGATCAAGGTAGTCATTGAGATTGTAGATCTCAAGCAGTTGCAGATATTACAACAGCATCTACAACAAATGCCTGAAGTGATCGAGGTTCGCAGGGTTTGATAACCGGCCTTTTTGAGTATGGCTTTTACAGTAATCTGCGAAGTTTGCGGCAACTCTATTAAACCGACGGATAGTATCTGTCTTTTTTGTCAAACTCCCTGCGTTGTTTTGACAAAACAAACCGGCGGGGTGCTGCATCGCATTATTAATTTGGAAAAGGGAATGCCGCTTGTTGAGCAGGCACTTGAACGGCTGCGCAACGAGCTTTTTTTCAGCGGGCGACAAGGGATAAAGGTTATTACCTTGATCCATGGATATGGCTCTTCCGGCAAGGGTGGCGGCATTCGGCGTGAGGTTCGTCAGTATCTCAGATACCTTCAACATCAGCACCAGATTAATGATATGATTCCAGGGGAAGATTTTTCCCGCAACTCCGGCCGTGGCCGCCAGTTGCTCCGCCGCTTTCCCTTTCTTGCCGACCATCGCGATCTCAATCGAGCTAACCCGGGGGTAACTCTGGTCATCTTGTAGCATTACCGGGTATCCGAAAGGATGTTCCATCCTGTAAAAATTCCAGAATACAATATGCATGTAGTGGAGGTAGCTTTATGCAAGAGCGTCCTATAGACAGTTTACGGACTTTTTCCGTGGAGTACGATGTACAGCCCCAAGCCGAGGGGTCTGTGTTGATGCGAATGGGGAACACCCATGTATTATGTGCCGTATCTGTCGAAGCCAAGGTACCTTCTTTTCTTGCTGGGAAAGGGCAGGGGTGGATAACTGCAGAATATGGCATGCTTCCGCGCGCTACCCATACTCGAGGTCGACGTGAGGCTGTTTCCGGTCGATCAGGAAGGACCTATGAAATCCAGCGCCTTATCGGTCGATCTTTGCGGATGATGGTTGATCTCAATGAGTTGGGTGAATATACCTATAGGGTAGATTGCGATGTAATCAATGCTGACGGAGGCACTCGTTGCGCATCTATTACCGGTGGAGCACTGGCACTTCGTCAAGCCATTGAAAGCATGGTTGCCCAGGGGAAAATAGCTACCTTGCCGGAGATCCTTCCGGTAGCTGCGATAAGCGTGGGGGTTATTGGCGGTGAAGTGGTACTCGATCTAGACTATGCTCTGGACTCCAGCGCCGATGTTGACGCCAACTTTGTGATGTGTGGCGATGGTCGCTGGATAGAGATCCAGTCTACTGCTGAAGGGCAGCCCTTTGCACCGGAATTATTTCCACAAATGGCTGCATTTGCGACCAAGGGTGTCTACGAATTGCTGACACTCTGGAAATAAAAAAGGAGTCTGACTGGGGTGGACCCCTCAGCTTTCAGAGGTTGGGAAGGAAAAAAGTGAATGAAGACAAGTAACGGCGGCCGCGAGCCGGGAGTACCCAGGAAGAACCTGCTTTTTAAGCTTAGGCCGGTTCTGCGCTGGATAATCAAACTTCGTGGTTCCACAACAGCCATTGCCGGCGGTTTTGGTCTGGGCACCTTTATCGCCTTTACGCCGACCATCGGGGTGCAGGTCGTACTGGCATTGTTTGTGGCAACCTTAATCAATGTGAATCGTGTTACTGCCGTCGTTCCGGTCTGGATAACCAACCCGGTGACCATGGCACCGCTATATACCTTTAATTATTGGCTCGGTTGCCTCTTCCTGGAGGGACCGCCTGTTAAGGAAGTTTCCAGTAAGCTGATTGAAATTACCAAGAAGTTGGCAAGTTTTGATATCTTCGAGATCCATGCCCAGGTTATGACATTCATGCATTTGGGCAAGGACATTATAGCTCCCTTGATTCTTGGCAGCATCCTGGCTGGAGCGGTGAGTGGTGCTGTGGTCTATTTTTTGAGTTTTAAGCTGCTGGAAATATTAAAACGCAGAAAGGGATGGAGGAAAAGGAAACAGGGATAAAAACATACTGAACACAGCTCCGTATGCTTCAGCTCACCTGTTGCTCATTTTTTTAGGATTGCCTAATGCCGGAATACGTTTCAGGAGCGGCATGCTGTCCGGTGTAAATGGTTCTCGCTCGTGGAGAGACTCTATATCACTGAGCGGGATGAAGTGACCATGTTCAATTTCCTCTTTTTGGAGGACAAACGGGCCGTTGTGGGTACAGGAGAATACCCGTCCCCAAACTCGATTGGAACTGTCCTCAAAATACTGGTCAAACAAATGCTGGAAGGGACCGGCAGTCACCCCCAGCTCTTCTGCTAGTTCTCTGGCTGCCGCATCCTCGTAACTTTCTTCGGCCAGCACAATCCCTCCAGCGGCAAGATCCCAGTAGCCGGGATAAATATCCTTGGTCATAGTCCTTTTTTGAATAAACAGGCAGCCCGCCTCATTAAAGACAAGAATATAAGCTGCTCGGTGAATAAGTCGCTGCCGGCGCATCTCTCCGCGGGTGGCGCTTGTTAGCGGAACATCGTTTCTGTCAACAATCTGGATGCGTTCCTGCGAAGGATTATAATCCTGATTCGACACTGTCGTTTTCTTCCTCCTGGTGATGAGTAAATGTCCAGCACCTATGGATTGGCGACTTACGCGAAAAATCAAACGGCAGGGTCTGCTCGGTTATGTCCTTGACCTCAAAATCCTGAGACAGTGTTTCTGCGAGCTTGAATTTTTTGGAATTGGTTGAAAAAAACAGCACCCCTGTGTGCGATAGTCGCTGCATGGCAAGTTGCAGCAGTTCTTCATGGTCGGTCTGGATATCAAAGGTCTGTTGACGGTGCCGGGCATTGGAGAAGGTCGGCGGATCAACAAAGATGACGCCGTACCGGCTTCTTTCCGTTTTTAACCACTGCATACAATCTGCTTCTATTGTCTGGTGGAGGATGGACCCATACCCATTAAGGGATAGATTTGCCCTGGCCCGGTTGAGATAGATCTCCGAAAGATCAACCGTGGTAGTTGCGGATGCTCCCCCGTGGGCGGCAAAGACCGTTGCCGATCCGGTATAGCCGAAGAGGTTGAGAAAACTCTTGCCCTGCGCTTGTTCGGCGATCAGGCTGCGGGTGATACGATGGTCAAGAAAGAGCCCGGTGTCCAGGTAGTCAGTAAAGTTGACAAGAAAACGGCAACCACCTTCTCTTACTTCATAAAGCGGTGCGGCTTTGTTGCTTTTTTTCTGTTGATGATCCTTTTTCTGGTACTGTTCTTTTCCTTTTTGTTTTTTCCTGGTCTTTATGAAGATGCGACTGCGAGGTACGTCCAGTACCTCACGGATGGTCTGCATGGCCAAAGTGAACCTTTCAGCCGCCTTTTCCGGATCAACCGATGGTGGAGCCGCATATTCCTGTACATGGACCCATTCTTCGTAGATATCAATGGCGACGTTATATTCAGGGATATCACGGTCATAAAGACGAAAGCAGCTAATCTTCTCTTTTTCCGCCCACGGGACAATGGTTTGGAAATTTTTGCGAAGGCGGTTTGCAAAGTCTAGTGCCTGACAATCTTCCGCCGGTTCTGCCGGGTGCCACTCCAACTGGGGGCGTTCGGGAAACGGTTCATGATCACCAACCAAAAGTTGACACCTGATAGGGCCATTATACAATTTATGGCGCTGTTGCCATTGGATGGTTGTCATTTCGGCCAGGTCGGGATTACCGGTGAAAAAGGCTATCTGCCATCCCTTGAATTCGTTGCGGAAGCGTCTGCCGAAAAAACGGTAAAGGTATTTGACAGCCAGTTTATCAGAGAGTCGGTCACCATACGGAGGATTGGTGATCATGCATCCCCTTGGACCCGGGCAATGGAGGTGGGCAGCCTGACGGTGGCGAATGGTAATAAACTCGCGCATTCCGGCCGCGATAACATTTTGCCGTGCCGCGGCAATGATCCGTGGATCTGCATCGTAACCGATAATCTGCGGCAGTTTGCGAAGGGCGCCCTCATCTTCCTGCTCCAGAGCCTCGTTGACCAATAGCTCCCAGAGGCGGCGATCATGCTTGAGCCAGGACATAAACCCAAAGCGTTTGCGCAGGAGTCCTGGAGCTGTATTACTGAGCATCAGTGCCGCTTCAATCAGCAAAGTCCCGCTACCGCACATGGGATCAAGCAAGTAGCTGTCTTCATCGAGTTGCTCGACAAACCCGGAAAGGTGTACAAGTGCTGCAGCCAGTGTTTCTTTAAGCGGTGCCTCGCCGCCGGTTGTTCGGTAGCCGCGACGATGAAGACTGTCTCCAGAGAGATCGAGAGACAGTGTTGCATGGACGCCGTTTACATGGAGGTTAAAGCGTACCTGTGGTTGATAGGCGTCAATGGTTGGCCGCTTGCCGAAACGTTTTCGAAATTGATCAACTATGGCATCCTTGACCCTGAGTGAGGCGTACTGGCTGTGGGTAATTTTTGCATCCACCAGAGTCGTAAACACGGCAAAGGTAGTGTTTTGGTCAAAATGTTCGTCCCAGAGGACTTTGCCCACACGTTCGTAAAGGATGTCGGTGTCCGGTGCATCGAACTTGGCGATCTGGAGGAGAATGCGCGAGGCAAATCTGGACCAGAGGCAGGCACGGTAAGCAGACTGCAAAGAGCCGGACCACGAAACCGCTCCGGGAGTAATCGTTACCTCATTACCACCAAAGGAAATGATTTCTTCTTGAACAAGAGACTCAATACCTGCCCCGCAGGTAGCAACGAACTGCATGGGGGCTTTTTGGGATTTTCTTTTTTTTCGTACAATAGCCATAGAATTGTGGAGGAGCTTTAACAGATGACAGTGAATTAAGGATACCTACCCGATATGTGCTGGAATGAGTGATCTGTAGGTGTCCTGTAATGAATATATATGAGATGTAAAGAGGGATTCTGAAGTATTTTTGATGTAGAGAAACACCTTAAAGGATTTAACCGATCATCACAATCGAAAAGGTGACTATCTCAAGCCCGGCAGCGGTTGGGAGCACTATTTTTCCAGGTTATAAATGTCGGTTATTGGTGCTCATGAGGCCGGATATTGCTCTGATGGGGGCTACATACGTTCTGGAGCGTGTCTCAAAGGAGCCATATCCGTGTAGGTGAACGTATCGATAATATAGCTTCTGCAGGCTTTTGATCGGCTTTTTCTGGGTTGATATTGTCTGTAGAAAAGAAAGTGATAGCAGTTAGTTAGCGTCGAGGATATAGTGTCGGTTATGGGTATGAGTTGTATGAGAGCTGCTTCGGGAGACATGTGAGTCTGTTCTCTTGGTAGCCATAACATTATTGAAAGCGCGGGATGGCGCATAATTGCTTGGTATGGAAAAAGGTCAAAAAAAAGGGAATTCTCCTCCTCAGTCTTTTTTAGAGGCATTGAAAAGAAGCGGTCTTATGTTTTTATCCATCACACCTATATTGCTGGGGGTGATCGGCCTTGTCGGGCTTATGCAAACCTATGTTACTCCACAGATGCTGACAGCTTTTTTTTCCGGTAACCCAATGTTCGATACCCTGATCGGCACCCTTGCCGGTTCTGCTGCTTCCGGGAATGCGATGATGAGCTATATCATCGGTGGTGAGCTGCTGGGAAAAGGGATTTCACTCTATGCGGTAACTGCCTTTATTCTTTCCTGGGTCACCCTCGGCTTTGTTCATTTGCCAGCTGAGGCAGAGATACTTGGGGTGCGTTTTACCTGGTATCGTAATGTACTGGCCTTTTTGGGTACAGTCCTCATTGCCTTGGCCACCGCCTTGACTATGGGGGTGCTTGCATGAAAGAGCAAACGCAGCCTTTTACGTTGCGCGGGAAATATTTTTTTCTTGCCGTTGTATGTGTATACCTCATTATGTTTGTTTGGGACTTCTCTTCTGCACGAGTCGCATTATACAACGGGTTGCATTCATTGGTCAAAATAGTACCAATTTTTGTAGTTGTTATCGTCTGTACTGCAGCAATAAATGCCGCATTGCGACCTCGGCAGATCGTAAAACATCTTGGTAGAGAGAGTGGGTATAAAGGATGGTGTCTTGCGCTCCTTGCAGGTGTAATAAGCCACGGACCTATGTATGCCTGGTATCCCATGATAGAAGAATTACGCCGTCATGGAATGCGTGACCGGCTGATTGTGACTTTTTTTTATAGCAGGGCCATTAAATTACCGTTGCTGCCCCTCATGGTTGATTATTTTGGTTTACTTTTTACATGTATACTATCCTTCTACATTTTGATTGGGGCACTGTTGCAGGGAGCTTGTTTTTCTGTATTGGCAGGGAATGCTTCCCGGGAGTGAGCAAAAAATAATTTTTTAGAGTTTTCAGGAGGGACGTAATGGCATCTCAGCAAGGAGAGAATACCGCTTCCAGAGCGATAATGCCCCCAATTATTTACGGCACAGCCTGGAAAAAGGAACAGACTGCAGACTTGGTAGAGCAGGCTGTACGTTCAGGGTTCAGGGGGATTGATACCGCATGTCAGCCAAAGCACTATAATGAAAAGCTTGTCGGGGTTGCTCTGGACAGGGTGCGAGAAAGAGGAATTGAGCGTGAAGCATTGTTTTTACAAACTAAATTTACTCCCCTGGCAGGACATGATCCGCACAACATTCCTTATGATAAAAATGCTTCACTGGAACAACAGATTGCGCAGTCTTTTGCCGTCTCGTTAGATAACCTGCAAACTCAATATATCGATGCGTTACTTTTACATTCACCTTTTGGACCATATTCTGCATTGATGAACGGCTGGAGGGCGATGGAGGCAATCCAGCAATCCGGTGGAGCCCGTCAGCTCGGTATCTGTAACTGCTATGACCTCACCCTGCTCAAGGCATTGTATGCCGATGCAGTGGTGAAACCTACGATTGTTCAAAATCGATTTTACCGGGAAACAGGATTTGATGCCGCTCTTCGTCGCTGGTGTGATGAAAAGGGGATTGTTTACCAGGGGTTTTGGATTTTGACGGCCAACCCCCATATCCTTGCAAATACAATGATTCAGACCATGGCAAGGAAATATGGGAAAACAGAGCCTCAGCTTTTATTTCGCTATCTCAACCAGCTCAATGTTGTACCGCTTACCGGTACCTGTTCTGTTGAGCACATGGAACAAGATCTCAATATTTTTGATTTTACACTGACTGATGAAGAACTGGAGCTTGTCCGTTACCTGCTTACGTAAGTTGTTTTTAGCAGATCGTATCCGGCCGTTTTTTGCGTAGCTGCTGCGAATCTGATAAAAAGACAGCCGAGCAGAAGTAATCTGCCACGCCTTCATAGAGTGACGTGCTCAAGTACATAAGCCACATTCTGCTCGCTGGGCTTTGCACAGCCTTGACTCACCAGGATTAATGATCCGTATCCTGGTGGGCCTCTTCCCCATTAGAGCATTTACGATTCGTAACGACAATTATTCTCAGACTTTTTTTTACCTGCCGAGGTTGCGTAAGCCTCCTTACTTAGTGTTGACTGACCGGGGTAAAATGCACACTGTTTAATTGTTAAAGCTTCTGTTGTAGAGTACGGCAGCATGCACAATTTTTTTCTCATGAACCACTGCAACGATCTTTTCCATCATGTCGGAAATCCGCATTATATGGCAGAGCAAAGATGTAGAGGAGTGACCATGGATTTCATGAAAGAACTGGGCATAAAAAAAAGAAACAATGGGATTGCGAGCGGAGCCAAGTGGATTACTCCGGCTAATGATGATTGGCTTGAGGTACATTCACCCATTGACGGAAAAAAATTAGGTGCTGTTAACCGAGCAGGAAAAAAAGAATATGAAAAAATTATTGCTCGGGCCCAAGAGGGCTTTGCCATGTGGCGCCAAATGCCTGCGCCGCAACGAGGCGAAATTGTTCGCCAAATAGCGCTTGAATTACGTATGCACAAGCAGGCTTTGGGACACCTTGTCTCCTGTGAAATGGGAAAATCCCTGGAGGAAGGTTACGGCGAGGTGCAGGAGATGATTGATATCTGTGATTTTGCGGTGGGGCAGTCCCGGATGCTTTATGGTTTTTCCATGCATTCGGAAAGACCGGAGCATAGGCTGTATGACCAGTATCATCCCCTGGGGCTTATGGGAGTGCTGACAGCGTTTAATTTTCCTGTGGCTGTCTGGTCGTGGAACGCTATGATTGCAGCAGTCTGTGGCAATGTCTGTATCTGGAAACCTTCTTCACAGGTTCCCCTGACCGCCATTGCCGTGCAGCATATCATTAGCAGGGTCCTGCAAAAAAATGATTTGCCGGAAGGTATCTTTTCACTGCTTATCGGCAGTGGAAGAACCATCGGGGAAAAAATGCTTGCCGACCCCCGCTTACATCTCATTTCGTTTACAGGTTCTGTTGCCACCGGCCGCCACGCTGCCGGTGTTGTGGCAGGCAGGCTCGGTAAATCTATTCTTGAACTTGGCGGCAACAATGCAATCGTGATTACTCCAGAGGCAGACCTTGAGCTGGCCGTTCCCGCAGTGGTATTTGGAGCTGTAGGCACTGCTGGGCAGCGCTGTACCACCACCCGGCGACTTATTATTCACCATTCCTTGTATAAGCAGGTGAAAAAAGCATTGGTCAAGGCCTACGGCAGCCTGCGGATCGGTAATCCGCTTGATTCCACTAATCACGTTGGTCCTTTGGTAAACCGGAAAGCAGTGAGTGATTTTAACCTGGCTATCGAGACCATCAGGGAACAGGGAGGTAAAATTCTCTTCGGAGGCAAGGTGCTCACCGGTAATGGGTACACCTCTGGTTGCTATGTTATGCCAACCCTGGTCGAGGCAACAGCAGACCTGCCTATTATGCAGGAAGAAACCTTTGCCCCCATATTGTATCTGATAAAATATAAAGGTGATGTTAACCAGGCCATAGCCTTGCAAAATGGAGTCAGGCAGGGACTTTCGTCGGCTATTTTTACCAATAACCTGCGCGAGGCAGAGACTTTTCTTTCCGTTGCCGGATCTGACTGCGGCCTTGCCAATGTTAACATTGGTACTTCCGGTGCCGAAATCGGCGGCGCCTTTGGTGGTGAAAAAGAGACCGGAGGTGGACGTGAATCAGGATCTGATGCCTGGAAGGCCTATATGCGCCGCCAGACTGTTACCGTGAATTACGGGAAAACCATGCCCCTGGCTCAGGGTATTAATTTTCAACTTTGAATGCGAGCGTATCTGTAAGCACAGTGTAAGGACTTTATTATGGGTTAAAAGAAAAGAAGGAAAACGATTCTGGCTATTTGAGGAGGAAACAGATGGTGCAACCCCATGAAGTGAAAACTGTACTTGCTAAGCACATATTGGCAGACGGGCTTGAGTTGGTCATGGATTTGGAAAATTCCAGTGGTTCCTATCTGGTTGACAAACTCAGCGGTGATCGTTTCCTTGATTTCTTTTCCATGTATGCATCCATGGCCGTCGGATACAATCATCCCCGACTGTTGGCGGTTAAGGATCAACTGGCACAACTGGTTATCCAGAAGCCTTCCTGTTCTGATGTCTACACTGAAACCTTTGCCGAATTTGTGGCTACCTTTTCCAAGCTGGCCATGCCTGCAGCTCTCCCCCATGTGTTTTTTATCGAAGGCGGTGCCCCGGCAGTTGAAAATGCACTGAAAACAGCCTTTGACTGGAAAGTGCGTAAGAATTTTGTAAAGGGAGCCAAGGTCCAGAAAGGGAGCAAAATTATCCATTTTCAGCAGGCCTTTCATGGGAGGTCCGGATACACTCTTTCCTTGACCAATACCTTTGATACACGGAAAACAAAATTTTTCCCTTCTCTGCAGTGGCCGCGTATCATCAATCCAAAAATAACTTTTCCCATCAATCAAGAAAGCCTTGAGCAGGTAGCTGAACTCGAAGGAGTGGCGGTCCAGCAGATTAACGACGTGATTGCGGCTGAAGGAGACGATATTGCCGGGCTTATTATTGAACCGATCCAGGGGGAAGGGGGGGATAATCATTTTCGACCACAATTTTTGCAGCAGCTTCGGCAGATTTGTGACCAGCATGATATTCTCTACATCATGGATGAAGTGCAGAGTGGTGTAGGATTAACCGGTAAGTTTTGGGCGCACGAGCATTTTAACGTGAGACCGGACATCCTGTGCTTTGGCAAAAAAACACAGGTTTGCGGCATTCTGGCCTCACGCCGTATTGATGAGGTGGATAACAATGTCTTTCAGGAATCCAGCCGAATTAATTCCACCTTTGGCGGCAACCTGATTGATATGGCAAGATGCGCTCATCTTCTCCGTATTATCGAAGAAGAAAACCTGGTGGACAACAGTCGCCGCCAGGGGGAACTGCTTCTCAGCGAGTTGGAAAAGCTTGGCCGGGATTTCCCGCATATGGTAACCGGTGCTCGGGGGAGGGGACTGATGTGCGCTTTTGACCTGCCTGAAGAGCAGACAAGAAACCGGTTGTTGAGCGAGCTGTTCAAGCAAAGAGTGCTTCTGTTGGGCGCCGGGGAAAAAACCGTCCGCTTTCGGCCCCATTTAATTGTCAACAGCAATGAAATTCAACAGGTAATAGGCATCATCCGCAACATACTGAGTAAAATACAATATCATTAATCCATCAGTTTCAGGAATTGCTGAATAATAACCTGCACCCAGTAATGATGGACTCGTAAAAAATCCATCACTCACTAAAGATGGCTAAGTACAAACGTTTGATATACAAGGCGCAGTGTTTTGCTCGAGGCTTTGACTATACATATGGTATGTCAAAGCCTCGGGTAAAACCTGTAACACCGTAGATCGGACTTTTTACGACAACATCAATAATAAAAGTCGAGGGTAACCATGGGCGAACAGCAACAGTTTGATTGGCAACGGCGACCGGAAGTCGAATCTTTTCTTCTTCAGTTGCTTGCTGATTTTCGGGGAAATAATCGAGATCTTGAGCAGCTGGAAGCAAAGTTAAAGGCTGTGACCAGTACCCGTCTTTTTGACTGGATCGATCATTTTGTAGTTGAGGATTCTCTCCATATCCGTACCAAACTGAGCGAAATGGGGTTTGTTAGGGAAGAGAGTGAACCTGTATCCAGTTATGTGTACCCTGGTGTCATGTTGCCGGCAGTGGTTTTTTCTGCCAACAAGTTTAGCCATCATCCTGGGGTGGCTCTGCGGGTGGAGAATATTGCAGACTTTATTCAGTTTAACGGATTCAACGGAACTATCGAGGGGGCTCCATTGGCTCCTTTTCGGCAGTGCTGCGTGTCGCTGGACAATGGTGCCGCTCTGTATGCGGTAGAGAGAAGGGGAACCAGGGCAATGCAGACGGTGTCGCTTGCAGATGGCTTTCAGCAGCAATACCAGACCGGGCTTGAACAGTGGCAGCTTATCCCTCGTGGCCTGGTCGATGAAGAGCAGGCTTTTTCAGCAATTTTCGCCACCGTAGACAGCCTTGTGCGCAGTTTCGGCCCGGATCTAGCCGCCCACATTGTTTGCGAAGGGGAGCGTCGTTACTGGCTTTCCAGAAATTATGCGGCTCGCATCCAGAAGATGCGGCAGGACATCCTTGGTATGGGATGGGCAAACAACGATCACCATACCTTTCGCAGCTCACGACAATATTTTACCCGGCTGGTTGACCTGTTCATTCGGTTGGGCTTTACCAAAAGGGAGCGTTTTTACGCAGGCAAAGAAGCCGGGTGGGGTGCCCAGGTGATGGAAAACAGTACCGCTGGTTTGTCCCTTTTTTTGGATGTTGATCTAGCCCCCGAAGAGGTCAGTGTTGATTTTTCCACCCAGCCGCTGGAAGAACGGGACCAGCTGGGAACCGTTGGTTTGTGGTGCGCGCTGCATGGTGATTCGATCCTTAAGGCGGGAATGCATCACCTTGCCGTGGACTGTCTCTTTGGCGACCTTGTTCAGGATGTGGAGCAATATGGAGTAGCGTTTATGGCGCCCTTTAGTGACTTTGAGTACCTGAAACAGGCCTTTAGTAAAGGCGAGATCTGGGAGGTCGATCCTTTACGAGTACAAAATCTCCTGGAGCAAAAAAGAATTACCCAAGAAAAAGCAGAGCAGTTTTTACACAAAGGAGTGCTCGGCAGTCACCTGGAAAATATCCAACGTCGGGATGGGTATAAAGGGTTTAATAAAAAAAATGTCAATGTGATCATTAAAGAGACTGATCCGCGAGTGTATAACTGATTCGAGCTCTTGGTCTTGCAATGTTATCCCTTCTTTTTTCCTTTTTTCATCGCTTTTATTTTCAGGGATACCCCTTTCCAGGTTTCTTTTTCTATCTGAGGGGCGGATTTCTGCTCTTTGTTTGCGAAAAAAGCGAGTTCACGCTGCATTTTAAGATAACTGTCCAACCGTTCCCTGGGGATTTGCCCGGAGGCGACACCATCCAAAACCTGACAGCCAGGTTCATGGGTGTGACTGCAGTCTGCAAACCGGCATGATCGAGTGAGAAATTCGATTTCCGGAAAGGTTGTATCAAGGGCGCCGTGATCGTCGCTGAAAGTTATTTCCCGCATGCCTGGATTGTCAATCACCATGCCGCCTGAAGGGAGTGTGATTAAATCTCGAGTGGTGGTGGTATGCCTGCCTTTGCCGACTCTTTTGCTGACAGCTCCCGTAGCTTGCAGATCTGCGCCGTAAAGCCTGTTTATCAGCGTAGATTTCCCTGCACCTGAGGAACCGATCAGGGTAACTGTCTGACCAGGGGCAAGGTATCCATCAAGGGCAGATAGCCCGTTCTCCTCATGGGCTGATATCAAGTGTACCGGTACACCAAAGGCTATGGCCTCTACTTCATCTGCCCTTTGTTGAGGATGCTGCTCAAGGTCGGCTTTGGTGAGCACGATTGCCGGGGTGAGGCCGCAGTTATAGACCAGGGTCAGGTAACGTTCAAGCCGTCGCAGGTTAAAATCACGATCCAGCCCGCAGACAATAAAGACGGTATCAATATTTGCCGCCATTATTTGTTCTTTTACCTGGCCTGTTTTCTGCTTGTGTTTGCTGCCGGCGGCACCTCTTACCAGTATATTTCTTCTTTCCAGAACGCTGGTAATGATCTCGTCTTTAACCACTACCCAGTCACCTACTACCGGCTGAATTCCCTCTGGAGTGTACTCCAGAGTCGCTGCTGGAGCTACACTGAAAGGGGTGGTTCCCTGGTTGACCAGAAAGCTGTTCTTACACCCCCCAATGACCCTTGCTGGTGTGCAGGGAGAGGGGAGTTCTTCCAGTGCTGTCTGAAAATGGCTGGTCCACCCCATCCGGATAAGATGTTCGGGGAAGGTCTGTAGAGGATGATTAAACGTAGCCTGTTCATCCATTGTGTTGTTCCATGTGTTGGTGTCGTAGAGTTAACGGATCGTATTCAGTAGTAAAAAATGAGGTTTTTGCTGAAGCAGGAGACAATAAAAAGAAAGGATTAGAATGAATATCCCTTGCATTCAATCCTGGGGGCGCTTTTCCAGATGGCTAATTTTGATCAATCAGTTACAGTTTTTAGATATGATAAATCAAAGAGTTATCAAGCCCGCGCGTAGTTCTATTGGCGTAAATGTAAAACTCAGTGATGAGGAGAGATACTGGCTAACTATCTATATATGTGTTGCATCTCCTTGTCAAGCTGTAACTATTGCTTGGTCGCAAGACAACGCTATTCTTCTTCAAGCAGGGCGATTTCCATATCTATCATTTCCCGTGCTCTTTCTACTGCCCGTCGCTGGTTTTCACCACCCATGGCGACATGCTGGGTGTAGCCCGAAGGACTGGTGATATCAAAGCTGAAGTTGGCGCACATGTTTTTCTCCGCCTTTACTGAAATAACCCAGCCTTGATATATATCTGTTATCGGATTGTTCATTTTTCTCTCTTCTCCGCCATAGCTTTGGTTTCCTAAAAGAGGCTTTTTTGTGTGTTTTCTGTTGTGGTCTTAGTGGTGTAAGTGTTGGTTATAAGAACTGGTCTGTGGTAGATTTGCAGCTTAACCATAGAAAATATGAGCATTTCCATAAAGGATTTTCGTACCATAGACGCATAGAAACGAATCTTGGGGAAGAGTCATCACCTTTTAGGGATAAGGGGTACATAATAGAGTGGCTGCGTCCCTCTTTCAGGGGTGTAACTGAACAATTTGCAGCAGCATCTCTACTCTTTCATTGGAAATCAGTCTAAAATGAGGAAATAAATGTTACCGATCGAAACCCAGATGACTTTTCTTATGGCCTCCATACTGCTTGCCTTGGCTCCCGGCCCGGATAATATTTTTGTCCTGACCCAGTCCGCCCTTCACGGAAGACTTGCCGGGATTGTTGTCATGCTCGGCCTTTGCACCGGACTTATTGTCCACAGTAGTGCCGTTGCTTTTGGCGTGGCCGTTATTTTTCAGACCTCTGTACTGGCGTTTACCATCCTTAAATTTGTTGGAGCAGCCTATCTTGTCTATTTGGCATGGGGGGCTTTTCGTGCGCCTGCTACTGCAATCCGGAACAGCCAAAACGGCCACATAAAGTATGGGAAACTCTACCGTCGTGGCATCATAATGAACATCACCAACCCCAAGGTGTCCATTTTCTTTTTAGCATTTTTACCACAATTTGCTGATCCGCAGCGAGGGGCGATAACCATCCAGATGCTGTTCCTGGGTGGTTTGTTTATCATTGCCACCATCGTTATTTTTGGAGCTATTGCTCTACTGGCAGGCACTCTTGGCAGGTGGTTGAAACAATCGTCTCGCATCCAGCTTATCCTTAACAGGGTCGCTGGTACGGTTTTTCTCGGCTTAGCCCTTAAACTGGCCACAACGGAGCGCTAGTAAACAAGACGCTGAACGTTTTGTCATTACAGGTTCCTAGCTTGTTTTTTTAGCAGCTGGAGAAAAGCCTCCGCCCGTAGAGGCTTGCTGAACAGAAATCCTTGGATCTCGTCACATCCTTTGGCGGCAAGAAAGTCTCTCTGTGCTTCCGTCTCAACTCCTTCAGCAACCATACGCAGCCCCAGTGCCTTACCAAGTTCGAGCATGGCGCTGACAATCGCCTCGGCGTCTGCATTTTTTCCTATATCACAGATAAAGGATTTGTCTATTTTGATCATGTCAAAGGGGAAACGGTGGATATAGGCCAAGCTGGAATAACCGGTGCCGAAATCATCCATCGCCAGGGAAAAACCCTTTTCTTTTAACTCATTGAGTCGAACAGCTGCCCTGCGTGGATTATTCATTACCAGGCTCTCGGTCAGTTCCAGCTCTAGATTTATCGCCTGAAAACCGGTTTTTTTCAGGACGCCATCGAGCATGTCAACCAATTCCTGGTATCGAAACTGTCTGGCCGATACATTGACTGATATCCGCAGATTGCATCCGGTTTCTTTTTTCCAGGTACTCGCTTCTGTCACTGCTTGGCGTGCTACCCAGTCTCCCAAAGGAAGAATGAGCCCTGTTTCTTCGGCGATCGGAATAAAACTGTCGGGCAGGAGCAACCCCATAGTGGGATGGTTCCAGCGAACCAGTGCTTCGGCGCCGATTACCTTATGCGTTTTGAGGTCGAACTGGGGCTGGTAGTAAAGCTCCAATTGTTCTTTTTGCAGTGCGTTGTGAAGATCCTGTTTGAGCTCAATCCATTTGGCTGCTTCCTGGGTCAATCCTTCGGCATAGTAGCGGAACCATCCTTTGTCATTGGCCTTAGCCCTGTACATGGCTGTATCAGCATGCATCATAAGGGTTTCAGGAGTATCACCGTCTTTTGGGTACAGGGCAATACCTATACTGCAGCCGTTGTAGAGCTGCCTCCCGGCAATGGGGAGTTTCCGGCTTACTTCATCGAGCAGCCTGCGAACAATGGTCGTGACCTGGTGTTCACTCTCCGGGGCATAGAGGAGAACTACATATTCATCGCCACCAATTCGGGCAACAGTGTCCACCTCCCGCACACAACCAAGAATCCTTTTGCCAATAGCTTTCAGCACCTGATCACCCACGGTGTGGCCAAGGGTATCGTTGATTTGCTTGAAATTATCCAGGTCAAGAAACAGGAGGGCGAGTTGCTGCTGATCTCTTTTGGCCATGATAATTGCCTGCTGGAGACGGTTGTCAAGCAGGTTACGGTTGGCCAGGCCGGTCATGGTATCAAAGTTTGCCTTTGTCTCGAGTTGCTGTTCATATTGTTTACGCTCAGTCACATCCTGGAGGGTTTCCACTGCGCCAACTATATTACCGTCAAGGCCGTAGAGCGGCACTGCCGTAAAATAAAGCCATTTGGGACCTGACTGAAAGTGGGGGAAATAAGCTGTTGCTTCCCAGGCCCCTTTGACCAGCGGAGAATTTTTGCAGATGCCCTGGTAATATTCCGGTACCTGATCTCCTTGGCCATCGACGATCAGGTCCGCCATCACAGGCCGTTTAGCATCGTAAAAAGCCTTCCATTGATTGCTGGTTCCAACCATATCTTGTGCGGGAACCTCGTTTAGTGCGGCACAGGCGCGGTTCCAGTGAGTCACCTGGTGATCAGTATTAATGACAAACATGGGTACAGGGGAACCATCTATAATTTCGTGTAAAAGATGCTCATTTTCCCTTAGCGCTGCTGCAGATGTTTTTTCAGCGGTGATGTCGCGCAGCGTTTCAATGGCGCCGACGATTTCGCCGTCATCATTGGTAAGAGCTGCTGCTGTGAAGGCAAGCCACTTGCCTCCATTGGGTAAGTGGGGGAAAAAACTTTCTGCCTCCCATGTACCTTCCAGAATTTGTGAAGGGGAATAGCCGGCACCATAATAGTGTGCTATCTGGTCCAACTTGCCGTCAACAATGAGATCTGCCATCACGGGTCGTTCTTCCGGGTAGAAGGGCTCCCAGGTTTTGGTCGTGCCGAGCATGCGCTTGGCTGAAACTCCTGTGATAATTTCACATGCCCTGTTCCAGTGCAAAATGCGGTGCTGGTGGTCAATGACAAAAGTTGCCACTGGAAAATTTTCAACAATCTGGGCCATGAGATTGTTTCCTTTGCCTCGTATCTCTGACATTTTGCTGAGTTTTTTCAAGGTTTCTCCACAGCGGTTTTACGGAGCAACTCCTATTGAAAATAAGGTTCGATTAAGGAAACCAATTGGGTCTCTGTTCATTTAGTTGCCTGATAATGATTAAAGAGACGGTAAACACCTGTTGAATTGAATATAAGGGCAGTACTTTTTTGGTGAAAATACGAACTACCTTATCAACTGGTCATTGTAATAAAGATAATACAAAGTGGTAAATCGTCCACCATATCTTGATGCGCAGCGGGGCAGGTTTAATCCGACAAACTTTATAATTGTATCAATCTTACCTACCAATAAGACAAAAAATCCATTGATATCCCCCCGCGTCAACTTACCCAAACACTGATTAGTCGCAATTTAGCCTTAGCTTGGATAAGGTCAACTACGCTAATAAAATCAGAACCTCTTCTTTCCTGGAAAGTTGACAGATTGGCTTGGTTTGTCGACAGAGGAAACAACTTAAATTTTGCCTGCCTAGATCCGATTAACATTGCCTGTACCTACCTTGATCATGTCCCGATGCTTTGCAGAAAAAGGGTCCGCTATAAAATATGGCCGAAGAGGTACTTTTTTTCTAAAATATACTATTGCGTTATATGAGGGGCGATCGATGATTATCTGTTGTCCAAGACCTCGACAAAAGCCTTGCAAAAAGCTTCCATAACAGGGCGCTGAACCAAGCTGACCCGTATCCAGTTGGGAAAACGGAACGTTGTCATGGTCCGTACCATGATTCCCTTACGCATCAACATTCTATACATCAGGGTATCAGGCAGAGGGACCTTAACCATGAGGTAATTGCCTTCATTACACACGTATTCAAGTTTACGCTCCTCAAACAGCCCGCAAAGCAGTTTCTTGGCCTCGCCAACCATATCCAGCGTTTCCCTGATAAACGTGCCGTCGTTTGATAGGGCGGCGACAGCCGCTTCCTGCGCAAGAGTGTTGACGGAATAGACGATGTGGGCCCGGCTTACTAATTCGACAATATCTGCAGTCCCGCAAAGATACCCGATGCGCAGTGCCGCCAGCGCATACATTTTAGAAAATGTGCGAAAGACAATCACATTGGGATAACGCTCCATCAGCGTCATGCCGTCCGGATAATCTTCTTTTTCCACATATTCGAAATAGGCTTCATCGATGACCACTATGGCCCGATTATCCACCTCATCAAGAAAGGCCTCCATGGTCTCTGTATCCCAATAGGTTCCGGTTGGGTTGTTGGGATTGCAGACGAAAAGAATTTTGGTATTCTCATCCATTGCATCCAACATGGCCCGATGATCGAAGCGGTTGTTTTTTAGAGGAATAAGTCGCGCTTCAAAGCCGGAGAACTCCGCCACCCATTCGTAGACAGCAAAAGTTTGGTCTGCGGTAATTATATTATCACCTTCCTCGCAGAAGGCTTTGATCACGCTACTGATTACCTCGCATGATCCGTTACCGATCAGGAAACGATCCGGGGTCTTTCCATAGAAGGCGGCCAGCTTCTGGCGCAGATAAAAGCAATCACCGCTGGGATAGACCGGCACATTTTTCACCGGGAATTTTTCCACAATGGTGCTAACTTCCGGCGGTGGCCCCAGTGCGTTCTCATTATTATTGAGCCGGTGCAGGTGGTCCACGCCATAGGCCTTCATCAGCTCCGGATCGGGCTTGCTCGGTTGATATGACTCGAACCCCTGGACGTAGGCAGGGACCAGTTTTTGAAAATCCAGGTTACGCATACTGGAACACCACTACGTCAGATTTTCCGCCCTTGGGTAAAAGAATTCGAGGAACAAATCCGTTTTCAAGTAGAGCACCCCCCATAGCAGCCTGCCAGCCAGACGCGAGATCAATGTGGAAAAAAATGTTTCGATAATCGTCTTCGCGGAGGGCGGCAACCTGCCTGGCAATCGATTCGGAGACATCGACTCCAACAACCATGGGGACAAAGGTGGCTTCCTTTAGTTCAGGACGAAGTCGGGTTGAAAAAACTGATCGTTCCGGCAACGACTCTCCCGCAGCATCGACCTGGCGGATCGTGCGCATGAGACACAGATCAGAATATTTCTTTTCCAGAAATTCGACTATATCATGATGGGCCCAAACAGCCCCTCCCGCGTCATCCCTGAGAAGCCGAAACCAGACCGCCATCTGGATGCTCTGTTCATCCTCCTGCAAAAACTCTATCTGGCCCAGAGACTCGAAATTTTCGGAGACAAGCTGTGCTGTAGCCAGGTCGCTGAACAGGCTCTCTGCATTGCCACGCCCAACCCGTTTAAGTAAATGCATCTCCAATTTCCTGGCGACATCATCACCCTCGGCAAAGATATATGGTCCGGAGAAACTGATACTGTTTTGCGACGGTGCCCGCCAGCTCAGCATTCCGGCCAGCTGTCCCTGCTCATCCACCGCAACGATCATGTCAAGGTACCCGCCTGCCACCATATCAACTGTCTTTCCCGGTGTGAAAAAGGCAGTATGGACCAGATAAGGGGGATACTGATTGACCACCGCGGCACAGGCCTCCTTGATCAAAGCCGGTTCAGGGTTGTCAACTATTGTCAGCGGACCTCTGAGCATTTTAGGCCGCACCAATTTCGGTTGCAGTACAAGGTATTCATAATCCAGACGCAATTCCAGATGTACCTTTCGCCCCTTTAATCTAACGGTAAATCTGTCCATCATACGGGAGGCGAGCAACAAACCGAGATGTTCCACCTCCTGGCCCGAATTGGCCTTTTTCTGGGCGGCAAGATTTATAATCCACAAATCCGATGGGGCTGCCTCAAAAGAAAAATCCACAATAACGCACCAGCCCCCATGGGTAATGGTAATTTGTACTTCACCTCCGTGTGCAGTCTGCGCCAGGTACGAAATGATTTCTTCTCCGGCCATAACAAGTTTCAACACCCGCTGGTGAGACATGCCGAACACCGAAGCAGCCTGTTCAATGGCTCCCTGGACCAATGGAATCAGGGATGAATCGGCAAATAGCCTGAGAGAAATCGAACGATTGGCAGTTTCCATGTAAATCTCCATACTGATACTGCGCTACATGGCCGAGGCAAGTTATAGCGGCGATTTCAGATTATAAAAAACGCTCTCAGCGGCCTTTTTCAGACGCAATAGTAATAAAACGGTGTGGCCCGCATTTTCCTTGAGTCCAGCTTGCCTATAAATGAAAGCAGACCGTAAAACAATTATTCTCATTCTGTCTTGCATAGGTACAATAGTCAGCCATTTGTGTGACCAGATAGACCCCCAGACCGCCTATGGGGCGCTCCTCCACATTCTGTTCCAGTGCGGGATTATCTTTTTCCAGTGGATTGAACGGAGGCCCCCAGTCTTGTATGGCAATGCAGATCATTTCGCCTTGGGTATCTCCATTGCTGTGGCGCGAACAACGTATATCCACTTCCTCTTTTAACTTTGGATGAGCATAGTTGACGATGTTTAAAAACAGCTCTTCCACGACCAGTTCCAGTTTACCTGAGAGTCTCTCCGGTACTCTCAGCATTTTGGCTTGACGGCGGACAAAGTCCTTCACCGCAGAGAGATTACCAAAATCAGCAGCAATACTGAGGGACGAATCGGTTTGGGCCATCAGGCTGCGAAAGCCTCTTCAACCGTGGGCACAATGGAAAACAGGGTAAACAGGCCGGAAATTTTGAAAACTTCCTCGACCATGCCGCTCACACCGCAAAACTGTATGGAACAGCCCTTCACCTTGGCTTTTTTAGCCGAGACAAGAATACTGCGAAGGCCAGCGGAACTTATGTATTCAAGGCCGGTCAGATCTACCACCACTTTTATTTCGCCACCGTCAATAACCAGCAAACACTCCTTTTCAAAGGCCGGGGCGTACACCGCATCCATACGACCGTTTACCTGCAGCAGGGTTCCACCCGCTCTTTTGTCGCATACTATATCCATCTGTCATCTCCTTCTTGTTTGGAACCTTTTCCAAGGTATTGCATGGCAAGCATCGTTATATCATCGGATTGTTCAGCCCCTCCAGTGAACTTTTTGAGTGACTTATCCACAGAGTCTACAAGCTGCTCAGCGGATTTTCCCAAACACTGGTTCGTTACCACCATCAGTTGGTCTTCGGAATAGAGGTTATTCATTTTATCCATGGCTTCGGTTACCCCGTCGGTGTAGATGAAAAGGGTATCGCCGGGATGCATGGTCATGGACTTGGTTGTGTATTGGGTGCCTTCCATTATACCAGCCACCAGCTCATTAAGAGGCGGAATCCACTCAGCGTCCTTGTTTTTGGGTAACAGTAGAGGCGGATTGTGTCCCGCGCTGGCATACCGCACTACGCCAGTGCGAATGTCGATGATTGCCAGGAAAAGTGTTACAAACATACAGGACTTGTTGTCTTCTGCCAGATCATCATTCACCTTGGCCAATATCTCGCCCGGTTCGAGTCGGCTTTCGGCAACCACTTTGAGAAGCGTTTTGGTTACTGCCATAAAAAATGCCGCTGGTACACCTTTACCGGAAACGTCACCTACCAGAAAGCAGAAATTGTTCTCATCCACGAAAAAGAAATCATAGAGATCGCCACCAACCTCTTTGGCTGGTTCTATGGATGCATATATGTCAAATTCCCGGTGCTCGGGAAAGGCCGGAAACAACTTTGGCAGGATACCCATTTGGATGTCGTGAGCAATGCGTAATTCCGATTCAATACGCTCCTTGGCCGCCGTGGTCTCTGTCAGGTTTTCGATGTAATTTTTTATGCTCTCACGCATGGCCTGGAAGGAATGGGTCAGTTCACCCACCTCATCTTTTGTGGTAGCCTCAGGTAACCTGGCCTCAAGGTTGCCTGAGGCCATGTCATTGGCTGAAACCGTCAACTCCCTGAGTGGATGGGTTATCCGTTTGGCAAGAAAGGTAATGAGCAGCGCCAGTGCCACGAAACCAAGGCCACCCAGTGTCGCCACCTCTCTGTTCAGGCGGGAGACTTCCGCCAGCATCTCTTTTTTGGAACAGACAAATCCTACAGACCAATGCTGGTCCGGGAGAGGTGAAAAATACAGGAAACTGTCGCCGGTCATTGGGAGGTCGTTTAGTTCTACCACCCCTGTCTCACCCGCCACCATCCTGCGTCCCACTTCGCGCAGCTGCGGATACTCAAGACTTTCAGCCGCCGTGAAGACGGTTTCATTCATCACCAGGTTTGCATTGGGATGTGCTATAAAGGTTCCATAACGTGAGAGCAGAAATACATACTCTGCTTCACGGCTGCTGAGACTGGAGATCAACTTTTGCACCCAGCTTATGGAAATGTCTGCAGTGACAACACCTTGCAACACTTTCTGTCCGTCCCTGTTTCGATAGAATGGCACCGTGTAGGTGGTCATCAACTCATAGCCGCCGCCTTTATCAAAATACGGTTCAGTCCAGATGGGGCGTTCAAGCTCCCTGGGGAGCTGGTACCAATCCATGTAAAAATATTGGTAGTCATCAGAACCAAGCCGGGCGAAAACAATGGGGCCGCCGTCCAGGCGGTAATGATATGGGGCATAGTATTGATTGTCGTGCTGAAAGCTGAAGGGTTCAAAAGCTATGGCTGAGCCGAATATTTCAGGATTGTTGATTAACACCCTTTGGCCCAGTTCATTGACCCGTTTTTCAGTCAGCCTGTCGTCTTCAAGGGAAAAAGCGACCGAATCAATCACCTTTTGTACCGTCATAAAGGCGGTTGAAATTTTTTTGGCCGTTGATTTTGCAAGCAGCGTCCCTCGGTCTTCAGCCAAGGCAACAATAATTTTTCTGGAGACCGAATAGTTATATCCCACTATGATTGCCAGAATAATCGTGGAAACAAGCAATGTAAGAGATGCCAGTCGGAATGCTATACCCTGAGGTTTCATCATGGTACCAGCCCTTTCCTGAATCTATTGGTGTTGTTTAAAGACCTCATCATTATAGATGTAATCAGAGTATGTTGATCCAATACAACAAAAAAAGTCATTGACTCAGGTCTTTGTAAAATTCGTGATAGGAAATGTCAGTTGTAGTGACGCCGTTTTGCAGCAGCATCTTGCTGGTGGCATTGAAATCATCAATTTTGAGCCGGGTATCCAGTTGTGACCGACCTTCCACCATAATAATGTCCTGCATACGCGCCAGCATCCATGTCTGGTGAGCTTTATTGGCCCTGACCTTATGCATTTTCATAATTCTCAGGAGGGTGTCGACTGTCTCTTTGGGATGGGCAAAGGCATACTCCCATCCCTTAACAGATGCCTGGACCAGGGCAGCTGCGGTTTCCGGTGATTTTTTCATGGTGGATTCCAGGCAGTAGATACCGTCCTCTGGCTGGTTCAGGTCAAGGTCGCTGAAAAAAAAGGTTGTCATTTCATCAGGGTTCAAGCCATAGGCTATAAGTCGATAGTATTCATTATACCACATGGCAAGGGTCGCATCGAGGCCACCACGCATGAAAAGCTCAAAGGAAGGAGCCTGGCGGACAAAGTCCACCTGGAGTTGTTCCCTGCGAAAAAGTGCTTGGGGTTGCAATTGGAATGTATTGCCCCAGGTACCGATCCTTGCCCCGTCCAGGTCTTTAATGGTCCTGATGCCGGAATTATTGCGAGCGACCAGCATGAGGGCTGAACGCTGTACGATCTGTCCAATATTAATCAGAGGTGCGCCTTTAGAGCGACGTTCTATGGCGGTAGACAGAAAGGCTGTGCCAAAATCAGCCTTGCCGGAAACAACACGAACCAGAGAGTCACTGTCAGCATCGCCGCGCAGGATTTCTACATTCAGGCCATACTCGCTATAAATACCTTTCTCTTTTGCCATGTAGTATCCGGCGAATTGGGCCTGAGGAAACCACTGCAGGGCTAGTCGTACGGTTTTCCCTTCATAAGCGCTGGTAGAATCAGCAAGCAGAAGGCCCAGTAATGTGAGCAGCAGGGGAAGGCATCGGTAGCTCCTGCACATTTTTTTATTTATCTGTTTCATTGGGTGTTTTTACCTCACTGAACTTCACGGGACGATTATTCAAGATGGCCTCCTGTCCACCTCCTGCCAATCCCTGTACACTGCCTCTGCAACAGCACGTCCCTGATCAGAGGCATACCTGGGCA
Source organism: Desulfogranum marinum (assembly GCF_016918565.1). GTDB lineage: Bacteria > Desulfobacterota > Desulfobulbia > Desulfobulbales > Desulfobulbaceae > Desulfogranum > Desulfogranum marinum. Next base: position 126,871 of record NZ_JAFFQD010000002.1, read on the forward strand.
TGGAAAAATTGGGAGTAGTGGGGAGTTTTTGGAAGAGCATCCCGTCTGTTTCGAACCAAAGCGGCAGATAACCGCCGAGGAAAAATCCCTGTCCGCGAAGAAGGTCAACCGCCCACGGAGCTGCCGGATCTCCAATGTTCAACTGTACTTGCATGGCGCATCCTTCGGCCTTTGATTCAAAATGATTCAGGACATCAGGAAGGTCTTTTCCCATCCGCGAAACTGAAAGCTTGGCCATGGACGCACCGGGTATGAACGTCGGCTCTGTGATGGACTGCTGGGTCTCCGGTAAGGTTCTCATTGCACCACTGGATTGTATAACCCTTTCTGCTTGTATTACCCGGCAGCGCTGCTCTGTAAATTGCGCATGCGCAGGGTGAGGATAAATCGTATGGGGTGTATCCTCATAGAGACGAAATACCAGGAGCAGGGAGATGTTTGTGTCTAATCGCTTTTTATTGTCAAAATTCAAGGTCGGCAGCCATTCGAGCTCCAGGCCAGTGGGAAGCATATTAACATTTTCTGCCATATATTGAGAAATGGTATGGTTGCACAATGCTTCACCAAAGATGCCCTTAACTGGTATTTGGGTTGGATATATTTCCATCAAGGTGTGATTGATTGCCTCAGCTACCCCCTGGTTCCGATGGGACCTGGAAACCATAAGCTGTCCCACTTCATAGAGTAACGGATTTGGGGAGGAGCGGAAGAGGCTGCCCACCCCGGCCAGCCGGTTCCGGTCGTCCCTGGCCACTACTGCCCGATGGGCGACGCCGTCGTAACGCCTGGTGATTTCCTCGGGGTCGTAAACGTACTTCATGGGAAAGTCATCGCCATATATTTCCCGGTATATACCAGAGATATCAGGAGCATCTTGAGGGCTGAAAAGGCTGAGAGAAATAGGTGTATTCATGGCTTCGGGTGATTGAGGGTTTCGAGGAACTCCGCAAAGAGGTTTGCGGCCACCGCCTCGCGGTACAGCGCTGTGGAGCGAAGGTCATCAATGGGTTTAACCGAATCTCTTGCCATGGCGGCCAACCTGGCCCTGTCCCGGTAAAGCCGGTGCAGAGGAAGTCCGATGCATACGTCCTCTATGGGGCTGCAGCGGATAACTGTGGGGCCGACCGCGCCAAAGGCAATGCCAATGTCGCGGACGATTTCGTCATCAACCGCCAGGGAGACCGCTAAAGAGACCTTGGTGATGGCATTGGCCACCCGTGGACTAACTTTTCGGTAATGGAAAAGCTCCTGAGCCGGGACTGGAATGGTGATAGCTGCCAGTAGTTCATCAGGTTCTAATGCTGTTTTACCGGGACCGGTTATGAACCGGTGAACCGGCATCCGCCGTACCGAAGCAGGAGAGACTAGCTTAACCTCCGCATCAAGGGTATACAGGGCTGGGAGAGAGTCCCCAGCCGGAGATGCAGTGCAGATGTTGCCGCCAAGAGTGGCAATATTGCGCAGAGCAGGTGAGCCCATGGCATTGCAGGCAAGGGACAGGATGGGTGGGATTTGTGCGCTGGCAGCGAGCTCCGCCATGGTGGTCAGGGGACCTATACGTAGTTCATTGTTCCCTTTAGTTATGCCATGAAATGCCTTGACACCACCAAGAAAAACCATGGGCGGGCACTGGCCGTTTCGTATGTTTTCGGCCTGATGAATCATCAGGTCCGTACCGCCTGCATAAGGCAGTGCACCGGCTTTCTTAACAGCTGCTGCTTCAGTCGGGGTAGTCGGATAGGTGACTGCTTCGGTTACCATGCTTCTCCCCTTCTTTTCGCTGCCAGAGTGACCGCTTCAACGATCATGGCGTAGCCTGTACATCGGCAGAGGTTGCCTGCCATAGCGCTGCGAATGGTTTGCTCGTCGGGAGCTGGATCGTCCCGCAGCAGAGCGTAGGCAATCACAATCATGCCGGGAGTACAGTATCCGCACTGAACCGCTCCGGCGTCATTAAAGGCCTGGGCAAGAATGTCAAATCCGGGTGAGGAACGTAGTCCTTCTATGGTGGTCACCTGTTGTCCCTCTACTGCCCCGGCGGCCATGATACAGGAAAGGGCAGGAAAGCCGTTGAGCAGAATCATGCACGCACCGCACTCTCCTTCGCCGCAACCTTCCTTGATTCCGGTCAGACCAAAGTTATTGCGCAGCAGGTCCACCAGGCGGGTCTCGTGAGCAGCGTCAGCCTTTACCGGGGCACCGTTAAGATTGAATGAGATTGTTCTGGTCATGATGATTTTGTCATTTGCTGCATGAGATATTCAGGGGATATGGGCAGCCGGTATACTTCAACACCACAGGCATCTGCCACAGCATCGGCGATGGCCGGCGCTACTCCTACCAATGGTGGTTCCCCAACGCACTTAGCTCCGTAGGGTCCAGGTGGATAGGGGTTGGCGACCAGGGTACTCTTAATCGCCGGTGTATCGAGCATTGTGGGTATGATATAATCAGATAGGGAGTTGGTCATAGTATCCTCTCTCATGGATTCGAGCAACGCGTATCCCAGGCCTTGAACAACGCCGCCGTCGATCTGGCCGCGTATAATACGGCGGTCGATTGCGGTTCCCACATCCAGAGTTATCCACAGTCCGGTCGTCGAGACCTGCCAGGTCAAGGTATCCACCTCTACTTCGGCGATGACGGCACCCCAGACATAGGAGTGGAAGGGATCGCCTTTGCCTTTGGCAGCGTCCCACTGCAGATGTTCAGGCTGCCTGACCTGTGCCTGTACCTTGATCTCGCCGGGCTCATGCAGGCGTGGCTTGAGCTTCTCCGCCGCATCAACCAATATGCGGCCAAACAGAACGACAGACATTGAGGCTCCGGTAATGGAGGCCTCTGGAACGCAGTCGGTGTCGGCGTCGTGGTGGATGATACGTTCTATGGGCATCTCCAGTGCTGCTGCCACGATTTTGCGCAGGGCCGTATGCAACCCCTGCCCCATATCCACCAGCTCGGACAGGATTTCCACCGTACCATCCATATGTTTGAGCAGGCCCATATAGCGGGGAGGCATGGGAGAGCTGGTGTCCAGAGAGAACGGCGCTCCGAAGTTGAAGAGCGCCTGTCCGATTCCTCTGCGTATTCGACCGTCGGCTTTGACCTGCTTTCTGCGGGTTTGGTAGTCGGATATCCGCACGGCTTCCTGCATGACCTCGGGCAGAGCAACAGGAAAATGATATTTACCGCCGGTGAGGGTACTGTTACCCTGGCTGATGAAATAGCGGGATTTAAATTTGAGTGGCTCCAGCCTGTGCCTCCGCGCTAGAGCATTCATGTGCGTCTCGATGGCAAAAAAAGTCTGCGGGGCTCCGAACCCCCGATATGCACCTGGCATGGGGTTGTTGGTTGCCATAGCGCGTCCGCGGACACGGGCCGAAGGAAAATGGTAGACACCAGTGGCTTTTTTGAGCCCAGTATCCAGAACCATGACACAAGACATAGCATATCCGCCAGCCTGGAAGACCACATCCACGTCCATAGCAATAATGTTTCCTTCACTATTGAGAGCTGAGCGGACTTTCACTCTGGATGGGTGGCGTTTGCTGGTTGTGAGGAGGTCCTCCTCCCGGGTGTAGACGATTCGAACCGGGCGGTTGGCCTTGAGGGCGGCAAAGGCCGCCTGACCCGCTAGAAAAAAGGGGAGTTCTATTTTACCGCCAAACGCTCCGCCCAGGGGGTATTGCACCACACGAACACGCTCATGATCCCAGCCCAGTGCGTCGGCCACCACTTTACGGAGGGCATGGGGGCCCTGGGTGGAGGCATGGATCTCCAAACGGTCTCCATTGGGCACGGCAACGACGCACTGGGTTTCCATGTACATATGTTCCTGGTAGCCGGTGCGGGTTTCTGTTTCAAATACTTCAGCGGCTTTGCTGAATGCTCCGTCCACATCTCCGTATGCAAAGGTTTCGTCTATATAAACGTTATCGTTCCCGTAAAGCGGAGGCTTGTCTCCTTTCAGGGCTTCATCCAGCGAGTGAATGGCCTGTATTGGATCACAGTCAATATGAATTGTTTTGGCCAGTTTGCGGACAGTAGCAGGGTCAGGTCCGGCCACAAGCAGCACGGGCTCGCCGATGTAGCTGACCTTGCCGGGGGCGAAAAAAGGACAGGTATCCCGAAAATAGGAGACCTGATTCTGGTTGGGAATATCGTCGACACCCACGGTCAGATATCCTTTAGGCATGTCTGGGGTGACAATGTTGCGAATTATACCCCTGCGAACAGGGGAACGGACTGTCACCGCCTCAAGCATATTGTCAAAAAAGACATCGCCGATATAGTTGGTTGCACCAGAGCACTTGTCAGAGGTATCCGCCCTGTCGGTGTTTTTCGTGAACGCCATAAAGCTCACTCCCCATCCAGCCGGGTAATGTCGGCCACGCTCAGGCGATGGGTCATAAAGTCAAGCGTCACGTATCTGGGTGCGAACACCGGGGCACGCTCCATCAGCGTCGTGTCTGTCAATAGGTGAGCAAGAACCTCGTTGGCCAGCAAAACATTAGACGCGAGTCCACCAATGGCCGTGGTTGGAATAACACCTGCCGCCAATCCCTGTTTCATCCGCTGCATGGCTGCATCGCTAAAATTGCTCTGCATATGTGAAGGCAGAAGGCCGCCGCCTTTGTCCTGCTCCTTGGCCAATGCCCAAAATTCGTCTTCCTTCATACCATCGGGTGCGTAGTTAACCATGAGCGCGCCAAAGCCGATGGCTCCGCAGGTAAATGCGGGGATATTGTATTTTTCAAGCAGGGTCGGCGTCATCTTTTTCACCTCTTCACCCTTTTCCACATCAATGACTGCGACAAAGGCATGGCAAGCGTCGAGGAATTCGTCAAGATTTGCCGCGTGAATACCGTCGGGATAGGGTGTTATGTCGATCTCTGGGTTTATGGAGCGGGCAAGCTCCATGTAGACATCCAGCTTGGCACGATCCATGGTCGTGCCAAACGCTGCAGCCTGTCGGTTCATGTCAGGCGGATCAAAGATACCGTTTTCCGCTAACCGGAATTGGCTCGCGCCGCATCGTACCAGAGCAAGAAACGCCCCTCCGCCAACACCACCCAGTCCGGCAAAGGCGATTTTTTTTTGCTGCAGAATGTCGAAACCTTCTTGACCAAAAAAGGGCCGTGCCCTGTCCAAAAAATGCATGATGCTAGCTCCTTGTCCCGGTTGTTGCCTTAGCTGCGGCATTCGTTGTCGTAATATAAATGACGGCGATGGTAAGTAACAGGGCAGCGCATACCGTGACCCCGGTCAATGCGGTAACGAGTCCTCCCTCGGCAGCCACCGGACCTGTTTTGCCTGCCGCGCCCACAGCATAGAGATATGAGAAAAGCGACAGTCCGAGGGATCCCCCCACCGACATGGTCAGTGAATTCATGGCCGAAAAAACGCCCTCTTGTCCTGCCGGAGCGCATTCCAGTAACATTGCCGTACTTGAAATCAGCACTGCGGCAAAACCGGCACCAAACAGTATCAGCACTGTGGCCAGGAGTATGAATGACGGGCTGCCTGGCAATATAAATGCGGAGGAGGAAATGACTAACAGCCCCAAACTGCCACAGGTCATGATACCAGATCCTCCCAACCGGTCTGTGAGTTTTCCTGCAAGGGGGGTGACCACGGCCATGGCACCGGCGTTGGCAAGCATCAGCATACCGGCCGCTGAGGGAGACATGCCTACGCTGCGGGTCAAAAAAAAGGGAAAGATGACCAGGATACCGTTGAGCGCCATGAACAACACCACTTTTATGGTGATGAGCATAGTCAGACTACGATCCCGAAACACAGCAAGCTGCAGCAAAGGAGTCTCTGCTCTTTTTTCCACGGCAATAAACAGGATGAGGCTGCATACAAACAGCCCGAACAACCCGCCTGTTTGAAGAGGGTGCCATCCGTTTTTTGCAAGACTGACAAGCCCCAGTGGCAGGGTGGTAAACATAATGATACTCAATATACCACCTGGTAGATCAAGCTGTTTAATGTTTTCCTGAAAAGAACGCTGGGGGCGTGCCCTAGACCCCAGGTGCAGGGCAAGGGCGGCTCCTGAAAGAAGACAAAGAGGGATATTAATGATAAAGGCCCAGTGCCATGAAATATGTTGCGCCAGATAACCACCCAGCGGGGGGCCTATGATGGTACCAAAACTCATGACCATAATTACGGCTCCCAAAATACTGCCGATTCTGTCCCTGGGAAATTCGGACAGGATTAATGCCCCGAAAGAGGCGGCCATCATGGCTCCGCCTATGCCCTGAATAACCCGACCGGACAGGATGTGGCCAAAGGAGAGCGACAGCGCACAACCAATGGAGCCAAGCATGAACAAAAAAATTCCCATCAGAAAGATCATCGCCGCGTCAAAGATATCGGCACACCTGCCGAACAGGAGCTGCAATGCCGCCATCATGGTCAGATACATGGTGGCGAGCATCATTATCTGGTCTGCCCGGACCTGGAAGGCCGACTGCAGGGTAGGCAGCATGATGTTGACGATACTGGTATCCAAGCCGCTGACAAACAGGCCAAGCATCAATGATATCGTTATGACAGTCTGCGAAGATTGAGCGGCTTTGTCCATCGATGACGTCGAATTGATCATACCTTTGAACATGCAGAGCAGTTACAGAGAGAAAAAGGCAGTTCTCCTTCGTTGTCGATCACATCTCGTGAAATTCCAAGATCCTGAAGCAGTGGCTCCAGAGGCTGAGGCTCGCCGTGGTAGCCCAGGTGATCGATTTCTGCCAACCCTTCCTCACGGGTCAACAGGCCGAAGTATACCCCGGCACTGACTTCCACTATGGATTGGGGAAAGAATGTACTCCGCATGTTGGAGAACCGCATGAACTGACAATAATCCTTAACACGTTCGATGACGCAGCTGGTGTGAAGCATACCCTTGTGGTCAGGTGGCATTTGCCAGGCCATTTCCTGTTCAATTAGTTCAGTCGCTTCTTTCCATGTACCATAGCTTTCATTTGTTTTCAGGCGACGCAATTGCGGCACATGCAGTTCAGGGTCTTTGCGCGCCTGGTCAAGGGTCTGGTCGAGGTGCCGGTAAAGAGGAGCAAGCTGCTGCCTGACAGATCGCTGGTAGCGAAGGAAGTCAGACGTCATGGCGTATGGTGAATGGGGTTCCGGTGTATCGGCGACCATGCTGAAAAAATCCAGAGTCATTTCGCGCTGGCTTCTGGGGGGTGTCGGGGCATTTTTTTCCGGAGATTTCAATTCATTCATAACATAGCTGGCCACAGCCAGTTGTACTTCCTCCACTCCCTGCATGATAAAGGGAATCCGTTCCTCAACGGCCAATGGGAAGAAGAGGACATGGGCTACTGTGGGGCAGAGGCAAGGCAGTCCTACAGTTGTAAACTGACCACGCATAGCCTTGCGCACCATATCCCAGGGCAGAGTACGCTCAACCAGTTCGACTGTGGGCAGGAGCCTGACTGAACGGCGCAGATTCTCCCGGCAGGTGTCATTGGTGTAGGGCATGTTCCACGACACAGCCATTACCCGCAGGCCAAGCTTCTTTGCCAGCAGCCAAAGCAGATAAGTAGAATCTTTGCCGCCCGTGCACAAGACCATGACATCGAAACGGGACTGCGTATTGGTACGGGCGGCTTCCAGCAGTTCAGCTTCGGTTATATAATTCTGCGGTCCAGCCGAGATACCCGATTTCTCAGCCTGTTCATAACATTGACAAAAGGCACAGAGACCATTTTGGTCGAATTCCAGACCAGGAAGGAGAACGTCGTCATTGACGCAACGAATACATTGCTGCCGGTTGTCCGGGGTTGCTTGCCGCCTGACATCACCAATATCCACGATTGCTCCCTCTTCGACCAGCCAGGTGAACTGCGGATGGGAGGTCAGGGGCTCGGGCAGCGCAGAAAGCGAGCGGGTGCCGTTCAGGGTACGGATACCTTCCGCCACTTCAGGTTCCAGCTCTATGGTGGACCGTAGGTGATATGGGGGATTGCGAAGGCCGTAATAGACTAGGGCAGGGGTGTTGGTGTCATATCTCAGCTGCCAACGAAATTGCAGAGCCGGATGTTCGGGCAAGCGCATAACATCTCCTGATGCGATGGGAAAAGGACAAAAAAATATTCGAATTATGACTGATGCAGACCACTGATATAGAGCATGAAAAAATACCGGCGTTGATCATACTGAGTAAAGCGTTACAAGATGATGCCATCTTCTCTTTATTCACTCGGAACAGCGTCCATCATCAGTGTAGCAAACAATTTTGTTAATATGTAATAAAATCGATTTGTAATGTTACGTTCGAGTTGAGCTCTTTGCGGGAGACCCCCAAAAGAAACAACTACAGAATGTGTGATCTCTTTCTTCAAAACCAAAATAGGCAACCATGCACCCCTTCTAACCCGGATTTCTCATCAGTGAAGTTTTTCGCAGATCGAGGCGCAGGACACGCAGCAGGTAAGCGTAGACTCCGATAGTAAGCTACCGCAAATGGCCTGCAACAAAGAGTCTGCGGAAAAATCCGCTGACCCGGAGGGTGAGTTTTTTGATTATCGACGAAAAAACAGTCTGTTTTTTAAGCGCTACCGTATTTTATATAAATATCAAAAACTTAAGTCGAAAACCAAAAAACTCATGAGAAATTCGGGCTAAATATACTTTCGATGTAGCTACTATATTTGCCGTCCTGACTTTTTTTCTCTTTTTGATACGTTGCATATAGGTCCTTTGCCCCATCAGGTATTTTTTCGTAAACAGTGGCCGAATGTGCTCTCTCCAACAAGTTGATACAGGAAACCTCTGTTTTTGTTGGCAGGCTATGTTGTGTGTCGAATCGCCAGAGAGAGAACCCGGTCATCTTCTTGAAACATAAGACGTTTTGCGCAGAGATCATTGATAAAATTTCTCAAGGCAGGTTCCGTTATTTTTGGAAAAGCCGCGAGGATATCCTCTATACGGGTTGGTGTTACGCAGGAAAGGTAGATTTTTCTGGAAAGGCCTCGTAGCCGGTGAAGCAGGGGCTTGCCTGTTCCTGTTTCCTGGCGGATGATTAAAAAAGTACTGCCGTCACGGTAAAAGAGCGGTGGACGGCCCTGTAGTCTTTTGCTGTGGAAGTGCTGCCATTCCTTTATTTTTTGTTTGACCGGCGCCCACATGGCGTGCTGTTGCTTCCGGTCACCCCGGTAGCTGTTGAGAAGCATGTCCATTCCTTGCAAGTAAGCTTTTGGGAAAAGTTTTTTGTTTTTTGTATGAGGCAGGATCGCCTGGATCGAAAACTCTTCGCTGCGATCGTAGATAGGAGAACCAAGGCCAAGAAAAAAGGTTGCCGGTTCCATTGGTGGGTAGGGCAGCACGAAATCCAGGTGATGCAGTGTTTCTGTAATTTCCGCTTCTGTGGTGGTCGGGAAATCAGTAATCAGGTTGCCTTCCAGGCGGATTCCATATTGACAGCACAGTTTCATGGCCGCAATGTTGTCGATGGCAGTGGTACCTTTTTCCATTTTTTTCAGCAGCGAGGAAGACAGTGCCTCAATCCCAACCTGCACGGTACGCAGACCACCCAGCCGATATAGCTCCAGCTGTTCGGGTTTGGTCAGCGCTCTGATTTCAGCAAAAAAATCAAAATCCATATCAGATTCCGCCAGTGCTGCAAAAAAACGATCAGCTTCTCTGGGCGGTAGCGCATTATCTGTAAAAGTGAAGTGTAACGATTCGTAGGCTTTTGCCAGGTGCAACGTTTCTTCTGTCATCCTGCGGCTGTTTTTAAATCGGTAGTCGTGCCATTGCAGGTTCAGGTTGCAGAAGGTGCATTTGTTCCACCAGCACCCTCTGGAAAATTCCAAAGGTAAGACCGGGATAAAGGGTTGGCTGGGAAAGACCTGTCGCATTTCGTGAAAATAAGAAGAAAAGTCAGGGTAGGGCAGGTCGTCGAGTCGCTGCGGGGCAGGGGCAATATCTGTATGTGGTGTAGACAGCCTGGTATGGACGGTTTGCGGCAGGGATTGCTCCTTAGCTTGAAGAAAACGACATAGCTGAAGCAGTGAGCCTTCTCCTTCGCCATCGATGACATAATCCACCTCCTGGAAATGCTCAGCCAGAGATGCGGCAAGTGGGCCTGAGCAGGAAGAACCTCCAAAAACGATGGGCATCTTTGGCATGCGTTCTTTTATCTTACGAGCCAGGTAAAGGGAGGGCAACAATTGACTAAAACAAACAGTGAAACCGACCAGGTCGTATTGCTTTAGGTCATTTTGGACCAACCACTGTTCCAGGTGGTGCTCCATCACCGCAACCAGCTGGTCAAAGTCAGGAGCTGGATCGATTGCACCGGTTATGCTCTCTTGAAAAAGTTTACGCGCATCTGTTCGTTTTTCAGGGAAGAGCAGGGGGCTGAACAACGCTTCTCCTGCCCATCCTGAAAAGGCCAGTTTGGAGTAAATAGTAGTGCCTATCGCCTTGGCGGTGTGTAAATAGGGATGGAAGGCATCAACCGTGTAATCGGATTCACGTTCCAAAAAACTTTTTAAAGTCCCCAGCTGGATGGAAGGGCGATTGAAAATCGACCAGGGCATGGAAATGAGGGCTATATGCATGGAGGAAGTTGGTTCAGGGATCATAAACGTAGTATCTTTTTTGTTATGGGTACTTTGAAAAAGTAGATTTTTTGACCAAGGCCAAGACCTGGAGAAATTTTACCACAGGCATATAATTGCAATCGGAGTCTTCGTTTACCTCCGAGGGTAAAATTTTGCCATAAGCAAGGGACTGGAAGAAAAAACATTGTTTCAAGAGTTGATGGACTCGTAAAAAGTCCATCACACACTAAAGATGGCTAAGTACAAAAGCGTACAGGTGCCTCATATTTGGACAGGCGCCATTTTTCGCAGGTTAGCGAAGACCCGGTAGCATGCCTTTTTTGTGTTGTCATAAATATGGCCTTTCAATCAAAGAAAACACCATATTTATTTGATAGATTACCACTTTTATGGTGGTGTGCGCTAGTAAGTGGAGGCTGGGAAACAGAACATTGCTAGAGTTGATGCCTGGCCACAAATGACATTAAGGTCCGGTAGTAGCGCTGAACAGTTTCAGCGCAGGGTTTTGACGAGGGTATTTGTTATTCGCTTCTACGTGATAAATTGGTATAAGATAGGAGCAACTAATTGAAATCCAAGCGTTTCTACTTTGTGATCGTCCACCAGGAGCTATATTTTTAGAAAATAATATGTTCATAACCCCTCAATATTATTAATGTAAGACTTTAACGATGCCAAAGCTGTGAGGGCGGATAGGTGTAGCGTATCCATCAATTCCCGGCATCGGCCGCGTGGACAGACTGTGTTTCTTCACCCAGGGTGAAGGCCGGATCGCGGGTAAAAAGGTAAGCGCAGATTCCGTGGCATGCCGGTGAAGGAGTGCTTTGCTTTTTTTCAAGATTTTTACAATCCCTCTATGTACGTTATGTTTCAAATAGAGGTCGGGCCCTGATTGTACTACTGAATACTACTGAAGTTACTTAATTTCGACTAAAAGGAATATTTATGGAGAACATATGTGTCAAAGACCTGATGGTACCAATTTCTGAATATGCCACTGTCGTTGTCGGCACTTCTTTGATTGATGCTGTTTTAGCCCTGGAGGCAGCGCAAGAAGCCTATTGCGCCAGTAAATACGAGCATAGAGCTATTCTTGTTTTAGATGATAACAAGGCTGTTATCGGTAAAGTCGGCCAACTTCGAATATTGAAAGCTATTGAAACCAGATATGACCTTGGCTGTGATGTTGAAAAATTGAGTCAATTTAAATTTAGTGATCAGTATATAGCAGACAAATGTGAGCAGTACAGGTTGGAAGGCCCGATATTGGACCAGGATTCTTTTCGTGCAACGGCAAATAAAAAAGTAGAAGAATTTATGCAGCGGCCTACCCCCGGCGAATTTGTCTCGAAAGAAAGTTCCCTGGATATGGCAATTCATAAACTTGTAGCAGGAACCCATCTCTCTCTTCTTGTTACAAGGAAAGAAGAGATTGTAGGGGTATTAAGGATTGGAGATGTATTCGCTTCTGTTTTTCATGAAATGCGCAAGAGGGAAGGGGAACTGGAAACCTGACCGGTGATGGTTGTCGATATTGAGTCCTCCTTCATTTGATATATTCATCCTGTATACATTGCACTTTTACGGTAGAGAAGAGAAACATGAACGAACTGCAAAAATTATATGAAAGAATTATTCAGCGGGTAAATATCAACCTCCGTGAACTTAATTTTGACACAGAGCCATACTCCACGGGTATAATTCAACCCCAACAGATGGATAAGTTTTATGCTTTTTATGGGATAACAACGGGGCATCCTTTGAATTTGGTATTTGAAAATTCAGGATTAGCTGGGAGCTATTTTTTGGGAAAATGCCGAATTTCCAACTCATTGCTTTACAAGAGTGATATTCGGGGAGACGAGTTGAAGAGAAAAGGGGATCTTTTTAAATATCAGAATTTTGCGATCGACCTAAACGACGACGAATCGATCGATATCAGAACTTCTGCCCTGGCTAAAACTCTGGTCCACAATCATTCGCATGACCCGGAAACTCCTGAAGTGTTCTTTATCAGAGATACGCTTGCCATGGATTACGCAAACATCCATGGCTCGCCGACTGATGGGGCCTTTCTCGGTCCCTTTGCGACTGTTGATTTAACAACCGTCCAGGATAGTGTTATCGGAACGTATTCTTATATTCAGGCGGGAGAAATCAGTCACATGAGAATAGACCCCGGCACGATATGGGTAAACGCACCTGACCAGTTTAACTTTTACTATCGTCATGACCCGGATCTCCTCAAAAAATACGCAACTGTAACCCCGGGTGAACGTCCTCGTGGAATGATATTTGATTTTATTGAGGAACGTGAAGAAGCTTTTCAGCGCCTTTTTGATGCAGTTAATGTTGATGTTATTGAATCTGTGCCCAAAACAGCATCTCTTGATCGGTACGCTGTTGTCCTGCCCAAAACTACCATCGCTGATAATGTTCTTATCTCGCAAAGGGCGTATTTAGAGGATTCGTATATTGGTAAGGGATCAAATGCACAGGAAAATTGTTACATTATCCACTCAAAGCTCGAAGGATATAACGTCACAGCCCATGGTGCCAAGATAATTGAATCGGATCTTGAGCGAGATGTCTTTGTCGGGTTCAATAGTTTCTTGTTAGGAAAAGAGGGGGCAAGGCTGCATGTCGGCCAAGGTTGCATTGTCATGCCGCATACAATTGTCGACATTGATGAACCCTTGCATATTCCAAAGGATCATTTGGTGTGGGGCATCATAAGAAACAATGCTGATCTTGAAAAAAACAGTATTTCTTTTGATGCATTGAAGGCAGAGAAAACCGCATTCAACAAGGGGAATCTGCACTTTGAAGGAAACGGCTACCTTTTTGTCAAAGCATTTAAGGACCGCATTGATCACATTCTTGATGCTAATGGTGCTTTTTTTGACGGAGCAAATAATACCGGTCACGCGCAAAGGAACCAAAATCTGTCACTTAACACGATACAACCTTTTCAATTTGGTGCAATGAAAGGGCTCTACCCCAATATCACCATAGAACTGTAAACAGCAGATAACTGTTCATCGGTCACCCTAAGGAGTCTGCGCACTATCAGGGATCAGGCTGGAAAATAGAGCATTACTTTCGTTAATCAGCATGGGGCTCTCTTCTTTGCTGATGCAGATGGGCGGCAACTGATGGACTTTATTCGAGTCCATCAGTTGCAGGTGAATGATTCAATTATTTTTCCCCTGACCTTGCCCCTGACCAGCGCCCTTCCCAGATCCTTGACCTTTTCCGCCACCGTATCCTTTGCCTTTCCCCTTGCCTGGTCCCATATACTGGGTGCGTTCTTCAGGGGTCATTTGATTGATTCTTTTTTGCCATTCATTGCGAAAGGCATTTCTTTCGGCTTCTGTAGCATTGTACAACGTCCCGCGCACATTGTTTAACTCCTCAGTGGTCATGGTCGTGTAATCAGTGCTCCAGGCAGGGCTGTTCAAGGTAAAGACTGCCAAGGCTGCCAAAAGTGAAGTTGCCATTTTCTTTCTCATGATGTTCTCCTTAATGGTTGAAAAAGTGAATAGGACTATTCCCAGCGTCGCATATCTTGCGTGCATAAGGGACCTTCGTGCATGGATTATTCGTACGTCTTCTACTATGACTCTAAGCAGTATTCATGCCAGGGAAACATTGTGCTGTCAATTATGTGAAAATTACTTGAAATCAGGTAGTTGGGATTTTTTCTGCCGTAAGCTGACTGTTGCAGCGGCGACAAGTTATGCAACCTTCGACGGAATTGTCGAGGGAAGGGGCCTTAAAAGATTATTCTTCGTTTGTATGCCATTGCACTGCCAGGAAAGCTCCTGTCTCAGCATGTTCCCTGTTTCCCTGTAGTTCAATCTCTGGAATGTCTTCAACCCGGGTATTTTTTTGAAAGTGAATGGCCGTCTTGATAACGCAGGGGTGCGGAACCAGCAAACGCATATCCTGCGGTGAACGGAAAGAAACGTTCTGAAAGAGGCTATGCCCCCCGTCTCGGGCATTCTTTTGTCTCTCTATTGCCCATGGACTGAGACTATTTAAAGTGGTAACAACGATACATCCTCCTTTTCGGGTGACTCTATTCAGTTCTGCTATTGCTTTTTCTGCGTCAGCCACAAATTCAATCGCGGTCATGGAAAACACTTTGTCAAAACTGTTGTCAGGAAAAGGGAGGGCACACATATCGCTGCAGAGACCGCTAAAGGCGTCATCTCGAGTACGCTCCAACGCTATTTTCAGCATAGGAAGAGACAGGTCAATGCCGACCACCGTCGTTCCGCAGTCAAGAACATCCTCTGTGAAAATACCCGTGCCGCAGCCCACATCCAAAATCTTCTCGCCTGGCTGGGGATACAGTAGCTCAAGTAACAGCTCAGTTTCATACTTTTTTACAAGCCTTCCTGAAGAGGTTGTAAACCAACGGTCATATTTATCTGTCCATGAGTCAAAAAGTGCGGTGTTCATTTTTTATTTTGGGGTAAAGTGTTAAAATAATGTTGATAGTTGGTGGTATGTTCGAAAATATTTGTACCTTTTCTTTGCAAAAGGAGCCGCATGCCTCCTGTCTGAATATAGTTTCAAGTATCACGTGCCTACACGAACGAAACTGATTTTATCGGCAGAAAGGGCGTCGCCATTTTGTGCATCATGTCTGGAATACTACTCTATTGGTATAAGCTGCTTGTCCTTTATGGGTAACTGGGTAGCTGGTAAATCCAGTTTACTCTCTAATTCATCAAAATTACAAGAGAAGTGTCGCCGACCGGCCACAAGCATTTTCCCGTATTTTCAGGGGGTTTGTTTAGATGGCCTGTAAGGGTGTCTTTTGCCGACAACGGTTATCCATGCTATCTTTAACTTTATATGTCTCTGATTGTTTTATCTTTTTGATATATCGACACTGTTTTGTAGTGGCATACCCCTTGCTAGAGCAGGGCAAGTTATGTGGGAATATATCCCAATATTTCAAAGTAAACAGAAGAGGAATATAATCATGATGAAAAGAACTGTAGTTGCAATGGCCGCTTTGTCTATTTCCCTGGTATCAGGAAATGTCTTTGCCGATACCCATCCCCTTATGGGACTTGATAAGGACCAAGACGGCTTTGTTTCCCTCGAGGAAGCGCAAGAGATGCCGGAAGTGGTTGAAGCGTTCGACGTGCTCGACGTTAACAAGGATGGCAAGCTTGATGCAAAAGAGTTATTCGCCCTTAAATAGAACCTAAATCTTGCAGGATTTAGGTAGAAGTAATTAGTATTCGACGACGGGTTCCGGTTTTGGTCGAGTCCGTCGTCGTTTTTGTTAGAAGATTATATGGTGTAGCTGAAATAATTTTTCTTATAAGTTGTACCTACTTGTTATCCTAACCTTTCGCTTTTCAAGCCGCAGCGCACTACCCACCTGTTTGTGGTTATGAAAAATTTCTTTTGCAGTATTCCATAGCTTTCCTCATAGTCTTTCCTCGCAAGTTTATATGCCTGCATTGTAAATAAAAATGCATCTTTTTGAGGCGCATCCAGGCACTGTGAAAATGTTCATCAGTCCAAAGCCCTGGAGCATTAACAAGGAATTGATAGTCCACACACTGTCCATCCTGGGGTGAGTGTGGTATATATTCACAGGTTAATGCGTGTCGTTTCCCAATATGAAAAAGAAGAAGGCAATCATCATGGGCGATAAAAACAACTTGAATGGCTGGGAACTGGCCGAAGAAAAGGAACTGCTTAAAACCTCATTGGGGAGCATTTGGTCCGGTCCTGCTAAATGTCGCAGGAGTGGTAGGGAAAAGGAATTTTTTTTGTTTGATTTTACAGACTGGGTAAATGTTGTTGCTGTGACCC
Source organism: Desulfogranum marinum (assembly GCF_016918565.1). Classification (GTDB taxonomy): domain Bacteria; phylum Desulfobacterota; class Desulfobulbia; order Desulfobulbales; family Desulfobulbaceae; genus Desulfogranum; species Desulfogranum marinum. The sequence goes on from NZ_JAFFQD010000002.1 coordinate 143,310, forward strand.
CTGACAACCAGTTGGTCATGATTCGTCAATTTCGTTATGGCAGTCGCCGCCAGGAAATTGAAATCCCCGGCGGAATGATCGATCCCGGTGAAGATCCCATAACCGCGGGTTGCCGTGAACTGCTGGAGGAAACCGGTTATTCCGGCAGCGATCCGCTGATTATCGGTAAGGTGTGTCCTAATCCAGCTTTGCAGCGCAATTACTGTTATACGGTCATGGTACGGGACGCTGTGAAATCCGCTGAGCCCAGATTTGACGATATGGAAGATATAGAGTGTTTTCTTCATTCGTATGCAGAGGTGGCGTCGCTTGTCAGAGCTGGGACGATTGATCATGGGTTGGTATTGAACGCCTTGATGTTTTACAAAATGGCGGAGCTTTTTTGAGAAAGACCTCTCTTTCATTCAATATGATTTTTCCAGAAGCATTTTACCCGGAAAGGAAGGGAAAAAGATGAAAAGTTTGTTGTTAGTGCCATTGCTGCTTATGCAACTTAGCGTTTTGCAGGCCTGCGCAGTAACCCTGGAGTTGATCGGGGATCAGAATTTCCGCTACGATACCCAGGTTGGGGGGACTGTTTTTAACGGACTGTCAGGGCTGGCCTATGATCTTGAAGAAAGCTGCTTCTATGCTGTTTCCGATGACAGGTCACAGTTTCATTCGGCAAGATATTATGTGCTTGCTGTGGATGATGATGACGGGTTCACTCTTACACCTCAAAAGGTGATATTTTTTCAAGACGCCGACCGGCAGTTTTTCAAGAAAAATAAAATCGATTTTGAGGGACTGGCAATCCTGGGGAACAAAAATTTGCTCGTCAGCAGCGAAGGGCCTGTGGAGCAGGGAGAAGAACCGTCGCTAACCGAGTTTCGCATGGACGGTAGTTTTGTAAAACAGTGGAATCTTCCTTCGCAATTTATACAGGGGCTGGAAGGGGAGAAAGGCGTTCGGGAAAATCTTGGGTTGGAAGCCTTAACCGTGACACCGAATTTCGAATGCATCTTTACCGCAAATGAGCAGGCCCTGAAGCAGGATGGCAAGAAAACCACCATTGTAAATGGTTCACCTGTCCGTATTATTAAGTATTCAAAAAGTGGGAAAGTTTTAGCCCATTATCCCTATATGGTTTCACCGGTACCGAATCCTACCGGCATGAATGCATTGCAAGGGGGGAACGGTCTGGTTGAACTACTTGCCCTTGATGAGTATCGTTTACTTGCCATGGAGAGAAGCTGGGTCACCACGCTTAACAAAGTTTATATTCGTATCTACCTGATCGACCTGGAAGAGGGGAGAGATGTTTCATCTGTGCAATCATTGAAATCTCTAAACAGGGAGAGCGGGTTTGTTAAGAAAACATTGGTTCTTGACCTGGATAGCCTCCTGCCGCTTCCAGATCCGGAGTACAGCTCTCTGGACAACATAGAAGGTATGTCGTTTGGACCCGACCTGCCGGACGGTAGCAAAACGCTTTTTCTGGTGTCCGATGGCAACTTTAATACATCTCAGCGCACGCTTTTTCTGGCATTCAAAATACGCTTATAAGAAGATGGCTCATGGTGGAAAGTTGAGCGTGGTTACCGGAAAGAGGAGACGTATTTGCTGAAAGCTACCGTTGTCGTTTTAGGATCGGGTGAATCTTTTATAACAAAGTATCAGTGGGTCTTTTCAGAGACTGGAGATATAGAATGAAATCGTATGACAGCTATCTTTTTGATGCCGATGGCACCCTTTTCGACACTGTGGATCTCATCTGCACATGTTTTCAATATGTTGCTGAAAAATATGCAGGAAAAACCATGGAGAGAAGTACCATTATTGATGGTATTGGCCTGCCGCTCAAGAGTCAACTCATCACTCATTTGGGCGCCGAGCAGGATCATGATCAGATTCTTGATGATTATCTCCAATACCAGCTCAGTATTATGGAACAAAGCATCAGCCCGTTTCCCCATGTTATCGAAACATTGGAGCTGCTTAAAGGCGCCGGCAAACAACTGGCCGTTGTCACCTCACGAAGAAGATTCAGCCTGGAGCAAATCCTTGAGTCTACGGATACTCACAAGTATTTTGATGTGTTGATAACCCCGGAAGACACAACCAATCATAAGCCCGACGCCGAACCCGCGCTCAAGGCTATGTCGCTGCTTAATGCCGATAAAGCCAGTACCGTTTTTATCGGCGACGCCCTCTATGATATCTGCAGCGGAGCCGGCGCCGGTATCGATACCATTTTTGTCAACTGGAGCCATGCGCATGTCTCCTCCCTTCCTGTTGCTCCCACCTGGTCGATTGACTCTTTACAGGAACTGACTGTGTGCCTCCGCAACAGGTAGATGGGAAAATGATGATGTAGGAAAAGCAGCTCAGATAGTCAGGAAACTCCTCGGTAAACATCTTTTATTAAGAGATCACTTAAAAAGGTTCGCTCATGTCTAAAAATCTGTATGTTACAGCACTTGAGCCGCAAAGCGGCATGTCTGTGGTCACCTTGGGAATCATGGAATTTTTGGTGCGAAATCTTGAGCGGGTGGCTTTTTTCAGACCCATTATCAACGTCTCTCGCCATGCAGATGGTATCGATAAAATTCTTCACCTGATTTCCACCCACTATGATTTGAAATTATCCTATGAGCAGATGTATGCCTTTACCTTTGATGAGGCACAAAATCTGATATCGGAAGATAAAACAGGGCAACTGGTTGAAGGGATACTGACCAAGTATAAGGCCCTTGAAAGTGAGCATGATTTCGTCCTTTGCCTGGGAACGGATTTTGAGAGTGACTCCTCGGCGTTTGAGTTTGAGCTGAATGCGGATATTGCCAACAATCTCAGGTGCCCGATTCTGATGATAGCCAATGGCTATGAGGGTTCGGTCGATGGTATGCTGAAAACCTGTAAATTTGCCATTGAAGCTTTTGAGGACAAAGGTTCCAGTGTGTTGGCAATGATCCTCAACCGAACACCTGTCCATTTGCAGGAAAACATTTCTGCTTTCTTGCTCGATAGCCTCCGGGAGAAGGTGGAGCTTATCTATTCCATCCCCCACGACGAATCCCTGGAAATGCTCACCATGGCTGAAATAGTTGCCGCACTTGACGGGGAAGTTATCTATGGGCAAGGGCAACTCAGCAGGCTGGCTACTCGTTTTGTTGTGGCGGCAATGAACCTGCAAAACTATCTGCCCACCCTTGCCGATGATGACCTGGTCATCACTCCTGCAGACCGTCTTGATATCATTTTAGGCACTATGGCTGCCTATCGTTCCACAAACATGCCCAATATCGCAGGTATGGTCCTCACTGGGTACCTGCAACCCGAAAAAACACTCCAGGACTTGCTCGAAGGGGCTGAAGGGCTGGTTCCCATTGTTAAGGTTGAAGATGATACCTTTAGCACTGCCTCCAAGATCAAGGCTATCCGCAACTACATCACGCCCGAATCCACCCGTAAAATTGCCACTGCGCTGGGGCTCTTTGAGGCCAATGTGGACACCACGGCATTACGCAAGAGAATTATTCGTTTTTCCAGCCTGTACACCTCGCCCAAAATGTTTGAGTTTGGCCTGATTAAACGCGCCAGGACCAACAAGCAGGTTATTGTGCTTCCCGAAGGGGAAGAGGAACGTATCTTGCGAGCAGCAGAAATACTTATCCATCGGGATGCGGTGAAAATTATTTTGCTGGGCAGGTCCAAAGCGATCCTCAAAAAAATAGTTGATTATGGGCTCTCGCTAACCGGTATCGAGATTATTGATCCAATTCAATCCGAGCATTTTGAAGACTATGCCGCCACATACTACGAGCTTCGTCGGCACAAAGGGATTACCCCGGATAATGCCCGCGATGTCATGTCCGGGGTTAACCACTTCGGCACCATGATGGTCTACAAAGGGCATGCCGATGGTATGGTGTCAGGTTCTGTGCATTCAACTCTGCAGACTGTTCGCCCCGCACTGGAATTTGTAAAAACCAAGCCGGGCAGCACCATCATGTCAGGGGTGTTTTTCATGTGCCTGGAAGACCGTGTGCTCGCCTATGCCGACTGCGCTGTCAACCCCAGGCCCACTGCCGAGCAGCTGGCGGAGATTGCCATTGAAACGTCTAAAACAGCCAGGTTGTTCGGCATTAATCCACTGGTTGCCATGCTTTCTTATTCTTCCGGTTCATCGGGAAAAGGTGAAGAGGTGGATAAGGTGAAAAAAGCCACCGAAATTGCCCATAAACTTGCTCCGGAGCTGATGCTCGAAGGGCCGATCCAGTACGACGCTGCCGTTGATGCCACGGTTGCCAAGACCAAAATGCCGGAGAGCAGCGTTGCCGGAAAGGCAACAGTCTTTATTTTTCCCGATCTCAATACCGGCAACAACACTTACAAAGCAGTGCAGCGTTCAGCAGGGGCGGTGGCAATCGGCCCGATTATGCAGGGTCTGAACAAACCGGTAAATGACCTGAGCCGTGGCTGCCTGATACCAGACATTGTGAACACGGTCGCCATTACCGCCATCCAGGCACAGGCGGAGAAAGGGTTGATGTAAGTTTGGATTGGGATTTCATTTATCTGTAACAGCATGAGACGTGATTGCACCCTGTTAATAGTCCGGCCAGTATTGGTAATAGTTATTTGAAGCGCGTACAGCCTCCGTTTTACTTAAGATGGTAAACAAGAGACTTTCCGGTAGTATAAGAACTACTCGTAGCTGCGCTGGATTGTGAAAATGGCCTTTAGTTAGCCAATATGCTGGATTGCTCTGCTGACCAATAGTACATGCTTGATTTCCTATCCAAAATTCGAAGTTCAAAAAAATCGGAACAATGGGTGCGGGTAAGAGCATAGCAAACATGTAATGGGAGCAGATGCTCTTCTCGGGGATGGCAAAAATCGGCAAAAGGGGCTTGGTGCCACTGGGTGAGCCTTTGTGCTCTTTCCGCTTCCTCAATATCCGGGTTCGAACAGGTCTCCACCAGCCAACTTTCAAAAGATACATTCATTGCTTCCGATTCGCTGGTAACAGGTGTGAAAAAGGCATTCATGTTGTGAAAGGAAAAGCCGGAACCAATCACAAGTAGATTTTCATGAGCCAGGTCTTGGAGAATTTCTCCTATCCGAAGATGTTCAGCAGGGTCGAGGCCGCTAACAAGGGACACCTGTACACAAGGAATATCAGCATCCGGATACATTATTTTTAGGGGGACAAACACACCATGATCAAAACCTCTTTGGCCATCCAGCCTGGAGGCAACACCTTTCTTTTCAAATATCTCGTGGAGTTGGTTGGCTAGCCCGGGGTCGCCTGGGCAGGCGTACTGAATGGTGTAGGATTCTTCTGGAAACCCAGAGTAGTCATACAAAAGAGCTGGGCGTGCCGCCGAGGTGATGGTGGCTACGTTTTCTTCCCAGTGCGCACTGATGATGAGGATAGCCGATGGCTTTGGTATGTGGTCTGCAATTTTTTTTAAGCAGGCAACCATCTCTTTATGCCCTGCGTCCCCAAGAAGAGGCGAAGGGCCGCCCCCATGAGACAAAAACAATACTTGTGGTTTGTTTGTCACCGAAATCTTCTCCTGTAATGGGTGGTACGCTGAGTTAATCGGCGCGCTTTTCCCATGCTGTCATCTGGGCAATGGTGTGTTGAAATTTTCTTTTGGTCTCCCGCAGCACAAAAGGTATATCCTGTGGGTCTGTCGCCATCCGAAAGTGCTTGCTGAGGATCTCCTGCAAACCTTCCAAGGTGGTATAGGGCTCGCCATCCCGCCTGAAGCCACCTATCCAGTTTTCTTTTTTGGTGAATTCGTCAAGCCAGGTGTAAGGGGAGGTTAAGACCAGCAATCCACCGGGGTGCAGACGCTCATGAATGGTGGTTAAAAACGTACGAGGATCATAGAGACGGTCCAGCAGATTGGCTGCTACAATCAGATCATAGCCGGTAAAGCGGGGTTTTAAATTTGAGGCATCGGCCTGGAAAAATTCAACCTTGTTTTTTGTCGATTCCAGGCCGAAGTCGGCGAGTTTCCGCTCGTGATAGGAAGTAATCTCCCCCTCCTCAGTAAGTCCGTAATGGGTTGCCCCCTTTTCCTGCATTTGAAAAGCGATGCGGATGAAACGGGCCGAAAAATCCAACCCCTGAACAAAATCAAACTCCTTGGCCAGCTCAAAGGTGGTTCTGCCCACTGCACAGCCAAGATCCAACGCTTTCTTTTTCGGTCTGTTTTCCATCAAGGCAAGACAGTGAGCAGCCACGGTGGCTGAAAAATTAGCAACATCGAAATAACTTTTTCCGTAATGGGCCTCACAGTACTGAGAAACAGCACCATCGGTTTCGTACATGGCCTCAGGTTGGACAAGAGGCTGCTTGGCCTCAACGTAGCGAAAACCAGCATGCTGAAAGAAATGTCGCCGAAATGCATAACGCGCATCTTTAGTCGCTTCATTGCCGGTGGATATCCATGATCCACCCTTTATTAAGTTGTGGCGGGTGTCAAAGGTGGGGGTGGAAAAATCATCATAGCATGGGTGGACCTCAAAACCGGTAAAGCCGGAAATCGGGGTCTCGGTCCATTGCCAGACATTGCCGATGATATCGTAAAAATCACCCACTGGAAAACGGGTAACCGGGCAGGAGGAGGCCCAGTATTCCAAATTAATGTTTCCCGGTGCTTTGTCCCAGTATGGCTGGTCGGCAATCGGTTGCAGGCTCCTCAGGCGATACCATTCATCTTCGCTTGGCAGGCGGATGGGCTTACCGGTTTTATCTGCCATCCAGTTACAGAATGCCTTGGCCTCAAGATAGTTAACCTCAACCGGCCAATCCCATGGCATCTCGATAATACTGGTCATGGTACGATACTGGTAACCGTCTTTGCCCGGTATCCAGAACAAGGGATGCTGCGCCTGCGAAAAAGAAACCCAGTTCCAGCCTTCTTCCGTCCAAAATTGTTGCTGTTTGTACCCGTGATCCTCTACAAAAGAGAGGTATTCCTTGTTGGAGACCAGATACTTTGCAGCAGCAAAATCCCAGACTTCAGCTTCATGAACCCCGAATTCATTATCCCAGCCATAGAGCGGGTCATTTTTGTGCTTGCCTACAACAACTTTGCCACCTTTTACCGGTATTAAGCTGTTTTCAGGTGGCTCATTGCTTTGTTCACAGATCTTCCATACGTCAAGCTGTCGCACCTGATCTATGGGCAAGCGGCGAATGATTACCGAGGAGGTTTCCAGATGGATGCGCTGATGTTCAATTCCCATCATCATCACCCAAAAGGGACTCTCCCAGGTGATGGGCATCTCCAGCGGCAGGGTGGAAATTAATTGATCCACAAAGTTCCTGACCTGTACCCTGTATTCCTTAACAGCCTCCACCGATGGCCAATCGTAGTGGGAACTGTCCAGATCATCCCACGACATCTCATCCACACCCACTGCAAACATGGACTCAAAGGTGTGGTTAATGCGGGTGGTGGTTAATTTGGCGATGATCAGCTTGTTCATGTAAAATGTCGCCGTGTGGGCCAGGTAAAAAATCAGCGGATGCCGCAAAGGTTCAGCCCTCAGGTAAAAGGCTTCGTCCCCAGCCAGAGTGCCGTATAGTTGGTCCTCAAGGGCAAAGGTGTCGTGGAAATACTGACGAATCTCTGCCCGCTTCTCCTCAGCAGTTCCCTGGTTCAAAATAGTGGTCTTGGTCACACGACGATTCATCTTCACTCCTTCGGGTAAATACAGTTCAAAACCCTATCAACGGCAAAACAAATAAAAAGTTGGATGTTAAGGGTATGTGTCTGCTTTGATTATTCTAAATGGGCATTGTTGCCGCTCCCAGGATGCCGCTGGGGATAGTTGCATCCTGCCTTTCGAAGCGGTTCTGGGCGTTGAGCCTTAGCCAGGTGAGAGAAACAGCTTCAGCTTTTTGGGCGGATTTTACCGCCTCAACAAAAGTTGACATGTCGGAGATCTCCTGCCCGTTGTACGCAATGAGTATATCTCCTATTCTCAATTCGGCTTGTTGAGCATTGCTGCCGGGAGTAATTTTGAAAATGTACACCCCACCAGATATGTTCAATAGGTCAATCTGGAGCGTTAATTGTTGGGCTGTGTGGGCATAGCGTCTGGCTGTGGGGTCGGTTGCGGTAAACATCTCACCATAGCGGGAAAATGCGGCTACTGCCTCTGCCGTGCGTCCGAGTCTGCGTAAAGAGATGGCCTTAGCAACAACCTGGCTCCAGGTGTCGGTAGGATTAATTGTGAGCCGTTGGCCTATTTCCTTGAAGGTGCCTAATTTTTCCTGGCTCAATTGTTTTGCCAGAGGAATCAGGGCCGCTTTCTCATCAAGCTCTTTGGATCTCGTTTGCAGTAGCTTCACCTGCAAACGAGATGCTTCTTGCTGGTCGATGGGTTTCTTTGGTTGCAGATGCTCAAGGGCCTGCAGGGTCGATGTGGCCGAGTCCGGAAGTGATACAGGATCTTGGCCGGTGTTGGCATAACGTAAAATGGCCAAAGCGTATAAATGGGCCATTTGAGATTCGATAAATAAGAGCTGTTTGGCAATCTGTAGTTTGCGGCTACTGTATTCTCTCTGGAGTTCGTTCGGTTCGTTTCCTATTGTTCCATTGTATGTAAGTGCAGCCAGAAAATCTTCGGTAACACGTTCCACTTCCGCTAGTTGCAGGTAGAACCTGCGAAATATTTCCGTGTCCATGCCGCTGTCGCGCAGGTCTTTCATAAACGAACGACCACTTTCGGTTGGTAAGGGGTTGCTGTTCATCAACTGGCGCAATGTGTTGATTTTGTGCTCAATGATGAGGTGATTGTATCCTGCGGCAAAGTCTTGCTGGAGCGCGGGAGCCATTTTTTGCCGTACTTGGTCTAATTGTTCTGCAAAGCTGTCCGGTTCCAAAATAGCGTCGAAAAAACCGAGTCGTTCGTCAAGGCTGGAAATAGTGGTCAGGATTTCACCGATTATCGCTTTTTTTGCCTGTTTGATATGGTCAATTCGTTTATGAATGCGCCACGCTTCCAGGCCGATACCGGCAATCGATACGCTCAGTGCAAGCACAAAGCCGAAGTTTAACATCTTGTGCAGGATGAGCGCGGTTGCCTTGCCTGTAACTTTGCTCAACAACCCAGATTGCAGAATGAACTTAAACAAACCAAACACACCCAACAAGAGCACACCGACAAGGGTGAGGGGATGGCTGAGAAAAGAGGCAATGTTCATGGCTTGGCCTGTTGGCCCTCCATCCAGATCTGGAAAACAGCCAGGCCAACGCCCAGAATGGCAAGGATGACGATCAGCCAGAAGCCGTATTGGAGTATCTTGTATTTGAGGTGGCCGCTGTCTTTAGCGTTTGGCTTGCTCAAGACGCCTTTTTCAAGCATCTTGTGGTGAACACTGAAACCCAAATACACTGCCAATCCGACGAGAATCAGAGGTGGAGTAAGGTGTTTGGCAATTTGAATAAAATTAACAATTTCCATGGCCTGGGTGTGTGTAGAAAGACGTTGAGTGTGGTCAAATCTTGTTATTGATCTCTGGGAAAAGGCCAATGAAAACCCAAGGGCCTCCCTAGGAGCCTGTCGGACTAAACCCTTTTCCCTCAACTCGGCGTTATTGACGAAAAAATAATGCTCGCAATATTAACTGTATGGCTGTGTTTGTTTTTTCGACAATGCCTAGATTTGAAGAAAAAATTGCTCAATCCGACAGCCTCCTAGGTACAAATTTTGACCTTAGTAGCCAACAATGCACTGCCGCATCAGCTAAGAATTAACCAAAAGGTTACAAAGAATTCCGTACCATATTTTTTTGTATTTTTCTTCTTTGTTTCATCGATTATTTATCTTATGAACCTCACCAGCAAGCCGACCGTTGTTGTTGAGGCGAACCTCTTCGTGGTACTGTCAGTTTCGGTAACAACGGGGTGTATACAGTTGACTTGGATGGGTCGATACGCCCCCGTTGGTCGTGGTTCCTTTTGTTTATACCTAAATCCTGCAATTGGAAATTTCGGAGTCTACGCTACCTGCCGAAGATGTGAGGCACCGGAGGCGCAGACGTATAAAAATACTTCAAGCCTTCGGTAACGTAGCAGATTTGGTGAAATTGCCGATCCCGAAGGGCGTTGAAGGTGAGAAAAAATAGGTTCACTCAAACCGTGAATAGAACTTCAAATCAATTTTCTGCTCAATATGTTGTTTTTTAAAATAGAATTTATTTTTTCTAACATTCGACGTGCAGGACTTAGGTTATATTGTAACACTCTGGTGCGGTTCAGGAACCTGCACTGATGGTAGGCCGATTTGTGAACGTAGTGCTTCTGCGAGGGCATTGGCCGATTCCTCTTCGCCATGTATCACAAAGGTGTGTGCCGGTTTTTTTTGCATAACGCTGGCCCATGCAAGCAGGCCTTCCCGATCGGCGTGACCGCTGAATCCGGTCAGCACCTCAATTTTGGCCCTGACCGCATATTTTTCGCCGAATATACTGACTTCCTCGTTCCCTTCTACAATTCTTCTGCCCAAGGTGTAGGGAGACTGCCATCCGGTGATCAGGATGGTGTTTTTGGGGTCACCAATCCGGCTTTTGAGGTGGTGAAGAATGCGCCCTCCTTCCATCATGCCGCTGGCACTTATGACAATGGCCGGTTTATCAGACGCGCTCAATGCCTTTGACTCTTCGACTGAGGCCGTGTAGTTCATCGTTTCAAAACCGAACGGGTCGTTTTCTTTGTCCTGCAGCATAAATTCAAGAATTTCCTCGTCATAGGATTCAGGGTGCAGGCGGAAAATGTCGGTCGCCCTTGTCGCCAGCGGACTGTCGACATAAATGGGCATTGGCGGGATATCGCCGTGCTCAAAAAGTTTATGGAGGGTATATACGATCTGCTGGGTCCTGCCGACGGCAAATGCAGGAAGCAGAAGCGTTCCGCCGCGTTCATAGGTTTCGTTGACAATTCGTTTCAGCTCTTTTTCAGACTCGGGGTAGGGGGGGTGCGACCTGTTGCCGTAGGTGCTTTCCATGATCAACACATCGGCTCCTTCAGTGATCGGCTGCGGGTCGCGTATAATTGGGATGCCTGGACGTCCGATATCGCCGCTGAACACAAGTCTGATGTCTCTGCCTGTCTCTTCCTCGTAAATGTCAAGCACCACATGGGCGCTGCCCAGCATGTGCCCGGCATCTATAAGTGTAAGCTCAATCCCTGGGAAAATTTGACGTTTACGGTTGTAGGCCATGCCTATAAACTGTTCCATCGAACGGACAACGTCTTCCTTGGTGTATAGGGGTTCGAAGGGGACTTTCCCATCCCTTTCCCGTGCACGATTGACGAATTCAACCTCTCTGGTCTGGAGATAGGCGCTGTCCATCAACATCACGGCACACAAATCGCGTGTAGCAGAAGTGCAGATAATATCGCCTTTGAAACCGTTTCTGACCCTGCATGGTATATTGCCGGAATGATCGATGTGGGCATGGGAAAGGATGATAGCATCAAGATCACCGTCACAGGGGTTTTGCCGGTTCAAATGAAATGCTTCTTTGCGTCTTCCCTGAAACAGGCCACAGTCAAGAAGCAGCCGCAGACCATTGACCTCGATCAAATGCTGGGAACCGGTTACTGTTTTCGCTGCGCCAAGAAAGGTAATTTTCATGAGTTCTCCCTACAAAAAAGGTGATTACCCGAAAGATGGAGTGAGATATAGGCTGAATTACACCTTAACATAACAGAAATATTTAGAAAATCGAGCGAAATGGTTTACACTTGTACGGTGGCTTGCTAATGGGGCGCCTGCATCATCTCGCGCTGTATATCTCCTTTACAGGGAGGATTGATAACGTGTTATAATGCCTGTCTGCTATGTAAAGTCGTGGTCAACGAATATAACCGTCTCTCTTTCTTTCCGTGAAAAGACAGCTTGACTGACGACGTTTCAGAGATATTGACACCTTCCTGCCGGTAAGGCAGCGAATAAGCAAAAGTAAAGGCCGAATCAGGGAAAACGGGCCCAATTATTCGGCAGATGCATTAGGGCATCTTGAATAATAGCTTTTTCTGCCAGTCTCGGCGTTATGCTTCGTTTTTTCAGGCGCAAAGGCTGGTTGTAGAGGTGCCGGACGGTGCAAAAAATGAGGAGGGGCTGTCAAGGTAATCAGCTGTCTCTTTGGGCAAGGGAAACGGCAGTGGTAAATTCCACACCTCTGTTTCGTAAGGCAGCTTTGCCCCGTATGGTCAAGTCGGTGATAAAGTCAAACTGCTGGAGCGGTTCAACCGGATATGCCTTGAGCCGATAGTGGGTTCCCCACGGTTTTTCCTGCACAATGACATTGATCGGCTTTTCGATTTGTACAAAAGAACTTGTTAAGGCGACGTCGTGCAGCACCTGTTTAACCTGTGCTGCGTCATGGTTGGGGTGAAGATAAAAATCCGCGGCGCACTGCAGGTCCTGGCTGCCGTCATTAGCGTTGAAAATGAGCTGGTCCCAGATTTTCAAATGGGGAATAAACACAACGGTATCATCAGGGGTGACGATCTCTGCATTCCGCATATTGATAGTTCTTACTTCTCCGTATGCTCCGTTGATTTCTATCCAGTCGCCGGGGCGATAAGGGGCCTCGTACAGCGTTACTATGCCCGCAAGCATGCTGCTGACATAATCTTTAAAGGCGAATCCCAAGCCAAACCCCAGCAAACCCAGCAGAACCGTCAAGTTCTCAACGGTGGGTTCAATGACTGAGGTGATAAACAATATCAGGCCGGCAAGTATGATGAGCAGGCGAAGAATCGGTATGGCGGAAAGAGTGTAAAAGCGAAAACGACCGGCTAACCTTTTGGCCAGCCATGCCAGGGATCGTGATGAAAGTATGATCAGCAGCCATGTACCGATCACAATCAGTGCCAGCTGAAAAACGTCAGCTGCTATCAGAGTCCGCACGATTTCGGCGGCAGCAACGGAACTGTCCATCCTTTTCTCCTAAAACTGATCAACCAGGTAACGACTGCTCTGGAGGAACTGGCGTACAGCCGGATATCCCAGCGGTGTAACCTGCCAGTCTGCATTATCCCTTTCCACCAGTTCATATTCTTTCAAACGGTACAAGGTCGCCAAGACGCTTTTTTGCGGAAGTGGTAACAGCCGCTGCAACACCTCCTGGGTAAGTCCGCTATGCAGGAGGAGTGCATGCAGGATAAAAGCTTCATTACAGCCAATGTCCGAAGGGAGCGATGGAAGCTTGAGCTGATTCCATGGTATGATCCAGATAGTTTGCTGCGACATATCAGCCTGTTCCGTACCTAGGTGTTCCTGCTGGTTTTCACCAGGTTCGGTCTGCATGCTGCTACACCATATTTTTCGGGTAATGCCGAAATTGCCGCGGCTGTAAGCTGCCACAATCTGCAAGAAGTTGCTGTATTCCACACCAGTATCGTGCTTTTCCGGCAGCGGCAGTACGTATCGACCGTCATCTGATAGGCGAATAAGCAGCCGGCCTCCAGTGGAAGCATTTATCAATCCCTGAAAATATTTGATCAGTCTGGGTTCATCAAAAGCCTGCAATGTCATGACTGCAGGAGTTGGGCCGCTCCAGAGGTGTTGAATAAAGGCCCACGCCCAGCTGTCGCAGCCGATAATCACCTTACCCATGTTGCCGGAGCAGGCGTGGGCGATAAATTGGCGAACAAGCTGCAGGCCCTCTGCATGACGAAGGTAAACTTTCTCCAGGTTGGGTAAAACCCAGGGGCCGGCACCGGTGACTTGGCTGGAAAGCCATCCACTGTCTCCGGTGAGTATCTGCTCTGGAGCTGGACTATCCAGGGTGCGCCAGGATTGCATTTTTGCCAAGGCTTGAAGTGCTTCGCTGTTACCACTGTAAGGTGCGCCGACGATAACCATCACAGGCGCACGGTGAACATCTTTATCCAGCCAATCACTCATGGCCGTATTCAGAGCCGAGGCCGAATCTCTCCAGTCCGGAATCGGTGCAATGGTTTCCAGGAGGCACTCAGGTAATGAGGACAGTTTTTCTTGAGCTTTGAGCGGGAGACTCTGGCTGGGCATATCACGCTGAAACAGCCGACGAAAAGATGCAAACCGTACCCTTGCACTGTAGGTAACCGGCGTGGTCGGAAGTTGGTAGTCAGCAAGCTGAACGTATTGCCAGGTGGGTTGGTCAGCTTTATCGGCAGCAGAAGAGGAAATCATCAGTGGTTCCGTATGTAGCGTTTAAACGACCTGGCTGTTTGAGTACCAGGCAGTTGGTTGACCATTACGGGTGGTCATTTTCAAGTGTCTTGTGTACGCTCTGCTCTATCAACATTGAGGAATAGCTGCGAACCGTGGTTTGTTTGATTTTATCTGTCCGAATACTGATGGTCTCCCCTTTGTGTTCAAGTCAGTGGGGAAATGTATGATACAGATATCTCTTTTTTTATTACTCATAACTTACTGTAACCGCAATGAAAATGATTTGCTTTCATCCCTAGGTTCACACTTTTGAACCAATCATTGGAAATAAAGCAACGGCCTGCCGGAAAGTGGTTGCGAACAAAAAAAGATATGCTCTGGAATTTTACTGCTTATGCAGGACTGCTGATAGTTGAATTGTTAAATGATATTGTTATACTTTCCTTCTAAGGTGGAAGTTGTTGTAATCACCTGATCCTATCTCTTCGCCGGGTGGCAGCACCATAGTGCATGCATACGCTTTTAACTTTTTATTGAGGTGGCTGATAAATGAACCTTCCTTTGCCCCCGAACCCGCATGCCGTTTTTGTCCTGGTGCTGACGGCCTTTGCCCTTATCCTGTTCAGCAGGGAGAAAGTGCCGCTTGAATCGTCAAGCCTGCTGGTCTTGGTTGCCCTCATTGTCGGGTTTGAGATATTTCCCTTTGCAGAAAATGATACTGTCATACATGCTGTCGAATTTTTTTCCGGTTTCGGCAATGAGGCGCTGGTGGCTGTATGTGCTCTTATGGTAGCTGGGCAGGGCATACTGCGCACGGGTGGACTGGAGCCGGTGGGACGCTTCCTCGCAAAGCTCTGGAAAAGCAGTCCGAGCATATCACTGCTGCTCACACTGCTTGTGGGCGCTTTTATAAGTGCCTTTATTAACAACGTTCCTGTTGTGGTGCTGCTGCTCCCTGTCCTGATTAGCGTATCCCTGAAAACAAAATCTCCGGCTTCGTCGGTGCTGATGCCCATGGGCTTCTCAACCCTGTTGGGGGGAACCTGTACCACTATAGGCACGTCAACAAACCTTCTCGTAGTCTCGGTGGTAGCTGAAATGGGGCTGGAGACGTTTGATATGTTCGACTTTCTTCTGCCGGCGGTGCTTTCCGGCAGTGTAGGAATAACCTATCTCTGGCTTATTGCTCCACGGATGATAACCAAGCGTGATATTGCTATAACCGACGGCACGCCGAGAATATTTGCGGCTCATTTGGCCGTGTTAAAAGATAGTCCCATTGTAGGTGCCCCCCTGTCAAAAGCTCTGGAGCTTACAGATGGCAAGATGAAGGTGACAGCATTGGAACGGGGAGAAGATAAGCTGTTTATCCATCAGGATTTTATACTCCAGGCAGGAGACCATCTGGTGATAAGAGACACCCCCGTCAATCTTAAAGAATATGAGAAACTGCTGAAAGGGACGCTGTATCCTGCTGACTCAGAAGATATTCCCATTGACGATGATCACCCATTAATGGCCGATGATCAACAGCTAGCCGAGATTGTTGTTACAGAAGGATCGCCCCTGAACGGCACCACACTGAGTAATTATCGTTTTTCTGATCGTTACGGTTTGATCACGCTGGCACTTCATCGCACGGGGAAAAAACTCAAGCGAATCCATAAAGAAATAAGTGATATCCGGCTAATGAATGGTGATATTCTGCTGGTGCAGGGGCCGCGTGAACAGATATCAGAGCTGAAACAGCGCTCTGAGGTACTCATTCTTGATGCTACGGTGGATCTGCCCTTTTCAAAGAAGGCACCAGTGGCGATGTTTATCATGAAAGGTGTTATTCTCACGGCTGCCTTTGGCTTGTTGCCTATTGCCGTCAGCGCGACCTTAGGTGCCTTGCTGATGATTTTGACTGGGTGCTTGAGTTGGCGAGATGCAACTAGAGCCATGAGCGCGCAGGTTATCCTCATTGTGGTGACCAGTTTGGCGCTGGGCGCAGCAATGCTCAAAACCGGCGGCGCCGACTATCTGGGCTCAGTTTTCGTGGCCCTGGCAGGGAATGCATCGCCTGCTTTTGTTATAAGCGGTTTGATTTTGATGATGGCGATTTTCACCAATATCATCTCCAACAACGCTGCCGCAGTTATAGGCACACCAATAGCCATTTCTATTGCCGGTCAGATGGGGCAGCCTCCTGAAGCTTTTATTCTGGCGGTACTATTTGGAGCAAATATGAGCTATGCCACTCCAATGGCTTACAAGACAAACCTGCTGGTCATGAACGCGGGGGAATATACTTTTTCTGATTTCCTGAAAGTCGGCATTCCCCTTGTTTTTATCATGTGGGGAATGCTCTCCTTTCTGCTGCCGCTGCTCTATTTGTAAGGAGTACATATCGGCGTCATGAAGGCTGTGATTATCCCTGAATATGTGGCGCTCGAACAAGGTAGTGAGCTGAACTCCTTTGTTGGAAGGAAAAAACTATGAAGAAACTCGATTATCGAAATCAGGCGCTTAAGCTGTTTCCGTGGGTCTGCGGCAAATGCGGCCGTGATTTCTCCGGCAAAAATCTACGAGAACTAACAGTGCATCATAAGGATCATAATTACCGGAACAACCCGCCTGACGGCAGCAATTGGGAACTGCTGTGTATCTACTGTCACGATAACGAGCACTCCCGCAATTTGGACGCTGAATGGCTTCCCAGCCTGGATTCAGAGACGGAAAACACCGTTACCACAACTCACAGTCCTTTCAAAAATCTTAATACACTCGTACAAGGGGGGGAAAAGAAGAAAAAAGAGTAACGCGGGCTGGGTAAATATATCCTTGTCTTGCAAGTGGGTTAACACAAAATTGGTGGGAGACTGGGAGGCTGCTGGTTTAAGAAGTTTTGCAGTTGTAAACGCACCTAATAAGAGACCGATAAAGGTTGTCGGTGTTCGTTGATAATGCTTGCACCAGCCCGAAGGGCAGTCCATGCGGCACCATCTTTTTCAGTATTTTGGCAGTAAAAGGTAAGTGCAGACTCCGGTAGCCTATTATAATCTCCCACCAAAAGCCTTGAACCCGTCACCGCCTGGACTGATGAGAAATCCGGCCTAGCGCCATTCGGGACAGGCTACGTTTAGCGAGCGATTGTCAGTCTCGCTAAACCTTGCCTGCCCCTGTTTACGTTCAGCCAAATATCACTTTTCGTCAAAACGTTTGTGGCAACAGCGGTGCCGGTCGATGCCGATACTTTTTCGGGCATCTTACTTGCTGAAATCCGAATTGGAAGAAGCAGCCGGTCACCTCATCGATTTACTTCTCCCTGGGATAGGGCCAGGCCATGATACCGCCTTCCATGACCTTGACATCCTTCCAGCCGCGATTCTGCAGCAGCCGGGCTGCCTCGTAGCCACGCAGGGAGATCTTGCAGTAGCAGATGATCTCTTGATCCTTGTCTTGGGGAAGTTCGTCGAGGCGGTCGCGCAGTTTGCCCATGGGCATGAGCATGTTGCCGCGGCCGATGCGCATCTCTTCATATTCCACAGGATCTCGAACATCCAGTAGAAACGGTTTTTCTCCGGCTTCCAGCTTGTCATGCACCTCCACACAGGACAGGCCCACATAGAGGCCGCGCATTTTATTTTCCAGAATGTGGGCCGAAGCGATGAAATGGTCCAGCGCCAGGGAGAACGGCGGTGCATAGGGAAGATCCGCGTTGACCACGTCGGCCACCGTCAGATTACCCATGATAGCCATGGCACCCTGGGCAACCTGCCGTCCCACGTCACCGGGCCCCACGCACTGGTAACCGAGGATACGGCCGGTCTTGGCGTCGGCCACCATTTTGGAGATGAGTAGCTTGCCGCTCATGAACCCCGGCTTATCCAGGCTGGCATTGACAGAGGCAACGATGTCCATGCCCAGAGCTTTGGCAGAGGTTTCGGACAATCCGGTAGCACCGGCGTTGTAATCGAACACCTGGCAGATGCCGGTATTGATGGTGCCCGGAAAGGTTGCCTTGTTGCCGAGGACCACATTCTCGCCGGCCACACGGCCTTGGAGGTTAGCCAGGTCACCGTATGGAGCCAAAGTCTTTTTGCCGGTGATCCGGTTAACGGTTTCAATGCAGTCACCAACTGCATAAATATCCGGGTCTGAAGTCTGCATGTGTTCGTTGACCAGAATGCCCCTGGTCTCGCCAAGCTCCAGCCCTGCCTCCTGGGCCAGCTTGCTATTGGGAGCAACGCCGATGGCCATAACCGCCAGCTCGCAGGATAGTTCAGCGCCGTTGGAAAGTTTCACGCCGGTCAGCACGCCCTCCTCGCCCAGAAACTCGGTCACGCCCACATCGGTGAGCACGTTGGATGCCTTGCTTTTGACGTGATTCTCAAGAATCTTGGCCAGATCCCAGTCCAGAAATTTGAGAATCTGGGGCAGCATTTCCACCACGGTGATCTGAATACCCGCCAGCTGCAGGGCTTCGCAGGTCTCGATGCCGATCAGGCCGCCACCGATAATGACAGCCTTTTTGACCTTGCCTTCCTCGCGTACCTTTTTCAGAAAATCGGCATCCTTCATGGACTGCAGGGTGGTGATGCCCTTGAGATCCTTCCCGGGCAGGGGCGGAATGCGGGGCACGGCGCCGGTGGCCACGATGAGCTTGTCGTAAGCAAGGGACTCCTCTTCACCGGTGCGCAGATTACGGCAGTTAACTTTTTTTGCTTGCCGATCGATACCGATCACTTCGGTTTCCACTTTGGCGACGATGCCCTTGGCCCGCTGGAAAAAGCCTGGATCGCGAACCACGCCCGTGGGGGTGGCCAGGAGCTGGTTGCGGTCCTCAAAGGTGCCGCCCACGAAATAGGGGTAACCGCAGGAGGCCATGGACAGGTCCGGGTCCTTCTGGATGATGGTGATCTCGGCGTCGAGATCCAGTCGACGGGCGCGGGCTGCAGCCTTTGGTCCGGCTGCGGACCCTCCGATAACGATAATTTTCTTGGCCATGAATGCCTCCTCAATGGCTTGTAGGTATAGTATTTTGCCAGGTTTTGGGGTTATTTATGAATCGGGCCTGGTCCCGAAATCACGAAGCGGTTGTCTTTCTTACGGGATGCTGTCTCGCCGGGACGCGTAACAGATGCATTGATCAGGAGGGGATGGTGATGGTGATAAGACTTCGCCTTTCAGCGAGACGCACAAAAACCGAGAGAGCCGAAAAATAAAAGGTAACCTCTCCCCATTTTCATCCTCTCGACACCCTACCAAGCGGCTTTCTTCCTGCAAAACAAGCACGCCAGCAAAAGAGACTTGAGCACATCCGCGTCAGTGTACCGCAAATATCGAAATTTAAGTTACAAAACAGGACGTAAAATGTCAAAAATATTATCAGAATCTATCGTTATCCCTGTTGCCGCAGGCGTATGACGAAAAATGCTATTTGACAGGTGCTGTGACAATTTTGAACCAAGAAATTCATTGGTCATTTTGTTCAGTAACGCCTTGGGATTCCCTCTGCAGTTAATCGTTTTAACACCTCCTGAGCGCCTGGTACCGGCGCTTCTCCAACGTATAATACACCATCGAGGTCGATCAGGAGACCGCCAATACCTTTTATTAATGGCATAATCTAATATCTCTTTTTGGGGTCGAACGTTATGAACTGAGCGCTTATGCTCAGTTCATAACAATACCGCCGCGTGCAGCGAGGCGCCATTCAATTAATCGAAAGTGGTCTGGTCTGAAGAAAGTAAGAAAAAACCTCTTAAGACCTGGGTAAAAACTTTATCCCTTGCCTGGGTTCTCCCATATCGGTAGTTACAAGAGGTTAAACCGCAAACACCGTTTGCTCTTGAATATCGGTCGTCAATCCTTGCAAGGCAATGCCTACCCTATGATGTCTTACTTTCCATTGCTCTTCTTTCGAGGTATTCGGATCTCCCAGTGGGTGGGGGATAGAAATAGTGGGAACAATCCTGTTTGCTCCGGTATTTTTTGCCACGAGAACTAAATTTGCCATTTGCACGATTGGAATGCCGGCACGCTCAACTTCTTTGACCATCGTTGCACCGCAACGAGTACAGGTTCCTCATGTAGAAATCATTATTGCTGCATCTACATCTACAGCAAGCAGGTCCTCGACTATTTCTCTACCCATTCGCGCGGCATCGCTTTGAGTAACACCAGTTCCAACTGTTGAATAAAAGAATTCATACAGATGGCCTATCTTCCCTTCTGCCTCATAGGCCCTTAACACATCAATCGGCACACATATGTTGGGGTCTGCGTCTATTGCCGTGGGGTCATAGCCCCCATGGATGGTTTTGAAAATATCTGCTTCCAATCGTTCCATTCCCTCAATACTGTATTTCCCCCATCTTGTAGCAGAAGCTGAGCGTATGTGATCAGGATTATTTACGGGGACAACCCCGCCGGAGGTAAGCACGGCGATTCGCGCTGTTGCCAGGTCCGATAACGGCGGTGCAATTGGAACATTATCTCTCTTGGGAACGGGCAATTCCGACTCAAAGGGTTGATCATGGATTTTTTTCAACAGCATGTCGACAACACGATCAGCTGCACACACTTGGTCGTCTCTCCAGATTTGGTGTCGGTTCCCACGGGCATGATACCCTTCTTCCTCTGCTGTTCCCAGCGGTTGATTTGTCAGTATTTTATCAGCATACACAGCGAGCTTTTTGAGATCTTCATCCATGGCTATGACACTTTCGCCACCGGAAAAGATTATCAACTCCTTTTTATACAAATCCACACCGGGATTTTCCGTATGCATGGAGGTTATTACAGGAACGGAGAATGCTTCATGGACAGCTTTGTTGACCGCTCCGCATGCAAGCCCGTATCGTCCTGCTTTAAAGGCCGGACCGGAAATGAAAATATCAAACTCTTTATCAGAAAGCAGTTCTAAAATCTGTTTTACGGCTTCCTCCTCATTTTCCACCATATAGTTATCGCCGCATACGACTGTATGGGTTACCTCGGCATGTTGCAGTTGCCGATTCAACTCCTGAGCAGGCCCAATTCCCCCTTCTTTGATTGCAGGTTGATGACCTGCAGTGCTTTCGCCGCCGATTTGACCAAAAAATTGATTCAGGTATACTATCGCTTTTTTCATGGCTCAAGCCCTCAAAATTCTTTCACTGTTTTTGTCGACCAACCCACGACCTGGTCACCACAGAACATTGCATTATTTTCCATAATGATCGAACCGTCCGGCCTGACGGAAGGGCCTAATAACTCGTCATCCGCCCAGCCGCCTGACATCCCGTCTCTTGCGAGTGCCTGTAAATTACCTAATACAATCTTTGCAGGTGGTAACTCGATCAACTCGGATACATTGCCACAAGAAACAATGGCATCTGCCTTTTCATGCATATATACCAACGGCTGACTCCTTCCGTCTTTGCCGGTACATTCATTGGTCAATCCCACGGTTTTGATTCCCGCATCTTCCAAGGCGACAAGACAGGACGTAAAATCTGTATCCGGATTTCCATATCCTTCTTCCGCTACAATAGCTGCGTCAATACCCAGGGTTTTGGCCATATTGACGACAAACAGTGTCGATCGCTCCTTTTGATCGGATTCGACATTGAGATTGGAAAGAATTACTCCGATAAAATTTAATGTCTTGCCATGCTCTTGATACAAGCGCTTAATCATTGGAAAATTTTGAAAATCATATGTCGACCATTTGGAGGAACTGGGCATAAAACTGCCCGAAACCATTGCACCGTCAAGAATTTCATTGGGATTAATGAACGTTGGGACCATATGATTGCAGTCCCAGCCATAGCATAAGGTGTTGTAGCCGGGTTTTTCCATTTGTGACTGGACCTGCAACACCAAGGCTATCTTCGGCAACGGTATTACCCTGTCGGCAACTGGTACCATTTCGTATTGTTCCATTTTTTCCGGTTCCATGGTCTTTACCGCAGAACCTATATATTCTGCCAGCCTCAATCCGGCCCGGCGCAAGGCACTATTTTTCTTTTGAAGTTCTTTTTGTTCAAACGCTTCGTCCGTATCTGCAACAAGGACAATATTATGTAGTTGTGAAAAGTAGGTATATTTTGCCCCTTCACCCCCCATATCAATCACACCGTCCTGATACCCGCCCCACTGTTGTCCTACCACAACGACACTACACCCTTTGAGAGCATGCGTAATCCCCTCGCCGCATTGCACCATTTGTCCTGTAACTCCAGGGAAAAGCGGTGCTCCATCGAGTTTAATCCGAGGTTCAACGGCATCTTTGACAGGGAGCAGACGAACATCGTCGCCCGGATGGACAAGATAGAGATCTGCTTCGGTTATATGGTCATCTTCGCAGACAACGGCTAAAGCCTCGCTTTTGTTGATGGTCAACAGGCCTTTTTTGTATGATGTATTGGCCCCGAACCGGATCTCTTGAACAAGAAAATTACCAATTGTGAACTTCAAAGTCAGTTCCCCTCTTTCTTATCAATGAGTTTATTGCGTTACTATAAACATTCCGCGATAAAATTTGTGCTGCTCTGTTTGTGCCATCTCTCTTTTCTATATAGTAAATGCAAGGAGGAAGGGTGCCTCTTTATGGGCAATTTTCTGCAACAGGTATCACCCACGCCCCAACTAAGAGATTATATCGTCCCTTTGCGACGGCAGATCATCGTATTGGACCGGCTCAAACAAGATGCCCCACGTTTGCAAGAAAAACACCCTCAAGTGGACTCAGGCAAAACAACCCTACGCTGATTCAGGCATCTGGAAGCCTTCGGAAAAGGCGGCTCAACCATCTGCTGAAGCGTTGAGTCTCATGTGCTTTATTGTATGATACTCCGGCGAGTTAAGCCGTTTTTTCGCCGACTCTTCAGATTCAAATTTCAAAACTATTACGCTAGGAGCAGGTGATCCTCCCTCCCTTCGACAACTTCGACATCGTCATTGATGACAAGAAATTCACAGCCTTCCTTGAGTAACAGGGGAACTACCGTTTCTCTATATTTTGCCATACCTTCAGCATCAGTTATTCTGAAATTTCCTACAAAATATGTTGCCATTTTTTCCTTCTTTAAATCTTGACATGATGTGGGAACAACTCGCTTGTTACAGTGCCACCTAAAGACAAATGTGGAAAGTCTCATTTGAGCCGGCATGTCATTTTTTTGTCAGTAAAAACAATTTTTTAAATGCGTATGTATATATTTTTTCTTTCCCGCCTAAGCAGTATGACCGTGCCGATCGTCGGTTTCATTCTTGTTGACAATGTTAACCATATCAGGAGATATCTTGGTTTTGTAACGCTATTCAAGAGGTCGACAAATCGTCCGCTTTTTGGACGGTTTGGGTCGCCTTTCTATGCATTTGTTGTGCTCTCCTTATTTCAATTTTACCGATCACCATTAAATGCTGGAATTCCTTCTATCCAGGGCTCAGCCAAAATATCGTCAATGTTTCCTTCGTGAAAACACTCCCATAATTGACGAATCTTTTCCACCTCAAGATCTTTCATATGATAATAATGGTGCTCGTCATCCTCCAAATAGACCCATCCATTTTTCACTATATCAAAATGAAAAACGCCATCAGTGATCGAAATTTCGGGAAGTATTTCGGGAAGTTTTATGTCAAGAAATACATCATTTAGTGTTTTGTCCAAAACACATTTTTTTGGGTTTTTTGTTTCATTCCCCCAACGGTCAGTCATGATAATAGTCATGTTTCTTCCCCACTTTTTTTTGGTGCAAATACCATTTTCAATTTTAACTAAGTCATGACTAATAGGAGATATTTTGACTTTAGAAAGATCGACTTCTGAGGACTTTGCACAAGAGGAATGAGTCTAACAGAGATTTGACCCCTTTGTACACAATTGTAATGAGAAATTACTTCCCGTCAGTAATTGACGTTTTCACTTGTTCCATATTTTTACAACTCTTTTTATTTCCCAATTTGCACCCTGCTTCATAATAGGTCAATGCTTTATGTAAATCTATTTCAGTATCTTTCCCATATCTTAAAATTCTGCCTGCATTGTTACAGCTAATACCATTTTTCAGATCGCAGGCTTGGGTATATAACTGAAGCGCTACAGTTTCATTTTTTTCAAACCCATTACCTTGCTCATAGAGCCAACCCAAATTATTACAGCCACTGCTACGACCTAACTCACAAGCATGCTTATATAAGCTTCCCGCAAAAACAGAATCTTTACTTACCCCTCTTCCATGTTCAAACATCCAGCCTAAATTTGAAAAACCCGACGCCGAACCCAAAATACATGCATTCTGAAATAAGCCTACAGCAATGCTATCATCACCTTGTACACCTATCTTATTTTTATACATCCAACCAGCACTATTACATGCGTCTTTATTTCCAAGCCTACATGCTTTTTTATATGCACTAATTGCTTGAAGCTCATCTCTTTCCTGGTAATTGCTATTTCGATGTAAATTTCCTAACTCGTTACACCCATAACTACTCTCCCCATTGCATGATTTTTCAAAGTAGTTCAGAGCCTGATCAAAATTTTTCTCAGTTCCTTTCCCGTTTAGATACATTATCCCTAAATTCGAACAACTTACATTATTCCCTTGATCACACGCTTTATGATACAGCTCAAAGGCAGCCTCTTCACTCTTGGTTACCCCATTTCCCTTTTCATAGAGCCAACCCAAATTATTACAGCCACTGCTACAACCTAACTCACAAGCACGCTTATATAAGCTTCCCGCAAAAACAGAATCTTTACTTACCCCTCTTCCATGTTCAAACATCCAGCCAAGTTCTGAAAAGCCCGACGCCGAACCTAATATACTTGCATCCTGGTAGAAACCTACAGCAGCAGCGTCGGACGGGGGTACTCCAACTCCCTTTTTATACTTCCACCCAGCTTCCAAACAGCAATTTGCGTGATCAAGATTACAGCCTTTTTCATAATACTTTACAGCTTCTGACAAATCGATTTCCATTAGTGTCATATCTTCATATATTTTAGCAACCTCAAAACAGCTATCTGCATACCCTAGCTCACACGCTTGCCTTATAAATAGTTGCGCGGAATCAATGTCTTCTTCAATACCTCTGCCATTCTTATAGCACCACCCAAGGTTCCTGCACCCAACAGGACTATTTAACTGACAAGACTTATCGAACATTTTAAACGCCAAATCATCATCTTGATCAGTGCCCATCCCGTCAAGATGTGCTAATCCCATCAAGTTGCAACCACCTGCATCGTTACCCTTACAAGCCTTTTTATATAAACTAGCCGCTATTTTCTCATCCTTCGCAACTCCAAGGGCAGATTGATGCATTTCCCCCAACTGCTTACAACCATGACCTCCTTCAAGGCCACACCCCTTTGTATAAAGTTGAAGGGCCTGATTATAATCTTTTTCAACCCCTACCCCATTTGCATACATATTTCCAAGACGAGCGCAAGCTGCTCCAAAATCTTTATCACAAGCATTTTTAAATAAACCAAACGCGATATCTCTATTGATTTCAACGCCTAAACCAGCCATGTAAAGTGATCCTAAACTAGTGCAACATACGTCATCTCCCCCTTTACACCCTCTATCAAAAAAATAAGCCGCCAACTTCAAATTCTGAGTATCAGCATCACCTTCACCAAAGTAAGTGTTTCCTAAAGCCGTATTAAAAGTAGTCCCACTAATTTTTTCTGCTTTTGTAAAATATTCGTTTGCTTTTGTTTCGTTATATTCGAAAACAACACCCATAATTGACCTTGTCCCTAAAAGCAAACAGGACTCCCAATGATTAGAGTTACATGCATACTCTAAATACTTAGTTGACTCTTCAATACTTATGTCAGTATTTGGCCCAATAATTCCACCAAGTAAATAACAGCCTTTTAGATACTCTAAGCGGCAAGCATATTTATAATATTGTACAGCCTTTTCAATATCTTGTTCGACACTTAGCCCCTTCTGATAAATGTCTCCCAGCAGATAACAAGCATAACCATAACTTAAACCACAGGCCTTGTTGTAAAAGTTGATTCCTTGATCAATATCCTTATTTACATTTTTCCCGCCGAAGTACATATGGCCCAAGTAAGCACATCCTTTTGACTCAGACAAATCACATGCCTTCTTAAAGGGAACCACAGCATTTACATTATCTATTTCATCATATAAAATAATATTCTCCCCTAGTGCCACACAGGAGAGGCCATAGCCACTTTCACAAGCTATTCTGTGATAATCGATAGCTTTCCCAATATTAACCGGTACTCCTTCCCCGTTTTCGAACATTTTCCCAAGTCGATAACAGCCTCTTTCATCATTTACCGAACAACTTTCCTCAAAGTATTTTGTCGCTAACAAGGTATTTTTCTTCACCCCTGCGCCATTTTTATACATCCAACCTAGATTTAAACACCCACTACCTTCGCCACTTTCACATGCTTTTTTCCATAGCTTTTTAACTTTATCAGAGTCTCCTAAATAATATGAGTTAGCTTTTTGCATGCACAATTGTAGGTCTATACCTTCGCAAATCTTGGTTAAATAAGAAAATGCTTTTGTCTCATCATTGGTTAAGCGATAAACTGCCGGGCAGGTACTTGGGAAATAAGTGCACCATAATTCATTAAAATCACGATCTTTTATACAAGCATAAACGATCAATACACCCATAAAGGTAAAAGCAGCCGCTATTAAAGCTATCTGCTTATACGGATCGCCTTCAATATTAAGAATTTTCTTCAGGAAGGTCTTGTAAAAGAGCATCATAAAAATTGTGGAAATAAAATATATCCAAGCTAATAAAGACGTAAAAAAAGTTGAATAAAAATATATTGAATAAGAACTGAAGACCCCGGCCATTTCAGCAAAAGAGACAACATTTTTACCGATAACCAATAAATAAATATTAATTGATACACATATTATCAAACATGAAACAACGACATCAACAATCAGCAATATAATGTGTAAAAAAAATGAGTCTATTTTTTCAACTTTGGAAAGCAAATATCTACTTTCTAACAGTGACACATAATCAGGGACTATATTAAGTATCGCTCCAAGGAACAGAGCTGACAAAATACTAATGTTTTCTCCAACTCTAGGGCCAACACTAGCATCACCAGCAGAAGAGAATAAAAAATAGAAAAATACAACAAAGGTAACTGAAGCTATAGAAGATGCTAAAAAACACCTGATTGAGAAATGCTTCTCCCCAAAAATATTATCCATCCATAAGCAGAAAGATCGAGCCCAATTGTCTTTGTAATCACCCCACAGCCAAAACGTGACATCTTCCTGTATTTCCTTACCAAGGTGCCCACCCACAAATCTAATGGTAACATATATAAATACGGCAGCAAGTAACGGGAAAAAAATAATAGGTGGCAGCAAGTCACCAAAATTATTTAAAAATTCCACTTTTTCACCTATGATACGGCAACAGAATAAAATGTAGCAAAAGACTAAATTCTACAATTAGCGCATAAAGTATGAACAAAGAAAAGGGGGCAAGTCTTCGCTTGACTCATCTTGGTTGTACAGTGCCCCCAGGAGTCGGTTTTTCTAAAGTCAACATATTTCCACTAGATATTGACTGTCCTGTTGTCGGAAAACGCCAAGAATGACCTGAAGCAATTGCAATCTCAAATGGAATTTTTGTGACGTATCCATGTGAGACGAACTGTTGTTTCACAATCCTACACTTGTGTCGTAAGAACAATGGGTTACATGGTACTTCTCTCGCTTGTTAATTTCAAATAAATAATAAAAATATCAGCTGTTTGGAAAAAGACGGTTGGCAGTTGATTTACTTGTCACACTCAGCCGGATTAGAGGACCTGCCTCTTGTTTGCTGGTTGCGTGGAGGGAACCGAATCTCTTGAGGATTTTGATAGCAAGAAGCGACTGTAGCCATAAAATTATCAGTAACAGCAAGTTCGTGTTTGCTGTTACTGACGAACTTTTGATCAGTTAGCGCATGCCTATTCTTTGGCAGGGCCGAAAACGCGATCAGTAAACTGGACATACCAGGCAGCAGACTGGACCTGGATAATGTAGGAAACCGCAATAACCAGGGCCGCGTTGGCACCGGCCTCGCCAAAGGCATTGATCGCAATCGCCAGGGCGATGGAGAGGTTGCGCATCACGGTTCCGTAGACCAGGGCTATACCGTCTTCTCGACTGAAAAAGAATTTTGCAATAAAGGTGGAAAGGGAGAAGTTGAGCAGGTAGATCAACAGCAGCGGCATAAAAATAAGCAGCAGCAGCGAAGGCTCGCTCAAGATGGTTCGTGCTTTGAGCGCCATGGCTACAAAAACGATGCCCAATACGCCGACCGTGGAAAGGGCAGGGAAGCGCGGAGCAATGTTTTGCTTAAAACCTTGGGGCGTATATTTTTTGAGCAGATATTGGCGGGTGGCAAACCCCAGGGCCATGGGCAGGAAAACGATAAAAAGAATCTGTTTGATCACCATCATGATATTGACATCCACTTCCGCTCCTAACAGTGCAAGCACATAAAAGGGCGTGGCAATGGAACCTAAGGTGAGGCCGATGATGGTCATATTGATGGCTGCCCCCATGTTCCCCTTGGCAAAACCGGTCCAGGAGATGGTCATGCCGCTGGTGGGGAGGAGCGCGGCCAGTAAAAGCCCAAGGGCCAGATAGGGTTGATCAGCAAAAAAGAGGCGCCCGAGTGCGTAGGCAACAAAAGGGATGATGGCAAAATTAATAATCTGGGTCACCAGCTGTAGTTTGACGTTCTTCAACCCATGGAGGAGGTGGTTGATATTCAAGGTGACCATCATCGGATAAACCATGAGAAAGGTAAGCGGCATGATCAGGCTTTTAAGGCCAACAGTTAGGCCGGGATCGGTAACACTGCCGAATAGAAACCCGGCAACGAGCATGATCGGGATGGCCTTGATAAGATTTTTATGGACTTTGAACAGTGCTTTCCACATAGTGACTCCATGTATGAGCCCGTTGATTTACTGTCTTTTTGCCCAATCTCTTCGTTATGCTGAAAAAATAATCCTCGGAATATCAAATGTATGCCTGTGGTTATTTTTTCAGCATGCCTTGATCTTGAACGAAAACCCTAGTAAATCAACAGACTCATGTATTACTTGAGAGGGATTATTAAGTGAACATATGCACAATTAATTCCAGGGGTGCCTGTTGTCAAGCAATGTTTAACAGGAAGGCTACCTATCCAAAATAGAGAAAAATTGGAGACTGATGAGAAATTCGGGCTGATAGGCATTGTGGAGGAAGGCGTTTCTGTGTACATAGAAACGAGGTTCGTGTCGAAATCTTTTTCGATGGGCATGGGTATTTTTCCGGTACCCGTTATGCCGCCTATAATAAAAAATGAATAGTTCTATTCATAACAACGAGGATGTTTGCATGCCAAAGTACATAATTGAACGTGAAATCCCCGGAGCCGGGAATTTAACTGCTGAGGAATTAAAGTCTATCTCTCAGACATCGTGTGGGGTGTTACAGGAAATGGGCCCAAAGATCCAGTGGGTTCAGAGTTATGTAACCGATGATAAGGTGTATTGCGTCTATATTGCACCGGATGAAGCCTCCGTACGCAAACATGCTGAGCAGGGCGGTTTTCCAGCCAACAGCGTCGCTGCTGTGCATACAATGATTGACCCCACCACTGCAGAATAATTCCATGGCGTAAGCCATTTTGTTCTCCCTGCAAGGGCACCTTTTTCATAGAAAGGTGCCTTTTTTTAGGGACGTATATTTCCCCTCAACTCTCTTGCCGCGCGATTGAATCAAAGAGACCTCTGGCCATGGGGACTTTGATCCCTCCCTGCACAGCCGTTAAACTGCCCATTTTTTAGTTGCACTCTTCCGCCCGGACTTGAAATAGCAGCCATGGACGTTCTCTGCATTGGAAAACGGGTAACCTGATTGCTTCCTCTCCTTCACTGTTTATATTTTGATGGCGTCGTAAAAGTACGATCTACGGTGTTACAGGTTTTACCCGAGGCTTTGACATACCATATGTATAGTCAAAGCCTCGAGCAAAACACTGCGCCTTGTATATCAAACTTTTGTACTTAGCCATCTTTAGTGAGTGATGGACTTTTTACGAGTCCATCATATTTTAGATTATCATAAATGAATGCCATTTAACCCGATCTCTCGGATTATGGCTTACCTGAGCTCGAACTAACTTGCTAATAATTCAAAATATCCTTAAGGTCTATAGACATCGTAGAAGCACATCTTTTCGAACTAATTCGATAACAGAAAAGGGAGGAACGGTATGAGCACACAACTATCTTTCACCAAGGTGGAAAAGAAATTGCTGCCTAAATTTCGGGAGAATATTAACACCGCCGAGTCCACTGAAGATGTGAAGAAGTTTTTCAGCTATACTATACAGGATTTGCTCGCTGAGGTTTTTTCAGGCAAGCACTCTCCTGCCTACGATGATGCTGTTTTGGAATGCGGCAAAGAACCCTGTTTTAGCCTCAGTAGAGCTGTTCGCAGCCTGGAAGATTACGACCATACTTGGGATAATTCCGATCTTTCCCACATTATTGAGCGATTTGCAGTCATTGCTGAACGTCGTCACAACCATCTAGAGAAAAATCCGGAAAAGACGGAATCTAAAATACGAAACTAATTGTTTAATGGGTCAGGACAATTAACCTTCGTCATTTTTCATTTCACTCTGACCCATTAAATGAGGGTTGGTTCTAATTTTGATAACCCCACTCAGCCAGTTGGTTCTACGCATGTTCGCTTCGATGTAAATTTGACAGTTTTGCTACTGTCATCCGTCAACGTTTACTCCCTGCGGGACGTAAACCCATTGGCTAATTTGAGTAATTGTTCGGTAACATCGGCAATATTGTAGAGCGATGTAAATTGTTGTTTTGGAATAGGCTGGCTGGATCCACGTATGCTATGGCGTATTTGTTTCAATATATTGATTATCCGAGTATTTCCCAAAGTTTTTCCAGTGGTTATGGATAGGCTGGTTTTCTGTAATTCCCCAACTATATCATTTGCCAGGTGAGCTATCTCTGGAGAGAGCGCTGTGTGTTGATCACGGTGCACGCCAAAAGCGGAGATGTAAGCAAGTAAAGCGTGGTTGAGATAGGTTAAAGTAAAAGCCTGCTGCCTGAATTGTTGTCTGTTGCGAGGCTCAAACTGCATGTCCTGCCAGGCACGTACCAATGCGTTATCAGCACGATGGGCCTCTCTGCGGGCGATCCGATATGGCAGATCATCTTCTCCTGTTGATTGAAGGTATTCTTCTAAAATGGCTTGGAAGTAGGACGTGTTTTTTGAAATTGCCTCTGCAATAAGAGCAGGCAATCGTTTGTACTGCCAATTGGGCCAAAGAAGACGTACGGAAATAATCGCGAGAGCCGAACCTATAAGCGTATCAATTAATCTGGGTAACATGATGGACGACGAACCTTTACCTGCCAGTAAATTGAATGCACACAGCACAAAAATAGTTATGAACATTACGGAAACAGAATAATTGCGGAGCTGCCAGAGAGAAAAAGCATAAGTTGAAACTAACAAAAGGAGCAGCTGTCCCTGAATAGTCGGCAAAATTTGGATAATGAGCACCCCGCCTACTACGCCGAGAATGGTACCTAAAATACGTTGATACAATCGTTGCCGGGTAGCACTATAGGTTGGCTGGCAAACAAATAGAGTCGTTAGAATGATCCATTCCCCCTTGGCAAGAGCAAAAATTTCAGAAATAGTAAATCCAACCAGGAAACAGAGACCCAGTCTAAAGGCATGGTGCAGGCGCGGACTTTGCCAGTCAAGCAGTTCTTTTGCTCGCAGCATAAGTGAGCGATTATCTTTTCTCAGTTTCGGTGTCAGCAGGCGTTGGCTGTCTTCATGTAAATTTTGCAGGGAAAGGTGGGAGCGAGAAAGGTTTCGAACTATCATCGCCACTGGTTGGTCAGGGGCAATGTCATGTTTTTTTAACTGATCGTTTAAAGCATCAACCATCCAACCCAGTGAGATCGGATGGATGTAGGTTTTTCCGGCAAGTAAGCTTTCGGCGAATTTTTTACAGGCATGTGAATACTGGAGCAGCGTGTGACCTATCCCTTCCAGCAAAACCCGGTTGGCTTGGTCACTGCTGAGAAGATCGTATCGTTCATGGCTTGATGCCGCTCTTTCGTGAAGGTTTTGCAGCAGCATGAAATACCTCATGTAAGGCTGTAAGACCGTCTTATCATCAATGGAATCCCCATAGCTGTTCAGCACTTCTTTGCAGCCATCCAGGGCACCGACTACCTGCACATTTAAAAGGGCTAACTGGTTACGAATTTCTCCCTGCTTATTTTTATCACTTGGAAAAAGGCCGGCTTTAACCTCAAGGTATGTAGCAAGGGCGCCAAATCCGCGGGCCAAATGCTCATCGAGTGCACGCCAGGGATTTAAGTAGAGCAAGTACAATGAAAATAAACCATAGAACAGGGCACCCGCAGGTAAAAGAATAGGCTGCCAATACCAGGCAGGGCTCAGTGTGATAGTGAGCATAGTGTAGAGTCCGATCAGTTGGGCGCCAAAGGTTACGCCACGATACCGTTCTCCGAGGCTGCCAATAAGTACGAAGGCAATGGTGGAGGCAAAGAGACCACATCCCAGTAAAATTGGATATGGACGGAGCAGTTCTACCGACAGGCTTGATATGGCAAAGCAGATGACTTTGAGGGCCAGTGATTTCATCCGTCCTTTCGGATGGTCATCGGTTTCTGAAAGAGCTCCGGCCAAGGCCCCTAGAGCGAGGGTTATTGCGAAAAACGACTCACCCAGCAAGACGAAAGGTGCCGTCAGCACGCCTATGGCTATTGTGACCTTGATTGCCCTAAGCCGGTCAGGGGAGGTAAGGAAATAATGAGTGAGCGATTTTTGCCACGAAAATATCTGTTGTTTTAAAGAAGTGCTCATTGGGTTGATAATTCATACTTGTTGGAGTTTGGGGAACTGGTATAGCTAACCTGTTTTTCCAGCCTTTTATTGTTCCTGTTCAGCCAGTAACAAAGAATCACGCTTTACCCTCGATCTTGGACCTGTCTTAGAGGTTGGAAAATACGTTGGTCCTCACTACGAACAGATACCCTGAGCCATGATTATAATCCTCGGGTTAACCGTAATACAGTACACAGGTGGATTGCGGTTTACCAATAGAAGCAATTCTTAATCCATTTTTTACTGTCAATAGTCTATTATCTGTAAAATCAGATTGTTACAATCTGGTAGGCGCAGGCAATATGAAGAATGGCAGTACATTTATGTTGGTTTATGTAAAATTATGTAGGTTTCGGGTAAACTGTTCAGCAGTACTCCACCCCCTTGTTGCAGGTGTCATACTTCTTTACCCAATGCAAGCGATGCTGCTGGAAACGTATCTGTCCTGTGGGGTATAGATAGGTTCAGCCGTTGAAATGTTTGCATTAACCAGATAGTATCAGAACTGGGGACACATAAGGTTATTTCCGTTCAACAAAGAGGTGCTCTCTGTCTATGAATTTCCTATCGAAAACACCACCGTCCGAACAATTTGAGCTTTCACCCATCAAGGCTATGGAGCTTGCGGCTTCCCGTGTGCCTGATATGGTTTCCCTGGCACAGGGGATACCGAGTTTTCGTACTCCTGAACGGGTTATCGGTTTTGCCCAGGAAAAGATCGCCGCCGGCCTTTGCGATAAGTATTCCCTTACTACCGGTCTCACCGAGTTACGGGAGGAGATCGCGTTGTCCCTGGAGACAGAAGGGTTGTCGTATGATCCGGAGCGGGAGATTTTGGTCACAGCAGGTTCCATCGAGGGGATTACCGCTACCATGCTTGCCTTTACCTCGCCCGGTGACGAGGTGCTGCTGCCAAGTCCTTCGTATGCCTCTTACCTGGGTGCCATATCCATTGCCGGTTGTGTGCCTCGCTATGTGGAGTTGGATGAGGAGAATAATTTTGATTTTCAGGTAGAGAAGATTAAGCAGGGGATAACCAAAAAAACAAAGTTGCTCCTTTACTGCAGCCCTAACAACCCAACAGGGACATTATTTTCCCAGGAAAAGACCAGGGAGTTGGTGGAGATTTGCAGGCAGCATAATCTGACCATCCTCATTGATGAGGTGTATAAAGATTTCTACTATGTAGATGAACCACATTTCTCCGCCACCCAGATTCCCGAAGCCAGGGGGATGATTGTCCGCGCCTGTTCTTTCTCCAAGGCCTATGCCATGACTGGGTGGCGGGTAGGTTTTGTTCATGCCGATAAAGACAGGATCAGCCGTATTGTTAAATTTCATGATGCCATGGTTACCTGTGCTCCTGTACCGGCACAGTATGCTGCCATTGGTGCTTTACGCTATGGGGCTGAATTTTTAGAAGAGTTCCGGGTGGAGTTCAAGAAAAGGCGCAACTATTGTATTTCCAGGCTGGATGAACTCTCCCAGGTGATGGACTATCAATTGCCCAAAGCGACCTATTTTGTTTTTCCCCGCATAAAGGATATTGTGGAATATGCTGGAGACAGCCACCGGCTTGCCTATGATATCCTGGATAAAGTAAAAGTGGCCACTGTGCCGGGAGTGGCTTTTGGCCCTTCAGGCGAATCCCACCTCCGTATTAATTTCGGACGGGAGATGTCGGATTTGGAGGAGGGCTTTGACAGATTGGAGCAGTATTTTTTCCATCGTCAGCCCAGGCAGCGGCCACGCAAAGTAGTTGCTGAGCAGGCAAGGGTAATTACGCCGCTGCCAGGCAAGGCTGGGACCAGTCCTTCTTGGTCCGGAAAAGGAGCGCGGCTGATGCTCGCCCATGCCAGTCGCCGGTATCTCAAGCGTAACCCGGCGCTGGTGATCGGCATTACCGGCATCAAGGGCAAGACCACGATTAAGCGAACGCTGGTTGAACTCCTTGGTATCTGCCATCACACCAGAGGGGCTCAACTCTCGTACAATACCGAAGTAGGGTTGCCGCTTTCTATCCTGGGCTTGAAAAACCCAAAGACGGTATCTGAAAAAATAGGTTTTCCCCTGTTGCTGACAAAGCAAGCCTTATGGGGGTGGGAGACCGCAGAGGTCCTTATTTTGGAATACGGGATTCGCTCACTCAAAGATGCCGAAATACTACTTAATATTGCCGTACCGGACTGGCTCATTATCAGCGGGGTAGAGGCTGATCCGCATCTTGATTATAAGGCGATTTGTAAGGGGATAAAGTATATCGCTGCCTCTCTGGAACCGGAAAAATTGCTCTGCATCGGCGATGATCCTTTTGTGAGCAGCATGGAGCCGGTGCAGCAATCACCGCATGTGCTTCACGATAACCAGTTGGCTGACGGCCAGCTTTCTACCTCGAAAAATAACTATGCTTGTGGCCGAGAAATTGTGGGCACCAATGCTGCCAGAGCGTTGATTGCAGCAGTGACCATGGCTGAATTACTCTCTACACCTGCAGAGAGTATCCGGAGCTTTCTTCAAGGCTGAGCAGAGCGGGCACCTTTTTTTAAGGTGCCTGTCCATGCCATTTTTCTAGTTGTTACGATACGATTGAGATTAGAGAAAACGATTATCCGAGCGTCTGGCGGCAACCGTTTCTTCGTCTGCTTTCATCCATCCGGATGTACTTTGTTCTACTGAATCAAAATTATGGATGTAGGGTTTGAGGTCCAGCAAAGGGGTTTGGTCGACCGTATCAATGCCGGTGACATGGAGGATATTGTCGTCGATGCTGGTTAGTTGGACAATGGAGATACCAATGTGATTAGGACGCAACGGGGAACGAGTCGAAAAGACGCCGCGAGGAACCGTATCCATAAAGGGCGTGACGGTCAATTCGGTACGCTGGGCCAGATGAAATTGGTAGAGTAAGTAGAGGTGACTGAAGCCTTCCAGGTCTTTTAGGCCTTCGGAAAACTGTGGATAAACCTCTATCTTCCCTCGTATTTGAGCCGCTCCCTTTGGTTGGATAGGGGCGTTTTTCGGTGAGTCGATGGGGGTGTGAATAATGCCGATGGGAGCAATGGTGTTTATGGTGTCCATAGGTAGCGGAAATGGTTGGAGTTCTAAGGGGTAACTAGTTTTTGGATAGTGCCAGCTGTACACCAAATCCTATGAAAACCAATCCTGTAATTTTCTGGAGGCCCAGTTGCACCGCGTTGTTCTTTCGCAAGTAGCCGGTGGTTCGGGCGGCACTGCAGGCAAGAAAGCAGCACCAGAGTGTTCCTGTGGTTACAAAGGTTGCACCCAGGATAAGAAAGGGCAGCGGGCCGTACGGAGAGTCAGAGTTGATAAACTGAGGCAGGAAAGCCAGGAAAAACAGGGCAACTTTGGGGTTGAGCAGGTTGGTAAGGATTCCCTGACAATAAATTTTTCGTAGCGAATTGTGTGGGTGAGCAGCTTCTTTATCTTGAGGGGTAACAGCAGGCGGTGCCTTGAGCAGCACGCAACCCAGGTAGGCCAGGTAGAAGGCACCGGCAAGCTTGACCGTAAAAAACAGGGTTGCCGAGGTGGTAAGGATGACCGAAAGCCCCAGGGCTGCAAAAAGAGTATGGCAGACTGCGCCGCTGCAGACACCCAGCGCTGAGACAACACCAGCTTTTGTGCCCTGGCTGATGCTGCGGCTTATAATGTAAAAAGTATCGGTTCCAGGGGCGATGTTAAGCAGGACCCCGGCCATTATAAATCCGGGGTAATTATTGATTCCAAACACAATGTTGCCTTTAATATAAGCTGGTTTCAGATAGTTTTCGATTTAACCATATAGTAGAGCACCGGTACCGCCATCCGACTGATCAGCAGTGAGGCTATTTCGCCGAACATGAGCGAGATGGCAAGTCCCTGGAAGATCGGATCTGCCAGGATAACAGAGGCACCGACAACAACTGCCAGCGCGGTGAGCAGCATGGGGCGGAACCGGATCGCTCCTGCTTCCACCACGGCTTCAGCCAGGGGGAGCCCATGGCTGATACGCAGCTCAATAAAATCGACCAGGATAATCGAGTTACGGACTACGATTCCTGCCCCTGCCATGAACCCGATCATAGAGGTGGCTGTAAAAAACGCATCAAATCCCCAGTGGGCAGGCAGGATGCCGATAAGTGAGAACGGGATAGCAGCCATCACCACCAGCGGCGTAATATAGTCCTTGAACCAGCCGACCATGAGCATGTAGATAAGCACCATTACCACGCAAAAAGCAAGGCCCAAATCACGGAACACCTCCAGGGTGATATGCCATTCACCGTCCCACTTGATGGCTGGTTCGGTTTCCAGAAAAGGCTGCTTGAGGTTATAAAGCCGGACATTGCCGTCAAGACCGCCAAAGTCTTGTGCCTGTAACTCTTTAAGTCGGTTGTTCATTTTTAAAATAGGGTAGACCGGGCTTTCTGCAGCCCCGGCCACATCACCGGTTACATAAATGACCGGGCGCAGGTTTTTTCGGTAAATCGGCTGATCAACCGGCGCCTTGCCGACGCTCACCAATTCTCGAAGAGGGATAAGCGGCGCGCTGGGATTGGTTGCCGATCGGATGGCGATGTTTAATAGGGTGTCGATTCTTGCCCGTTGTGACTTCGGCAACTGGAGGATTATGTTGATTTCTTCCTTGTCGCGGGGTTGGTGAAAGAGGTCCACAGATGTTCCTTTAAGTCCAATCTGTACCGCATGGGTGATATCAGCCTCAGAAATACCATGCAGTGCCGCTTTTTCCTTATCCACCGTGAGGATGGTTTTTTCCCGCTCCTTTTCCCGGTACCAGTCAATATCCACCACACCGTCTGTGGATGCGAAAATACCTTTGACCTCGGCTGCCAACTGTTGCCTGTCGTGTGCTGTCGGTCCGTATATTTCAGCCACCAGCGTCTGTAAAACGGGCGGGCCGGGCGGTACTTCAGCCACGGCAACAGCTGCATCATATTTTGCAGCAATAGCGGCAATGGCTGGGCGAATCCGTTTGGCAATATCATGACTCTGGAGATCGCGGTCATGTTTGGGGAGCAGGTTGACTTGAATGTCGGCTACGGCAGGGCCGGAGCGCATGAAATAGTGGCGGACCAATCCGTTAAAGTTATAAGGGGAAGCCGTTCCTGTATATATCTGATAGTTCACTACTTCCGGTTCTCTGCCGATAACTTCGGCCATTTCCATTGCTGCCCTGGCTGTCTGTTCCAGGGTACCGCCTTCCGGCATGTCGAGGATAATCTGGAACTCGGATTTGTTGTCAAAGGGGAGCATCTTGACCTTGACCATGCCCACATAGACCATGGCAAACGAGCCACCCAGCAGGCTGAGAATGGATACAAAAAAGACCATCCTCCACAGTGTGCTTGCAAGCAACGGATCCATGATTCGGTGATAGAGCCGGGTGAAAAAATCGTCGGGCGCATGGTCGGGGTCGTTGTCAGCCCCTTCTTTGGTAGCCTTGTGGCGTTTGAGTACGCGGATGGATGCCCAAGGGGTTACTGTAAAAGCGATAAGCAGTGAAAAGATCATTGCTGCTGAGGCGCCGACGGGGATAGGTCGCATGTAGGGCCCCATCAGGCCGCCGACAAAGGCCATGGGGAGAATAGCGGCAATCACCGCCCAGGTAGCAAGAATAGTGGGATTGCCGACTTCAATCACTGCGGCAATGGCAATATCCTTGAAAAAGAGATTTTTGCTTTCCGGCAGGCGCATATGGCGAACAATGTTTTCCACCACCACAATCGCATCGTCAACCAAAATACCAATGGAAAAAATAAGGGCAAAAAGGGTTATCCGGTTCAGGGTATACCCATAGAGATAGAACAGGAGCAAGGTGAGGGAAAGCGTTGACGGGATGGCAAGCATAACGATAATGGATTCGCGCCAGCCAAGGAAAAAGAGAATGAGTACGGCAACTCCGAATACGGCAATACCCATATGGAGTAGCAGTTCATTGGATTTTTCTGCAGCGGTTTCTCCGTAATCACGGGTGACCGTGACGCTGATGTCCTCCGGAATGACGCTGCCTTTGAGGCTTTCCACTTTTTCCAGCACGGTCTCTACCACGTGGACAGCATTTGCTCCCGGGCGCTTGGCAACCGACAGTGTGACTGCCGCCTCTGGTTCACCCTGATTCTTACTGCCGAAAAGAACATAGGACGTAGGCTCTTCCGGGCCGTCGATGATCTGGGCTACTTCATCCAGGTAGACCGGCTTACCACCATGGACACCGATCACGATTCTGCCGATGGTTTTTACAGAATCAAGAAAAGTGCCGGTTTGGAGCAGCATTTCATTGTTCATCGATTGCAGGGTGCCGGAGTAGGACTGTCGATTGGCCTGTTGCAGGTGAGCGATAAGCTGCTGGGGGGTGATATTGCGGGCGGCAAGCAGCAGCGGATCAAAAAGAACCCGTACCTGTCTGCGTGTTCCTCCAATAAGGGTGGTTTCAGCTACTTCAAAGATATTTTTAATGGTGTCGTCCACTTCTGCTGCTAATCTGCGCAGGGTGTAGTGGTCGTAGGTGCTCGAATGAAAAGTGAGCGCCAGGACCGGCACATCATCAATGGTATGTGGTTTAATCAGTGGTTGGGAAACGCCGTGGGGGATGCGGTCGAAATTGGTCTGCAGCTTTTGGTTGAGGCGGACGATCGAATCCTCGAGGTTTTCACCCACATAAAAACGGGCGACCAGCAGGGATTGGCCCGGCATGGAGGTCGAATAGATATACTCCACTCCGGGAAGCTCATAGAGCAGTTTTTCCATGGGGATGGAAAGTCGTTGCTCCACCTCCTTGGCACTTGCTCCCGGCATGGAGACCATGACATCGATCATGGGTACTTTGATCTGTGGTTCTTCCTCTCTGGGGAGAAAGGTAAGGGCAAGCATGCCAAGTAAGAGGGAGGCACCGATGCCGATGACCGTCAACTTGGAGTTGATAAAGGCTGCTGCAAGGCGACCGGCAAAGCCTGGGTCTTGGGTGTGTTCAGCATTCATGGGCGTATCTGCAGGGGCTGACCGTTGATGAGAAGAGTATTGTTGCTGGTAATGACCTGTTCTTCCGGCTCAAGGCCACTGAGTATTTCAACCATACCGTCATGATGCATACCTGTACGGACAAGTCGCAACCTGGCGCTCGTATTTTCCACGACAAAGACCCGGTCAAGCTGGCCCTTGGGAACAACTGCTGATTGTGGAACAAAGAGGCTTTGCCGTTCTTTGCCGGGCAGCATGACCCTTGCAAATTGACCGGTACGCAGGTTGCTATTGGGCTTGAGGTCAATGGTGACGGGTGCTGTTCTGGAGGCAGGGTCTGCTGAGGGAGCAACCTCGGCAACGACCCCTTCAGTAAGAATACCTGCTGAAGGGACGGTGAGTTGTAACTTGGCGCCCGGCTTAATACTGAGTACCAGGCTTTCCGGGACTGCTGTAACCACCTGCAGGTTTTGATCGTTTTCGATGTGGAGCAAAGTGGCACCGGGTGTTGCAAGATCGCCGGGATGAGCCGCCTTTCTTGTGACCACGCCATCAAAGGGTGCGCTGATGGTAGTGTAGCCGAGCATGGTTTGCACTTCTTGGTAACCAGCCCGGGCAACATTATACATGTCCTGCATGGATTTGACGGTTTCTGCAGTGGTGGCATGCTTTTTCAGTAAGTTTTGTTCCCGATCCAGGTTGCGTTCAGCCTGTTTAAGCTGAGCTTCAGACCGGCGCAACTGCGCTGTGATTTCTTCGGCGCTGATTTTGACCAGCAGGTCTCCTTTTTGAACGCGCGAACCAAGCACAACCGGCACGTCTGTGATCGTCCCGGTCACCTTGGCCGCAATTGCCGCTCGTTCGACGGCCTGGATAGTACCGACCACCTCGATAAGGGCGGGAATATTTCGTTTTGCGGCATATGCTGTTGTTACTGTTACAGGGTCTGTCATTTGCTTCTCTTCCGCAACTGCGGAGAAGGAGAGGCTTTGCAATGCCAGTAAACACACTAAGGGGAAAAAATATGCTGTCTTCATAGTTGTTGCTCTACTCAAAAGAGTACTGGTTAACGGCTATTTCGGATATTGCATCAGTCCTGCCGCACGACGCAAGTCCGCCACAGCAATACGTTGTTCGGCATTAGCCACAGCGTTACGAACCTTGGCGTCGGTTAGTCTGTTTTCCGTATCTATAAGCTCGGAGGAAAGCAGCAGCCCCTCTTTAAAGCGCTCTCTGGACAGACGAGCACTTTCTATGGCTGAATCAACCATCTGCGAGGTGACTTGGATTCTTTTTTCGGCCTGTTCTAATCCGAGTAGTGCTTGTTCAATCTCCAGATTATAGGCCAGTTCCATTTGATTGAGTTGCTTTTTTGCTTCGGCAAGTTGCGCTTTGGCTCGCTCAACTTCGGCACTTGTCTGGTGGCCGTTAAACAGAGACATGTTTACTCGCACCCCGGCAAGCCATGAATTACCTGATCCTTCGTCCAGCTCATATCCTTTATCTATCTGATAGGAACCAAAAGCATCTGCTGTTGGATAGTACCCAGCCCTTGATTTGCGGACCCCGTCCTCAAAGGAGGCTACAATGGCCTTCATGGCATTAATTTCCGGTCTTTGATGGAAGTCTGGGGTTCCCGGCACCTGTTGGAAAGTACTTCCAGCAAGATCGACCTCCGGTTCACCAGTGGTCAGGCCAAGCAGATTGAGAAAACCGCGTCTGGCCAGGGCCAGGCCATGTTGGGTTTGGATAAGATTTTCGCGGGCAAGTGAATGCTGGACCTGCAGGTTGAGAAGTTCTTCCTTGAGCAGGTCGCCTTCATCAAAGCGTGCCTGGGCAACTTTAAGGGAGGCTGCAAGAGAAGCTACCGCAGATTCTCTTGCCTGCACGGTTTCTTCTGCCTGGACAATAGTAAAAAAGGCGCGGACAACGGTGTAACCAAGTTGAGAGTGGAGCGATTGCTGCTGGAGTTCCGCTGCCTGCTGCCTGTGATGAGCCATATCAAGCCCGGCTTGATCACTGCCTCCATTGTAGAATCGATACGCGAGGAGCGCTTTTAACTGGAGATTGTCGGTTAAGCCTGGCTGGTTGAAATCAATGGAATTGGAGAAAACGCCCTGGTTGAGAATGTTGCCAAAGGAATACATCGGATTGTTGGTCCTGGCATACTCTCCCGCCACACTCAGTTGCGGATAGAAGGCGGCTTTGGCGCGTCTTATGTCTGCCTCGGCAGATTCGATGCGGTGCTGAGCTGCCTGTGCATTGGGACTGTTTTCGATGGCATAACGAACTGCTTCCTGGGTGGTCCAGCGAGTTGGTTGTGTTGTTTGGGCTTGGGCCGGAGGCTTCCACAGAGAGAGCAGGAGCAGGGAACAAAGCGCAATCAGTGATAACCGCTTGTCAAACATGATACCTCGCATATGTTGAAAGAGGGATGAACAGCAATATTCCATCGTGTTGTCGGAGATGGATTACCACCTGGATGCACCCGCAGG
Organism: Desulfogranum marinum; assembly: GCF_016918565.1. GTDB lineage: Bacteria > Desulfobacterota > Desulfobulbia > Desulfobulbales > Desulfobulbaceae > Desulfogranum > Desulfogranum marinum. The sequence continues at coordinate 185,920 of NZ_JAFFQD010000002.1, forward strand.
TTAAACAGAGCCTGAACATATTAACTAGCAAAATGATAGCGAAGTATAAGGAACAGTGCCGGGAAAGTCCAATAAATTGTCTGTGATTTTAGGCAGGTGTCACAGTGTGGGTGTTGTCGGTACTATTTATTGATGCTTTTATTGTTGTGGTGGTTGTTTGCTGCACAGGATTCGTGTTTGTACTGCTGAATAGGCAGCAAATTTCTTGCCTTTCACTAAAAAATGCCTACAAATAATCGTGATTACATGATTCATAAGGATACTTATCAGTAACAGAAGGAGAAAGTATGTCTATTCTATTTAATCATCGTATGTTGGTAACTGTAGTGGCTGCCGGATTGATCGCCGGAGCTGGAGTCGTCGGTGCAACCGAGCAGCAACCCGAGCCCGGGAAATGGACAGAAGCTGGGCAGGAGGTGAAAGAAGCTGCTGGTGCGGTCGCTGAGGCAACCAGTGATTCAGCAGAAAAAGGATGGCAAAAGACAAAAGAGGTAAGTGCTGAAACGTGGGATAAGACCAAGGAGATGAGCGCTGAGGGCTGGGATAAGACTAAAGAGGTGAGTGCTGAGAGTTGGGATAAGACCAAAGAAGTGAGTGCTGAGGCCTGGGAGAAAACCAAGGCTGAATCTGCCGAACTCTGGGATAAAACCAAGGAAGCAAGCGACAAGGCCTGGGATAAGACCAAGGAAGAGTCTGCTGAAGCCTGGAAAAAGACAAAAGAGGAATCTGCCGAACTTTGGGAGAAGAGTAAAGACATGGGGGGCGAGGCTGTGGAAAGCTCACAGGAAGCAGCCGGCGAGACTGTAGAAAAAGCTAAAGATGCGGCCGGCGAAGCTGGAGAAGCAACCCAGGACGCTGCAGCGGCGGCTATGGAAAAAGGGGAGGCCGTTATAGAAGAGGCCTCCGAACCTGCAGAATAGAAAAAAATATATAGTTAAGCCGGTAAGCAGTATGTTTACCGGCTTTTTTTATGCTTTGGCTTCAGAAAAAGGCAGGAGGCGCTGCTTCAAGCACTCTTAAAATAAGGTGAATTGTTGGTGGTTTTCGGGGATGATCACCTCGGTGTCGGTGAGCAGGGCGGCAAAGGTGGTCATGGCGTGTTCTTCACCATGGACGAGGAAGGTACGCTCCGGGCTGCCGGTTTTACGGTGCCAGTTAAAGAGTTCCTTTTGATCAGCATGGGCAGAGAATCCACCGATAGTATAAATAGCAGCGTGCACATCAATTTCTTCTCTGAAGATGCGTATTGACTGGGCGCCGTCTATAATGCTGCGGGCAGGAGTACCTTCCCCTGCGTAGCCGACAAAGATAACCGCTGCTTCCTTGCGCCACAGGTTGTGGCGTAGATGGTGGCGTATCCGGCCGGCAGTGCACATGCCTGAGCCGGCAATGATCACCACTCCCCGCATTTGTTTCAACGCCATGGATTCAGCAGTTTCCCTTGAAAAATGTAACCCTGGTAATGCAAAAGGATCTCTTCCTGAGTTAATCACGTCCCAGGTTTCTTCGTCAAAACACTCAGGGTGCCTTTTGAAAATTTGGGTGGCTGAGATAGCCATGGGGGAGTCAAGAAACACTGCCAGATCTTGCGGAAGTCGATTTTGCTCCACACCTTCTCTTAGGTAGTAGAGAATTTCCTGACTTCTTTCCAGGGCAAAGCTTGGAATGAGTACATTGCCGTTTCTTTTGATGGTTGTGTTGATGGCGTCATAGAGTTCCTCAATGGAGGGTTCTAGCTGCTTGTGCAATCTGTCGCCGTAGGTGGTCTCCATTATAACAATGTCGGCGTGAGGCGGGGAAGCAGGGTCCGGCAGGATTGCCCGATTATTATAGCCCAGGTCCCCGGAAAAGAGGACCTTTTTGCGGCCTGCGTCAGTGTCGAATTCTATCAATATAGATGCCGAGCCGAGAATGTGGCCGGCATCATAAAAGGTAGCCTGGATGCCGGGGCATAATTCGTGTGGTTCATCAAAAGCTGCAATATCAACGAAGTAGTCAAGGCTGTTTAGGGCGTCCAGGGTATCGTAAAGGGGGAGAAAGGGGGCCTTGAATTTTTTTTGTTTGTTGTTTTTATAGTTTTTGTATTTGGCCTCCTCCTCTTGGATTCTGGCAGAATCAAGCATGACCAAGCGAGCCAGTTCTCTGGTCGCGGATGTGGTGACAATGGTCCCCTTAAACCCTTTTTTTACCAATAAGGGAATACGCCCGCAATGATCCAGGTGACCGTGAGTGAGGAGGAGAAAGTCGATGGATGCAGGGTCAAAACCGAAATCATTTCGATTTTCTTCTTCCAGTTCTCGACCACCCTGATACAAACCGCAATCTATAAGGATGCGGGTATCATCGTGCTCAAGATAATGGCAGGAACCGGTAACATTTTTTGCCGCGCCGTGAAATTGCAGGTGCATGATGTCTCCTGAGTGGCCCAAGATCTTTTTTTATATCATTATTGGTAGCTACGGAGGCTAATGGTCACACGACGGTTGAGTTGACGCCCCGCGGCGGTATTGTTAGAAGCGACGGGATTGGTATAACCATACCAGTAGAGCAGGATTTGTTGTTGCTTTACCTTATGCTGCTGGAGCAGGTATTGCTGAATTATTTTTGCCCGCCGTTGAGAGAGGTCAACGTTGTAGGCTTCGCTGCCGATGTTATCTGTAAACCCTGATAAAACGACATAGGTTTGAGGATGATCAAGAAGGAATCGGCCGAGGCTATCCAGTTCTTTTGTGTACAGCGGTTTGATATCTGCTTTGTCGAAATCAAACAGGATATTGCTAAACCGGCTACTGCCTGTATCCATATACAGCTTGCCGAACAGGTGTTCCGGGTTGTTGTAGACCGTGTCAAAATCCATCACCTGAGAACAGCTGTTTACCGAACCGATATCATGCAGCAACTGTTTGCCTGTCGCATCTGTGGCGCTGCTGACGATGGTAAAGCAGACCTCAAAAGTCTCTGCTAGTTTTTTTGCCTGCTCCAGTGGCGGTGGCTCCAGTTCCGGGTAGGTCGATTCCTTGCCGTCGGAAAAAATAAAAACCTCTGTACGGCCGGGGAGGCCGAGCATATGTTCAAGCTTCATCAATCCGGTCTGCAGCATAGGCGGAGCCTGGGGGCGCGTTGGCAGTTGATTGATGGCTTCGCCAAAGGGTATATTTTCGTACCTGCGGAGAGGGTAGTAAGGTTTAAAAGCCATAGGGGACCCATGCAGCCAGAGTCCACCTTTCCAGTGGGGGTAGAGCCCTGCCTGCCAGCCGAGTTCGGGGAGAGAAGCATTGCTTTTTTGGAGTATTTGTTTTTGCGCCTCTATGCGACTTAACCCTGTATCTTTGTAAGGGACATCCATGGTGGTGGATGGGTCATAGATGATAAAAAAGTTATCTGCCATGCGAACAAGGCCGCCGGCCGGGCTGTTGACAGTCGGCTTGACGCTGACTGCCTGTATTTCTGCGGCTGCAAGCGGAGGTGGGCAATGAAACAGCCAAAGAAAAGCAACTGCACATACAAAGGACAGTTTGGTTAGATGCTGCATAATCCTGGCTCCTTTTAAAAGGGTGATTAATGAGAATCGGTTATTCTGTGCTGGACAGTACTCATCCATTAAAAAGTATGGAAGCGATAGTCTTACTGCATTCTATATGATGATGTTAGAGTTTTCCAAGGTCTTTGGGAGGAAAATCAAGCCATTGGAAAAGGAATGCTTCAAGCTCAACGCACCTGCTGAAATTGTCTCGTATTAACTGACGTCGAATCGGGTCGTTTTGTCCGTAATGGTCAATAATGTATTCCAGTCGCTCATTTAGATTGACGACCTGGTGGTGCCGTACTCTTTTGTCGGCATAATACACGATTTCCTCAGCCGTGAACTCACCGCGGGCATATCTTGCCGGCTCATGATGTTTGAGGATGACATGTTCTTCCACAATTGCAGCAACTTCAGGATAGCCATGCTCCCTGCAAATTTGGGCGCCGACTTTTGCATGATTACAGGGTTCTTTCAGGCATGGTGTCTTGGCAATGTCGTGGAGCAGAGCCCCCGCAATGACCAGTTCTCTGGACGTATGGTGGGTCGCTTGGCTGTTTTGGGCCAGGGCGGTGACAAGCTGATCGGCCAGCTGAGCCACCACCAATGAATGTTGGCGTATGTTTGCCAACATGTCATAGGTGGTCATCATGGCAGCACATTCGGCTATGCCTGGAACTCTCACTGTATACCCTTTATGCTCTACGCATCATTTGCCGCTGAAGCGATGGACGGCGTCGACGACTATCCGTGCTTTATCCGGCGAGGTCTGGGGCAAGATGCCATGGCCCAGATTAAAGATATGGCCCTTGGCCTGGGACGCATCATCAAGGAGTTGTTTGACTCGTTTTTCCAGCGCCTCTTGAGGGAGAAAAAGTGCCATGGGGTCGAGATTACCTTGGACGGCGTGATTGCCCACCTTGTCGATAGCGTCTTTGATGTTGATTCGCCAATCCAGACCAAGTACATCAGCACCGGCAGTAACCGTGTTGGGGATGAGGGTGGAGCCGTTGTTGGCAAAATAAATAATCGGTACGTCGGTTACCTGGCGCAGATCCTTGATGATTGACTGGACATAGGGGAGGGCGAACCGGGCATAATCCCCAGGGGCAAGCACTCCTGCCCAAGAATCAAAAATTTGCAGGGCCTGTGCTCCTGCTCGGGCCTGTGCCTGGAGGTAAAGGCTTGTGCAGTCGGTTATTTTCTGCAGTAGTTCATGGTAGAGCACAGGGCTTTCAAACATCATTTTTTTGGTTTCGTAAAAAAACTTGGACGAGCCGCCTTCAAGAAGATACGTGGCAAGGGTAAAGGGGGCACCGGAAAAACCTATGAGCGGCACCTTGAGCTCCTTGAGTAACAGCTTAATCGTTTCCATGACAAAAGGCATGGTCGCATCCGGGTCGGGAACGATCAGTTCGTCTACCGCTTTCTGGGTCCTGACGGGGTCGGGAAATACCGGACCTCTTCCTTCGTGGAATTCGAGCTTGAGGTTCATCGCCTCCATGGGGATGAGGATATCGGAAAATAAGATAGCAGCATCAAAGCCGAACAGATTAATTGGTTGCAGAGTTACCTCTGTGCAGAGCTCTGGGCTCTTGCAGAGTTCGAGGAAGGTGGTCTTTCCTCTTACCGCCCTGTATTCGGGGAGGTACCGTCCTGCCTGACGCATGAACCATACAGGAGTGTAGTCAGTCTTTTCGCCGCGGCATGCTTTTAAAAACGTATCGTTCATGTATCCTCTGTTGTGACTTGATTAATCTATTTCAGTACCTTGCACTATATTATACAAGATGTTTTATTTTTCATCCTTGCCAGGCTGGTAGTGGCAAAAAGGTTCCTGAGCCATATAATCGCCTGTCATTGCATAGGCACGGGCACGGCAACCGCCGCACACGTTAACATACTCACATTTGCCGCAGGTGCCTTTGTAGTTTTTAAAATCCCGCATATCGAGAAAAAGCTTGGAGGTTTCCCATATTTCCTTAAAAGATTGCTCTTTCAGATTGCCCCCTGAAAGCGGAAAATAGCTGCAAGGGAGGACGTTTTGGTCAACATCTATGAGGCAGATCAGCTGACCGGCCAGGCAACCCTTGGAGCCACCGGTGGAGAATTTGAGGCTACGGCGTTTGAAGCGAGATCCTTCTTCCTTTGAACGTTGCAGCACGATGCGATAGTACTGCGGAGCACAGGTCGGTCTAACCAGGATGTCGGACTCGTCAGCTTCCATGTCATAATGCCAGTTGAGCATATCCTCATATTCATTTTCCGGGATCAGTTCCGACATGATCTCTTCTCCCCGACCGGTGGGGACGATCATAAACAGGTACCAGGCCGTTGCGCCCAATGATTTAACCAGTTCGTAGATCTTGGGTGCTTCCTGTTTATTTCTTTTGGTAAAGCTGGAGTTTACCAGAAAGTCTATTTGGTATTTATTAAAGAGTTCAATGGCGTGCATTGTCCCGTCAAATGCTCCCGGCTGATTACGAAAATCATCATGGATATCAGCGGAGGCGCCGTCCAGACTGAGGGAAACCATCTTGATCCCGGTTTCCTTTATTTTGCGGCAGGTTTCGTCTGTGACCAAGGTCCCATTGGTCGCCAGGCACATGCGCATCCCAAGCCCGGTACCGTAGGCTGCAATGTCGAATACATCTTCTCGGAGCAGTGGTTCTCCTCCGGACAAAACCATAACCGGATCAGCATAGCTGTGGATATCGTCTAGTATTCGTTTAGCTTCGACAAGGGAGAAGTCGGGATGATCGTTTATTTTCAGTTCAGAAGAGGAACGGCAATGCACACATTTAAGGTTACAGCGGCGGGTGATTTCCCAGGCTATCCATTTAGGGATAAAATCCATTGTGAACTCCGGATTAAATATTAAAAAAAGAATTCAAAATATATTCCCTGTGACAGCCTGGGTCAACTTTTTTCCTGAAATTATTGCTGTTTAGCCTTGTATTGAAGGGAAGCATGTGCGACAATGGGACTAGAAAAAAGGATGGAAATGACTATATATTTACAGGAGATAGGGCAAAACGTTTGTCATTGTTGTTTTTAACAGGGAGGTAAATTATGCAGGAAATTAAACGTGTTCTTACACCTATTGATTTTTCCGATAATGCAGGAAAGATAGCCAGTGCAGCTGCCTATGTTGCAGGAACCTTTAAAGCTGATCTAGATCTTGTTTTTGTTGCTCAGAATTTTGAAGATTACAGTGGGTTTTTTGTCCCTCCAGTGAACTTGCCCAACTTGGAGGAAGAGTTGTTTGATTCCGCACAGCAGAGAATGGTAACTTTTGTTGAGGAACATAAAGCTACCTTTGAGACGTTTGGAGTGAGCAACGTGACGAGCACTGTTTTGTCTGGGGATGTGGCCGAGGAGATACTTGCCTATGCCACCGAGAAAGGAGCCCATCTCATTGTCATGGGAACTCATGGGTACAAGGGGCTGGAAAGGATCATGTTTGGCAGTGTTGCCGATAAGGTGGTGAAGACTGCATGTTGTCCGGTTATGACCATTAACCCCTATCGTAAGGAATGTGAGGAGAAAACCGCTTAACTGTATTGCCTCTCGATATTTTGTTATTGGGTCGTGTCTGTTGGACTATAACAGGCACGACCTTTTTTTATAGCCTTGCCGGGGAAGCTGTTGCCTTTAGCCTAGTTTTTTCATCAATAAAGTTTTTCGCAGGGCAAGGCACAAGCCGCGCAGCAGGTAAGCGAAGACTCCGGGTAGCGAAGACTCCGGTAGTAAGCCGGCGCAAGAGGTTTGTAACGTGGATCTTGCGGAAAAATCTATTGACCCGCAGGGGGAACTTTTGATTGAAAGCGAAAAACAGGCTGTTAATTGTGCAGTTATTCTTTACTTAATAATATCAAACAATTGAGTTTAAAATCAAAAAGGTCATGAGGTGTCCAGGTTAGGGATGTAGTTCCAGCAAGCCTATGACGCATCCTGTCAGCTCTTCTGCTGACTGTTCTCCTTGCTGTATGTCGCGAGCAAATGTCTCTTTAAAAAGGTGTTTTGCAGAGAGGTCAGGGAATGGGTAAAGGGTAAGTCTGGTTCGTCCGTATTGGTCGACAGGGTATTGCCGTTCGAGTTCCTGGTACCAAGCTTGGGTATGGGAGGTAACCTCTTCTTGATCTATTTCTCCCGTTAAAAGCTGAGTGCAGAGTGTTTGCAGACGCTTGTTTGGTAGTAATGGAAACTGAGTTGGATCAATGTCACGGTCGGCTTTTTGTTGTTCATATCTTGGCAGTTCAATGGCGACCGATGACGGTGAAGTGGGCAGACTGTTTTCCCATTGGTCAATTATTTTTCCAGCTACACCTGGATCAGAGGTGATGAAAAAATTACTGTGCGCAGTATCAGGAGCCTGGCCAAGGCTGTAGACCTGCGCCCATGCGGCAAGTCGTTGGAAAAGCATGGAATCTGTATCTTTACTGATCTCGTGTATCCCTTGGGTCAGTGCAAAAGGGGTGTCGCTTTCTTCGCGTAACTCCTGGAGAAGGTTGTCCTGCTTTTGTGCCAAGACGGCAAGTTGGGTATCAATTTCTTTCTGTTCGCGGTCAAACAACTCCCCTAGTTTTAGGACCAGACGTGCCTGCCAGAGGAGCATCTCCCTGCTGTCCTGCTCTGGTTGGTGGCTACCCTTGAGGTGGCTGATAATGGAGTGACGGGATTCTTTTTTCCCCGTATCGCTGAGATTCATCAAGGCCAGGGCTGACAGTTGGCCGGCATAGTCATCCCGGCGGTTATAGAGATCTGCTATAAGTGCGAGAAAACGCTCCCGATCATCGCCAAGCGGCGCTGGTGAGAAAAAAGTAAGCTGATTCCTGTCGATGAATTGTTGGAGTAATGATCCTGGTTCAACTGCAGAAGAAGGATCATTCTCTATCGCCTGAAGGTAGACAAGCGATTGGAAAACATGTACAAGGGGAAGAAAATGTGACGCATCAGGTACTGTTTCCGGAAAAATACAAGCTTTTAAATTTGACATGACGACTTTACGAGAAAAAATAACGTTTATTTTGACTGCAGGCGTATACCTGCTTTTTCACCTGCGACTAGGGAGTGACGCGGTTGCTACCTTAAGTGGTACCATGTCCCAGGTACTTTTAACCGCTCCCTATGCGCTTGGCTTTACCTATATTACTGCAGCGGTATTTAAAAAAATGACCGAGGCGACCAGGTTACCCTGGGATCGATTGTTAAGGATTTACTTTACTGTCGGAATCCTTTTTGCTTTCTTTTTTGCTCTTTATGAGTATGCAGGTGGAGGAACAGAACCTGTTGATATAAAAAGCAGGTTGCCTATCTTATCAGGCTGCTTGGAGGATGAAACCCGGAAGCAGCGGTGGTGTTTGGCATAAGTGCACACTTCTGGCCCATGATCGTGCCTGGATTGGTCACCGAATTGCATCCTGTTTGACTGCCGTCGCCGAGAATAGCGCCTATCTTACGCAGTCCGCTGTCAATGGTTTCTTTTTTTGTCTTGATGCCGACCGAGCCGGGAAGAAAGCGAAGATTTGCGAATTTGGTGCCTGCTCCGAGGTTTACGTTGTTCCCCAGGATGGAATCACCCAGATAAGCAAAATGACCTGCCTTGGCGTCGTTAAGGAAAATGGAATGCTTGACCTCTGTGGCATGGCCCACCACGCAACGTTTGCCTATGACGCAATAGCCGCGCATGTAGGCACCGTGTCTTATTTCTGAGAAGTCGCCGATAATGGCAGGTTCTTTTATATAGGCTCCTGCCTCAACCAGTACTCCTTTTCCTATTTTTATATTTTTTCCGATCAGGACAGCCCCAGCCATGATAACAGAGGCTCCCTCAAGCAGCTGGCCATTCTCTGTGACCATGAGTTTGCCCTTGGTCGCATCGTTAAAGGTGATGGTACATTCCCTCGCATTACGCAGCTTTCCGTTGTGAACGAGAAAGGGACTGGGGAGGGGAATGCCGTCACTCAGGCACCGATGGGTAAAGTTGCCGTCGGTTCGCCTGCTGGAGTATTCTTTGAGCTGTTTAAGAGCATCCCAGGCATAGATGCAGTTGCTGAAAATATCTTTTTCCGGGAAATCGTCCAGGTGAAATAAAGAAGCAGGGCTAAGCATGGTTACATCCTGTGTGGATAGGGACTTGAGATAATAAATGGTAACTATTGAGCAGCTCTCCACCTCTCCACAATCTGCCCGTCCGGCATACCGATGTATCGAAGTCGGGGCTTGTCTGCTACATCGGTCAGCTTGTGAGCATTTGGAACACTGCTGAACAGGTACAGTTCGGGATAGATTGACGGTTTTCAGATTTTCGCTGAATAGTTGCAATTACTGTATTCTTTGTCCTCTATATTGGGAGCCGGTAATTTAAGCAAGATAATTATGACGGCACCGTGAAAAGTTCGCTTTCAGGTGGTGTGGTCTTTGTGTTATCAGGAAATGAACTGTTCCTTCACGCAATGAGAAAAGACTTTTCTGTGGAGTGTTGTTGTGTTGGCTGATCCTATGGGCTGTGCGCTAATTACTTTCTTGTTGCGATGCGATGGATTTTTCAAGAGTCACTTTTGTCTTTTATTTACAGAAAAAGAGGCGAAATCGTCTTTCTTGCTCCTTGCGGAACCTGTTTTTAGCCCCATCTGCGGGGGTTCTTCTTTATAACAGGCCTGGGCGCAGTTCCGTGGCTTGACTTCGGATGTGGTTGTGTTTACCTTCCTGGTGACAATTATTTACCAGTATTCGCTACAGGCGTTTTAAGAGGAGGAAAAGAGTGGAGTTTGACGATTCGTTGTCCCACAGTATGGATGATTTCGGGGAGAGTCCCAAGGATCTTGAGATTCCGGAATCCCTGCCCATGATGGCGGTACGTGATGTGGTTGTTTTTAATTATATGATCATACCGCTGTTTGTTGGTCGTCCTGGATCGGTGGAAGCCGTCAATGAAGCGGCCAATAGTAACAAGCTGCTGATGCTGGTTACCCAAAAGGATGCCACCAAGGATGAGCCGGATGAGGAAGACCTGTATAAGGTCGGCATGGTATCGATGATCATGCGCACCCTGAAACTGCCGGACGGGCGACTCAAAGTACTGGTGCAGGCTCTTTCAAAAGCGCAGATTAGATCTATTCAGCAAAAAGAACCGTATTACAAAGTTGACATCGACCTGCTGGAAGAGCCGGAGACCACAGAAGTTTCGGTGGAGATCGAGGCGTTGATGCGCACGGTCCGTGAACAGACCGAGAAGATTATGTCACTCAGGGGCATCTTGTCTTCGGATTTAATGATGATCATCAACAACATCGAGGAGCCGGGACGCCTGGCAGATCTTGTTGGGTCGAATTTGCGATTGAAAATAGCTGAATCACAGCAAATCCTGGAGACCATAGATCCGGTTGATCGATTGCGTCTTGTCGCGGAGTTATTGCGCAAAGAACTTGAAGTCTCCACTGTACAGGCGAAGATTCAATCCGATGCCAAGGAGGAGATGTCCAAGAGTCAGCGTGAATATTTTCTGCGTGAACAGATGCAGGCGTTAAAGCGCGAACTAGGCGATGAAGACAGTTATTCGCAGGAAATTGAGGATCTGGCCAAAAGCCTCAAAAAGAAAAAAATGCCCAAGTATGCCAAAAAAGAGGCGCGCAAGCAATTAAAGCGATTGGAGATGATGCATCCAGATGCATCGGAAGCGACTATTGTGCGGACCTATCTTGACTGGTTTTTGGATTTGCCCTGGAAAGATTCTTCTCAGGATAGGCTGAACTTAAAAGTTGCGGCTGAGGTGTTGGACAAGGATCATTATGGCTTGGATAAGATCAAGGAACGTATCCTTGAATACCTGGCGGTGAGAAAACTCAACAAGGCTACCAAGGGACCGATTATTTGTTTTGTCGGTCCTCCGGGGGTCGGTAAAACGTCATTAGGACAGGCTATTGCCAAGGCCATGGGGCGAAAGTTTTATCGTCTTTCCCTTGGAGGTATGCGTGACGAAGCCGAGATACGGGGTCATCGCAGGACTTACATTGGAGCGCTTCCCGGTCGTATTTTGCAGGGATTGAAAACGGTTGAGACCAATAATCCGGTTTTCATGATGGATGAAATCGATAAAATAGGAGATGATTATCGTGGCGACCCGTCTTCTGCATTGCTGGAAGTGTTGGATCCGGAACAGAACAGTACCTTTTCCGACCATTATATGAATCTGCCTTTTGATTTATCCAAGGTCATGTTCATTACTACGGCCAATCGTAGCGACACCATTCCTCGGCCACTTCTGGACAGGATGGAAGTCATTCAATTGTCCGGATATACTCTGGAAGAGAAAAAAGTTATTGCTCGCCGCTACCTTCTTCCACGACAGATTACTGAGAATGGAATCAAGTCACGTCAGATAAAATTAGACGATGAAATGCTGGAAACCGTTATCCGTAGCTACACCCACGAGGCGGGAGTTCGGAACCTGGAAAGAGCCCTGGGCAAAATTTGTCGAAAGATAGCGCGCAAGGTGGCAGAAGGCGGCAAGGGACCATATACTATTTCCACAAATACCCTGGCTAAATATTTGGGGCCGCCTAAGTTTTTACCTGAAGCGGATTTGGATACCAGTAGCCAACCCGGCTTGGTAGTTGGTCTGGCATGGACTGAAGTGGGTGGGGAGCTTTTGCATATCGAAACTGCAGTGCTTCCGGGCAAAGGAAAGTTGATTCTTACCGGGCAGCTCGGTGATGTTATGAAGGAGTCTGCCCAGGCTGCACTGAGCTACTGTCGGAGTCGTAAGGATGAACTCGGAGTGGATGCCGAATATTTTGACGGCATTGATGTGCATATCCACGTGCCAGCTGGGGCTATCCCCAAAGACGGTCCTTCAGCAGGCATCACCATGACTACTGCATTGTTTTCAGCCATCAGCGGCAAGGCTGTCAAAAAGCAGTTTGCCATGACCGGTGAGGTTACCCTGAGGGGCAGGGTGCTTCCCATCGGCGGTTTGAAGGACAAAGCGCTGGCTGCTTTGCGAGCGGGAATCACTAATGTGATTATTCCCTATGAAAATGAAAAGGATCTTGTCGAAATTCCGGAAGAATTGCGCAAGAAAATCACCTTTTATCCGGTGGAGCATATGGATGAAGTCATCGGTCTTACCCTTGGTAAGATTCGAAAATATAACCGTAAGAAAAAAACGATTTCGGCGACAAAGTAAATATAAGTTGTTCGAGTCTTTCTTCGCCTGGTACGTTTCTACGTTCCAGGCGTTGTTGTTTCTACTTCTAAAAAAAAATGATTTTCCGGGATGCGTAATTTCTTTTTTTGTGCTGCAGGAGCGCTGGGCGTTGTCGTTGTTGCGATCTCCATTTGGATATGGAGCTATGTCTCTACGACCTCTCCGGGGAAAGGGACAGTGCTGGTTGAAGTGCCGAAAGGGTCGGGGGTGCGGACTATAGGCAGTTTGCTGGCTGAGAAACAACTGGTACGAAATGATCTCAGGTTTTTGCTGCTCGCTCGTTTTTCAGGGATTGGGAACCGGTTAAAAGCCGGGGAGTATGAGATTGCCTATGGGCTGACACCTTTGGAAGTATTGCAGGTTTTGGAGAGTGGCAAGATTTATTATCACAGTGTCACTGTTCCGGAGGGGCTGACGCTCGTTCAGGTTGCTGATATTTTCGAGCGAGGCGGGTGGATTAACCGTGACCGTTTTCTTGCTTTGGCAAACGATAGCCTTTTTGCGGAGAGCCTGGGGGTACGCCGGAAAAATCTTGAAGGATACCTTTTCCCCGACACTTATTTCCTTGCTCGTGGAGCAAAGGACGAAAAGGCGATCATAAAAACAATGGTGAAGCGTTTTTTTGAGGTGATGGACACTCTACCTCTTGAAAATCAGGAGCGTTTAGACCAGCATCAATTGCTCACTTTAGCCTCAATTATAGAAAAAGAAACAGGGGCTGCCGAGGAGCGCCCTCTTATTGCCCGAGTTTTCCTTAATCGGCTGGCTAGAAACATGCGGCTCCAATCAGATCCGACGGTCATTTATGGTATTATTGATTTTAACGGCAATATCACTAAAACGGATCTCAGAACATTAACGCCATATAACACCTACATGATTAAAGGTCTACCGCCTGGACCAATTTGTAATCCAGGGCGAGAATCGATAAAAGCCGTGCTTGAACCGGCAGAGTCCGATGCGCTCTTCTTTGTCTCTAAAAATGATGGAACTCATATATTTTCTAAGACTCTTCGGGAGCATAGCCGTGCTGTGAGAAAATATCAAAAAAAGGCTAAGCGTGAAAATAAGTAAGATTTCCTTTGTTTTTAAAAATTTTAGTGGTAATGTCGCCTCATTCAGTAGACCATGTACTGCTATTGAATAGTATAGTACTGATTATCATTCATGATTTTGGGTTGTCTACACTGTAGGAAGCATTGCATGGGATAAACATTCAGCCTAATAAAGGAGATAAAAAGGGCAATGTTGAAAGGAACTGTGAAGTGGTTTAATGAGTCAAAGGGGTTTGGTTTTATCGAGCAAGAAGAAGGTCGGGATGTCTTCGTTCACTATTCTGCAATTGATGGATCAGGTTTTAAAACTCTAAGCGAAGGTGATAAAGTAGAATTCGAAATTGTTGATGGACCTAAAGGACCTGCAGCTGCCAACGTCATGAAACAATAATTTTGCGCATCTTTGCTACCCGATGGAAGTACCACTTGCGTCGGGTAGTTTGGTTTCAGGCAGCTATTGCAAGTTGTGGTGGCTGCCAATCTCGGATCTGTTCACCTCTCGATATTACCAGGTAATACCCTCCATCCCTGCATGTAATACAACCCGAGACGGTAGTGAGTTTTCGTCTCATTAATTTCCATTTTCCATAACCTACCTACTGCTGTGAAAATTGCTCTTGTTCAGACTAATCCCGTTATAGGTGCATTTGACCGGAACCTGGAAAAAGTTTTTTCCTGGATTGATAAGGCCAGGGCGGCCGGTTGCAACCTCGTTATCTTTCCTGAATTAACTCTGTGCGGATACCCACCCCAGGATTTATTGGAACGTCCATCATTTCTTACCGGTCATGATAAAGCTTTGGCCCGGCTTGTGGAGAGAGTGGAAGGGATAACCTGTATTATCGGCGTGCTGGAACAGCGGCAGGGGCCGGGAAAAAAACTGTATAATTCAGCTTTTGTCATTGAAGATGGACAGATAGTAGAGCGGGCACGGAAACAATTGTTGCCCACCTATGATGTTTTTGATGAAACCCGTTATTTCGAGGCCGGAACCGAATCTACGATTTTTTCTTGCCACGGTCTTCATTTCGGATTGTCCATATGTGAAGATATATGGTGGGATCACACCGCATATTCTGTTAATCCGCTCAATGCCTTTGTCGTTGGCAACGTTGTGCCTGATTGTTTGATTAATATATCCGCCTCCCCATACTATCACGGTAAACTTGCAGAGAGGCTGACCGTTTTCGGTAGTATTTGCAAAGAAAATAATTATCCCCTGCTGTATGTTAATCAGGTGGGGGGGCAGGATGGGCTGGTTTTTGACGGTCATTCCCTGTTTATTAATAATCTCGGTGAGGTTGCTGCTTTCGGAAAGGGGTTTGTCGAAGATATGGTCGTTGTAGACAGCGATAGCTTTGATCTCCCATTTTCCGCTCCTGCTCCTGTTGAGAGCATTGAAACGGTTGAGCAGGCATTGGTGCTTGGTGTTCGTGACTATCTCCATAAAACCGGTTTCAGAAAAGCGGTTCTTGGTCTGTCAGGTGGGATAGATTCTGCGATTACAGCTGCCGTTGCATGTCGTGCGCTTGGTCCTGAAAATGTATTATGTGTGGCCATGCCCTCTCCTTATACATCCAAGGCCTCAGTGGACGATGCCAGGTCGCTGGCGGCTAATCTTGGCTGTGACTTTCAACTGCTCGCCATTGAAGGTTTGATGGAGCAGTACCGTGCTATTCTAAAGCCGCTGTTTAGCGGGATGGATGAAGATGTCACGGAACAGAATATTCAAGCTAGAATTCGTGGAAACCTGCTCATGGCAATTTCTAATAAAATGGGCGGGTTACTGCTGTCAACAGGCAATAAGTCTGAGATGGCTATCGGGTACTGCACGCTGTATGGGGATATGAGTGGCGGATTAGCGGTGCTTGCAGATGTGCCCAAAGTTATGGTGTATGAGTTGGCACATTTTTATAACCGTAAGGGTGAAGTTATTCCTGATTATATTATTACCAGGCCACCTACTGCCGAGTTAAAACCCGATCAGTGCGATCAGGACGACCTCCCCCCTTATGAAGTACTCGACCCTATACTGGTGGCCTATCTTGAAGAGCATCAAAGTATAGAAGAGATTGTGGCTAACCATGGAGCAGATCTGGATACCGTGAAAGATGTGGTGCGCAGGATAAAACTTAATGAATATAAACGGAAGCAGGCTCCGCTTGGCATTAAAGTCACCACCAAGGCATTTGGAGCGGGACGTCGATATCCGGTTGTTCAGGGATTTCAGGAGTAACTGCAACGCAAGGAGTAGTATCCTGAAAATATGCCGATCGCAATGGCATTGTAGGTAAGCATCCGTCAAGTAGAGAGACCATGAATTTTCCTTCGCGCAACTTGATATCAACTCTGATATTTCTTCCTGTTGTGTTATTGCTGGTGGGCTATCTTGTTGTTAGAGAGCAGACAACAAAGCGTCCCGATCAGCTAGCCGTGACAACGGCAGGCTATGTAGAAATGTGCCTGTCCTGCCATAAAGAAGAAAAGTTGGATTCAGCCCATGACAGTCTTATCGTCGGTTGTTCGCCTTGTCACCTTGGCGATCCCCTGGAAGTCGATAAGGACAAAGCGCACAAGGGCATGGTTTTGAATCCTGGTGATTTGCGTGTCGTTGCGCAGACATGCGGCGTTGAAGGGTGCCATCCCGCCGACGTCTCCAAGGTAAAAAATTCGTTGATGGCCACCAATCGTGGGATCTTAGCTACTCTTCTGTATTATTGGGGGGAAAGGGAAACCCAGGATGCTGATATTTCCGTTGAGCAGCTACTTGCCGACGGTGAAACTTCCCTTGCTTTAGATTACTATCGAAAGCTTTGTGCCACCTGTCATCTCTGGAAACAGAAAAACGATTTACCCGGTGCTCCAGACTTCTTTAATGAAAAAGGAGGGGGCTGTTCAGCATGCCATTATCAGGCACCGGAGGGTACGGAGATCTCTTCTGTAATTTCATTTGATGAACAAAACTCGTTAGGCAACGACCAAGCAAAGAAAAAAAAGCCGCACCCTTTTATCGTAAAAAAGGTTGCGGATGATAACTGTATTCGTTGCCATAACAGGTCCGGCCGAATAGGGCTCTCGTATATCGGGCTATTTGAGGCTGAAGGCTATGGAACCCCCTACGAAAAAGGTGGGCTCTCGTCCAAGAAACTACCAGGCGATCGTTTTTACCTGGAGATTGCTGAGGATGTTCATCATGCCAAAGGCATGTCGTGTATTGATTGTCACACCAGAGAAGAAATTATGGGTGATGGAAATCGCTATGCACATTACGAAGAGCAACTGGAAATACAATGCAAAACCTGCCATGACCCATCCCCTGGTATAACCAGAAAAGGTAATCCGTTGACAAATGTATCGGAGGAAACTGGTAAATTTTTGTTGACCGGAAAAAATGACGGCAAAAAAAGAATCTTAAATCCCCCGAGTAAAGAAGCATGTCGATACCCTGGGCATGAGCGAGTGAGCTGTGAAGCCTGCCATTCAACCTGGGTGCCACAGTGCTATGGTTGCCATGCCAAGCAGGATAAAAGGGAGACCCATCTGGATAAACTGACCCTTAAAGAAACGCCGGGATGGTGGGAAGAAGGAAGATCTTATATCCGCTACGAAAAGCCCATGCTTGGGGTATGGAAAGATGAGGTAGTGATTGTGACTCCCGGCTGTCAGGATATCGTTACCTTGGTAGATGAAAAGGGTGACGTGACTGACCACTTTAACAGTTTTACCATGGCCGCCATTAATCCACACACTACGCAGGCTAAAGGAAGAAGTTGTAAAGAATGCCATGCATCTCCCAAGACGGTTGGGCTTGGTGAGGGGACTGTGGTGAAAGATAAAGGGCAGTGGGCATTTTATCCTGTAGATCGAGGGGTTGATACCCTTGATGGCCGCACTGTCGGCTTGGATAATTTTGTAGCCATAGACGGGACACCTTTGCAAAAAGGATCGAGAAAAGATCTTCGGCCTTTTAATGGAGAAGAGTTACAGCGGATATTGCGGGTCGGCTTGTGTCTTGAATGTCATGAAAAATATGATGATCCGGCTTACCGTGAATATGATTGGCGGCGTCCCTGTCCTGTGTACAAAGAACCCTAACATCTGATTACCGGGAGTAGTTTGCTATTGAAATTGCTTTGCTCCCTTGTACAGAGAATTATTATTGCGGCAGTATTAAAATAATATCAAAGCTGCCTAGAAGGAGAGTCAGTATGAGTTCAGAAATCATTGCACTTGCAGATAGAGTGCTCCGAGTTGCACCTTCCCCAACCCTTGCCGTCAATGCCAAGGCTAAAGCCTTGCGGGCAACAGGTGCAGATATACTTAATTTCAGTGTTGGTGAACCTGATTTTTCAACTCCAGCACATGTTTGTGATGCAGGAAAGCAGGCCATAGATGACGGTCATACCCGTTATACCCCTGTACCGGGTATTCCCGAATTGCGTGAAGCAATATGCAACAGGTTTAAAGAGGATCATGGTTGGGCATTTACAGATGACCAAATTCAGGTTTCCTGTGGTGGAAAACATGGTCTTTATAATGTTTTTCAGGCGATCCTTAATCCCGGCGATGAGGTTTTAATACCTGCTCCCTATTGGGTGTCCTATCCCCCCATGGTGCAGTTGGCTGGTGGGGTTCCTGTGCTGGTTCCTCTTGATGAGCAAAATAATTTTGATCTTGATGGGGAAACAATCGCCTCCTACGTGACTGAAAAAACTCGCGGTATTATTTTAAATAGTCCTTCAAACCCTACAGGGGCTATTTTCTCGCTTAAGGGACTTAAGGAAGTTGCTGCCCTTGCCCTGCAACACAAGTGGCTGGTCGTGTCCGATGATATGTATGAGACGCTGACCTATAACGCGGATCTGCCGCCTCATATTCTTGATGCAGAGCCTGCGCTCAAAGACCAGACCTTGATTCTCAATGGGGTATCCAAGTCTTTTTCTATGACAGGTTGGCGGATCGGATATTCAGCAGGACCGCTACACCTGATCAAGGCGATGAATAAAATTCAAAGCCAGTCAACCTCTAATCCTTCCGCACCCTCCCAGTATGCCGCTCTTGCCGCTCTTGAGGGGCCTCAGGATTTCCCAAAACTCATGAAAAAGGCATTTTTACCACGGCGCGATTATTTTGTGAATGCGCTCAATACAATAGATGGGGTGAGTTGTATTATGCCTGGAGGCGCTTTTTATGTTTTTCCTAATTTTTCAAGCTACTATGGAAAGGCATATTACAACCATACCATTACTGATTCGGTCACCCTTGCAGATTATTTTCTGGACGAGGCATTGGTCGCCAGTGTTCCAGGTGTCGCTTTTGGCGCTGATGACTTTGTTCGCTTTTCTTTTGCCACTTCCATGGAAGTGCTGGAGGAGGGGATGCGTCGGATAGAAAAGGCGCTGGCAGCGCTGCGGTAATAAATGAGAGACGTAGTAGAACAATGGACTGCAAGTGAGGTTCTCACTTGCAGTCCATTGTATTTAATTTGAAAGGAGTGAACGGAATGCTGTGCATGACAGCCGCTTTTTCCTCGTTGTATTACTGTTTGTAAGAGGGTTGGCTAGGGATTTGCCAATCGAAATGTACTGTTACTGCTGAACAGTGTTTTTTTCCAACTCGTATCTTTTGAGGAATTTTTTCAGGTTTTCAGGAAGAGAAAGGCATTCCTTGCCATTGATAGCTTTGGCTGCCAGTTCGCAAAAATCTAAAAATTCAGCCATTAACCTGGTGATAATCTTGTCTTTGTGTTGAATAATTCTCAGTTGCCGACGCATATCTATTCCCTCAATCACCAGCATTTTCAACCATCCGTGTTCTAGCTCTCTGCGGACGGTGAGAGCAGAAAGACATGCTGCGCCGGTTCCGGACTCAACAGCTTTTTTGATAGCTTCGGTGTGCCCGGTTTTTGTGACAATTTTAAGAAGTGAGGAATGCTTACCCAGCTTTTTGGTGAAAATTTCCGCTGTGCCGGACCCTTCTTCACGCATGACCCAGCTTGTTTCTTTGAGATCCTCCGGGATTTTAAATGCCTTGTGTGAGGCAAGTTTGTGCGAGGGGTTGACGATAATTCCAAGTTCGTCTTCAAACCAGTCGGTGGCTATTAAAGATTCGACATTGATTTCTCCTTCTACAAACCCGAGATCTGCTTCTCCTTTTGCGACAAGATTTTCAGCTGCCATGGTATTGACGACCAGCATGTTGATGTGCGCATCCGGGTGCAGTTGCATAAATGCACCGATCAGGTGGGGCAGGACGTAATTGCCAATGGTTGAGCTGGCTACAATTTCCAGTACACCCGCTACTGAATCGCTTTGCTCTGTGAGCATGGTTTCAACATTAGCAACCTGGTTGAGTATCTGTTTGGATAACGGGAGCAGGTATCTACCTCGGTCATTGAGCAAAAGGCTCCTTCCGTGGCGATCAAACAGCGGGCCACCGAGCTGGTTTTCAAGCTCGCCAAGGGCCATGCTCACTGCCGACTGGGTAAGAAAAAGTTTTTTACTTGCCCGCGTTACTTGCTGGGTTTCGGCAACGGCAATAAATATTTCTAATTGTCTAAACGTGATAGCCATGTCTTAGCACTTGTATCAAGATGATTGAACCTAAGTATTATTGGAATTGAAATCGCTGCGTACACTACCACTTCGACAGAATTGGTCAATGATTTTATCACTTAAATAGGAGTAATTATTGAACCCCTACAATGAGGCACTTAGGCCAATTAAGTCATAGGTTTGGGCTTGACAGGGGAGTTGAATCTCGATATACTGATAAAATGTGCTGATTGGAAGTATCAGTTTATTTGATGAAAAAAGAAGTGTATGGAGTGGTGTATGGATCAGGTCACCCTGACTAATATCGTCTACGTTACCATATTTTTAATAGGTGCGCTATGTTTCGGTATCGGTCCTATTGTTATCGTTAAACTCTTAAGTCCTTCTTCCCATACTCGACAGACTGCTGGCAAAGCCACGCAGCTGATTGAATGCGGTATGGAACCTATTGGAAGTGCCTGGATACGGTTTGGTATTGTCTATTACCTATATGCCTTAATTTTTCTGGCCTTTGACGTTGATGTCCTTTTTCTGTTTCCGGTGGCTGCAGCCTATAACAGTCCGGAATTTGTTATCAGAGATTTTGTGGAAGTGCTGATCTTTGTAGGTATTTTGTCATTGGCTATTGTTTATGCGTGGATTAAAGGAGTGTTCGAGTGGAACTTGAAAACGTACCGTCATCAATAGTTCAATTCGCCCAGCTTGATAAGTTGCTCAACCTTGGGCGCGCTAACTCTCTTTGGCCGATGACCTTTGGCCTGGCATGCTGTGCCATTGAAATGATGTGCACCGGCGGGTCCCGTTATGATATATCCCGTTTTGGTGCTGAGGTCTTTCGTCCATCACCAAGGCAGAGTGACGTCATGATCGTAGCAGGCACAATCAATAAAAAGTTGGAACCTGCTGTTAAGACACTTTATGATCAGATGTCTGAACCCAAGTGGGTCATCGCGATGGGGAACTGTGCTATCTCAGGCGGTCCTTTTAAGGTGAAGGAAAACTATAATGTGGTTGAAGGCGCTGATAAGTTGTTTCCTGTCGATGTGTATATTCCTGGTTGCCCACCTCGACCCGAGGCTTTGCTCGAAGGAATAATGGCCCTGGAAGAAAAGATCACCGGCAATCGCCGCTGGCCAAGAGTCTGATTACGCATTTGGTATAAGCCGATGAATAGAATAGAGAAAACACAAGTTGCCTTGGCTGCACTTTTTCCGGAAGGGGAGAACGAGCCGGAAACGGTAACGCCGGTTGAAGGGGATGAGGCTGAAGAAGCTGTACAAACCGGGCAAAGACAACCTGGAGTGCAACCAACTCCCTACGAAAAACATGGAAGTCACCTTGATGTGCTATGTGAAA
The DNA here is from genome assembly GCF_016918565.1 of Desulfogranum marinum. Lineage (GTDB taxonomy): Bacteria > Desulfobacterota > Desulfobulbia > Desulfobulbales > Desulfobulbaceae > Desulfogranum > Desulfogranum marinum. The sequence goes on from NZ_JAFFQD010000002.1 coordinate 207,619, forward strand.
ATGAACAGGTTGTTGATATTGCCGGTGTCCTGGATAAAGAAGGCTTTTTCTTAGAAACCATTTCCGGAGTGGACTGGTTAAAGCAGGAGCAACTGGAAGTTGTTTATGATTATACACGTTATGATCATGAGCTGTGTCGGGTGACGGTGCGAACATTTATATCCCGCACAGATCCTGAACTGCCGACCATCTCTTCGGTTATCCCCGGAGCTAACTGGCATGAAAGAGAAACATTTGATTTTTACGGAGTAAACTTCTCCGGTCATCCTGACCTCACTCGTATCCTTCTTCCTGAAGATGCTGATTTTCACCCCTTACTCAAGGATTATATGCCATGACACTCCCTGTCGAATTGCGGCATGATGAGACCTTTGTTCTTAATCTTGGCCCCCAGCATCCTGCCACCCATGGTGTTCTTCGCGTTAAGCTTACCATGGATGGAGAGTATATTGTCAAGGCTGAGCCGGTGCTCGGATATGTCCACCGGATGCACGAAAAACTTGCAGAAGCAGGTAATTTTGCTCAGTTCATGCCGAATACCGCCCGTATGGATTATTTGCATGCGCTGGCGTTTAACCAAGGTTACGCGCTTGTTGTTGAAAAGGCAGCAGGTATAGAGGTTCCTGAACGAGCTGAATATATACGAGTGATAACGGTAGAGCTCAACCGGATTGCCAGCCACTTGTTGTGGTGGGCTGCTTTTTTGCTCGATTTGGGCGGCTTTACTCCACTATTGTATGCCTTTGACGATAGGGAACAAATCCTTGATCTGCTTGAACGGATTACCGGTTCCAGGCTCACATACTGTTACATGCGATTTGGCGGTGTTTATAATGATATTGATGATGAGTTTATCACCGGCACCCGCGATTTTATAAAAAGGCTGCGTTCGCGTATGCCCAGCCTGTATCATGATTTGGTGACCCATAATATTATCCTTATCAAACGGATTAAGGATATTGGATTTATTACTGCAGAGCAGTGTCGAAAATACGGGGCAACCGGTCCAGTGGCTCGTGGTTCGGGAATTGATTACGATGTGCGCAAGAATGAACCCTTCTCTATTTATCCTGAATTAGATTTCGACATACCTGTGTATAACGAATGTGATTCAATGGCTAGATATATGGTACGAATGGATGAAATCGAACAGTCACTTCGTATTATCGAGCAGGCGCTTGACAAACTACCTGACGGCCCTGTTCAGGCAAAGGTGCCGAAGCTGTTGAAACCAGAAGAAGGATACTACTATTCTGCGGTGGAAACGGCCCGCGGTTCTCTTGGCCATCGTCTGATCTGTGATGGTGGCAAGACCCCATATCGACTCAAGCTTCGTTCCCCGACATTCTCTAATTTGAGTTTGTTTGGTGAGGTTGCAGAAGGTATGCTTCTCGCAGATGCCCTGGCTTTTATGGGGAGTCTTGACTTGGTCATTCCTGAGATTGATCGTTAAGTAAGCACAATTACAATTACCTATGGAAACAAGTATCTGGCGTCCAATTTTGTATTTGGTTGGCATAATGGCCTTTGCCGGCCTTAATGCGGCCTACCTCGGCTGGTGTGAGCGAAAAGGAGCTGGTCGTATTCAGCGTCGTCCCGGCCCCAAGGAAGTAGGCTTTGCAGGTTTATTGCAGCCGTTGGCAGACGGTATCAAGCTGATGACAAAACAGCTCATGGTACCTCAGGGGGTGGACGGTATTATTTTCCGGGTGGCTCCTGTTATTGCCATGATCCCTGCCATCACCTCTATGGTTGTTATACCCTTTTCAGGCAATATTCAGGCTCGGGCTATGGAGCTGTCCGTGCTCCTTATATTTGCTTTGGCCTCGCTCGGAATGATGGCCGTTCTGCTTGGTGGGTGGGCTTCGGGAAATAAATATGCAATCATATCATCGGCTCGTGCGGTCTCTCAGAATCTTGCGTATGAGATTCCAATGCTGCTGACAGTGATATCCATCGTTATGATTTCCGGGTCCATGAACCTGCGAGATATTGCAATAGATCAACAAGGCGGATTTTGGCACTGGAATATATTTCGATTTGAGAATGGCCACTTCCTCTATATGTGGATAGGTTTTATCATCTTTTTTATTTGTTCCCTGGCAGAAACAAACCGTGCTCCTTTTGATATGGCTGAAGCGGAAAGTGAGCTCGTCGCAGGTTATATGACGGAATACGGGTCCATGGGGTTTGGTCTGTTCATGATGGGCGAATACCTGAATATTGTTGTTGGGGCCTGTCTCACTGCAACACTGTTTTTAGGAGGCTGGGACTGTCCCTTTGGTTTAACCCCAGGAGTCTGGTGGTTCCTGCTGAAGATCTACGTACTCATTTTTACCGTTATCTGGGTCCGCTGGACCTACCCTCGAACACAGATCTATCGATTGTTAAATCTTTCTTGGAAAATTCTTATTCCGTTTTCCCTTGTCAATGTGCTGGTTACCGCAGCACTCATCAAGGTATTTTAATTATGAGTGGATACTGGAGTGATATTCTGGTCGGCAGTAAAAGCCTGGTGACCGGATTGATGATTACGGCCCGACAATTTTTTCGTCCTGTGGTGACTGAGAATTATCCCTATGAAGTTCCGGAGATGACGGAGCGCTTTAGGGGGCATATTGAGCTCATTGCCAATGAGGAAACTGGTAAACCCAATTGCATCGCCTGCATGGCTTGTCAGAGGGCATGCCCCTCCGACTGTATTTCCGTTGCCGGAAAGAAAATGGAGGGTGAGAAGAAAAAGACGGTTACCAAATATGTACTTGATTTTACCAAATGCAGTTTGTGCGGGTCGTGTGTAGAGAGCTGTAAATTCAATGCTCTTCGTTTTTCCAAGGAATACAACCTTGTCAGTTTTAATAAAGATGATTTCATCATCGACTTGGTCAAGCGATTGGAGGATCAAAACTGATGCAACCACTTGTCTTCTCGCCGACGCCCAATCCAACTCTTTTTTCCGTAGAGGGGATCGTCGGTATCATATTTTTGCTAACTGTGGCTCTTGTTATTTTCGGTGCTCTTGTTGCGGTGAATTCGCACCGATTAGTGCGGGCCGTGTCCGGACTTGCTATTTGCTTCACCGGACTTGCCGGGGTCTATTACTTTTTACTCAGCCCTTTTCTGGCAATGATGCAGCTCTTGATTTATGTCGGTGCTGTATCGATTTTAATTGCCTTTGGGATCATGATGTCGACTCCTGAACAACAAGATCTTCCTGGTAATAAGCACATATCTAAACTCGCTGGTCCTTTAGGATGCAGCGTCGGCGCACTTTTTTTTGCAGGTTTTTCAGTACTGGGACTGAATACGCAGTGGCAGGTTTTCCCTCGTCCTGAAAATGCAAGCGGAGATATAGAAGCGGTTGGCAAGGTACTGCTCACCACACATTCTATGGTATTTGAATTGATTTCCATTGTACTGCTGCTTGCTATTATAGGTGCGTTGGTACTTGCACGAAGAGGGAGGAATTAGCACATGGTACTGCTGAATCTCTACAACTGTTTACAAACCTACTTAGTCCTCGGTGCATTACTCTTTGGATTCGGAGTATATGGTTTGATTGTGCGTAGGACTATTATCGGCATGCTTATCTCTTCGGAGTTTATTCTAGCTGCCGCTTCAACTAATTTCATGGCCTTTAACCGGTTTCTTGCACCTGACCCAACTATTGGTCAGATTTTCACACTGTTCATAATGGCTATAGCAGCGGCAGAAGCTTCAATAGCTATCAGTATCGTGATCGCTGTCTATCGAAACTATAAATCAATTGATGTTGAAGATCTTGGCGATCTACAGGGGTAATCGGAGATAAAACACCATGGACGCTGTTTCCACTACCAATATTGTTGAAAATTCATGTCTGCTGCTTGCAGTGATTATCCCGCTTTTCGGGAGTCTGGTGGTGATGACGTTGAAAAACAATCCGAATCTGCGGGAAGCTATTTCCTGTAGTGCATCGGTACTGCTTTTTATCGTTGTCCTATCCTTTATCCCTGCCCTAAAAGCCGGATCAACCCTAGTCTTTCCCATTTTTAAGATTTTACCGGGATTATCGGTCACGCTTCGTGCTGATGGTTTTTCCATGATCTTTGCTTTGGTGGCTTCCTCGTTATGGGTGATCGCTGTTTTTTACTCGATGGGCTACATGCGAGCCCATGATGAACCATATCAGACCAGATTTAATGCCTGCTTTGCCCTAGCTATTTTTGGAGCCATCGGCGTAGCGTTATCAGATAACCTTTTCACCCTCTATCTCTTTTATGAAATAGTATCTGTTTGCACCTATCCTCTTGTTGCTCACCACCAGGACAAAGAGTCATATGACGGCGCCAGGAAATACATTGTTTATCTGACAACAACCGCTAAATTCTTTTTGCTGCCTGCGCTGATTCTTATTTACGTACTGGTTGGTAATCTTGATTTTCCTCATAACATATTCACCGGTATTATCCCTGCCGATACAAAAGGGTGGATTGTTGTGTTACTTTACGTGTTCTGTATTTTCGGGTTTGCCAAAAACGGCGTGATGCCGTTTCATCACTGGTTACCCGGAGCAATGGTCGCGCCAACCCCTGTTTCTGCTCTTCTTCATGCGGTTGCTGTCGTTAAAGTAGGTGTATTCTGTACCACTAGAACCATGCTGTATGTATTTGGTGTCGATACAATGAATATGCTGAATCTTGGGATACCCACCGCCTATTTTGTCGGGTTTACTATCATTGTCGCATCAGTGATTGCCTTGTCCAAGGATAATTTGAAAGCCAGGCTTGCTTATTCTACTGTCAGCCAATTGTCTTACATTATCCTCGGGGTAGCGTTACTCACGCCACATGCCATTGATGGCGGATTAATCCATATTGTTAATCATGCTTTTTCCAAGATTACGCTCTTCTTCTGTGCAGGGGCTATTTTCATTGCTTCCCATAAAAAATATATATCAGAAATGAGTGGGCTTGGTCGTACTATGCCCTTTACTTTTGGTGCGTTTGCTGTTGCCTCTCTCTCTATGATCGGCGCCCCGCCTGTTGCCGGCTTTGTTACCAAGTGGTATCTCCTTGTTGGCTCCATGGAAGCGCATCAAGTAGGTATACTTCTTATACTTATCGCCTCCACTGTGCTCAATGTCGGTTATTTCGCACCGGTAACCTATAAGGCTTTCTTTGGTAAAAGACCTGCAGGGGAACCTGAGACAGGCATCAAAGAGGCACCACTCAGCATGCTGATTCCAATTCTTATCGCGGTTACTGTTTCTGTAGTTATCGGTATCTTTCCCGGCTTTATGATGCAATTTGTGAAGATGGTGACAGGATGACACAATTTATTGAATATTTGCAAACACATCTCAAGATTTTGGTAGGGGTATGCTATGGCATACTTGTTGTTGTTGTCGGCTTTGCTCTGGTTGTCGACACAAGTCATGCTCACTCATGGGTTGAACAACATATTCCTGCATTCTGGTCGATATTTGGGGCCATCGCTGCAGCGGTGATCATTGTAGTGGCGCGATGGCTTGGTCGTGCCGGGCTTCAAGTACGGACTGATTTTTACGACTGTTGCACAGGTGACAACAGCAATGAGGAAGAGAAATGACAAGCAGCTTCATTCACCCATCATTACTTCTGATTGCCGGCGCACTGGTATTGCCCTTTGTTCGTGGGCCCTTGCGCAGACCCTATCTATTTCTCGTCCCTTTACTGGCTCTGGGTGCAGTAATGCTCAACACCGGTCTCTCAGATACTTTTGGCGTCTATCGCTTTATGGACTGGGAACTGGTTTTTGGTCGGGTTGATAAACTCTCTTCCGTCTTTGCCTGTATCATGGCTCTGATGGCTGTCATCGGTACCCTCTATGGTCTTCACGTTGATAAGGCAGGAGAACACATCGCCGCTTGGTTTTATGTGGCAGGTTCCCTAGGGACAATCTACTGCGGGGATTATCTCAGCCTCTTCTTTTTCTGGGAAATGATGGCCTTTGCTTCGGTTTTTCTTGTTTGGTTCCGCCGAGGTAAGAAAAGTCTGCGTATAGGGTATCGCTATTTGCTTATCCACACCATAGGCGGAATTATTCTGCTTGCCGGAATCATGCTCCGATACCAGGCAGTTGGTAATATTTCCTTTGATCTTATGGATGTTGCCCACCCCGAACTCTACACCTGGCTTATTATGATCGGGTTTGCCCTGAACGCAGCTGTTGTTCCATTGCACTCTTGGTTGCCGGATGCATATAGCGAAGCATCGTTTAATGGTGCAGTCTTCATGTGTGCTTTTACCACCAAAACAGCCGTCTATACTCTTGCCAGAGCATGTGCAGGAATGGAGATACTTATTGTTCTTGGTGTCGCCATGGCCCTTTACGGTGTCATATATGCGGTAATGGAAAATGATATCCGTCGGCTATTGGCTTGGTCCATTGTTTCCCAGGTCGGATATATGGTTGCAGGGGTTGGGATTGGAACCGATCTAGCCATAAATGGTGCAACAGCCCATGCCGTAGTCCATATCCTCTACAAAAGTTTGCTTTTCATGGGAACCGGGTCTGTGTTGTATATGACCGGTAAAACCAAATTCACTGAATTGGGCGGCTTGTACAAAAAAATGCCGGTAACTCTGTTTTTCACCATCATTGGTTGCCTGTCCATTTCTGCTGCGCCCTATTTTGCAGCCTATGTCTCTAAATCAATGATCATTACTGCAGGTTTTGAGGAACATCTGTACGTAACTTCCTGGTTGTTGATGTTTGGTGCCACAGGCACCTTTATATACAATGGCCTGAAACTGCCTTATTTCCTCTTTTTCGGCAAAAATAATTGCAGTGATGAGACATGGGAACGCGCCGGTGATCCGCCAGGGAATATGATGATTGCCATGGCATTGGGTGCTACACTCTGTTTTCTAGTTGGTTCTGCTCCCAGCTTTCTTTACTCCATGCTGCCGTATCCTGTAGATTACGACCCATTTACTGCTTATCATCTCGCTGAAACTTTGCAGATCCTTGGTTTTGCTGCGCTTGTTTTCTTCCTGCTCAAGGGGTTGATGACACCGGTTGATAAAATATGCCTTGATGTTGATTGGTTGTATCGACAACTCGGACGTGGCTTCATGTGGTTGAGCAAGAATCCTATCCAATGGTTTGATACTGCCTGGGGAGAAGCTTATAGGGCTGTAGGCCTTCGCTCTTTGATGACACTGAGTAAATTTTGGTCATGGTTCGATTGGCACGCTATTGATGGTGTTGTCGATGGGTTGGCTCGTTCGGTTCGCGCTCTTGGCGGAAAGGTGAGAGTGCTGCAAAGTGGACAGATTCAATACGTCCTGTTTTATGCAACCAGTCTCGCTGCCGTTGTTGTGATAACATTCATTTTATATCAATTATATTAAGGGGAAGGAGGGAATGGACGTACTACTTATTAAAGAGGGCTTTCCTCTGCTCAGTTTCCTTATTTTTTTCCCGCTGGCCGGCGCCATGGTGCTGCTTGTTAACCCCAAGGAAACCTTTGCTAAGATATGGACCTTGGTCGTTACTACGCTGACAGCGGTTTTTTCGATTCCACTGCTCATAGGATTTGACAGTACAACAGCCAAATACCAGTTTGCCGAACTCTATGCATGGATCCCTCAACTTAGTATCAACTATGTTGTTGGAGTTGATGGGATCTCCATTTTGTTGGTTATCTTGACGACATTTATTATGCCGTTTTGTGTGCTAGCATCATGGAACTATATTTCCACCAGGGTTATTCCTTTCATGTTTTGTCTCCTGATTATGGAAACAGCCATGGTTGGGGTTTTTGTTGCTCTTGACTTTGTCCTTTTTTATATCCTCTGGGAATTTATGCTTATTCCCATGTACCTCTTGATAGCTGTTTGGGGCGGGCCTCGTAAAGTTTATGCTTCGATCAAGTTTTTTCTGTATACCTTGGCCGGTTCGGTACTGCTATTAGTCGCAATCATAGCCTTATATCTGAAAACAGGTAGTTTCTTTATTCCAGATATGATGTGGAATAACTATTCCACCCTTTTTCAGGCGCTGGTGTTTCTTGCTTTTTTTCTCGCATTTGCCATCAAAGTGCCCATGTTCCCTTTTCATACATGGTTACCTGCTGCCCACGTTGAGGCTCCGACCGCCGGATCTGTTATCCTTGCATCGATACTCTTGAAAATGGGAACGTACGGCATGTTGCGTTTTTGCCTGCCGATTACACCGGAAGCAACTTTTCTCTTTGCTCCGTATATTCTATGGCTCTCCATTGCCGGGATACTGTACGGTGGATTCACTGCCCTCGCTCAGCATGATATGAAAAAGTTGATTGCCTACTCTTCTGTCGGCCATATGGGATTTGTGACTTTAGGTATTTTTGTTCTCAATACCAAGGGTGTTGAGGGGGCAATTATGCAGATGATCAACCATGGCGTCACCACCGGTGCTCTGTTTCTTTGTGTCGGCATGATCTATGAGCGAACCCATAGTCGAGAACTCAAGCTGGCAAGCGGAGTAGGGCGGTTTATGCCATGGTATGTTACCTTTCTCGTCTTTTTCTCACTCTCCTCGTTTGCGTTTCCTGGAACGAATTCCTTTATAGGCGAATTTCTGGTTTTAGCCGGTACCTTTGAGTTCAATATAGTACTTGCTTTAGCTGCAATTCCAGGCGCTGTACTTGCTGCTGCATATATGCTTCGCATGCTGCAGAAAATTGTTTGGGGGGGAACTGATAATCCTGATCAGTCGTATCTCACTGATCTTTGCCCACGAGAGATAATCATACTGGCACCTTTTCTTGCTTTTGTCTTCTGGATCGGTCTAGGGCCGCAACCGTTTATTGACCTTATCCATCCATCTGTTGCTAATTTGCTTGATCAATTGCAGCAGTGGCAGCAGCAGAGTGTTGCGCTGGTCAATTTGTAATCTAACAAGATAAAATGCAGAAATTTACCTCCAGTCCTGAAATAATGCTGGACAACGTAGATGAACAATCAAGTAAGGCTTTTTTATGATGGCTATTTTACCTGAACTTGTGCTGACAGCAGGCGCACTCTTTTATTTTGTCGTCAGCCTTTTTAAAACCCCTGATATAAGGCTGCAACGATTGAGCGGCATGGTTATCGGTCTGCTTGTTTTTATTACCGTTTGCCTGACCCTTTCCCAGCAGACTAGCTTGTTCTATGGAGCTTACGCTGTCGACAGCTATTCCCAGATGTTCAAGTTGTTGATCAGTTTCGCCTTTTTCATTGTTGTTATTTTCGGTCAGCACCTTAAAGGAATCAGCGACGAGGTACGGCCCGAATACACCATGTTTTTGTTGCTGAGTGTACTCGGACTGATGATGCTTGTTAGCTCGGTCGAACTCATTGCTATCTTTATTTCGCTTGAACTTTCTTCTTTTGCTCTTTATCTGTTGGTACCTCTTCGTGACGATCGGACCGGTGTCAGGGTTCAGATGGAGGCAGGCATTAAATATATTCTTTTCGGCGTTATGGCTACAGGGTTCCTCCTTTATGGAATGAGTTACCTTTTTGGCCTTACCGGATCAACCTACCTGGTAGATATAGTACCTGCTTTGCAAACCATAGCAAGTCAGCCTGCTGTGCTCATCGCCGTGCTTTTAGTGTTGGCTGGATTTTTCTATAAACTAGGTGTTTTTCCTCTCCATTTTTGGGTGCCGGATATTTACCAAGGGGCGAGCAATGAAACGACCGGTTTTATTGCCACTGTTCCTAAACTCGCGGCAGTTGCGCTTTTAATTCGTTTTATGACCCTGCCCACAGGTCAACCTGATTTTCTTGTCCAACTGTTTTCTGTTATAGCTGTTTGCTCTATGTTCTATGGCAACTTGAGCGCCTTGGTACAGACAGATATAAAAAGAATGCTAGGGTTTTCCGGTATCTCTCATGCTGGATTTATCATGCTGGGGTTACTTTCCATGGGGGCGGATGGGTATGGCTTGGCTGTTTACTATATAGCAGGATATGTGCTGATGAATCTTGCTTGTTTCCTCGTTATTTGTCAGGTTTCCCGTGATGGAGAAAATCTCGCTATCGCAGACTTAGCAGGGCTTCATAAACGTCAACCGCTTCTTGCTATTGTACTTGCTGTCAGTCTTTTTGCCTTGGCTGGTATACCGCCTTTTGTTGGGTTTATGGGCAAGTTTTTCCTGCTCACCTCAGCCCTGCAACAAGGACATCTCATAGTTGTTATATTGGCTGCAATCAACACCGCTATTGCCATCTACTATTATCTTTCGGTTGTCAAAGTTGCCTATACCGACGACCCGGTAGATGAAACAAATGTAAATGTAGAACCAATAGTAAAAATGATCGGTATAGGTCTTGTGCTGATGATCATGTTGATGGGGGCACTTCCCGCAAAACTTATAGAAACTGCCGGGAGTATTGTTCAGACTATTATGTAAGGGAATGAGCAACTGTTGCTTCGGAAGTATAAAAAAAAGAGGTTACCTGATGGTGACCTCTTTTTTTTTGTTGTTTACTCAGTATAGATTATTTATTGCTTAAATGCTCGAGGCCCGGAGCAGGGAACTTTGAACAGAGTGTGGCAACTTGGGCTGCAATATCTTGTTGGAGGTTGATGTTTTCAGGATCAGCAACAATAGCGTTAATCCATTCTCCTGTTTGCACCATTTCTTTTTCGCTAAATCCTCGCGAGGTGACAGCCGATGTTCCTAAGCGTACACCGCTGGGGTCGAAAGGTTTACGCGTATCAAATGGTACGGAGTTGTAGTTTAGCACTATCCCTGCCGCATCAAGAGCTTTAGCAGCAACCTTGCCTGTTACCCCTTTGTTGGTCAAATCTATCAATAACAGGTGATTTTCAGTGCCACCAGTGACCAGGTGAAAGCCTTTGTCAATTAAGGTCGATGCCAGCGTTTTAGCATTGGCAACAATTTGTGCGGCATAGTTTTTAAAACTATCTGTTGACGCTTCTTTTAAGGCAACTGCTATTGCCGCAGTGGTGTTGTTGTGCGGACCACCTTGTATACCAGGAAAAACTGCCTTGTCTATTGCCTGTGCATGCTCCTTTTTACACATGATCATCGCTCCCCTTGGGCCACGTAGCGATTTATGCGTTGTAGTTGTGACTACATCTGCAAAGGGAATAGGTGAAGGATGTGCTCCACCTGCTACCAATCCTGCAAAGTGAGCCATGTCGACCAGTAACAATGCACCAACCTCATCAGCGATTTTCCTGAATTCTTGAAAGTCAGGTATCCTGGAATACGCAGAATGCCCGGCAATGAGAATTTTCGGCATGCATGCTTTGGCCTTGTTTCTAATAGCCTCGTAATCGAGGTTACCTGTACCTTGATCCAGACTATAGGATTCGGCGTGGAAGTATTTTCCAGAAATAGAGACCTTTGACCCATGGGTCAAGTGACCACCATGGGGAAGGGCCATACCGAGAATAGTGTCTCCTGGTTTCAGAAAAGCAAGGTAGACAGCCAAGTTGGCAGGGGAACCGGAATAGGGCTGCACATTAACATGCTCAGCACCAAACAGCTCTTTAGCACGTTTAATAGCGAGATCTTCAATCTGGTCCACATATTGTTGACCTTCGTAATACCGTTTCCCGGAGTAACCTTCTGAATATTTATTGGTAAATATAGAACCGGTTGCCTCCATTACCGCTGAAGAGACATAGTTTTCTGAGGCAATCATCCTTATTTTCTGAGCCTGTCGTAGTTCCTCCAGGCGGATAAGCTCATATATTTCAACGTCATTTTGTTGTAGGTTTTCCATTTTTTCTCCTTGTTTTTCGGTGTTCCGAAAAAGATTGCGATTCTTTTAAATCTATAGGCAATAGCTTTTGTAGCTTGTCGTTACTGTATTGTCCTAAAATGAGTGTGCAGGAAGGTTACATGTTTGCAGACCGCTACTGTACCGGCATGAGGATTGAAAAGTAAAATAGCCTGGCTGATACATTGGTCACATAATAACCTCGCCTATCTTTTACCGTAGAAAATACCTTTTGCAAAGGCCCATTTTCTTCGCATATTTGAGAGAGTACAGCCACACATGAAAATGGAAAATAGGATAAATTCTGCGGTCCATCATTGCTTTTATTTTTCTGATAACTAATTTCTTGGCAGGAGAGGGTATCTTAATTGTTAGCAATTCATTTCCAAGTCAAGGTATGTGATTAATTTTACCATAAGCATATACGTAGTCTTACGCTTACTCCTTAAGATAAACGTTTGAGAATAACGGGGGAAGCGCAACATTCCGGAAGATCCGGCTAAATGGCAATTATTCAGGATAGCCTGGTAGCCTGTCGGATTAAGTAATTTTTTCTGCAATAACTGCGAGTTGAGGAAAAAGGGACCAGTCCGCCCGACTCCAAGAGTTGTAGAATTCAGACGCATGCAATGTTAAACTGATGTCTCTCAAACGAATTGGAGGTGTTCTATGCGCTACTTAATGTTGATACTTATCCTTTTTCATTTTTCGTTGGCTTTTGCTGATGGACGCGATGTTGAGTACCAGGTAGGAGGCGATACTTTTGAAGGGTATTTTATTACTCAGCAATCAAGTCAACCACTGGTTCTACTCGTTCATGATTGGGATGGTGTCACCGACTACGAAAAACGACGTGCTTCCATGCTCAACGAATTAGGTTATGCTGTCTTCGCTATAGATTTATTCGGCAAGGATGTCCGACCAACTGCTGTAGCCGAAAAAAGAAAACTTACCCAGGCTCTTTATAGTGACCGCAAGCGTATGCGAACTCTACTCAATGGTGGTTTGGCTGCTGCAAAACAACTCGGAGCTAATGTCGACAATGCAGTAGTGGCTGGGTATTGTTTTGGCGGTGCTGCTGTTCTTGAGTTCGCCAGGTTTGGTGCGGATTTTAAAGGCTTTGTTACTTTTCACGGCGGGTTAGCAACACCTGACGGCCAGGATTATTCTAAGGTTAAAAGTGAAATTCTCGTCCTTCACGGTACCGCAGATAAAGCAGTAAGCATGGATGATTTTGCAGAGCTTGCTCAAACCCTTGAAGAGGAAGGCGTCAAACACGAGATGATAACCTACAGCGGGGCTCCCCATGCTTTTACAGTATTTGGGTCCGACCGTTATCGTGAGGACGCGGATTTGAAATCATGGCAAAGATTTACATTGTTCTTAGACCAAAATTTGCGAAGCAACTGAGACGACAGGTTGGATATCGATTCGTGAAATAGTGTTTTTGGTGAGTTCTTGAATTGTTTGTTGTGTATTGCTTTGTGAGGAGGATATCGAGGTTTTTTTTGTTATCTCACTTGGAAAATATGACGAGTTGCGTTATGTTAAACAGTTTAAATCATCACTATTGAATCTGTGTGCAAGAGATATCGAAACAGAGGCAAAGAGAAATAGTAATTCAATTTATTATTTTATCCAACAAACCATGAGAAGCGGAAACGCTCGATCTGTATAACTGGTAAGAACCGATATGGGAAAAGAAGCACTTTTTTGCTACGGCACTTTACAATCACCTCTTGTCATGAAAGCGGTTACAGGTACAGCATATGATGGAACGGAAGCAATATTGCATGACTGGGCCAGATACCGTGTTGAAAAAACAGAGTACCCAGGTATCAGGGTTGAAGATGGTGGGGCTGTCTTCGGCAAATTGTATTGGGGAATCGACGAAGAAGCATTTGTTCAACTGGATGCCTTTGAAGGTGATAAGTATGAACGACTCGTTGTGCCCATAACCCTGCCTGATGGTACTGTTCAGGATGCTTGGGCATATGCCTTTAAAAACGAATATCTTAATCTTTTATCCACAGATCCGTGGGATTTTGATCGTTTCATGCAGAATGGGCTAGAGCGTTTTATCAATTGGTTTGTGGAGGATCGCCGGGATCTCTTTGATAGGGGAGATCTTTAAGAAGACGTATCGTCTGCACCGGTTAAGCTTCAAGCCACTCTTTTATCTATTAAAGGGTGGCTTTTTTTTTTGTGTTGGATGCCTGGCCCTGCTGCAGTATTTGCAGCTTTTCTGGAAAACTGAGATACCTAAAGAGACCTATCATTGGGTGAGGCGTTATACTGCACTCTTACCACATCAAGTCATCCGGCACCTGATATTGGGCATAAGGATCCTCTTCGGAAGTTGTCTTTTCAGTGCTGTTAGGTATAGATATAACGCACTTCGGATCACGGGCTTTAATCTTTTCCCCGACAGCAGTGGGGACCAATTCGTATTTTTGGTTCATTTTGACGATAACCAGCTGGCCACTGATTAATTGTTTCTGCACAGCTTCAGAAACATACAAACGCTGCACTTTGTTCCCATCACTGAAATGGTAACGTATTTCTCCTTCCTTTTCCTTGATTTTGTTCTGTTGTATGAGTTGAGCAATTTGTGCTGTGATCGCTTTCTGTTCAGCAGCTAGCTTTTGCTGTTGATTGAGTGCCCGATCCCTGGCCGTTTTTTCAGCTTGTGATTTTTTAGCAACTTGTTGACTCTTTGTCTCTTTGGTTACATTTTTCCCTTTTTTTTGCTTACTCTGCTGGTGCTTTTCTTTTTTTACTTGTTTGGCCTTTTTTGCATCGACCAAGCCCGTCTTTTTCAGCTGATCAAATAATGTGCTGCCCATGTTGATTGCCTCGATTACTGTTTTTTTACAATTTACGATTTTATGATTTCGAGGGTGTTTTGAAAAATCAGAAAATTCATTCAGGTTCGAGGCGCATCCAAAATTCTACCACAGGCATATAAGTGATACCGGAGTCTGCGCTTACCTCCGAGGATAAAATTTTGGATGCAACTAGGAGTTTGGGTGAATTAGCCATTTTTCAAGATAACCTTAAGAAGTAGGTTGCTCAGCACCTATGAAAAGTAACACGCACATAACTCATTTTTCCTTAAGTGCAGTTGACAAAAAAAATCTACGTGACCGATAATTGGAGTAGCAGGGAGGGAAGGCTATAAAAAAAGTGGTAACCATTTCAGTGAATAATTTAAAAACTGTCCATCTACCCTGAACCGTAACTGTTCAGCAGTGCTCCAAATGTTCACAAGCTGACCGATTAGCTATAGATCCGTATGCTGCACGGGCAGGTCGTGGAGAGTAGGAGTGCTGCTGAATAGTTATAAAAAGTGCTTGTCTGGAGAATAATTCAAAGGACCAAATCATATCAACAGAGTCGTTGGATTAGAAGGATATATATGAAGGTTGTCAGATTTTAATTTTTTTCTCTAACGGTAACTCCGGATTAGGCCTGAAAAGAAGTACCATTTTTCCAATAAGCTGGACCAGATCCGCTTGGGTCGATTCGGCAAGCGCCTCTGCCGCTTCCTTTTTGGGCAGTGGGCAATTTTGGCCAAGTTTAATCTTTATTAACTCATGGGCCTGTAAAGCACTTTTAGCAGCTTGAATGAGAGTGGCTGAAATACCTTCCTTGCCGACATAAACAATAGGTTCAAGATGATGGCCAAGACCACGTAATGCTTTTCGTTGCCTGACATTTAATGTGGATTGCTTAGGATCGTTATCACTCATAGTTATTTAATATAAAAGTAAAACTTAATAAATGTTGTAAAAAACGGGACTATGTTTTGCCTGGATTCTTTTTAACTCAAGAGATTGCTGACGATACGGTATCCTCCAACCCAAGTACCAATACTTGAGCCAACGCCGGTAAGAATGAAAACCAGAAAGACTCGTAGCAGTTTGTTTTTCCACCATCCCGTTAAAGAGGAGATATCTTCGCCGACACATTCAAACTCTTTTACCACCGGTGGCTTGGTCATTATTTGAACAAAGGCACAGACATAGCCGGCACCAATCACTGGGGTGAGGCTGGTTATGGGAGCTGCCGCAAAGGCTGAAAAAATGGTTGCAGGATGGGCAAAGGCTAAAAGAGCACCGATTGAAGAAGGGATACCATTGGCCAGCACCCAATAAAGCGCATTGGCGCTGGCTTCACCTGCGCCCTGTTTGAAGCCAATCAGAAGTATGGAAAGTATAATGAGCATTGGAATAGACCAACCTATAAATTTCCATATTTTGGAAACTGGCGGGATGGTATTTATTTCTTCCATTATATGACTATTGTCTTCTTGAATAGTTTTAACTATTCCAGCGACATGTCCAGCGCCCACCACTGCAACGATTCGGTTGCCGATAGCGTCCTTAATTTTTTCGGACATGAAAATATCACGCTCATCAATAAGTGCTCGCTTGGTGTCGGGGAAGGTTTGTCCAAGTTCATCCATTAATTCGGAAAGGACGTCTTTTTTTCTCAGTTCTTTCAGTTTATCTTCATCAAGTTCCGTTTTATCAAAGAGGCTGGCCAGAAGGGTCGAAAATAAATAACTTTTTTTAAAAAAGGAGGTGGCATGCCATGCTCGGCGTAGTGTTACGCGGATGCTTCTATCGCAGAGAGCGACAGGTATCGCCGATTCTTCAGCGGCTTTTGCTGCTGTGAGCAGTTCGGTTCCAGGCATGACGCCCATCTTGCCGCCGAGTTTTTTTTGATATGACGAAAGTATCAAGTTGACCAAGAGAGTGGATAATTGTCTCTTTCGCACAACTTGTTTTAGGTCAAGGTTCTCCCAACGCTGTTTTTTGGAAAGTGCGGCGTACCTTTTTTCATCGAGTTCAATACAGACGGTGTCTGGGGTTTCTGTTTCAATAATCTGTTTGACTAGATCTGCAGATTGTTGGGAAATGTGAGCTGTCCCTACAAGGAGGACGGTCTTTTCTCCAACATGAAGAATGGTGACATCATCAGGGTAATCACCACTGGGAAAGTTTTGTGTAGTCATTGAGTCCGGCGTGGAAAGGATTTGTAGCAGGCTGTCACTGCGCAAGGGAGCCAAGTTGGTTCGCAAAAAATATAAACAGGCAGCATTATACGTGCAGCCCACACTATAAGATGATCTGCACGGAATGCAATGTTGATGCTATTGAAAGTAGAGGCATTTTGAATAATAGCTTTTCAGTCAAGCTTGGCGTTATGTCAAAAAAATATCCACGGAGGAACGCCTTAGACTCCGCAATGAATTATATGCGTTTGCTGATAATTCAAGGTACCCTTGAGAAATAGTTACCCATTTTTAATGACCAACTTGGTTCCCGGGTGAATCAGGTTGTTGGCAAGATTATTCCATTGCCGCAACTGCCTTGCTGAAACCTGAAACTTTTTAGCAATGGTCCAGAGAGAGTCACCGTTTTGAACTTTGTACCAGATGCGGTTGCCCTCTGCGTTACTGCCGGGCCATTTTTTTTGGTCGTTAAGGGTGACGATACTGCCTTTTTTCAGCTGATTTGTTAACGCCATAGAGTTGGTAAAAGAGTTCACACCATTATCAAGAAAGAGGGCGAGATGATGGCCGGCGCGTATCTTACGCACATTTTTTATATCATTCCATTGCATGATAACCGAAACAGGGACGTCATACTGTTTGGCAATTTTAGAAAGGGTCTCGCCACGTTTTAAGGTGTGGAGAATCATCTCGCCGTCTTTACCTGCAGATGCGAAGCGGCTTTCCGGGGTTTCCCCTTTAGCGAGCAATACATATTTTGTTGTCCTGTAAGGGATACGGAGACGTTGCCCGCGCTTTAAAGAGGCTGTTCTCAGGTCGTTGGCCTTGAGCAATATGGTTTTATTGATTTTGTATTTTCTACATACCCCGGTAATTGTGTCCCCTTTACCTACTTTATGCGTTTTGTAGGCGGTAGTGATCACTGGGTGGAGTCGATTAAGGTTTTGGGCAACCAGTTCTTTTGATCCTTCAGGTATTCGCAGCAGATACTCTTTTTTACCTGGAGGGGTTTGGTTTTTTCGTAGCTCATTATTAAGCTTGCGTAGCTTTTCCACACTGGTTGCAGCTGTAACCGCCACTGCGGCGAGGTCGGTGGCAGGAGGGAGTTCGATAGTATCGTACTGTACCGGTTTCTTATAGGGGATGTCGGTAAAACCGTACTTTGCCGGTTCTCTGGCTATGATGATTGCTGCGATGAGTTTAGGTACATATCGCTTGGTCTCTAGTGCAAGGTATCGGTGACTGGCAAGTTGCCAGAAATCCCTGGTTTTATATTTTTTGATCGCCCTGCCGATCTTCCCTTCACCTGCGTTATAGGCTGCTACTGCCAAATACCAGTCGCCAAATTCTTTATGGAGAAAAGAGAGGTATTTTATAGCTGCCTGGGTAGATTTTTTGGGTTCTCTGCGCTCATCTACCCAGGTATCAATACGCAATCCATAATTTCTACCTGTACCGCGAATAAACTGCCATAAACCCGCAGCATGAGCATAGGAGTAAGCAGAAGGGTTGAAGCCTGATTCGATCATGGCCAGGTACACCAGGTCAAGCGGCAAACCAGCTTTTTGTAGTTCAGTCTCTATGTCGTCCTGGTATTGTGTGGACCGCGCAAGCCACCTGCTGAAGTGACGCCTTTGTTTGCCCTGGAATTGATCGAGGTAAAACTGCACCTGTTTATTAATTGTAATAGGAAAGTCGAAGGTGACTTCGTTCACAGGTTGTGGTGTGTTGTCCAGCTTGCCCGGCTCCCATGCGCCTGTTTTTTCGAGGGCGGCAAGTTCTTCTGCAAGCTGTTGTTCCGGCTCTATTTCCAGGTAAGACATTTCTTCTGCTGTCGGTGCACCGGTGTCTTCCTGGTTATGAACGCCTGATTGACGGGAGTCAGCATTGTGGAGAGGGCTGAGTGAAGAACACGCTGAAAGAAGAAAAATACAGATAGGAAAAAGGTAGTGGGTGACAACTCTGTTGGGTAGGGTCATGAAATTTAATATGTGAAGATATGCTGATATTGCTTTGGAATCATATTGTTTTATTTTTCATCAGCGGTATGATTGGGCCAAAATTGACACAATTGCGATTTTATTACCATTGTTTAAGGGCGTTTTACAAGGAAAATCTTGTGGTTAGCCACTGTTTTTCGCCTGACGCAAATCTTAAACGACATTTTTTACACAAGAGCGGTATGCTACGATGTATCTCCTTGCGTATATTTTGCCTATGCCGGGCCGGCCCTTCTCTTTCAATCACTTTTTTTGTTGATTAACTGTTATGTGGAAGTTCTTGAAATATCTTTTTTTCAGTTTGTGTATACTCGGTCTGCTTTTAGCTGGAGGTGTTGCCGGTGGATTGTATTATCTGGTGGTCGTTAACCCGGGGCCGGAAGTGGAAGAGGAATATATAGAGGAAATTCTCGGTCGTGAAAGCCCGGTTTTCTTTCGTGATGGCGAACAAAAACTAGGGGTATTGTTTCAAGATGTGCATCGCCAGTATCTGGCGTATCACGCCATTCCTCAACATTTTATCAATGCCATTGTGGCAGCTGAGGATGATGAGTTCTTTTCTCATTTTGGGGTCGACATCCCGGGAATAGTCCGAGCCATGATTGCCAATATTAAGGCCGGCAGGGTGGTACAAGGCGGGAGTACAATTACTCAACAGACAGCTAAAAATCTATTTAAACGAAAGTCCCGCAGCTACCAAGCCAAATTGAAAGAGCTGCTGTTTGCGCTGCGCCTGGAATATAAATATTCAAAGGAAAAAATCCTGGAGTTTTATAGCAACCAGTTTTTTGTCAGCGGCAATGGACATGGACTGGGGGTAGCCGCCCGCTATTATTTTAATAAGGAACCATATGCTCTTAATTTGTTAGAGTGTGCTTACATTGCAGGCAGCGTTAAGCGGCCGAACTATTACAATCCGTTTACCAAGAGGAACCAGGCAGACCCTGTAAAAGCCAGGCAAAAGGTAGATGAACGGGTAAGATATGTTTTGCAGAAGATGCTTGCAGCGCAAAAGATCACTAAGCAGGAATACGAACAGGCTATCCACAGTGATGTGGCGTTTGAACGCGGTAAGATGGCTTTTCGCCTGAATACCACCATGGATATGGTGAAAGACGGGTTGAGTACGGCCATTATTAAAGAAGCATTGGAAGACCATGGCGTATCCAATGTATCCACCTCCGGGGTCAGGGTCATCACCACTATCGATAAGCAGATTCAGGAGCAGACTTTGTACGCTCTTAGGCGTCAGTTGTCTTTGCTTGACGTCCGACTGCGAGGCTACAACAGAGAGGAGGTGCAGCAGGAATATCGTGAACTGGAGTATGCCGGAGATACAGAGTTGCTACCTGGTGCATTTGCGTTTGGGGTTATTGATGAAGTCCGTGAAAATAAATCAACAGGATTTTACGCCAGTATCGATATTGGTGAAGGTAAGGCAACTGTCGTCTTGGATGAGGCTGGTCTTAAAAGAATGATAGCGGCCTTGGCAAAGTTTAATAAGAATCGCTGGTCTGAACCTGATAATAAGGATCGCCGTAAGCTGATAAAACAGCTGCAACCTGGAGACGTTGTGTATGTCAGTATCAGGCCGTCCGAAGGAGAGGGGCCGTTGCGGGGAGATCTTGAGCGTTATCCAAAGGTCGAAGGCGGCGTTATGGCCTTGCAACAAGGAGCTGTAAGGGCGATGGCTGGTGGTATGACTGATCGTTATTTCAATCGAGCCATTGATGCGAAACGATTAATGGGGTCTACCTTTAAACCATTTCTTTTTGCCGCTGCGCTGCAGCTCGGGTGGAGCCCTGTTGACATGCTTTCCAATCAACGGGATGTGTTTGTGTTCATGAACAGACCTTATTTCCCCAGACCTGATCATAACAGTCCCCATGATGTTGTCTCTATGAGCTGGGCTGGAGTAGAATCTGAAAATCTTGCGGCCGTGTGGCTCCTGTATCATCTTACTGACCACCTGTCACCGTTGCACTTACGCGAGGTTGCCAAACAGGTGGAAATGGCCCCCATGGCCAATGACGGCGTCGTCGAAAATTATCAGCATTTTAAGCAGCGGATAAGAGATGATTTTGGGATTGTGGTTAACGGTAACGTGCTTAAGGAAGCGGCCTTTGATAAAGCCAGAAAGAATCTTCGCGCAGATTTTTTATTCGACAACCGGTTTGATGAATACAAGCTGGTTGAACAATTAGACTATGGTCTTTATTATGACCGCTTCAGGGAGCAGATCAAAGAGTTGCTGCAGGATAAGTCACTTTCATCGTACACACGAAAAGACCTCCATTTACAGCGGGATCTGTTGGATGATACTTATTTAAGCCTTGCCGGAACTATCGACCAACTGAACGTATATCGTCGCTATGTAGAAGCTGAAGCGCGGCAAGGCGCTAATTGGTTTGGGGGCACACTTGCCGGCGATTTTCAGATGCCTTCGGGCTTTTTAGTACAGGATCAAAACGGTGGGGTACACTATACATCCGGTCACCGCGATCTGAAAGACCGTCAGTGGACCCGGTGGCCGATTGAGCAGGTGATAAGTTTCTTGCAGACTTTAAACGCAAGCCAGCTCGACATTTTTTGGGAAGGCGTTCACTTGGAGGGGAGTGTCACTGTAGGATCCTATAAGCAGTTGCAGGAACAGATTACGATCGAAGAAAATACGTTATTCGCCCTTCGTCCATACTCTCTGGAAGTTTTGACCGAGGTTCGTGATTACAGGATTATGCTCGGTCTCCAGTATCTTGTCCGGTTGGGTTATGCATGCGGGATTGAAAGCAAACTGGAACCTGTGCTCTCTTTTCCACTGGGATCGAATGTGGTTTCCTTGCTGGAAATAACCAGAATGTACGAAGCACTCGTTACCGGGAATAATTTTGTTATTGCAGGACAAAATGGTGAACGTATCAGTGATGAGGATTCAACTGCAGATAGAAACGGCCTGGCAATTATCGAAAGGATAGAGGCTCCGGACGGAGAAGTTATTTATCAACAGACAGTGACTGCTCAACGAGTTTTTGATCAAGCGACGGTTGCAGCGGTTGGTAATATTCTGGAAAACACCGTGCTCCACGGAACCGGAAAGTATGCCCACAAGACGGTTAGGCTGCACAGTAACAATCCCGATCGTGAACAAGAGTTGGCAGATTTTAATCTGCCGGTACCGTTGCTGGGGAAAACCGGGACTGCAAACAGGTATCGTAATGCCTCCTTTCTTGGGCATGTTCCAGTTTTGGGCGAGAGTAATGAATCGTTTATGAGCGTAGACAACGGATATACTGTGGGGGTGTATGTCGGGTATGATAACAATGCACCCATGATCAAAGGGACGACCAGGATTACAGGCGGGCAGGGGGCGTTGCCGGTCTGGAGTAAGGTGGCGGAAACACTGCTGCAAAGCGAAAATGTCGGAGAACGACTGGACGTGGTAGACCTGGCTTTTAATGGCCTGTTGTTGCAGTATCCTGATGTGGGGCAGCTTTTTCTCCCTGTCGAGCCGGATAAAGGGGGGCTGTTGAAGAAAGGGGGCGGTGGCAAGCAGCAGACCACCCCACCATCCTTTCCCTGTAGCCTGGGATTCGGACACTTTTTACAAAATGAGCATTTTGAACCGGTCCGTAATTTCCATCCGTTTTGGGACTACAAATTTGATGATCGGAAGCAACAGCTAGAATCCAACTAAGAATATGTTCCTTTTTCCGGGAGTGGTCGACTGATTATACTATCGCAAGACAGGCGAGGCCCTGTCCCTTGTGCAAATACAGGATTTTCGATGTTTCTGCAGAAAGCGATTGTCCGTCACCGTTTTATTTGATATCCTTTCCAATATTTTGCCTTGCACACTCTAACTGATCGTTTACGCTGAAAATGTATACAATCAAACTTGAGTGTCGGGCAGGTATAAATATGTTTTCAGGTTGTGGATAAGGTGATTCATGGTGTACTGGGGATATATCCGACAATAAACAAGGCAATGATAGGAAAATAATCCGGTATGGGATGTAAGTGGCCTAATAAAATCGTGTGGTGCCTGGTGTTGATGCTGAGTGGCTGTGTGGCACAGAAACAGGTAATTGATCCTTATTCTGCAAAGCAACAGCGTGACGACATCAGTGCGCGTCAGGGGGGGGAGGCTAAAGTGGAATCTTTGAGCCGGGATATGCAGGAACCAGCTGTCCTCCCTGTCAAAGACTTGCTGATGCCGACCCTGACCTTGATCAATGATCGTATCTATGCTTATGAACAAAAGCTAGAGGTATTAAGAGAACTGCAGGCACAGACCATATCCAGTCCTTCTTCTCAGGAAACGCTGAACGTCATGAGCGATTGCCGGGCACAGTTGCAGAGTGTGCTTGTCGAGTACAATGCCTTGAATCAGCGATTGCTGCAAAAGACAGACTTACAGGCGGCGCAGTTGCTGGCGGCCGATTCTCTTTTGCAGATAAGTGAAAAGGATATCAATTATCTGGAAAGTAGTTGTCAAAGCCTGATGGCGGCCCCTTTGGTTTCCCAACAACAGCTACCTGTCCAGGCTAAGAGCCTGCATGCGGAAGAGCAATTATTGAAAGCTGCTTCGGCAGTAGACGATTATGCAACGGTCATTAGTCATTATGAGCAACTTCCCCTTGAAGCTGGTCAGTTACCTTCCTTTGATACCACTTTTTTATATGGTCAGGCATTACTCAAAACAAGCCGCGAGCCGGAGGCGAGAAAAGTTTTTACTGACCTGTTGAGCGTTATCCGCAAACAAGACCAGGCACAGTGGGAATTTCGTTTGATGCAGCTTATTGGAGATCTTGAATTCGGGCTTGAAATTTTTGATGGTGCAAAAGACAGGTACAAAGAACTGGCTGTTATTTACGAAGGGTTGTCCAGTAAAAATGAATGGGCACTGCAGCAGTTGTCGGCTCTGGACAGGAATATGTATCAGAGTGATGAAGTGAGGTCGTATGCACAGTTGCTTAAAGCCTATTTGGGGTATAACCCGGATCGTGATGGATATGGAGTAGTGGAACAGGCGAAAAAGTATATTGCCGAATATCCTTATTCACCAGTTGCTTCCAATGCAGATTTGGTTCTGGAAAGAGCAAATGAAGAGGCTGATGCCTGGTTAAAGTCGGTTCTTGCCAGAATAGACAGCTTGGTTGAAGAGAAAAAATTTCAGGAAGCGCTTTTGTTGGTTGAACGTGTTCCGCGCGATATTCTCCCGGTTGAAAAACAGGAAATACTGCGCCGGAAAAATGATCAGCTGTTGACTGCAGAATCCATTTCCATTGAAACAAGTCGGTTGGTTCAGGAGCAGGAACTCCAGGAAGAGTGGAATCAGGGGATGCTTCTGCTCGAAGCGCGGGAATATGATCAGGCCATCGAGGTTTTCACGAGCCTGATGGCCTCATCGTACGCTGTTAAAGCGCGTGAACGTATAGATCAGGCTGCCAAACTCGCAGCCAAGGAAGATCGCCAACGGGCAGCTGAAATTTTCATGCGCGCAAACCGTACAGGTGACCGTGAGAGTAAAATAAAATTGCTTTTTGCCTCAAGGAAATTACTGCAGGATATATTAATTAAATATCCACAATCCGGGTTGAGTGATAAGGTAAATCGAAACCTGGTAAGAATAGAGGAAGAGATAAACCGTATAGACCCCACCTTGTTGACAACACCTGTAACCGTAGGTGAGGGTATTACGCCTTAAGACCTGTTAATGCAATAGAAGAAAAGTTAATTGAGTAGCTTGATATACTCAACACCATAGACCGTAACTATTTATAGGAGTATGAAGATTATGGAGAAGAACAGGAATTTGATCATTGGGGGGTTAATTGTATTACTGGTCATTTGCTCTATCTGGGGATCAGTGAGCAATCGAGCAGCCAAGTCGTTGCAACTTGATTTGACTGCCGTTACTGCCGAATTAGATGCTTTGAAAGCTGAAAAGCCGGCTGTTCCGGCTGAGCCTACAATTGTTACAGTCGAGGATCCTCGTGTTAAAGAGCTGGAAGCACAAATTGCAGCATTGCAAGAGAAGAAGCATGCAAAAGGTAGCCAGGCAAAGCAGCTTGAAAACGCCAGAAAAGAACTTGTACAGATCCGTAAAGCCAATAAGCGGTTTGAGGCGCAGATTGCCCAGCAGAATGCAGTAATAAAAAACCTGCAGGATGCAGTGGGTGCAAATAAGAAGCAGGATGAGGCAGCTGTCGAACAAGCAAACGCCTTACGTCAGGAACTGGCCAAATTACAAGATGCAAACGCTGTTGCTGGTCAAAAAATAGAAGAGCTCGTTGCTAACAACGAGAAGACTGTTCAGGAAAAAGAAAAACTGCAGGCAGACATCGTAAAACTGCAGGCTGAAATCAGTGCTGCACAAGAGGTAATAGCTGCAAGCCAAGAGAGGGAAACTGTAGCTGCTGAAGAAGAAAAAGAGCAGGTAGCAAAGCTTACCATAGATATGGAAATGGCCATGGCCCAGATCGTTGGTCTTGAAAATATAGTTGAAGAAAAGAATGCAGCCCTGGAAGAGACCAGTCGTGAGTTGGATCGGATAAAAATCAACATGGATGTTTTGCTCGGCAAAATTGCTGATCAACAGGATGTTCTGCAAGAATTGGAACAAGAAAATAATGAACTTGTACAGGATTTAACCGATAAGAACGAACAGCTTGCTGATTTGCAAGATCAATTGCAGCAGACCCCCCTTCAAGATTAATAGCTAATCTTTTAAGATTTTTTAGGGAGCGACTCATGGTCGCTCCTTTTTTTATGTACGCGGGGCACTTCCCGGTCGTCCAGGTCGTAGGCGGTTGACGTGGCAATTTTTGTATGAAAGCCGGTGCTGATTGTGTGTACTTTGCAACATTTTTTGCATTAGGCGAAATCACAGGTTGCTACAGCTTTACGCAATGTTCTCCAACGCTCAGTTTGTCAGACGTCTTTTTTTCAGTATTTTGGTAATGCATACAATCTATTACCTGGAGTCTTGCTTACCGTCGATCGGAGAATTTTGAGCGTAACGAGGTAAGCGCGACCAGCAGGCAAATGAGGCTCAATGGCAATTATTCAAGACACCTTTGCTTTTCATGTCTCATGCTTGTTTTCGCTGGTATTCAGCCTCCTTTAGATCTACTTGATGGTCATCGTATAAAATTTTTTGCCTTGCGATTTTCTCTTCCTGTATGCGTGTGTTGTAACGTTGCCGACGTAGAAGGAAGAATCTATTTTTGTGGGTTTATCAACATCGTTGATTGATCCTTGGACATTGACAAAGAGCCGGATGTCGCTTACTTCTTTGGCAGTCGTTGCTGAAAAATTGCTGAGCCTATTTACTTGTACTTTGCAGAGGATTTTTTCATGTCGCATATTATCAGTAATATCGTAAATGTAGATGGTTGTACCTTGCACTATCTTGAGGCTGGCGAGCGTGGACAAAAAACCATTGTGCTGCTGCATGGGATGAAGTTCAAGGCAGAGACCTGGCAGGAGCTGGGTACCATGGACTTTCTCGCGAACCAGGGCTTTAGAGTAGTGGCCGTGGATATGCCGGGCTTTGGGCAGAGTCCTGAGTGCGAAAAGACGCCTGTTGAAATGCTGCATGCTTTTCTCAATGTAATGTCGCTCTCACAGGTAACCTTGATTGGCCCCTCCATGGGAGGAAAAATAGCCATAGAATTTGCAATTGCTCATGGGGCAGGTCTCTCGGCATTAGTTCTGGTCGGTGCTGTGGGGGTTGAAGAAAATAGATCCGGGCTTGCCCGGGTACAGGTACCGACGCTTATCGTTTGGGGTGGGGAGGATGCTGTTTCTCCTCTAGCTATGAGCGATATACTTGTTGAAGAACTTGCCGACAACCGGCGAGTGATTTTGGATGGCGCCCCCCATCCCTGTTATCTTGATCAACCTAATCAATGGCATGATGCATTGAAGAAATTCTTATTAAATAAATAATTTACTCTATCCGCTTTGAGCTGACCTAATGGATAAAACCCTAATTATTGCAGAAAAACCGAGCGTCGCCGCAGATATCGTCAAGGCACTTCCCGGTAAATTCACCAAGTCAAAAACGCATTTTGAAAGCAATGATTATATTGTTTCTTATGCCATTGGTCATTTGGTGTCCATAGCCTACCCAGAAGAAATTAATCCTGATTTTCAGAAGTGGACTTTGGATAACCTTCCCATTCTTCCCCATGAATTTCCACTCAAGGTTCTACCTGGGACTAAAGCTCAGTACAATGCACTGAGTAAATTGATCAGAAGACGCGATGTCTCGGTTATCGTTAATGGATGTGATGCCGGCCGGGAAGGTGAACTTATTTTCAAGTATATCCTCAAGCAGTCCTGGACCAATTCAGTCAAAGCCAAACAGATTCGTCGACTTTGGTTACGGTCCATGACCCAGGATGCTATTCGAGATGGAATTGCACATCTGCGTAGTGACGAAGAAATGCATCCTCTTGAAGATACTGCGCTTTGTCGTTCGGAAGCGGATTGGCTTATAGGCATAAACGCTACCAGAGCATTGACGTGCTATAATTCGCGCTTTGGTGGATTTAGAAAAACACCCTGCGGCAGGGTGCAAACCCCGACCCTCTCATTGCTGGTGAAGCGTGAAGCGGAGCGGCGTGCATTTGTTCCCACTACTTATTGGGAATTGCGCGGAAGTTTTGTCTGTGAAGATGTTACATATGAGGGCATCTGGATAGACCCCGATTTTAAAAAGGGTGAGAGTCAACCCCATGGACGACAAAGTCGTATCTGGGATGTCCAAAAGGGTGAAGATATTATCGCCCTTTGTAAAGGGAAACCGGCAGTTATTGAAGAGACAAGCAAGCAGTCAACCAAAGGAGCTCCACCTCTTTATGATTTAACCCTCCTACAAAGGGAGGCCAACAGCCGATTTGGTTTTAGTGCAAAGAATACGCTTGGCCTGGCCCAAGCTTTGTATGAAAAACATAAGCTGATCACCTACCCTCGGACAGACAGCCGTTGCCTGCCGGAGGACTATCTTCCCACTGTCAAAAACGTTGTGGTTGCGCAGCAACAATGGCAATTTGGTAAATTTGCTCGTGAGGCTATTGAGCAAAAATATCTGAAAAAAAATAAGCGAATTTTTAATGACAAAAAAATCAGCGATCACTTTGCCATTATTCCCACCACCGGTTTGGCCAAAACCCTGACAGAGCCGGAGCTGAAGATTTACCAGATGATCGTGCAGCGTTTTCTGGCTGTTTTTTTCCCTCCTGCTGTGTATCACAATACAAGAAGACTTTCCATCGTCGAGGGGGAGACGTTTCTCACTGAAGGGAAAATTTTGGTTAAACCAGGTTGGCGCGCTATTTATGGCGTAGGCAGTACCGGAGGTGAAGGGAATGAATTGCAGACCATTCCAGACGTTGAGGCAGTACACTGTCAGGAGGTGACTGCAGAGAAGAATGAAACCAAGCCACCACCACGTTTTTCAGAAGCAACGCTGCTTTCAGCCATGGAAAACTCAGGCAAATTGGTGGATGACGAAGAACTGGCTGAAGCCATGAAAGAAAGGGGATTGGGGACGCCGGCAACCAGAGCAGCAATTATTGAAAAACTGCTCAATGAAAAATATATTGTCCGCGAACAGCGGGAGCTGGTACCCACCGGAAAAGCGGTTGAACTACTCTCCCTCCTTGAAGCCAGAAATATTGATGTTTTGGCTTCACCGGAACTTACCGGGGAATGGGAGTACAAGCTCAACCGAATCCTTAAAGGCGACATGACCCGCGAACAGTTTATGCAGGAAATCCGAGATATTACCAGTACCATCGTGGAAAAAGTAAAATCCGGTGAAGAAAGCAATATCCGTGAAGCATCGTTTTCTCCGGTAGACGGACGCCGTTTTTTTGAAAATGCAACAGCGTTTGAAGCAGAAGATAAAAAACTGGTTATTCGTAAAGTTCTCGGTGGTCGGGTAATGAGTGAAGAGGAGATTGTTGCTCTTATCAAAGGGAAAACAATTGGCCCCTTTGACGATTTCCGGTCGAAAAAAGGAAAACCATTTGCCGCAGCAGTACGGATTGCCAATTCAAAGGTGGAGTTTCTCTTTGCAGACTCAACTGAAGATCTTGATCTGGCAGAGATTACAGCGCAAGAACCTCTAGGGATTTCACCCGTTGACCAAACCAGAGTGTTTGAAACGCCTGTCGGCTTTTTATCGGAGTCTGCCCTGGAGGGCGATAAAAAGAAAGGCTTGCGCATATCCAAGATGATTTTGGGACGCAGACTTGATGCGGATCATATTAAACAATTGCTTACCAATGGTAAAACGGAGCTCATCACCGGATTTATTTCTAAAAAGAAACGACCGTTTGATGCTTTTCTGCTGCTTGATAACAAGGGGAAAATAAGTTTTGAGTTTCCTCCGAGAAAAAAGCGTACTCGCAAGGGGAGCTCTGAAACCAGTCAAGCCGAGTAGATAAGTGTTTGTGCCGGCAAGGGTATGCATGAATGCATGTAATACCATTAGCAATGCAGCACTAAAACAGGCTGTCCTTATGCTGTGGCAATGTGCCGGGACTGACCAAAAGAACATCTAGCCGGAATAAGGTCTTTTTTTGCACAGGCCTTATTTTCAGAAGTCAGTCATATGGCTGTGTTTTATTTTCTGAAAATGCCTTGATTTGAGAAAAAACAGGACCCAACAGGCTCCTGTACAATACATAATAAACGAGCTGGAAAGGTTCCGGCTCCACGAGGAAAAATGAGAGAGTTAAAAAAAGGATACCAGGAAAAGGGTGGGGAAGAATTAGCTGTTACCGCTGCCCGTATTGCTTCAGATGCCAAGGCCGAGGATATAGTAGTTCTCGATGTTCGTGGGTTATCGTCTTTCACTGATTATTTTGTGATCATGAGTGGTCGCTCAACCCGTCATGTTCAAGGCTTGGCTGAAGCCATTGAACGTGAACTTCGCTCTAAACGGGTGAGCACGAAACATAGTGAAGGGTTACGTGAGGGGCAATGGGTGCTGCTTGATTTCGGTGATATGGTTGCGCACATTTTTTATAAGGAAAGCAGACAGTTTTATGACCTTGAAGGCCTGTGGCATGATGCAGTGCGGATCGATGTCGATCAACTACTGGAAAATCTCCAGTAAAAGGGCATCAACCGGCGGTATCATTTTTTCGATGTGATATGGCAACGGAGATGCATATTGTTTTGTAATTATTTGCAGGTAAACAGCTTTGAAGAAGCAGTTCTTTACAGGGCGTATCGATAGAGGACAGTGAGATGCAATATATAAGCACGCGAGGTGAGGTTGATCCCATAGGATTTCGGGATGCGGTGATGATGGGGCTTGCCAGAGATGGCGGCTTGCTGCTTCCTCAGTTCCTCCCCACTATAGCAGAAGAGAAACTGGAGCAGTGGCAGAACCTGACCTATCAACAGCTTGCGGTTGAGGTTTTGTCTCTTTTTATTGACGATATTCCAAGGCTGGAACTGGAGGAGATGGTTGACCGCTCCTATGCCGCCTTTTCGCACCCGCAGGTTACACCGATAACCAAGAGGGGCGGCCTGTATATTCTGGAGTTGTTTCATGGCCCGACTCTTGCTTTTAAAGACGTGGCCCTGCAATTGCTGGGTAACCTGTTTGAATATCAGCTTGGACGTATTAACGGTCAGATGAACATTCTGGGGGCCACCTCAGGGGATACGGGCAGTGCTGCAATTGCCGGTGTTCGCGGCAAAAAGGGGATCAATATTTTCATTCTCCATCCCCATGAGCGGACAAGTCCTATCCAGGCTCTGCAGATGACCACTGTGCTTGATCCAAATGTGTTTAACATGGCTGTTCGCGGTACTTTTGATGATGCCCAGGCCATGGTGAAAACCCTTTTTAACGATCTTGCCTTTAAAGATGCCTATCACCTTGGGGCTATTAACTCCATTAACTGGGCCAGGGTACTCGCTCAGGTGGTCTATTACATTTATGCTTTTTTAAAATTACTGAAGCGCGGGGAAAGCAGTGTCGATTTTTCGGTGCCCACCGGTAACTTCGGCGATATTTTTGCAGGTTATGTGGCGAAACGGTTATTGCCCAAAGGGTGCATCAATGCGCTTATCCTTGCGACCAATGCCAATAATCTTTTAACTCGTTTTGTTACAGGGGGAGATTATTCAAAAGGAAGTGTCGTTGCCACCAGCAGTCCTTCGATGGATATCCAGATAGCCTCTAATTTTGAAAGGTACCTCTATTACTTAAGAGATGAAAACGGCCGACAAGTCAAGCAGGATATGGCTGATTTTGCAGACACAGGTGCCTTGGATTTAAGTGGTTTGAAGAGCCAGGTGGACCAGGATTTTCTTTCCCGCTCTGTTTCCGAGGAGGAGACCTTGGCTATGATCAGGGATTTTCACAACCAGGAACAGTACCTCCTTGACCCTCATACGGCTGTAGGCGTGAAGGCTGCATTGGAATGCGCAGATAACAAGCGACCTGTGGTCTGTCTTGCCACCGCTCATCCCGCAAAATTTGGTGCTGCTGTGATGGCGGCTATCGGAGAGGAGCCGCAATTACCGCCGGCATTGGCTGATTTAGTCGGTAAAGAAAGCCGATGTGAGATTATTGATGCTGATCCGGAGCTTGTCCGTTCCTATATCAAGCAGAACGGGCTCCAATGATTGGTATGGATCAGTACCGGCAGCAGGTAGAGGAAGCAGTTGCTTTTCTTCGGCAGCGGCTGCCGCGCATGCCGGAGGTTATTATCCAGTTGGGAACCGGATTAAGCGGACTTGTACCGGCCATGGATGATGTGGTCGATTTTTCCTACGAAGAGCTGCCCCATTTCCCGCGTTCAACGGTTGCCACCCACGCAGGTAATCTGATCTGTGGTCGACTTGGTGGGCAGGACGTCGCCATACTCCAGGGTAGATTTCATTATTATGAAGGGTACTCCACCAAAGAGGTGACCTTTCCCGTCCGCGTTCTTTCTCAGCTTGGCGCCCGTATGGCCCTGATTACCAATGCCAGCGGAGGGTTGAACAGTACATATAAGCCTGGGACGATCATGATTATGGCAGATCATATCAATCTCCTTCCTGAAAATCCCCTGCGTGGACCAAATATTGATCACTGGGGGGAGCGATTTCCTGATCTTTCCTGCCCCTATGCTCCCGCCTTGCAGCAGAAAGCATTGGCTGCAGCAGCTGCAACTGATATTGGCGATGTCTGTACGGGAACCTACATATGCATCCCTGGACCCAGCTTGGAGACTCCGGCTGAAACTCGTTATTTGAAGATGATCGGTGCCGATGCCGTTGGCATGTCTTCTGTGCCGGAGGTAATTGTTGCCCTTCATGCGGGGATGGAGGTTCTTGGGCTGTCTGTGGTTGCCAATGTCAATGATCCTGATAATTTTCAACCAATACTGCTGGACGATATTGTGGAGGCCGCTGAAAAGGCAGGTCCTCGGTTACGAACGTTGCTGGTTTCTTTTTTGTCGGAGCTCTGAGGATGAACAAAAAAACTGTGGATTTGATTCTGAGTGGTCGCTACCTGCTGATCCTGGATAAGAAGGATACTATTGTTGAACAGGGAGCACTGGCGATCAACGATGGGGTCATCGTCGCCCGAGGAAAGACCGAGGAAATCGGTGCAACCTACAGAGCCAGACATATCATAGCTGAAGAGCATGGGTTGATAATGCCCGGTCTCGTCAATACCCATACCCATGCTGCCATGTCTTGCTTCAGGGGACTCGCAGATGATTTACCGCTCATGCAGTGGCTCCAGGAGTATATCTTTCCTGTTGAGGCTACCCTGTCTGGTGATATGGTGTACAGTGCCACCTTGCTCTCATTGTGTGAAATGATCAAGTCCGGGACTACTTCTTTTTGCGATATGTATCTTTTTGCCGCCGATGTGTGTCGTGCTGTGGAGCAGTCAGGTATGCGTGCCTGGGTAGGAGAGGTACTGTATGATTTCCCTTCACCAAATTATGGTGAACTTGCAAACGGTTTTGCCTACACCCAAGAGCTGCTTGCGCAGTACCGTAATCATGATTTGATCCGGATAACCATCGATCCTCATGCTGTGTATACATGTTCGCCTGAATTGCTGGTGCGTTTGGGCAACATGGCCAGAGACAATGACCTCCTGTACCATGTCCATCTTGCTGAAAACAGTGATGAGGTTAATACCTGTAAAGAACGTTACGGGTGTTCGCCTGTCCAGCACTTGGAAAAACTTGGTCTTTTAGACGAACACGTAGTGGCTGCTCACTGCGTGATGGTAACGGATGATGAAATTGAGCTTATGGCAGAAAGAGGAGTGAAGGTCGCCCACTGTCCGGAATCGAACCTGAAGTTAGCATCAGGTGTGGCGCCTGTACCAAAACTCATCGATCAAGGAGTTACTGTGGGTATCGGTACCGATGGTGCCGCTTCCAATAACGATGTTGATATGTTTGGTGAGATGAATACAGCTGCCAAGGTACACAAAGTCACCTCTATGGATCCCACAACCATGGATGCTGTTTCGACTCTTCGAGCCGGTACCATGGGGGGGGCCGCGGTGCTTGGTGCAGACAAGGTGATTGGATCACTTGAGGTTGGGAAAAAAGCTGACTGCATTGTCATTGACCTTGATCAGCCCCATCTGACTCCTCTGTATAACCCTGTTTCCCATCTTGTGTATGCGGCCAGAGGCGGCGATGTTATTCATTCTGTTATCAATGGCAGGGTAGTGATGGAAGACCGTCAATTGCTCACTCTCGATGAAAATGCTATTATACGAAAAATACAGGAAATGGCGTTGGGAATCAGCAAGCAAAGGAATGTCGGTTGACAGTGTATAGCTTGAAATGCTATTGTTGTCGGATTTAACAGTAAAGTAAACTTCAAAGAGGTAGCCCCTATGTTCGGTCTTGGAATGCCCGAATTGATAATTATTCTTGTCATTATCGTTATCATTTTTGGTGCAGGTAAACTGCCTGAAATTGGAAGTGGAATAGGCAAGGGCATTAAAAATTTTAAAGATGCCACCAAGCAGGAAAAAGAATCAAAATCCATTGAAGAAGATAAAAAAGATCCTGAAGCGTAAGTAGATGAGTTTGTAACTGCTTGTTTTAGGGAGGACAGTCATGTTTGGATTAGGTACACCAGAACTTCTGGTAATTTTTGGTATAGCGTTTCTTATTTTTGGTGGGAAAAAACTACCGGAAATCGGTGCTGGTCTTGGTAAGGCGATTGGTTCCTTTAAAAATGGTCTTAATGAGGTTGAGGACATGGGACTGGATATTAAAAAAAACCTGCCTGGGGTGAAAGAAGTTACCGCAATGCAGGACAAAGTGGACAAGGCAAAGAATATATCCAAAGTGCTTACCAAATAATTTTTTAATCTCCTTGTCGGCAGCCCCCTCACGGAAATCTTCATTTTTGTAGCTCAATATGTTCTATTGAGATAAAATCCTTCAAAATTGTTACCAGAGGTTCTGGTAACAATTTGTTCTTATGGAGGGCTCCCTTTCCTCTTGACAAGGTTGCAGTGTTTCTGTAACTTTTCATGCTTGCAACTCAGCTTAACTTCATGAGACATCCCCTGTCTCTGGAATTACATCTGCTTGTATTGTATCGCCAGTTTTCCTGGTCAAATC
Source organism: Desulfogranum marinum (assembly GCF_016918565.1). GTDB lineage: Bacteria > Desulfobacterota > Desulfobulbia > Desulfobulbales > Desulfobulbaceae > Desulfogranum > Desulfogranum marinum. The sequence goes on from NZ_JAFFQD010000002.1 coordinate 242,015, forward strand.
CGCTTCCAAGAATGACTTTTCAGGAGTAATGCATGTGCCGATTAGCTCTAAAAAGCGCAGATGAACCGTTTTCCCCATACGAAGTCCTGACTGCCATGGAGGCCATGCAGGAAGGATATGATGGCAGTGGCCTAGGGCTACTGCTGCGTGGAATCGAGTTTGAAGATTTTAAACTGCACCCCCGTCATGTTATTTTATCCGGGATAGCCCATACAGAAAGGGCCCTGAATCGCATGGCTGACTATATGACTGATTCAGGATATGATTTTCGATATCAACATGATTTTGAACGTCGTAAAGGTATAATTGATGAACGGTCACGAGGTCGATTTAAATATGTTGTCAGGGTCTACAGAGTACCGGAGAGATGGAAAAGCCTGACCAAAAAAGAGCAGGAAGCCGAGCTGCTTGCCACCCGTCTTGCCCTACGCAAAGACGGGGAAGATCATGGTGGCGATTTAACAGTTTTTTCACTCTGGAATGATGTTATCACGATTAAAGAAGTAGGATGGCCGCTCCAGGTCGGCAACGGCCTCAGTCTTGATGATAACAGGATCAGGGCTAGGGTGGTTATGGCCCAAGGGAGGCAGAATACCAACTATGGTATTAATCTTTATGCATGCCATCCCTTCTTTATCCAGGGAATTTCGACCATGACCAACGGTGAAAATACTGCTTTTATCCCCGTCAAGGAATACCTGGAAGGTCGTGAGGTTCCCGGTTATTTGGGATACCACAGTGATTCGGAGGTTTTTGCCCATATTCTTCACTACGTAACCAAAGTCCTTGGTCTGCCGCTTGAAGTATATAAACATGTTATTACTCCCCTTAAAACAGAAGAACTTGACAGGCATCCACAGGGCGAATTCCTTAAAGGATTGCGCACTGCCTGTCGCCGCCTTATAATCGATGGCCCGAACGCGGTGATTGGAACCTTGCCCGATGAAACCTGTTTGTTGGTTATGGATCAGAAGAAACTGCGGCCTGCAACTGTCGGTGGTCGGCCCGGAGCCTGGGCCATCGCGTCAGAAATGTGCGGCGTAGATGCCCTTGTACCTGATCGCGATCCATCTTTAGATTTCCAGCCCATGCGGGAGCATACAGTTATCATTCCACCTGAACGAAAGGAACTTACAATATGGTCTCAGTTCGATCCATTTTCACTAGCCCAAGCAGCTTAACTTATCATGACCTTCCCTGGGTCATCAAACACCGCGAAGACCGCTGCACTCTTTGTGGCAGGTGTACTTCTGTCTGTCCGGTTGGTGCTATTTACCTTACTTACAGGCGCCAGCGAGTACCCAAGCTTGATGTACTCAAGAAAAAAAGAGGGAATGAATACCGACATTTCGTAGGTATTCGCCAACAGACAGATATTGCCAAACGATGCATCGGTTGCGGCATGTGCTCCATGGTCTGTCCCAACGAAGCCATTGGCCCGGAGCCCAATCAAAATGAGAATCGATCCCACTTTATCCATAACCAAAAGGGTGAGGCATATAAAAGGGGGGGGCGACGGAATTCGACCGGGGCAACGATTCTAGATCGTATCTCTTTTGATCGTATCTCCATGTTGACTGATCCTGCTCTGGATGCGGGGCGCCACGAATTTAACTACAATACAATTCTTGGCAGGGTGCTTTCCCCTGAAGATTATTTAAAGAAAAAAGCTACCGGAGAATGGATTCCGCCGACCAGGGAAGTTTTTCCTTTTATCATCGGTTCCATGTCTTTTGGTGCTCTTTCTCCTAATATGTGGTTGGGGTTGTTACAAGGTGTTGCTTACTGTAACGAAGTGCTTGGAATTCCGGTGGTAATGGCCACCGGTGAGGGGGGCTGTCCCCCATGGGTTCTGAAGTCGCCGTTTTTGAAATATATTATTCTCCAGATCGCGTCCGGTTACTTCGGGTGGGATGAAATTATTCGTGCGATTCCTGAAATGCAATGCGATCCGGCTGCTATTGAGATTAAGTACGGTCAGGGAGCCAAACCAGGCGATGGCGGCTTGTTGATGTGGTTTAAAGTCAGTAAGTTGATAGCCCGTCTGCGTGGTGTGCCTGAAGGTGTTGACTTACCCTCACCACCGGTACACCAGACACTCTATTCCATTGAAGAGAGTGTCATGAAAATGATCCAGACCATGTCCATGGCTTTTGGTTTTCGCGTACCGGTGTATCCGAAAATTTCCGGCTCTACTTCAGCCAAGGCCGTGCTGAACAACCTGGTTCGTAATCCATATGCCTCTGGTTTGATGATCGACGGTATTGATGGGGGGACAGGAGCTGCCTATGATGTGAGTATGCAGGCCACCGGACACCCTGTAGCTTCCAATCTGAGGGAATGCTATCTCGACCTTGTTGCGCAGGGGAAACAAAATGAAATTCCTCTTTTTGCAGCTGGTGGAGTGGGTAAAAATGGGAATGTTACCCAGAACGGTATGGCATTGATCATGCTCGGCGCTTCAGGCGTACACGTAGGCAAGTACATAATGCAGTCTGCTGCCGGATGTCTCGGTAATGAACTTGGGCGCTGTAATGTGTGCAACACAGGTATTTGCCCCAAAGGGATTACCAGTCAGAATGAAAAATTGTATCGTAGGCTCGATCCCGATGACGTGGCGCAGCGGGTGGCCGATACCTTCATGGGTATTCGTACCGAGATGAAAAAAATAATGGCACCACTCGGTCGATCACAGAGTTTGCCCATAGGTATGTCCGATGCCCTTGGAATTGATGATGCCGCCGCTGCTGAACGGCTGAAAATTAATTATATCTGTTGATCGAAAATACTATGAGTCAAGAAAATACAAATGTAATTACCGTTCCAGGTAAGGATAAAGACAATCAGCGCATTTCCTCGAAAGTCTTTGAGGAAGAGGTTCGCGGCGCTGCAGCTGCTTGTGACCGGCTGATCCTTGAATCTTTTGGTCAACATAATATTGGTTTGCGGCTTGGAACAAAGCAGCGGCCCGTGCATCTGACGGTTAAAGGGCCGGTTGGGCAGCGACTTGGTTGTATGGGGCAGCCCGGAGCAACCATTATCTGTGAAGGATCTGCCTCGGATGATGTTGGTTACCTTAATATTGGTGCCGACATCGTCGTCAAAGGGGACGCAACCAATGGCGTCTGCAATGCCATGGCCGCCGGACGAGTCATGATTGGTGGGTCAATCGGTGCCCGCGGTCTGACCATGACCAAGTGGAATCCGGATTATGAAAAACCCGAGATGTGGGTACTTGGTTCTGTCGGTGATACCTTTGCCGAGTTTAACTGCGGTGGTGTTGGCGTCATTTGCGGGGTTGAACCTAGAAATCCGGAGAATGTTCTCGGATATCGTCCCTGTGTCGGCATGGTCGGCGGCAAAATATTCTACCGTGGACAGACCGATGACACGTATTCGAGAACTAATGCCAAGCTTTCCGATCCGACTGATAGTGACTGGGAATGGCTGATTGCAAATTTACCGGGTTACCTGGAATCCATAGAACGACCTGAGCTTTTGGAGATGTTGTCAGTCCGGGAGGAATGGCAGGTTCTTGACGCTATCACCCCGCAGGAAAGGGCACTGATGTTCTCTGGACCAATGCCTATGGAAGAGTTTCGCAGGCGTATCTGGATGCAAGGCTTTGATGGAGGAGACCCGCTGCGGGATCTTGCTCCTGCCCTTGAAAGAAGCGTTATCGGGGTGGTTGAAACAGGGGATATGCGTCGTAAAAAGCCTTACTGGGCAAATCGCGATTCAGCAGCACCCTGTACATTTTATTGTCCCATTCATATTCCTACCATTGACCGGTTGCGGCTGATAAGGGAAGGGCGAAACGAAGAAGCCTATGAAATGCTGCTTCGGTATACTCCTTTTCCTGCCTCTGTATGCGGGACAATCTGTCCGAACCTCTGCATTCAGAACTGTTCCCGGGAAAAAATAGATTACAGCATAGATGTCTCCGTTCTTGGGCGGGCTGTTCAACGGGTTGACCCGCCTGAGCCTGAACCTTCCATCAACGCTAAAGTCGCTGTCATTGGAGGTGGTCCGGCTGGTATGGCCGTAGCTTGGCATCTTGCTCAGCACGGTATACGAGCGGATATTTTCGAGCAGGATAAAGTGCTTGGTGGAAAACTAGCGCAAACCATTCCCTGGGAGCGGCTTTCTAAAGCAGTCTGGGAGATGGAGGTTGAACGTTTTCTTAAATATGAAAATATCCATGTCAATCTGGGCGTCAGTTTAACCAAAGAAAAGGTTGAAGAACTGAAAGAGCAGTATGATTATGTGGTCATTGGTGTGGGAGCGCATCTGCCTAAAACCCTGTCATTCCCAGGGCATGAAAAGGTGATCCCAGCCCTTGATTATCTTAAGGCGGCAAAAAGCGATACCCCGATGGTGACCGGTAAACAGGTGGTCATAATCGGTGCCGGCAATGTCGGCTGTGATGTGGCGGCAGAGGCGTATCGCCTTGGGGCTGAGCAGGTTACTCTGGTTGATATCCAAAAGCCACTTGCTTTCGGCAAGGAACGGGAAGCAGCCGAGGCTCTTGGCGCAACCTTTCAATGGCCTGTAATGACGCAAGAAGTGACCGATGAGGGATTGATAACCAACGATGGTACGCTGATACCTGCACAAACTGTGATTATCTCCATTGGGGATATTCCCACGTTGCCGTTTTTGCCTGATTCAGTTGAGGTGGTTAATGTCGCCGGCGGTTCCTGGATTAAGAGCGATGAGACTGGTCGTACCAGTGATGAAAAAATATTTGCTGTTGGTGACGTAGAACGTCCAGGGCTTGCTACCAATGCCCTTGGTGCGGGAAAACGTACTGCAGAATTTATTGTCGCTGAAATCAAGGGAGAACCATGGCTTCCTTTTAACAAGCGGTTAATAAAATATGAAGATCTCACCATTGCCCATTATGATCCGGAAAGAGATAAGGCTATTACGGAGGATCAGCAGGCGGCGAGATGTCTGAGTTGCGGCTCCTGTCGGGATTGTCATCTGTGTGAAACTATCTGTCCCACTAATGCTATTTCAAGGCAGGAAAAGAAGATGGGAGCTGATGGGGTTGACTATGAGTATGTCTCTGATGATAACAAATGTATTGCCTGCGGCTTCTGTGCAGATACCTGTCCTTGCGGCATCTGGGTCATGCAACCCTTCTGATTGATATCGCTTTCAACTGGGGCGCACCTCCAAAATTCTTATTCAGCCCTTTTTTGCCGTAATGTGCAAAAAAGGGCTTTTTTTATGTCTTTTTCACGATTCGCATTACGACCTTGTATTTTTTACCGTCAAGATCTTTAGGCAGGGTCATTCCGTTAGGAACCAATAGGGTCAAGACTTGTCCGTTGTGAGGATCCTGCCTGAATTGCTTGCGCCTCTCTTCACCGGCCGGTCGTGTTATTTGTTTGCGCGGAGGTCTGACATTAAGGATTTCAGCTTCCACGCTAATGGAGTTGGTATCGGTTTTTTTAACTGGTGGTCCAATAGGTTGAACTTGTCCGATAATGATATCTACCATGGTCCCTTCTCCAAAGATGTAGAGTTGCGAGTATGTTAAAATTATATCGGTTATCGCTTTAATTTGCCCTAATTATTTTATGGTTGACATATGATCACCTCGGGCTGATTGATTGTCTTATCAATGACGCGGGTAAAGTTCTCCTACTGTTGTGATTGCTGCATAAATGTTTTCCAAACCGGGGCTGCGGCCCGCCCGCCGGTTTCTTTTTTTCCCAGAGATTGACTCCGATCATAGCCTATCCAGACGCCGGCCAAGAGCCTGTCTGAAAAACCAATAAACCATGCATCCGTGTTGTTGTCGGACGTCCCGGTTTTACCGGCCCCGTTTTTTACGGCTGCTGCCTGCCTTCCTGTTCCTCGTTGGACCGCAAGTCTCAGCAGTCGCTTAATTTGCTGAGCTGTTTGCGGAGAGAGTATTTTATTGGGACGCGGTTGCGGCCACGGACGACGTTTGCCGGTATGATCACGAACACTGGTGATAAAGACGGGCCGAATGGCGAGTCCCTGGTTGGCAAAGGCAGCATATCCTGCGGTCATTTCGAGTAAGGATACCGGCGAAGAGCCCAGGGCAAGGGTCAGGTCGCGCTGCAGGTCTGCGCTTATGCCGGCCTGTTGGGCGAGCCGGATAACCGGTTTGAGTCCTGTCTGCCGGAGCAGCTTAATACTCACAATGTTGTTGGAATGGATAAGACCGTCTGCCAGACTGGTTGATCCCTGGTAGCGATTGTTGTAATTTTTGGGCTGCCACACAGACCCGTCGCGGTTACGAATGGAGAAAGGGGCATCGTTAATGAGATCACCGGGCTGTCTGCCTTTTTCAAAAGCAGCCGCATAAATGAAAGGTTTAAAGGAAGAGCCTGGTTGCCGGTTTGCCTCTACAGCTCGATTATACTGGCTTTGCTGATAATTTGCACCGCCAACCAAGGCACGCACTCTTCCGGTACGGGGATCCATGGCAACCAGAGCGCCCTGGGGCAGGTTTTTAGTGTTTTGTCTGTTGCCTACTTGACTAATTCCTTTTTTCACTGCGCGGACAGCATGGGCTTGCAGTTGGCTGTCCAAAGTGGTGGTTACGACTAAACCTTCTTGATAAAGGGCCTTTTGCCCGTACTGTTTTGCCAAAAGCTTGCGAATATGGGCGGTAAAGTATCCGGCAATTAATTTGTTTTTATGCGGTGCTGTGTAGTGTAGTTTTTGCTGGTATGCTTTCCGGGCTGCAGCAGCTGTAATGTGGCCTTCTTCGGCCATACGGTTAAGTACATACCGTTGCCTGGCTTTGGCAGCTTTTGGTTTTTTGTGGGGAGAATAACGACTGGGAGCCTGTGGCAACCCTGCAAGCAGAGCTATTTCAGCGAGGGAAAGCTGACTTGTTTTTTTACCGAAATATCGTTCTGCAGCTGCCTCTACGCCGTAGGCACCTTCGCCAAGGTAAATTTCATTAAGGTAAATGTAGAGGATTTCCTCTTTGGTGAGCCGTTGGGTGAGTCTGTAGGCAAGAATTGACTCAGTAATTTTACGGAGATAACTTTTTTCCCTGGTGAGCATCAGGGACCTGGTCACCTGCTGAGTAATGGTCGATCCCCCCTGGCTACGCCTTCCTGACCGGAGATTATTGATTCCTGCACGCAAGATCGACCACAGGTCAAGTCCCGGATGTTCCCAGAAACGACTGTCCTCAGCGGCGACAAAAGCCTTGGGAAGGAGAGCCGGCATTTTGTTGAGCGGAGTTATCACTCGGTATTGCTTGTATATCGCGTCAACCGGTTTGCCTGTTCGATCAAGGACGATGGTGGCGACCTGGGGGCGGTAATCGTCCACTGAATGGATAGCCGGAATGTCCAGGAGCATGAACCACGCAAGTCCTCCTCCCACCAGCAAAGAGACAATACCGCCGATGGTAAGGAGAAAGAGACAGATGTGCGAATGGGTGTATGGATTACGACTTTTCCGCTTTAAGGGCGAAGATCGTTTTTTTTGTTTGGCTTTGGTAGACAAGAGAAAGGAGAATATGTAATGTTAGAGGTTTGACAACCCATATATAGTGATGCTCACTCTCGCGGCAGGCAGGCTACCGTTCCTGATAGGCAGTTCTCTACCATGAATTTTTAGGTTGAGCATCATTAAAGCCCACTTTTTTGGAACCGATTTATTTTGTCACGTATACGCATTCTTTCTGAACATCTTTCCAACCAGATTGCAGCCGGTGAGGTGGTTGAGCGGCCTGCTTCCGTGGTTAAGGAATTGATAGAAAATAGCATTGATGCCGGAGCCAACCAGGTAGATGTCGAGATAGAAGGCAGTGGCGTGCGGCTTATGCGTGTCGTTGACAATGGATGCGGCATGATCGAAGATGATGTTCTCCTCTGCCTGGAGCGACATGCAACTTCCAAGATACAGGAAGAAAGTCAGCTGGGTGCCATTGCCACCCTTGGCTTTCGCGGGGAAGCTCTCCCCAGTATAGGTTCTGTTTCCCGGATGACCATTATCTCCCGCGATCAGGAAAAAGAGACCGGGACCTTGGTCGAGCTAAGGTATGGAGCTCTGCATGCGGTCCATGAACAGGGCTGCAGCAGGGGAACGGTCATGGAAGTGCGTAACCTGTTTGGTAATGTGCCGGCAAGAAAGAAATTTCTTAAATCTGCTCGTACTGAAACGTATCATGTCGAGGAGGTCGTGAAGAACCAGGCCATTGCCATGCCTGAAGTCGGTTTCAGTCTCCGTGTCGATGAACGAACAGTGTTGGATTGCCCTTCCGGAAGCGACTTGGAAACTCGTCTCCGTTATATTTTTCGTTATGATGGTCCTTTGCTTTCTCTTGAGCATAGTGGTGCTGCGGCAACCGACTCCATACAGGTGGGCGGATACCTCCTTCTACCTGAAGCAGCCCCAAACCGTTCAGCTCGTTTACGGATTCTTGTCAACGGCAGGGCTGTCCAGGACAGAATGATTCGCAATGCAGTGACAGAGGGGCTGCATGGTTTTTTAATGAAAGGGTATCAGCCGGCAGGAGCTGTGTTGCTGTCCATTTCACCTGAACTGGTTGATGTTAACGTTCATCCTGCCAAACGGGAAATTCGTTTCCGTGATCATCGGCAAGTGTATCAGCTGCTTAAGACGGTTGTGAAAAGTGCTATCCAGAAGCATCAAGAGCATGCCCGTGCACAGCTGTTTACCCCTGCACAGAAAAGTATCAACGAAAATCAGGAACGGCTCAGCGAAAATCTGATAATGGCCGAGCCCGCAGCAAAGCCTTTTCAACGCCCTTTGGATAGCGCTATTGGCATTGCCCGCGTCCAGAACAAGCATGTCGTGCCCGATGAGCAGCCTCCTGTCATGGAAAAACCCACGGCAACCGAGCGTCCTGAAAAGGTATCAGAGCACGTTTTTTCTGCGCCCTTTTTCCAGCATGAGCCAACGGCGGAGAAAAGAGACACTGAGTTTGCCGGACTTCGTCTTGTCGGTCAGTTGTTTTCACTGTATTTACTGTGTGAAAAAGGTGACCGGTTTATTGTGATTGATCAACATGCGGCCCATGAGCGAATCCTTTACGGGCAAATGAAACGGGACTATTTGAAAAAAGATATCCCCCGGCAAGGACTGCTGTTTCCTGTGACCGTGGAACTGGGGCCTGATCACATGGAAACCATGGAACGTTACCATGACGATCTGCAAAGTCTCGGCTTGGAGATTGACTATTTTGGAGAGACAACCTGGGTTATCAAAAGCGTGCCGGCAGTGATAAGTGTGCTTGACCCGATCTCCATGCTTCACGATATCCTGGATATGCTCTATGAAAGCAAGGGAAGCCGGAAGCAGGTGGTGGCGGGCGTTATTGACGACCTGCTGGCGTCTATGGCCTGCAAGGCAGCCATTAAGGCCGGCAATGTACTCAGTCCACAAGAAATGATAAGCTTATTGCAGCAGATGGAGGAAAGTGACGTTTTCTCCCACTGTCCCCATGGGAGACCGGTTGTTAAAACTTTTTTACAACCGGAAGTAGAAAAATGGTTCCATCGCCACGGTGGTTGATACCTTTTGCAGAACTACAGAAAAAGATAGTACCTCTGTGGAAAAAAGAAAAACAAACAAAGGAGTGAAATCTCAATGCTTGAAGTAACAGATGCAGCCAGCAAAAAAGGGCAGCAACGCCTTGCTCAATTGAACAATCGTTTTGTTGAGGCTGATTCTGGATGTCGACAGTCTGTGGCAGAAATCCTAGAACGTGTACGTACTCAAGGGGATGTTGCTGTACTCAATTATACCAACCAGTTTGATGCCCCAGAGCTCGATATTGCAGACTTACAAGTAAGCGAGGTTGAATTTGAGCAGGCCAGGGCTTTGGTCGATACGCAATTTATAGAGACCCTGCATTTTACAATCGATAGAATTCGCACTTTTCATGAGCGGGAGATGGAAGATTCATGGATGTTGACCCGTGAAGATGGAACTATTACCGGTCGGTTGGTGCGTCCGGTGGATTCTGCAGGATTGTATGTTCCCGGCGGGCAGGGTGGCTCGACCCCGTTGGTTTCATCGGTATTGATGAATGGAATTCCGGCGGCAATAGCTGGTGTGGGCCATCGGGTGATGGTGACGCCTCCGGATCGGCAAGGAGCTGTCAATCCGGCCTTGCTGGTCGCTGCCCGTGAGATAGGGATAACGGAAGTGTATAAGGCCGGTTCAGCTTGGGCCATTGGGGCACTGGCCTATGGAACGGAGTCTATCCCTCGGGTAGATGTTATTGTCGGTCCTGGTAATCAATATGTGGCAGAGGCCAAACGCCAGGTTATGGGCAGGGTGCGAATCGATATGATTGCCGGTCCCAGTGAAGTGTTGATTGTGGCTGACGATTCCGCAACTCCTGCATATATAGCTGCCGATATGTTGGCCCAGGCTGAGCACGACGAGCAGGCAACGGCTATTCTGGTTACCACCTCAGAAGATGTTGCCGCCAAAGTCTGCGAACAAATAGAACAGCAGCTGGCCCAGCTTTCACGGGCTGATATAGCCAAAAAAGCGCTGGATGATTATGGCGCTATTTTGGTGGTCGATTCCCTGGAAAAAGCGATTACAATGGCCAACCGGATTGCCAGTGAGCATCTTGAATTACAGATAACCGATCCGTGGGCATGGTTACCGCATATACGTCATGCGGGTGCTATTTTTCTTGGTTCATATACACCGGAAGCCGCCGGTGACTATGTAGCCGGACCAAACCATGTTTTACCGACCATGGGCACTGCGCGTATTTCATCAGCCCTCGGAGTAGAAACTTTTTTAAAGAAGAGTTCTGTTATTTCCTATTCAAAACGTGCTCTGTGTAATGATGCTGATCATATCCAAAGGTTGGCGAACCTGGAAGGGCTCACTGCCCATGGAAATTCAGTGGCTGTAAGGGTGCGCGGTGGAGAGTGAAAAACTTCTGAAAAAGGGCGCTTCTCGTTTAGGAGTGGCGCTTGATCAGCAGCAGGTTGAAGCGTTGCTGCTCTATTTTGGCGAACTCAAGAAGTGGAATCGTCGTATTAACCTGATCGCCCGTGACACCAAGGACGAGCAAATCCTTGAGAATCATTTCCTTGATTCCCTGACCTTGTACCCTCTGCTCGTTAATAAAGAAAGAATACGTCTGCTGGATGTGGGCACTGGTGCCGGGTTTCCGGGACTTGTGCTTGCTGCCGTATTACCGAAGGTATCATTTACCCTGCTGGAGCCACGCCTGAAGAGAGTTTCTTTTCTGCGTCATATTGCACGAATTCTCCAGCTGACAAATGTCGAGATTGTTGCAGACCGGATAGAGGCCTTTGCTCATGAGCATATAGATCATTTCAACCTTGTAACCAGTAGAGCGGTAGCCTCACCAGTGAGTTTTTTGCCGATGGTGTACCCTTTTTTAGAACAGGGGGCAACAGCAGTGATTATGGCGGCAAAGGAGGAGCGCTTGTTGGAGGTAGAAAATATGGATCGTTCTTGTCGGTTGATTTCGACTCAACGGTTTGTCCTCCCGTATTCAGGTGCCGACAGAATAGTAGGGTTGGTTCGTCTTCATTAAAAAGAGTATTGCCCTTATACTTTCCAAGCAGCTGTAGACCTGGTCTACTTCTCACTGGTAACTTCTACGTATATTTGGTAGTAAAAATTTAAAAGTAGTAGTCGAATCGTGAGACCACATTGAGATATTCTTTTTTCCACATTTTGGGGCAAAAAGTTTTCTTTCAGCGTGTTATATAATCCTTTTTAACAATATTCTGTTGATTCTTTCCCCCTGCTTTGTCGTCCATGCAGCCATGTACGGTTGGTACAGTCAGTAAAGCAGGCGGATTTATTTTTTACGTTTAACTGAGGAGTCTAATGAAAAGCAAGATTGCAGTGTTAGCCGGTGATGGTATCGGACCCGAGGTAATGGCCGAGGCCTTGAAGGTTTTAGATACAGTCCAACAGAAATTCGATTTTTCGTTGGAATTTGTCCATGCAGATGTTGGCGGTATTGCCATCGATAATCACGGCGAGGCCCTTCCCCCGGCAACCCTTGCCGTCTGTGAGGAGAGTGACGCTGTATTGTTTGGTTCGGTTGGCGGACCCAAGTGGGAAAAATTACCACCCGAAAAACAACCGGAAAGAGCTGCACTTCTGCCTCTACGAAAGCATTTTGACTTGTTTTGCAACCTGCGTCCGGCAAAGGTTTTTCCTTCGCTTGCTGCTGCCTGCCCTCTGCGGAGTGATATTGTGGGTGAAGGGTTTGATATCCTCGTTATGCGGGAATTGACTTCAGGCATTTATTTCGGTCAGCCCAAGGGAAGGGAAGGAAGCGGCCCGGAAGAGAAGGCCTGGGATACAATGGTGTATAAGCGATCTGAAATTGAACGTATTACAAGAATGGCTTTTGAGGCCGCACGGGTGCGTAGCAAGAGAGTTACATCCGTTGACAAGGCGAATGTACTGACTGTCATGGTCCTGTGGCGCGAAGTGGTCAATGAGATTGCCAAAGAGTATCCTGATGTGGAACTCAATCATATCTATGTTGATAATGCAACCATGCAACTGGTCCGCAACCCTCAACAATTTGATGTAATGCTGTGTGGCAATATGTTTGGCGATATTATTTCCGATGAGGCTGCAATGATCACCGGCTCCATGGGGATGCTGGCATCTGCAAGCCTCAATGCCGATAAATTCGGTCTTTATGAACCTGCTGGAGGCTCTGCACCTGACATCGCCGGTCAGGGAAAGGCAAATCCCATAGCTCAGATTTTGTCAGCGGCAATGATGCTTCGCTATACGTTGGGACAGGAGGCGGCCGCCGATGCCATAGAAAATGCCGTGTCTGCTACCCTGGAACAGGGCATCATGACCGAGGATATTGCTACACCTGATTTGACACCAGTGTCTACGGCTGCCATGGGCGATGCCATCGTTGCGGCGATGAAATAAACATCTAAACATTTTCCAGGGGGAGCATATGGCAAAGCGAAGTAATATTCTGCTCATTAATAATATTGCGGCGGAAGCCTTGGCAGAGAAGGTTGCCAACGAGTTGAAAGTGGTGCGAACCGAGATGAAGCGACAAAGGTTTGCAGACGGAGAACTCTATCATGCCTTCCCCACAGAGGTGGCGAGCAAGCACGTGGTGATTATAGCATCGACTCCTGATGATAGTGCCCAGCAGGAGTTGGTGGACCTTATTGCCGGCGCCCGCTACTGGAATGCCCTTTCTGTGAACGTGGTGATCCCATATCTTGGATATTCGACCATGGAAAGGGTACGGCCGGAATCGGGCGAAATTCCCAAGGGAATAACCAGGACGCGGCAGATTTTTCGTTCTCGTCCCAACTATGTTGCTTTTGTGGATTTACATTCAGAAGCAGTTCTGCATGCCCACGCCGGCGAGATTAGGACCCGTCACCTGTGGACCGAGCGATACGGAGCTGAAAAAATACGCAGACTTGGTTTGAAAGATTTTGTGCTTGTTTCCCCTGATTATGGTTTTAGCAAACGAGTGTCGCGTCTGGCAGGGATATTGGACTGCCCCCACACTGCAGCCAATAAGGATAGATACGATGTGGATAAGACTATTGTGGGCCAGTTGTCGGGGGTTATCAAAGGCAAGACGGCTGTTATTTGTGATGACATGATCCGTACAGGTGGCTCCATGCTCCAGACCGTTGATCGTTGTTATGAGGCTGGAGCGGTTGATGTCGCAGTGATGGCAACGCATTTAGTGCTTGCCGGTAAGGCTAGACAGCGTTTTGCAGAACGCGGTATTCATTGTATCATCGGAGCAGATACATATCCCGGTTCCTGCAGTGATGATTTGCTGCAGGTGTTTTCGGTGGCACCTTTGATTGCTAATGAATTACGAAAACATTTGCGCCTCAAAAAACGATGATGTCAGGAAAACTGCAGTTGTCGGCGTCGTGAGATAAAGAATACCTTGCTTGGTATGCCTGTGTTGTAATTTAACTATCTTAAAGCAAGTGATGGGCTTATCAAAAGTTCATCAAGAAATAGATTCCTAGAGAAAGAGAAGAGCCATGAAAAAAGTAGGTATTGTCGGTTGGCGGGGTATGGTTGGCTCCGTTTTGATGCAAAGAATGCGGGAAGAAAAGGATTTTCAGGGGTATGAAGCTCGTTTTTTTTCAACTTCCCAGGCTGGGCAGGCTGGTCCGGAGATAGATGGAACCACCTATCAATTAATTGACGGACACGATGTTGAACAGCTTGCAGAGCTTGATATAATTGTTTCCTGTCAAGGGGGGGGGTATACAGGGACTGTGTATCCTCAGTTAATCAGTAAGGGCTGGCAAGGGTACTGGATTGATGCGGCTTCCAAACTGCGTATGGACAGTGATTCCATTATTGTGCTTGATCCTGTTAACCGTTCGGTTATCGATAAGGGCCTTGCAAGTGGCATCAAGAAGTTTGTCGGTGGTAACTGCACCGTTTCTTTAATGTTAATGGCTTTAGGCGGTCTTTTTGAAAAAGGCTGGGTTGAGTGGGTATCATCTCAGACTTACCAGGCAGCTTCCGGTGCCGGTGCCAAAAATATGAAAGAATTGGTCGAGCAGATGCGCATTATCGGCGAGAATGCAGGAACACTTCTTGATGATCCATCCTCAGCCATCCTTGATGTGGACAGAAACGTTACTGAAAGTATCAGGAGTTCCATGTTTCCTACTGCCAATTTTGGTGCGCCACTCGCTGCTAGTCTTATTCCCTGGATTGATTCACCCATGGAGAACGGACAGACTCGTGAGGAATGGAAGGGCGTGAGTGAAACCAATAAAATCCTGGGCCTGGAGGATTCGCCGATTCCCGTTGACGGATGTTGTGTCCGGATCAGTTCGATGCGCTGCCATAGCCAGGCTTTTACCATTAAATTAAAGCAGGATATTCCGCTTGCAGAGGTTGAACAGGCCATAAATGAGCATAATCAGTGGGGCTATCTGGTGGAAAACACCAAGGAAGAAACACTTCGGGAGCTGACCCCGGCCAGGGTAACCGGTACGCTGGACATTCCGGTGGGGAGGGTTCGAAAAATGAATCTAGGTCCTGAATTCATAAGTGCTTTTAGTGTGGGGGATCAACTCCTGTGGGGTGCGGCAGAGCCACTGCGTCGCATGTTGAAAATTGTGTTAGAGTATATTGATTAAACTATACTGATGAATGCTCGCCATCCGGCAGGGGGCATCTCTCTGCCGGACACCTTTGTTAAACTGAGATCTAGGGCCACATATAATGCACTATCAGGGTGATGTCTTCCGGCCGCCAAGTGAAGCGAAATCTATCCTTCTTCAGGTGACCACTGGTTGCTCTCACAACAAATGTACCTTTTGCGGAATGTACAAGAATAGTCGTTTTTCGATCAAAGACGATGACATTATCATGGAAGACATCGAGTATGCTTCCCGGCATTTTCAAAGACAAAAAAGACTGTTTATTTGTGACGGTGATGCACTGATTCTGCCACAAAAGAGGCTGCTGCATATCCTCAATGCAATTCGCGAGCAACTTCCTTGGGTGGAGAGGGTTGGAATATATGCCAACACGAAAAGTATAAGGCTTAAAAGTGATGAGGATCTACAGAAACTACGTGATGCTGGTTTAAAAATTGCCTATATGGGCCTTGAGTCCGGCGATGATGTGACGCTTGAGCATATCTGTAAAGGCAGCAATGCACAGCGTATGGTTGAGATGGGGAAAAGACTGCGTAGTGCCGGGATGTTACTTTCGGTAACGGTATTGCTTGGGATTGCCGGTAAAAAGCGGTCCCATGTCCATGCAGTGGAGACAGGCCGGGTGCTGAGCGCAATTGATCCTGAATATGTAGGTGCACTCAGTCTCATGCTCAGTCAGGGAACAGACCTGTATTCGTCCTATGAAAAAGGGTTGTTTGAACTGCTCGAACCCATGGAGATGCTTGAGGAATTAGCTGTGATGATCACTCACACTGATTTATCTGGCGGCTATTTTCACGCAAATCATGCATCCAATTATTTACCGATCAAAGCCAGGCTGCCTGAAGAGAAGGAGAAAACGCTGCAGCTTATCCACAGTGCCCTCCAGGGTAAGGTTGGTCTCAAGGCCGAGCAGTATCGTTCTTTTTGAATTTCTTTTTTTGATACCATCGATACGGTTACCAGGAGAGCAACAACTCAAGGTTGCTTTGCATGTCTGCAAGCTGAAATGGTTTAGCTAGAAAACCGTCTGGCGCTGTAGCGGTATTGTTTGCTGAAAAAGGAAATTCTGTTGCAAGGTATCCGCTACTGAGCAGGATGGGCAGTGTTGGATTCATCTGCCTGATTGATTCCATGGCTTGGATACCATTTATTTCCGGCATGGAAATGTCCATTACAATTGCGCGGTAATCGTGCTCCTGTCCTCTGATTTTGGCAATAGCTTCCTTACCGTTGACAGCGGTATGTACTGTAAAACCAAGCATCGTCAGGAAATTTTTACCGACCTCCAGCACTGGCGGTTCGTCATCCACAAGCAGGATATGTCCCGATAGACTTGTGCCAACGTTGGGTGCAACTTCGGCAACGGGCATGGGATGTCCTGATCGGAGAGGGGTGAAAGGGAAAAGAATCTGCACAGTCGTACTTTTACCTGGGACACTGTCGACGATGATGGCTCCATCGTGTGCCAGCATAATCCCGGAGGCGAGAGCCAGGCCAAGCCCCCTGCCGACAAACCGAGTGGTGTAAAACGGTTCAAAAACTTTCGATAGATTATCACCTGCTATTCCGTGACCTGAATCTTTTATCCGGCAAAATATATAGTTGCCGTCGCTGATGTTCTTTTTCTGAAAAAAAAGAGGGAATGAAGCTTTACTGAAATACTCGGTGCCAAAGGTAATCTCAACGGAGCCGGAATCGTTGCTCAAGGATTCGGCAGCATTGGCAAGGATGTTTTCTATGGCTTCACTTATTTGCTGTCTATCAACCGAGCAGTAAAGTGGTTGCGAAGGCGGTATGAATATGAGGTTGACCTGTGGATGAAAAAGATTTTGGGAGCTGGTAACAGTTGACCTGACCAGTTCTGCAAGAGCGACCTGCCGGCACTGCAGGGGATTTTGGCCAACGTAGCTTAACATGATGGAACCGACCTGAGAAGCTCCCTTTGCTCCCCGAAATGCGTTTGCGGCCATTGCGTATTCTTTTGAGTTTTTCGAAAGAGCAAGGGTCAGAAGCTCCAGGTTGCCTTGTACGCCGGTCATGGCATTGTTAAAGCGGTGGGCAATGGCTGTGGCCATTGTTTTGAGACTTTCCAGCTTTTTGAGCTGTTCCTGGTGTTGGAGGCTCTCCAGTTTTTGTTGTTCTCGCTTTTTTTGCTCAGAAAGGTCACGGATAATTTCCATTTTAGAAATAGTGCCATCGCTGTTGTGTATAGGGGTGGCAACCATTTCAAAGGCCCGTCCATCTGGGACCGTAGGGTGATAACGAATTTTTTTCCCTCGCTCGATAACCTCCACCATTTTACAATGGCTGCATGGTTCTTTTTTCCCCATAAGAGCGCTGTAACAGGTTTTGCCGGGGTGGGCACCGAACCAGCTTGTAAAAGTTGTGTTCATGACCTGCAGGCGATAGTCCGCATCAATTACGCATAATCCAAGTCCTATATCATCAATGGCTGTGATGTAGCGCTGCAGTTGCTCCTTGTTTTGCAGCAATGCCGCTTCTGCCAGTTTGCGATCAGCAATTTCTTTGCGCATGGTTTGATTCGCTTGTGCCAGATCTGCGGTGCGCTCAGCGATTATATTGTCTCGGTTAACTATCTGGTCCTGATGATCGCTTTCAATAGCCTCTGCCCGTTCAACAAGTGTTTTGATTCCAGGCATGTTACGAAGGGCGGCTTTGGCAAGACGGGTAAGGACCCCTGGTTCCTGATAGGTGATCTTGAAATCCCAGATGGCTCTTCTGGGGTCACCAGGGCCTTCCGGCCCCTTTTCAATACATCGAGAGGATACTTTGATATTGGTGGCCCCTGCCAGTCGAGCATAGGAGACAAAGCAACCAGCATTCCACTGCATGGTAAATGGACAGGTGTTTATTCCAGGATTATGGGTAATGCGGATTTCTATACATTTTTTTTCCATTTTTACAACAGAGTACTTTTTGGTCCTGTTATATTTGTATGCTTCAGAGGAAACCTTTTTAGCCACTCTATGGATACCAAGCAAGGGGATGCCCAGAGCAGTGGTAAGCATAGGTTGAGTTTTGTACATGGTGCTGCCTATTTTAAAGCCCAAGCGAGGATCTGGTATCTCTTGCTGGATGATATCATGCAGCGTTTTGATAAACCTGTGGGAGAACCAGTGTCTGGGGTTTCTCAAGTGGGCGAGGCCAACTTCTTCAACCTCACCGGTCTGTAAATTTTCGACATACACAGGCTTCTGCCGGCAGGCCTCAGTGATGAGCTTGCGCAGATCAAGAGATGGGTGGTGCTCCTCTAAATATTGGACAAGCCAATAGGTGTTGAGCGCAGATACCTCTTTGGCCATGGGGTGTATGGTATTTATCTGTGTCATCTTGTTTGCAACAGAAAAAAATCAACCAACTTATTTCAAAATCGCTTTGGAAAAACTGTTGTCAGCTCAACGACAAGCAGGGAAATGCTTTTATGCAAAATATTCGTCCCTCTGCAGGAGCGCTCCACGGTGCATGTACTCTCCCGTGAGGAGGTTTGTTCGCTTTGCCTCTGCGCACGATCAGGCCCGGTATCAGTGGAAAGGAATGGAGAAAAAGGGCGCTCGGAGCAGAAGAGCGCGACCACTGACCAGCAAATTTTAACTGATTTTTCGGGTATAGGTGTAGCTGTTTTTTCCTTTCTTCTTAGTCGAGAGCATAGCAACGTCAGCCTTTCTTATCAGTTTGTCAGCAACCTTGCCGTCTCTAGGGTACATGCTTATGCCGATGGAGACAGTAATTTCCTGGTATTCAGTTTGTGCATGAATTGCAGCTGCTATGTTTAAACAGATTTTTTGAGCTACTCCCTCTGCGTCCTTTGCTGTGGAAAGACCTGGAAGTGCAACTACAAATTCATCTCCTCCCCAGCGGCATACAATGTCAGATTCGCGTAAACAGTCAAGCAATGAGGATGTTAGATGTTTGAGTAAACTATCACCTGTGTCATGACCAAAGCGATCATTTATCTGTTTGAAGTTGTCCAGATCAAGAAAGAGAATACCTACCTGCTTACTCTCTCGATCTGCCTGACGCATACAAAGTTCCATCAAATCATGGAATAATCGCCGATTAGGTAATTTGGTAAGATGATCATGATAGGCCATGTGGCGTAACTTTTGGCGAATTTTTTTCAAATCGGTGATGTCGTGCAGTGAGACGACGGCACCAAGTTTGTTATCGTCATTGTCATACATAGCCTGTCCGTTGGCGCGAAGAGTCCGTTGGCTTTTTAGGCGGTCTTCAACAATGAATTCTTCATTTTTTACCGGGTGATCCTGCAGGGCTTTGAAAAGGGGATTTTCATCTGCTGGCAGTATTTCTTTGCCATCGGGTTTTAACAACCTGAAATGTTGTGCCCATTGATGCATTGGCACTGAGGAAACCTGCTCGCCAAGTATTTTTTGGCTGGCTTGGTTAAAGAGTGTCAGTTGCCCGTCAGCATCACAGGCAATGATGCCGTCATTAATATGCTCAAGAATGGTTTCTTGATATTTTTGTTGGAGCAGGTTGGCCTGTTTTGCTGATCTAAGCGCGGTAATATCTAAAAAATACCATGCCCGAGCCATATATTTATGAGCACTGAATATTGGGTAGGAATGTCGAAAAAAAATTCTGCCGTCAATGAGCTCGATCTCGTCAGTACTTGTGGCATTGGGGGTATCGTAAAGGGCATATATTTTTTCGAGAAATTGCTCAGGCGACTTTACCTGGCTGAGGACCGTCTGCAGACTTTTCTCATCGTTACGGGAAGTTTGTATGTGGGCAGGAATAGACCACATACGAAGAAATTCATTGTTGTAGGACAACATTTCCATCCGTTCATTGACGAGAAGAATACCAGCAGGATTTTTCTCATATTGTGCTTCCAGAATTTGCAGCCGTTTGACTATTTCTCGGTTGGTGGTAGAACTTGAGTTTATTTCAAGGAACACAAGAAGAGATGTGTCTGGTAGACGCGACACTTTTAAGTCGACGGTTTCTGCAGAGATACCATCTTTTTTCATTGTACAAGAGGTCGTTGAAGGGGTGATTCCTGCTTGGCGAAGTTTGTCTGCTGTTTCGTTTTGTTGGTCATCAGCGATAAAATTCGTGAAAACGAAACCCTGAAGTGAATTGGTCTCGGTTGCAAGTATTGTCAGCGCCATGGGGTTGTAATGAAGAATGGTCAGCTCATTATCAAGTAGCAGGGCTGCACAGGGTAGGTAAGGAAGAAGAACCTGAGAAGCATCAAGGATACATAATCGGGTAGGGTCAGGAAAATCTTCCGCGGTCCTACTGGCAGGATAGTTCCAAGATGTAGGTATTGTCGACATGTGTCTGGCTTACTCTCGGTAAAGGACATCGTTTGGGTGTCTTTAATCATACCGCAAAAGAGCATTAGAATATAATAATAACAAAGCATTGTGTACTCTTTTTTTCTTAAGAGATGAAACGTTGGATGGAGAGGTTGAGCAGGGAGTGCAGTAAAGGAGGCACCTCCTGAATCTCCCCCCTCATGGGGTCGAGGCTGCTCGGAGCCACCCAAAAAGTGGAGTTGCAAATGAAGTGGTTGCTAGAGAAGGCCTTAAGCCAGGTTGCCGTCTTGCAGAGTCAGGCATCTGTCCATCATTTGAGCTAACTGCATATTGTGGGTAACCATGATCACACTGAGTCCCATGGAATTGGTGAGGTCACGCAGCAGGTGAAAGACTTTTTCGCCGCTGACAGAATCGAGATTACCGGTTGGCTCGTCCGCAAAAAGCAGTGCTGGTTTCATAATCAGGGCCCTGGCAAGGGCAACTCGTTGCTGTTCGCCGCCTGACAACTCTCCGGTTCGATGGTTGCTCCGCTGTTGGAGGTCTACTCCGCCAAGCAGTTCCATTGCGTTTGTTTCCAGCTGGTCGCGTTTTAATCCCTGAATAAGGCCAGGCATGATTACATTTTCGATTGCTGTGAATTCAGGCAGCAGATGATGGAACTGGAAGATAAAACCGATATTGGCATTACGGTGTGCGGCAATTTCGTTGTCGGACAGAGTGGTTAGATCTGTGTCGTTGAAGAGGAGTCGGCCGCTGTCGGCTTGGTCCAAAGTGCCGAGAATTTGCAAGAGGGTTGTTTTGCCGGAACCGGATGCTCCGACAATCGCAGTCATCTCACATCGATGAACATCAAGGTCGATATCGTTGAGCACATGGATCGGCTGCTGTCCCTGATGAAAGGCTTTGCAGATACCCCTGGCTTGGAGCAGTACGTTTTGTGATTTACTCATAGGTTAAGGCCTCTGCAGGTCGGATTTTTGAAGCCTTCCAGGAAGGATAGAGGGTGGCCAGCAGAGTAATGAGTATGGCTGAAACCGCTATGAGTATTACATCAAACGGAACCACGGTGATCGGCATGGTTGACATGGGGTAGACATTGCTTGGAAGTTCTATGATTTTATAGCGTTTGAGGATGCCACACACTGTTAGTCCGCTTATAACTCCCAAGGTTGTCCCGCAAAGGCCGATAACAGCCCCTTGGTAAAAAAAGATACGCATAATAGAGCCGGTGGTAGCGCCCATGGATTTGAGGATGGCGATATCCCTGGTTTTTTCCATGACCACCATAATCAGCGCACTGATGATGTTTAGGGCTGCGACCAGGATAATGAGGTCCAGCGCAATAAAAATTCCAACCTTTTCAAGCTTTAGGGCCGCAAAAAGATTTTGGTTGATCTGCATCCAGTCGCGTACGGAGTAGCCCGGCCCTAGCGTTTTTTCAACGGCATCTGCTGTTTTGTCAGCCGCATCAACATCCTCTACCTTGACCTCGATGCCGTGAACCCCCTTGTCCAAACCGGTTAGAGTACGGGCTGTCGCCAGGTTTGTATAGCCGATGGTGGAATCATATTCGTACATTCCGGTTTCAAATATGCCGACCAGTAAACAGGTTTTGATTTTAGGGAGGATACCCATGGGCGAAAGAGGTCCATTGGGTGAGATGAGGCGCACCTTGTCACCAACCGTTACCCGAAGGCTTTTGGCAAGTTCTATCCCCAAAATGATCGATGGAAAGCCAATCGTGTTTTGCAGATCTGTTAGCCGGCCCAAGGTCATCACCTTGTCAATGGTGATGACCTTGGCAGCGCTTGTTGGGTCAATCCCTCTGAGTACGATTCCTGTGGAGGTATTACTGGAGGTGATGAGTGCTTGACCGTAGACGTAAGGAGTAGCTGCCACTACCCCTTTAGTCGTCTCCAGTCGTTCAAGAACATGGTCAACATTGTTTATCGAACCACCATAGGATTGGACGAGAACATGGGCGTTGATACCTATGATCTGGTCCCGCAACCCCTGAGTAAAGCCGGTATAGACACTCAGCACCACAATCAGTGCCAGAACCCCAACCGCAACCCCTAAAACAGAGATGACCGTGATCAGGGAAATAAATTTCTGCTGCCTTTTGGCTTTCAGGTAGCGTAGGCAGATAAACCATTCAAAAGACGGCATAAATTTTATTCTGTTAGAGTAGAGCTTTATAAAGAGGCGGTGAGAGTTTTTTTTACTCCTTTACTTCCGGTTTCAAGTGAGGAAAGAGGATGACGTCTCTAATAGAGGGCGAATCAGTCAGCAGCATCACCAGTCTGTCGATCCCTATCCCTTCACCAGCCGCAGAAGGCATCCCGTACTCAAGAGCCCTGACATAATCCTGGTCCAGTACCGGATGGATTTCTTCATCATCACCCCGTTGATCAATTTGTTGTTGAAAGCGTTGCAGCTGATCAACAGGATCGTTTAACTCACTGAACGCATTGGCGATCTCTCTACCGGTGATAAACAGCTCGAAACGGTCGGTCACACTCGGATCCTCTTCGTTGCGGCGAGCCAACGGTGAAACTTCGGTCGGATAGGAGGTAATAAAGGTGGGATCTATGAGTTTTTCCTCGACCAGTAACTCAAACAACTCAGTCTTCGCCTTGCCGACCCCAGCTCCGGGTTGCAGCTGGATGCCTTTTTCCTCAACAAGGTTAAATATCGCTGCCTCGTTTTCAAGTAGGGAGGCGTCTACACCCCCAACCTGCACCAGCGCTTCATCCATTGTCAAACGTCGCCATGGAGGTGCCAGATTGACCGGAATATCCTGGTAGGTAAGCTCCATGGAACCGGTCACTTCTGCTGCCAGCCAGGAAACCATTTCTTCGGTGAGATCCATCAGGTCATGATACGTTGCATAGGCCTGGTAAAATTCGAGCATGGTGAATTCGGGGTTGTGGCGAGTGGATAACCCCTCGTTACGGAAGTTTCTGTTTATTTCAAAAACTTTTTCAAATCCCCCTACCAGAAGCCGTTTAAGATACAATTCCGGTGCAATCCGGAGAAACAGATCCATTCCCAACGCATTGTGATGAGTTTTAAAAGGCTTTGCCGTTGCACCCCCGGGAACGGGCTGCATCATTGGCGTTTCGACTTCCATGTAGCCGCGGTTGTTAAGGAATTCTCGAATCAGGCGGATGATTTCCACCCTTTTTTGAAAGGTTTCCTTGGTTTCTGGGTTGACGATCAGATCAAGATATCGCTGGCGGTACCTGGTTTCTACATCGGTAAGGCCGTGAAATTTTTCAGGCAGCGGACGCAGCGATTTAGAGATCATAACCAAGGTTCTTGTATCAATGGAGGTCTCACCGACTTTGGTTTTGAAGAGTTTACCTTCCACCCCTACGATATCACCGACATCCCATTTTTTGAAAAGAGCAAAGTTTTCAGTGCCAATAGTATCTCTGCGTACATAGATCTGAATTCTTCCTGAGGTATCCTGGACATGGAAAAAAGCAGCTTTGCCGAATTTACGCATGGACATGATTCGTCCGGCAATACGATAGGTGGTCCCGCTTTCGTCGTGGGATTCAGCGCTGAGCGGCTCGCCTTGGGGAAGAATTTCAGCTATTGCCTGTGGGGCAGTGAAAGTGTTGCTGAATAACTTGACGCCTTCCTGGGCAAGTGCTTCGGCTTTTTCTCGACGTTGTTTAAGGAGATTGCTTGTTGTTTCCATCAGTTAAAATATAAAAGTAAGTATTTGGGGGAGATATAAGAGCGGTATAAGGTGTTCGACTGCGAATCCATCGCCTTGTGATAGAGGGGCAGGCCCTACAAAAACACGTATAAATAGTGCGTCGTGGTTTGGATGTCAATTTTTTTCCAGAACAATCACCGATTCAATATGATGTGTTTGCGGAAACATATCAACAGGAGTGACTTCTGCGACACTATAACCTGATGAACACATATGGGCTAGATCTCGAGCCATGGTCGCGGGGTCACAGGATATATAGACTATTTTTTGGGGTGCCATGGCTGTCAGATCCGTTACGGCTTCTCTGTCAAGTCCTTGCCTGGGGGGGTCGAGGAGCACCACATCAAAACCGAGTTTTTTTTGCTTAAATTGGGACAATGATCGAGTAACGTTTTCACACTGGTAGGTAATAGCTGCTGTAGAGGCGGGATGAACGCTATTTTTTTTCGCCCATGCAATAGATCGTTGATTATGCTCTACGCCGGTGATTTGCCATCCTTGAAGCAGCAATGGAACAGAGAAATTACCTATGCCGCAGAAGAGATCCAGCAGCGTAGTTGGCTTTTTTGTGTTGAGCTTGTCCCATACCCATGCTACCAGTTGTACGTTCTGCTCTACATTGGTTTGGAAAAAACAGTAACTGTCCCAGGACAACGTGTAATCAAAATCAGCCAGGCTGAACTGCTGCTGCAACTGTGGGCTGTTTAAAGGCGGGTGGGCGGCATGAAAGTGCTGTTTGTTTTTACTGACAGTGTAGTCAGCCGCATCGCTGAGGTCCAATGGTGGAGCATTGCTGGAATGGTGGCGTCGTGGATGGAGTACAATGGTAATTTTACCAGTGGCTGGAGACTCTATAAATTCTACACTCTTCCAGGAGGCAGCCAGTTTTTGATCAAGGTAGTTGGTCTTGAATATATGTAAACTGCGATTGATCGCATCTGTGGCCAGCAGACATCTGGATATGGGGATGATCTGATTGCTGCCAACCCGGTGGAATCCCAGACGCTGTTTGTTGTCCAGGTGGAGCCGGATACGATATCGGTAGGCAAAAGGCTGTGGTGAGGGCAGGGTATCATTGATAGCCGCTGTTGTTAGCGGTATTTTGTTTCTTGCCAGGGTTTCTGCAAGCAGAGTGCGTTTTAAGGCGAGTTGTTCGGGGTATTCAATATGCTGGAGATTACAACCGCCGCATTGGGTATAATAAGGACATGGGGGGGAGATGCGACGTGGGGAGGCTTGGGTAATCTCAAGCAGCTCTGCCTGGATAAATTTTTTGGAGCGTTTTTTTTCTTTTATCTCTACCTTTTCGCCAGGTAGTACAAAAGGTACCATCACGACTAAGCCGCCCTCCAGACGGCCCAACCCGCTCCCACCGTGAATGATTTTTTCTATATGTAGTGTCTGTTTCATGTGCGCCTCCTGTTGATGAGAAGCAACATATACCTAATATGCAGAAAAAAAGAAAATATTACTATGCAAGACCGTAACAAGAGCAAGTGCAAAATTTTAGTCGTTGATGATGAACAAGTGCACCGTTTTATGCTCACGTCCCTTTTTGCTGAGTGGGGCTGGCAGAGCATGGAAGCTGATGACGGTGTAACCGCTGTGGCAGCAGTCGAAGAAGGGCCATATGATGCTATTTTGATGGATGTACGGATGACCACCATGAATGGAATGGAGGCGCTTAAGCGGATTCATGCTATTAACCCGGCGATTCCGGTGGTGATCATGACGGCTTTTTCTTCCATTGATTCAGCGGTAGCTGCCATGAAAGAAGGCGCCCATGACTATCTGACTAAACCGCTCGATTTTGATAAACTCAAACAAACCCTCGAGGTTGCCATGGGGCATAGGCAAAAAGGGGAGGAGGGGAGCGTTGTTGGTAAGCCTTTTGGTGAGAATGAACGTTTTATTGGTAATTCTGAGGCAATGCAGCATTTGTGGCAGCTTATCCTCCAGGTAGCACCAACAGAGGCAACTGTACTTATCTGTGGGGAGTCAGGGACTGGTAAAGAGTTGGTTGCTTCGGCGATTCATCATTACAGCAAGCGGGCAAAGGGGCCTTTAGTCAAGGTCAACTGTGCAGCGCTTGCCGAAAATCTGTTGGAGTCAGAACTTTTTGGCCATGAGCGTGGGGCCTTCACGGGTGCTGATAAAAGAAGAGAAGGGCGGTTTGTCCAGGCCCAGGGGGGCACCCTCTTTTTAGATGAAATCGGAGAAACTTCGCCGGCAATGCAGGTCAAGCTGCTGCGTGTTCTTCAGGAACACGAATTGGAAAGGGTTGGTGGTCAGGAAACCCTGGATGTGGATGCCCGTATCATTACGGCCACGAACCGTAATTTGGAAGACGAGGTTGCAGCTGGTCGATTCCGTGAAGACCTGTATTACAGATTGAATGTTGTAGTGTTGGAGGTCCCTCCTTTGCGACTTCGCGATGGAGATATTCCGGTGTTAGTCGATTTTTTTATTCGACGATTCGCAGAAAAAAATTCTCGTCAGGTGAGGGGGATTACTCCGGAGTATATGGACATACTTATCCGGTATCCGTGGCCTGGTAACGTCAGGGAGCTTGAAAATTCCATAGAAAGGGGAGTTATTCTCATGCGAGGCGAATACCTTGATGTCGGTGAACTGCCATTGCCGATTCAGCGCTGGGCCGGCTTGCACCCCGCCGGCAAAGAAAAAAAGCCTGCAACTCTAAAAGACGCAGAAAAAGCATTAATTCTGAAGACGCTCAAGGAAACAGGAGGCAACAGGAGTGAGGCCGCTCGTCGTCTCCAGATAACCAGAAAGACACTTTTGAATAAGCTAAAAACCTACGATATACAGTAACTGCTGAATTTTTTGTTGCTTGGCCAGCCACATCAGCCATAATGCCTGCCAAGCTGCGGTTTAGAAGTGTAATCAGGAGATAATGCTTACATCACCTGCCGGTCTTCAGGGCTGGTTTTGGGAAAAGTGTTCATTTTTGTTAAAGCTACATGAAAGGCGGGACCTATTGCCCCATATTTGTGAGTAAATTGAAAGTCAGCAAGATAGAGCTATAAGCGGGAGGAAATATGGAGAGGGGAAAAACAGTATGGAGACGAGATGGCATGTGATAGGCAAAGGGAGTTACTCCAGGCTATAAACGAGGTGTATCGTCATCTTTTGACGGAAAACGATCTTTCGAATTTGCTACAGGGGATCTGTGACAGGCTGGTAACTAACAGCCTGTTTGTATCATCGCTTATTGTGTTTATCGATGAAACGACCGGCAGCATGATTACCGCTGAAACTGGATTTGCTGCTCGTTTTCAAGAAATAATGGCCCATCTTCGCGAAGGTGTTTTGCCACCATGCGGGCTTCGGGTGTTGCAAGAGCCATCTTTGGCGACAGTTTTTTGCCGATCAGAAAAATGTATTGTATGCAATACCTTTCCTCCAGGATCGTCGTATACCGGTATCTGCACTGCGATAAGGTCTACCCCCGCACTGTATGGTTTTTTAGTGGTGCATACAACGCTGTCTGTTGGTGAGGGAGTGTCATCCATTCTTGATGTTCAGTCTTTTTCCCAGGTCGGTGAGGCTGTTGCTCATGCTTTACGCCGCTTATTTGATAAGGAGGATGCAAAGCATCGTGAAAAGGAAATGCGCCGGATTGAAGAACGCTATGAACTCGCATTACTTGCCTCCCAAGCCGGGTTGTGGGATTGGAATATTCAAACCGGTGAGATGTACACCAGCCCCAACCAAAAAGAGTATTTAGATTATCGAAGCGGCGATAAAGGGCCTGGCTCAACCAATCGCATTGTTCATCCGGATGATAAGGAAAAGGTGCTCACTATATTAAACGCGCATCTGGAAGGGCAAACTGATGAGTATAGAATCGAATACCGGGTAAAAGATGAGCATGGTGATTGGGCCTGGTATCTTGACCGGGGAAGAGTTGTTGAAAGAAATGAAAACAATATGCCGGTCAGGATGACCGGTACCCACCAGAATATAACTTTACAAAAACATAGGGAACAGGCACTTGCTGCAATCCAGCAACAGCTGCATAATGCAGTCGACCATGAACGAAATTTTTTACAGACAGTTATTGACAGTGCCGGTGACCCTGTCATGGTCATTGATTTGCAATATAACATTTTGCTTATTAATCAGACCGCAGTTGGGCTGATTAATGTTTCTGAAGCAGGTGGTTCCATGCATGGCAGAAAATGTTATGAACTGTTTTGCAGTGCAGGTGGCCCCTGCAACGACCACCGCTTTCCCTGTCCCATAAGTGCAATCAGGGAAAAAGATAATCAGGTGAAACTCATCCATAATCCCTACCATGGTAACGGTATTAATAATACCTTTGAGCTCGATATCTCACCGTTGAGAAATGCTGAAGGAGAGGTTTACGGGATTATTGAAGTTGCCAGGGATGTCACCGACAGGCTGCGAATTGAAGACGAACTTCGAGACAGCCAATCCAAGCTCTATCGGCTGGCCCATCATGACACTTTAACCGGTTTACCCAACAGGCTTTTGTTTAGAGATCGGCTCAACCAGGCGCTGATCAAGGCCGGCAGGCTTGAGAAAGGGGTAGCTGTCATGTATCTTGATCTGGATCGTTTTAAACATATCAATGATACGCTCGGTCACGATGTTGGTGATGATCTGTTGGTGGAAGTGGCTGACCGCTTTAAACGGCAGTGTCGAGCCTCGGACACGGTAGCTCGACTAGGTGGGGATGAATTTGTTTTTGTACTTGACGGAATCGGCAATAAAAAAGACGTTGCAATAATCGCTGGGAAAATTATTGCTGTCATGCAGGAACAGGTGCGCATACAAGAGCATGTTATCAGTATTTCAACAAGTATCGGCATCGCCCTGTATCCTGATGATTCATCCGACATCGACGGGGTGATCAAGTGTGCTGATATGGCATTGTACAAAGCTAAAGAGAAGGGGCGGAATACTTTTTGTTTTTATCGGTCCTCTGTCGAGGACGTGAACGCGGATTCGTCTGATGGGAAAATATAAGCTCACCTGTTAAGCTGTTCACAGTCAACGCTGAAAAACTCAGGCATTGCATTCGCTAGGTTGCCACCAGTTTGTGGCGTCAACGTACTGCGCGTGTAGTTAGTTTGAGTCGGCTCCATGCTATCTTGAAATATTGTTCATACATCCAACTGTTTTGTTCCATTCAAGTTTTTATCCTTGAAGGTCAGCGTTAGGCTCCGATATCAGCTTATGTGCCTGCGGTAAAATTTTGCCTGTACAGCGAATTTGAACGAATTTGCCCGTTTTCCAGGACACCCCGTAAACATATTTGCTGCACCTTGTTGATTTGGCTCGAATTAGTTCATAGTTGCCCGATCAGCAACGGCGATTTTGTCAGGATTTAGCGTGGGGAGCTGTTCTTTTCGCCAGTGGCATCGTGTGTTGTTTTTTTAACCTTGTTCGGCAAGGGAAAAACATTTTTTATCCGGCGTAGCTTTGCTTGGCCAAGGTGTAAAAGGCTTTACACTCCCCATTTTTTCCTACTTAAATTGATTTTTCCCGCCCTTGACACTGGTTTTTGCCATACTTATTGTTGGCACCAGATTTGTCTGGCCGGTTGATTGATCTGTGTGGAATAACAGCTCAACAAGACGGTGGAAATATACTTAGGGAGAAGGAGACTTGAGGTGGTAGAAGAGACCAAAGAGCAGCAGCCTGTTGATCCGGAGGAAGAAACTGCAGTTCCTGAAGAGCCTGGTGGTGTGGAATCTGTTGTTGATGAATCTGTTGAACAACCGGAAAGAAACCTGCAGGAAGAACTTGAAGCTGCAGAGGATAAACTGCTTCGCGTCGCTGCTGAATTTGAAAATTTTAAAAAGAGAATAGAGCGCGAGCAGAGTAAACTCATGAAATACGCCGGGGAAAATATACTGCGTGAGTTACTGACAACACTTGATAATCTTGATCGTGCCATTGATCAGGGCAAAGCAGATGCCGACGATGCGAGTGCGAAACTTGAATCAATGCTTGAAGGGTTGGATCTTACCCAGAAAGGTTTGGTCGGAACTCTTGAAAAATTTGGTGTTGAACCTTTAGATGCTGTGGGGCAGGAATTTAATCCTGATGAGCAGGATGCATTGACCATGGAAAACAGCAGTGAGGTTCCAGCCAATCATGTCTTGCGCGAATTTGCCAAGGGGTATCGGTTCAAGGACAGGGTGTTGCGTCATGCTCAGGTGGTTGTCTCAAGCGGTCCCGCACCGGAAGAGGACGCATAACCGATCCCTGCAAGCAGGGGAAACAGTTTAGATAATGTTATATTAAGTAATTATTAAGGTATTTTTTACAGCTTGTAGCTGATTATTTAAGGAGACAGGAGAAGCATTATGGGAAAAATTATAGGCATTGACCTGGGTACTACCAACTGTTGTGTATCCATCATGGAGGGCGGTGATCCAAAGGTCATTGAAAATAGCGAAGGAAACAGAACCACCCCTTCAATTGTGGCATTTACAGACAATGGGGAGCGTTTGGTCGGCCAGGTTGCAAAACGGCAGGCCGTTACGAATCCGACGCGAACTCTTTTTGCCATCAAACGGCTTGTTGGGCGAAAGTTTACCGACTTGGAAGTGAAAAAATCTATTGATATCAGTCCTTTTAAGATTGTTGAAGGTCCTGGTGGCGATGCTGTGGTTGAAGTTGAGGGTAAAACCTACTCCGCAGCAGAAGTCTCGGCAATGATCCTTGGTAAAATGAAGCAGACAGCGGAAGAGTATTTGGGGGAACCAGTTGAAGATGCCGTTGTTACTGTTCCTGCATACTTTAATGATGCCCAGCGCCAGGCCACAAAGGATGCCGGAAAAATTGCCGGTCTGAATGTGCAACGTATTATCAATGAGCCGACCGCTGCCTCCCTTGCCTATGGTCTGGATAAAAAAGGCGAAGAAAAAATCGCTGTTTTCGATCTGGGTGGCGGTACTTTTGACGTGTCCATCCTTGAGATCGGCGACGGTGTGTTTGAGGTCAAATCCACCAACGGTGACACCTTCCTTGGTGGTGAAGATTTTGATATGCGGATCGTTAACTGGCTTGCCGACGAATTCAAGCGTGATAATGGGGTGGATCTCCGCAATGACAATATGGCCCTGCAGCGGTTAAAAGAAGAAGCTGAGAAAGCAAAGAAAGAGCTTTCTACCGCTATGGAGACCGATATTAACCTGCCATTTATCACCGCAGATGCATCCGGACCAAAGCATCTCAACATCAAGTTGAGTCGTGCTAAACTGGAAGCACTGGTAGAAGATTTGATCGAACGTACTGCAGGTCCATGTAAGGTGGCACTTGCTGATGCCGGACTCAACGCTTCAGAGATCGACGAGGTTATCCTTGTAGGTGGCATGTCTCGTATGCCTAAGGTGCAGGAAAAGGTTAAATCCATCTTTGGTAAAGATCCGCATAAGGGGGTAAATCCAGATGAGGTTGTTGCCATCGGTGCTGCCATCCAGGGTGGCGTGCTTCAGGGTGACGTGAAGGATGTACTGCTACTTGATGTTACGCCACTTTCCCTTGGTATTGAAACGCTCGGTGGAGTAATGACCAAGCTTATCGAGAAGAATACCACTGTACCAACCAAGAAAAGTCAGGTCTTCTCGACAGCTGCAGATAATCAGCCTGCGGTTTCCATTCATGTTCTTCAGGGCGAGCGTGAAATGGCCCAAGATAACAAGACCATTGGCCGATTCGAACTGGCTGACATTCCTCCGGCCCCGCGTGGTGTGCCGCAGATTGAGGTTGCCTTTGATTTGGATGCCAATGGTATTCTTCATGTTTCAGCAAAAGATCTTGGAACCAACAAGGAACAGTCCATTCGCATTACAGCCTCTTCCGGCCTTTCTGAAGACGAAATCGAGAGGATGAAGAAGGATGCTGAGTTGCATGCCGATGAAGACAAGAAACGTAAGGAGCTGGTAGAAGCGAAAAATAACGGCGATGCAATGATCCACATGACTCAGAAGAGCTTGACAGAGCTTGGTGATAAGGTGGATGCTGAGACCAAGGGAAATGTAGAAAAAGAAATTGAAAATCTGAAAAAAGCGCTTGAAACTGACGATGTTGATAGCATCAAGTCTGCAACAGAAGCTTTGACCCAGGCGTCACATAAACTTGCCGAACTGATGTATGCTCAGGCTTCACAGGATCAGCCTGGCGGTGGATCTGGTGCTGCAGGAGCTGCCGGTGGCGCTGCAGGAGCAGGCGCAGCAGGAGGCGGTAAAGGTAAAGGTGATGATGACGACGTTGTTGATGCTGACTTTGAAGAGGTAAAATAAGCAGAGAGTTACTTTTCTTTTTTTCAGTGCGAATGGGAGTGCGGTTCAATCTGCACTCCCATTTTTTTTTGTTTTGCGCTATAGATGATCTGTCAATTTTCCCTTCACTGAAATTCTTTATACAAACTACCTATGAAACGCATATTATCGGGTATTCAACCTTCCGGTAAACTACACATCGGAAACTATTTTGGCATGATGCAGACCATGATTCGGCAAATGGAGTCAGCAGATCTGTACGTGTTTATTGTCGATCTCCACGCCCTGACATCTGTGCATGATCGTGAGCGCCTGCGAAAGGGCACCCTTGAGGCTGCTGCAGATTTTCTTGCGCTCGGTCTTGATCCAGAACGTTGCACCTTCTGGGTGCAGTCAGATGTGCCGGAGGTCTGTGAGTTGACCTGGATGCTGTCGACCATTACCCCGATGGGACTTTTGGAGCGATGTCATTCTTACAAGGATAAAGTAGCCAAAAATATTGCACCAAGTCATGGCCTCTTTTCCTATCCTGTGCTCATGGCGGCTGATATTCTTTTATATCAGGCAGAAATTGTGCCGGTTGGTAAGGATCAAAAGCAGCATCTGGAAGTTGCACGCGATATAGCCATCAAGTTTAATAATACCTTTGGCGAGACTTTTGTGGTACCCGAACCTGCTATCAGCGGATCTACAGCGATCGTTCCCGGGTTGGACGGTCAAAAAATGTCTAAGTCCTACGGCAACACCATTCCTATTTTTATGGATGAGAAACCGTTGCGTAAGGTCGTCATGTCCATCCAGACCGATTCTACTCCGGTGGAAGAGGCAAAGGATCCTGAGACATGTAACCTCTATGCTTTGCTCAAATTGTTTGCGTCTCCTGAAAAAATGGCAGAGGTACATGATTTGTATGTCAATGGCGGGGCTGCTTACGGGTATTTGAAGCAGGACCTTTTTGAATTGATTAATGACTATTTTGTAGACGCAAGGGCTAAAAAGAAAGATCTGTTGAACAACCTGGATTATCTGCGGGAGGTCCTTGCCGGAGGGGCGGAAAAGGCACGGGAAAAGGCAACGGTAACCCTGGACCTGGCGCGAGATAGAATTGGATTGAAATATTAATTGTGCCGAGAACCCCGGAAAATGTGAGGAGAGCTAATCGTGTAGTGGTCTTTGGTGCTGCCGGCGGTTAATAAGCAGCTGGCCGACCAGGACAAGACCGCCGCCTATTATCAGAGACGTATCAACCTTCTCTCTGTCTGCAGTAATAATGGATCTGTTCATGTGCCGGTTTGAAATCAAAATAAAAAAGGCGGTATTCCCGAGGGATCCCGCCTTTTCGAACAGCTTGCAGTGTCTTTTATAGGCTAAAAATCAACAAGTTCCACATCAAAGACCAGCCATGCATTGGGGGGGATTACCCCGCCTGCACCTTGTTCCCCGTAAGCCAGGTTCGGTGGAATAATAAGGGTGCGTTTTTCTCCTTTCTTCATTGCACTAAGCGCTTCATCCCAGCCACGAATGACTCTTCCTTGGCCCACCGGAAACTGAATGGGTTCTTTGCGGTCATAGGAGCTGTCAAATTTTTTATTGTTAGACAGGAGGCGGCCTGTATAGTGAGCACTGATGACATCACCTTGTTTGGGGGTTGGGCCGCTGCCTTCTGCTTCAATCTGGTAATAGAGTCCTGAACGGGTTTTATGGGCTTCCGGCCATTTATCCTTGATCAGTTTTTTGATTTTTTCGTTTTCTTTTTTTAATGCGCCGTTTTTCGAATCTTCAATTTCAGCCACTGCTTTATCAAAAGCAGCCTGGTTTATTTTGAATTTCTCGGCATCCTTGCCAACTCGGATAATTTCTATTTTTTCGATAACATCGCCCTGGGCAATAGCATTAACAACGTCTTGCCCCTCAATCACTCTACCGAAAACCGTATGTTTACCGTCAAGATGGGGGGTGGGTACGTGGGTAATGAAAAATTGACTGCCATTGGTTCCTGGTCCGGCATTAGCCATGGACAGAATGCCTGGTCGATTGTGTTTTAATGAAGGATCAAATTCGTCAGGGAAGGTATAGCCAGGACCACCTGTGCCGGTTCCCAGTGGACATCCGCCTTGGATCATGAAATTGTCAATTACTCTGTGAAAAGTGAGACCGTCATAAAAGGGCTTTTCGGTTGGTTTGTCAAAGCCACCGAGATGAAGACTGCCTTCTGCCAGTCCTGCAAAATTAATAACCGTCAAGGGGGTTTTGTCATAATACAGCTTGAGGAGTATATCTCCTTTTTGAGTGGCTATGTTAGCGTACAATCCATCTTTCATTTTTTTTTCCTCATTTTTTGCTGATACCGGTTGTCCGAGTCCAAAAAGCAACGCAGTCAGGAGTAGAGTGGTGAGCCATTTGTTCATTGTCGTCTCCGGCATGTCTGTTCGTTCCGTGTAGCCTGGCCTGTGAGCGATAAAGATGGAACGTATGGTTACGGCTTTCCTTTAATAGATGCATGACCGTGCTGTAAGGGCACGTTGAACTCCCAATTGGGGAAGGGTGCGGGCCTTTAGGAAAGCTTACTAAGAATGGTCTGGCTTGCTTACAAATCAAAACAGGGATTGTCAATGATAAATTCCACTGTAGATTGCTGAATGTATTTCTTCTCGCCTCGGATTTTTATCGGCTCAGGCATCGAGAGACTTAAATTTTATGCTACCGGTACCATTGGTAAGCGCAAGACTTTTGGAAGGCGAACGAAATGGCAGATATTCAACATAGTCTTAAGAAATTGGGTGCGATTGAAGACATTCACACAACGCTCAGAGTCAATCCAAACGAGGAGCAGAGCGATTTGTCTCGTGAAGCTACAAGGATAAAAATCACTGATAGGGTTGTTTTAGCGAATTTAGGATGAACTTTGTTGACTGACGCCATAAATCCTGTTTTAATATAATGTTTTTGCGCTTTCTCTTTCAATAAGCCGGTGCTCATGTGAACAATATTCTGTACTTGGGATACGGTATAGTCGGAACAGGTATTTATTTTTTGTTACGCCTGTTTCTTCCCCTACTCAGGCATCTAGGGAAAAGGTACAGTTACGGACTTGAGCAGCGACTCGGGCTCTATAATGAAAACCTTTTACCGGAAATTCAGTGCCAAAGGCGGCTTTGGCTGCATGCTGCATCGGTAGGCGAAGTGCGCGCTGCTGTCATTGTAGCCGATGCTCTCTTGCAGACAATACCCGGATTGAGTGTAGTTTTGACTACAACCACCGAACAGGGAAACAAGGTCGCTAAAAAACTGTTTCCTGAAAATATCCCATGCCTCATGGCGCCACTGGATGTGCCGATTGTTGTTGCCAGGGCTCTGCAAAAGATAGCTCCAGACGTATATGTCTGTCTTGAGACAGAACTTTGGCCGGTTATGTTGAGCATGCTAAGAAAGCGAGGTACAGCTGCCGCACTGCTTAACGGGCGTTTGTCGGAACGTTCTTTAGGGCGTTACTTGTATTTGAAGACGTTTATGGGGCAGTTACTGCAGGGGTTTGAGTGGATTGCAACTATTACCAGTGAGGATGCTTCGCGTTTTGCTCGCTTAGGCGCGGCCCCTGATCGGATAGAAGTTTGCGGTAACGTAAAATCTGCGATGGTAAAAGGTGATATCCCCCGCCGTAGAGATCGTTACCGAAAGATTCTTCAGGTGGAGGCAGAGAAGGTTTTTCTCTGCGGTTCCACCCATTCCGGTGAAGAGGAACATTTGCTGCCGGTCTATCGGCGGCTTTCTGCACAACGCGACATACTGTGGTTGCTTGCACCCAGACACCTTGAGCGGATAAAGGAAGTTGCCGCGTTGTTGCTGAGGGATGGACTTCAGTTTCATTACTATACGGAATTGAAAAATGGTGGGAAACGAAGCCATTCTGTCGTCCTTGTGGATACCATGGGGGACTTGGTCGATCTTTACAGTGCCGGTGATTATAACTTCTGTGGTGGAAGCCTGGTTGAACGAGGAGGGCATAATATACTTGAAGCAGTCCAACAGGAGCGTCCAGTATACTACGGTCCCTTTATGAACGATTTTCACCAGGAAGCAGCATTGCTTGAGTCGGCAGGGTGTGGCTTTTCTGTTAGAGATGCTGACCAATTAGCCTGTTTGCTGCAGCAGCATGACCGGCATCAGGAAAAATATGAGCAGGCTTGTGAACAGGCCAGACACCTGGTTTTAACTGGTGCTGAGATTGTAGAAAAACAGGTTAACCTGGTGAACGATCTCTTTGAAAATAAAAGGAAATAGGTTTGTAGAGAAGCGCCTCTCAGGCATTATTCACATTTTTCACAATAAAATGATAAAAGACACTTTATGAAAGCATTGATTGGGCTTGAAGACGGTACAGTAATACCAGGATATTCATTTACAGGACCCGGGGAGGCCTTGGGCGAAATAGTTTTTAACACCAGCATGAGTGGGTATCAGGAGGTGTTGACTGATCCTTCGTACACTGCGCAATTGGTAACCATGACATATCCCTTGATTGGTAACTACGGTGTTAATGCAGAGGATATGGAGTCTGCGTCAGTTCATCCACGTGCATTTTTAATGCGGGAGTATCAAGCTCAGCCCAGTAACTATCGATCCACCTCTGATTTAGCATCCTTTTTACAACAATACAATGTACTCGGGATCGAAGGCCTTGACACCAGGATGCTTACCCGGCTGATACGTAACACTGGTGCCATGAAGGCTGTTATTTCCACCGAAGATCTGGATGCTGATTCGTTGGTACAACGAGCCAGGCAATGGCCGGGGCTGGTTGGCCGGGATATGGTCAAGAGAGTGAGCTGTGAGACCCCTTATCTCTGGACTGATAAGGGACCCGAGCAGGGAAAAGGCTTCGAGAGTGGTGGAAAAGAAAAGTTTAAGGTCGTGGCTTATGATTTTGGTGTGAAGTACAATCAGCTACGGCTTTTGAAACAGTACGGGTGCCAGGTCGTTGTGGTGCCCGCGACAACTTCTGCAGCGCAGGTGCTGGCGCTTGAACCGGACGGAATTTTTCTTTCCAACGGGCCCGGTGACCCTGCCGGTGTTGAGGGTGTTGTTGAAAATATAAGACAATTACTTGGTGTTAAACCTATTTTTGGTATTTGTCTTGGGCACCAGATGCTTGCTCTCGCATATGGAGGCTCCACCTATAAGCTTAAGTTCGGCCACCGTGGAACGAATCAACCGGTAAAGGATCTCACTACCGGTAAAATCGAAATTACTTCACAAAATCATGGTTTTTGTGTTGACCCTGAAAAATTACCACCTGAAGTCGAAGTAACCCATATCAATCTCAATGATAACAGTCTGGAAGGAATGCGGCATTTAAAGTATCCTGCCTTTTCCGTCCAGTATCATCCTGAATATGCTCCCGGTCCACATGATGCAGAGTATTTATTTGGCCGTTTTATTGAACTCATGCAGCATTCATTCTGATCTCTTATTTGATAACGTATCATGCCTAAACGAACAGATATAAGTAAAATCCTCATCATTGGCTCCGGGCCCATTATCATTAGCCAGGCCTGTGAATTTGATTACTCTGGAGCACAGGCTGTTAAGGCTCTAAAAGAAGAAGGATTCGAGGTGATTTTGATTAACTCGAATCCTGCCACCATCATGACCGATCCCGGGCTTGCGGATCGGACCTATATAGAGCCAATTACGCCGGAGTGCGTGGCCAAGGTCATAGAACGGGAACGACCGGATGCATTGTTGCCGACTCTGGGTGGGCAGACCGGACTGAACACTGCCATTAAGGTCGCCGAAATGGGGGTGCTTGAAAAATATGGCGTAGAAATGCTTGCCGCAAATATCGACGTCATTCAAAAGGCGGAAGGCCGTGAAGAGTTTCGCGATGCCATGCGGAAAATTAACCTGAAGGTGCCCGAATCGGCCATTGTGCACACGATTGAAGATGCAATGGAAGCGGGCAGTGAAATAGGGTTTCCCATAATTGTGCGACCAAGTTTCACCTTGGGGGGGACCGGCGGCGGTGTTGCCTACAACCGGACCGAGCTTAAAGAACTTGCCACAGCAGGACTTGATCTATCCATGACCACAGAGGTGATGATTGAGCGAAGCCTCCTTGGGTGGAAAGAATATGAGCTTGAGGTTATGCGTGATAAAAACGACAACGTCGTCATTATTTGCTCCATTGAAAATATTGATGCGATGGGCGTTCACACGGGTGATTCCATTACCGTAGCCCCAGCGCAAACACTTACTGATCGAGAATATCAGGAGATGCGTGATGCGGCCATTGCTATTATCCGTGAAATCGGAGTGGAAACAGGAGGTTCCAACGTACAATTTGCCGTCAACCCTGCAGACGGGGAGTTGATGATCATTGAAATGAACCCCAGGGTGTCCCGCTCTTCTGCGCTGGCCTCTAAAGCAACCGGGTTTCCCATTGCTAAAATTGCAGCCAAGCTGGCTGTTGGCTATACGCTGGATGAAATTAAAAATGATATCACCCGTGAGACCTACGCATCTTTTGAACCAACCATAGATTATTGCGTGGTCAAGATACCGCGATGGACCTTTGAAAAATTTCCGGAAACCGATGATATTCTCACCACTGCCATGAAATCGGTAGGGGAAACCATGGCCATGGGACGTACTTTTAAGGAAGCATTCCAGAAAGGAATCCGCTCCTTGGAAATAGGCCGTATGGGATTTGGCTTTGATCGTAAGGACGAGATGGTCGAACTGCACCAGGATGACTTGGATCGTGGTCTTACCCGCCCGAATTCACGTCGCATGAGCTATATATTTGAGGCTTTAAGGCGCGGAATGGAGGTTGAGCGGATCTATGAGTTAAGCCATATCGACCCCTGGTTTTTGTATAATTTCCGCCAGATCGTTGACAAGGGGGTGGAAATTGGCGAAAAAGGATTTAGCGGGCTGGACAGTGATGCGCTTTATTTAGCCAAGCAGTATGGTTTTTCGGATGTGCAGCTGGCTATCCTTACCGGTACTTCTGAAGAAGATATTCGTCAGTTGCGAATTAAAAAAGGGTTGGAGCCTGTTTACAAGCTCGTAGATACCTGTGCCGCTGAGTTTGAATCGTACACTCCATACTACTATTCAACCTATGAGCAAGAAGATGAGGTTGAGGTTACTGATCGGAAAAAAATAATTATTTTAGGTGGCGGTCCTAATCGTATCGGACAGGGCATAGAATTCGATTATTGCTGCGTTCATGCTTCCTTTGCCTTGAAAGAGATCGGAGTTGAGTCGATCATGGTTAATTCAAATCCGGAGACCGTTTCCACGGATTACGACACCTCGGATAAGCTCTATTTTGAGCCTTTAACCAGAGAAGATGTGCTGAATATTATAGAACGGGAAAAACCTGACGGGGTAATTGTCCAGTTTGGTGGTCAAACGCCGCTTAATCTTGCTATGCCATTGGATAAGGCGGGTGTTCCTATCATCGGTACACCTCCCGATGCCATTGACCGTGCAGAGG
The DNA here is from genome assembly GCF_016918565.1 of Desulfogranum marinum. Lineage (GTDB taxonomy): Bacteria > Desulfobacterota > Desulfobulbia > Desulfobulbales > Desulfobulbaceae > Desulfogranum > Desulfogranum marinum. Next base: position 282,016 of record NZ_JAFFQD010000002.1, read on the forward strand.
ACAGAAAACGGTTTCAGCAGTTTCTGCAAAAGCTTGATCTCAGGCAGCCGGAAAACGGTACAGCCCACACCTTGGAAGAAGCACTGCAGGTGGCAGGTCGGATCGGTTACCCTGTGGTCATGAGACCATCGTACGTTCTCGGTGGGCGCGATATGCGGATTGTCTACAATGAAGAGGGTATACGCGACTTTATGAATTTGCCGGGAATAGCTGGAGCAGAGCACCCTGTTTTGCTCGATCAATTTTTAAAAGATGCCATTGAAGTTGATGTGGATGCAGTCTCCGATGGTACCATGAGTGTGGTCGGTGGCATTATGCAGCACATCGAAGAAGCCGGCATTCATTCTGGTGATTCAGCCTGCGTTTTACCGCCCCATACCTTACCCGCTACCATGGTAGATGAAATTACAAGGGCGACCAAGTCCATGGCCGAAGAACTGGGAGTTATTGGGTTGATGAACGTCCAGTTTGCCGTAAAAGGCGATATTTTATATGTACTGGAAGTTAATCCGCGGGCTTCGCGAACCGTTCCCTTTGTTTCCAAGGCAACAGGCGTCGAGTTGGCCAAAATTGCGACCAAGGTGATGATGGGGTTAAGTCTTGAGGACTTGGGCTTTACCCAGGAAAAGCAGCTTAGCCACTGGGCTGTAAAAGAAGCTGTCTTTCCTTTTGATCGCTTTGAAAATGTGGATACCCTGCTTGGGCCGGAAATGAAATCCACGGGTGAGGTTATGGGGATAGATGATAATCTCGGCCAGGCCCTTGCTAAAGCGCAATTGGCAGCGGGATCGAGCTTGCCGCTTAAAGGGAATGTCTTTGTATCGGTCCGCCATGGAGACAAGGATGCCGTTGTGCCGGTTGCAAGGAAATTTGTTGAGTTAGGCTATTCTCTTCTTGCCACAAAGGGGACTGCAGCCAGGCTTTCCGACTATGGTATTGAATGTACAGAGGTGAATAAAATTTCCCAGGGAAGACCACATATTCTTGATAAAATAGAAGATGGGGCTGTACAATTGATTCTTAACACTTCAGCGGGCAATCGAACCACTGAAGATGCATATACCATCAGGCGTGCAGCCTTGGATTATCACATTCCCTATTCCACAACCATTACTGGTGGGTGGTCCATGGCACTTGCAGTTGAGTCCCTTCTTGCGCAGGAGGTTGGTGTGAAAACTGTACAGGAATTTTCTAAAACCATTGACGGAAAATAAAACAGTATTACTGTAAAACAAAATTATACGCCTGGCGTGGTACTCAAAAAGGTTATACTGCCAAATGGTTACACGTCAACAGCATCATAGTGGAGAGTTTTTTTGAATACTTTTTATAAAAATCTGAGCATGTGGCTGGTCATAGGTCTGACTATGATCTTGCTGTTTAACTTGTTTAACAAACCTCATTCAGCCAGTAACTCTGTGACATACAGCGAGTTTTGGTCAAGCGTGGATAGTGGTGCCATCACCAAGGTTAATATCCAGGGTGAAAAAATTACCGGTTCTGGTCTTGATGGGCGTCCATTTACAACCGTGGCTCCCGATGATGCAGAACTTATCCCCATGCTCAGACAGTCTGGAGTGGATATTTCTGTTAAAGAGCCTGAGCAAACGCCTTGGTATTTGACTATACTGATATCCTGGTTTCCGATGCTGCTTTTGATTGGGGTGTGGATTTTCTTTATGCGCCAGATGCAGATGGGCGGTAAAGGCGGGGCTCTTTCATTTGGCAAAACCAGGGCAAAACTCCAGGGAGAAGGGGAAGTACAGGTTACGTTTAAAGATGTTGCCGGTATTGATGAAGCCAAAGAAGAACTCGAAGAGATAATCGATTTCCTGCGCGATCCTCAGAAATTCACAAAGCTGGGTGGAAGAATACCCAAAGGTGTTTTGCTTGCAGGTTCTCCTGGAACAGGAAAAACTTTACTTGCCCGAGCCATTGCCGGCGAGGCCGGAGTTCCGTTTTTCACCATCTCTGGTTCTGATTTTGTTGAAATGTTTGTCGGGGTAGGGGCCTCAAGGGTTCGTGACCTCTTTAATCAGGGTAAAAAACATGCGCCCTGTATTATATTTATCGACGAAATTGATGCTGTAGGGCGTCATCGTGGAGCTGGGCTAGGTGGAGGGCATGACGAGCGCGAACAGACCTTGAATCAACTGCTGGTTGAAATGGATGGGTTTGAGGGCAATGATGGGGTTATTATTATTGCTGCCACCAACCGACCTGATGTACTTGATCCAGCATTACTCAGACCAGGTCGTTTTGATCGTCAGGTAATGGTGCCGGTGCCGGATGTGAAAGGACGAGAAAAGATTCTTGAAATTTATGGCAAAAAAACCAAGTTGGCAGATGATGTCGACATGGGAGTGATTGCTCGCGGTACACCTGGATTTTCTGGTGCTGACCTGGAAAATCTCGTCAATGAGGCTGCTCTTATGGCAGCCAGAAAAGGTAAGGACCAGGTTGATGCTGAGCAGTTGGAAAAGGCCAAAGATAAGGTAATGATGGGCGCAGAGAGAAGATCAATGATTATCTCCGACAAAGAGAAAGAGATCACTGCTTATCATGAAGCAGGACATGCCTTGGTTGCTCGCTTTCTGCCGGGAACAGATCCCATTCATAAAGTGACCATTATCCCCAGGGGTAGGGCTCTTGGTTTGACAATGCAATTGCCCATGGATGAAAAATATACACATGCTCGTGGTTTCTTGCTTGATTCCATTGCCATTCTATTTGGCGGTAGGGTCGCTGAAAAACTTGTATTTAATGAGATTACCACAGGTGCAGGCAACGATATTGAACGTGCCAGTGAGCTCGCCCGAAAAATGGTGTGTGAATGGGGAATGAGTGACGAACTCGGACCTCTTGCGTATGGTAAGAAAGATGAGCAGATTTTCCTCGGACGGGAGATTGCCCAACATCGTGATTATAGTGAGTTGACGGCCCAAAAAATTGATGATGCTGTGAAAAAGATCATTCTCGAGGGTAATGAAAGAGTCACAAAACTTCTTCAGGATAACATGGACATCCTGGATGCGGTGGCTGCTGAATTGCTTGAGAAAGAGACAATTATGCTCGAAGACATGAATCGTATAATTGTTAATCTCAGAGGTGAAGAAGAAGCTGTTGTAAACACTACTGAAAAGAGTGAAACGGAGCCATCTAACGCTACTGAGGAGCATGAAACCGCCGAAGCCTAATTTGCAGCAAATGTAGGCACGTAGAAATTTGAGCCGGTAGACTGCTTGCAGTCGACCGGCTCTTTTTATTTATTGGAGATGTATTCATGGCAAGTGCAACAAAGGTTATGGGGATACTCAATGTTACTCCTGATTCCTTTTCAGATGGCGGCCGGTACACCAATAAGGATGCTATTCAAAAGCAAATCGTTAAGCTTGTTGAGGATGGAGCGGACATTATTGATGTGGGAGGGGAGTCATCCAGACCTTTTGCTGAAGCGATCGATGCGGATGAGGAGATGGCAAGAGTTCTGCCTGCAATTACTCAGATTCGCCAATTCACTTCCATTCCTGTTTCCATTGACACAACCAAAGCTCTTGTCGCAAAAGCTGCTCTTGCTGCGGGTGCTACAATGGTCAATGACATTTCAGCCCTCCGCCAAGACCCAGAAATGGTAGAGGTGGTAGCCAGTTACAGTGGCCCCGTGATCATAATGCACATGCAGGGTAACCCAGATACTATGCAGATCGCCCCTCAATACACTGATGTTGTTGAGGAAATAAATACTTTTTTTACTCAACGGCTAGCCTGGATGGAAAAAAAAGGAATTGATCGCCGGCGAATTATTATTGATCCTGGCATTGGTTTTGGTAAAAGCGTAGACCATAACCTGGCCATACTACGAAATATCAGGGAATTTAAAAAGCATGGATGCCAAGTGCTGGTTGGCCACTCACGCAAGTCGTTTTTTGACCACTTGCTAGGCATACCTGTCACGGAACGTGATCTCCCGACCGCCATTGTATCAGCTTTGTGCGTGCAAAAGGGTGTTGATATATTGCGAGTTCATGATGTGAAAAAGAATGTTTGCGCAGTGGCTCTCAGCTCGGCCCTCTCATAGCTGGAGGTTCTTGTTTAAGTTCAACGAACCTTTGCAATAAGCTTTTCTCCCTTCAAGGCATCTTTATCTTTGGGTGAGCTTTTGGCATCATTGTCTGTTGAATAGAGGAGAGTTCCACTTGGAAGTCGTAGAGCTTTTCACCTCTTATGATTTGAGCGCTGACCGTGTCCCCGGCCTTAGTGTCAAGGAGGCTGATTTTGATATCGGCGACACTGGCGACAGGATTGTTGTTAATTTGTTTGATAATATCCTGTGGCATCAGACCTGCCTTGCCTGCCAAACCATGAGGGCTTATTTGACGTATTCTCACTTGTCCATTTTCTTCCTCTTCGAGTATAACCCCGATTTTACCCACTGCAGCTAGTTCAACGCTTGCTGTGTCCATCAGTATATCGGCAGGGGCCGGCATTCCTGCATCAGAGGATAGCCTGCCTGCTGGAACGATAATTTTTTGGGCAATGTTGTTCATTCTTCTTTGCACCCTAGGGGGAATGCCGTTTATTTTATGCACATGTCCTGTCCCGGCAAGAACAATGATCTGTTTTTCAGGAAATTGTTGCAGGATATTGATTATAGATGTAGCCATGGTTTCATCCCATAATGCCTGGGCCTGAAGAAAACCGGGAAACCCTCCTGAAGAATGAGGTGTCTGATGCATTTTGAAGACCGAAGTAAGTCGTTGTTCATATCCGGGAAGTATAAGGTCACGATCCTCTGGAACACTGGCTCGCTGTTCTACTGATAATGCATCTGTTGTTCCGGTACGATACAATGTTCTTGTTATCTGTTTGTCTAGGTTCAGGCCAATAAGAGGTATTTTTTTAGCTTTTGCAAAACCTATAATATCGCGGTATAGCCGGTAGTCGTATCCCCAAACTTTAAAATATTGTGACTGTTTAATGAATTCGGACTCGCTCTGGATGGTCCCGTCGATATAGTCATCAAGCGCTTGCTGCGAGGAAGTGGGAAACATCTCCATTCCTATGACCAGATTTGGGTTTAGTTGAAAGAGCCCTTGGATTATCTGCAGTTGAAGTAAATGGGCACCATAGTCGGTATGTGTTTCGCCCACATAAATTACTTTCGAGTCTTTTATATTTGTAAGAATTTCTGAAAAGTCCATGGGGGCTTTGGTCGGTACACCTCCAGGAAGTGAGAGTAAAGGATAGTGGTCTCCATCGTCTGCCGGACTGGTTTGTTTTTGTTGTATGTTGCCGTTGTTGAAGCCAAGGACGGAATATTGTCCGTAGTGAAACAGTTTGCCGGCAACAGCCTGGGTTTGAGAAAAATCCTCGCTGTCTACCAGGACCATAACCTGCCTTTGATGAAAAGGGCTTGGGTGCACTGCCAGCGAAAAATCAAAATCTGCTGCTTTTTTGTCGGCAAAAAGACTGCTGCGATGGCTGCTGGCTCCGGCAAAAAGCCAGGATCCTTTCTGTAGAGCACTGTTTGTTACATTTTTTGGGCTGATAACGTTGCCTCCCCGCTTCTGAAGGAGGTTTATCAACGGTTGATACGTTGCTGCTTGTTTTTCAGAAACCAAGATATTCATCGGGCTTGCAGCCAGAAAATGAGCCCAAGTCACTCTTCTTTCCCCAGCTCCAAGACTTCGCATAAGGTCGTATTTCGGGTCTAGGGTTATGGACACCGGAAGGGTATCTGTGGTAACGGCAAACCTTTTTTGCGTGCTATTGGTGGTAAGTGTTTTTTGTATTGGCTCACCCATAGTTTCGATTCGTATGGGGACATCAATTGCATATGGTTTTTTCGTATGTTGGACGATATCAAAAGCAACAGAGGCTTGACCGCCTTTGGGCTTTACGTCTATTTTTTCTATGGACAGCGAGGGGATATCCTCACGGTCTACCCATTGGTCGAAAAAAGCAGCTAAGTTTGTGTCGGAAACCTCAGCAAAAGCATCTTGAATATCCTGCCAGCCAGCACTTTGGAAACGGTTTGTTTGATAAAAGAGAGCGAGTGCTTTAAAAAAGTTGTCTCGACCGATTTTCTGATGAAGCATATGGAAAATCATTGATCCCTTATCATAGCCTACTGCCTTGAGCATACGTGATTGTGGCTGGTTATCGCTCGGATTGTGAAAATTACGCATTGAAGGTGGTGTGCCGGCTGCAACGTAGGCATCGTATCGAACAAGCTGTTTTTTTCGGTACTGAATGTCTTTTCCAGCTTTAGCAGCCAGGTGTTGATCTGCAAGGTAGGTTGTCAGTCCTTCTGCCCAGTTTCCATCATCATGACGAATAAAAATACTGTTACCGAACCAGGAGTGAAGAATTTCATGACCCAAAGAGGTGTCCACAATAAAGGGAAGGCGAACAACAGCTTGGCCAAGGAGGGTAAAACCGGGCATTCCGTAGCCGGTGGGAAGCCTGTTCTCCACAATACTATAGCGGGAGTAAGGAAAGGGACCAATCAAATTTTCATACTCACGGATGTAGGACGCCGTTTTTGCCAGATATTGTTTCATCAGATGAGCATCTTCTTTAAAAAAATAAGCATAAATCGTCAGATTTTGCAGTTGTTTACTCTGGATGATATATGGCCCTGCAATCAAGTGCATGCTCTGAAGAGGGTGGTTGAAGGAGGCGTGTACATGCTTGTTGCTGCCGGAAACCGTTGTGGTAATCTCTTCTGCTTCAGTAATAGCTGAAAAATGCTGAGGGATAACCGCATCAAGAGAGAAAAGCATGTCTTGTTTGCCTAATGGATGCCAAAACCCAGCAAGTGTTATCCCGTTATCGGCAATAAGATTGTCCCTGTCCAATACATGAGCTGTTGAGAGTTCCCAAGAGATATAAAGCTGCTGCGGTACGTGTGATGCCGCGATAAAAATGTCGTTTTTTTCTCCGGCAATAACTTTGACAGGGGTGGTTTTCTCTTTTTCAAGGACTATCCCGGTGAGTGAGAGCGGGCCGCCTTCCAGATACAGCTCAGTCTGTTGAGGAATGCTGATACGCGATGTTGCATACAGCGTCTGCTTGTTTATATCAAAACTGAGGGATATATGGTGGTGGATGGGGGCAACCATAGTATTGGCCGAAGCATGGTTGCAGGGAAGAAAAGAAGGAAAGATAAAGAACAGGAAAATAAAAATGAATAATGTGTTTTTCATGAAGTGTCAGTTTTTGGTAGTATGATTTGAAAGAATGGCTAAATACTAATCATTTATTATCTGTTAGAAAAGGTTACTTCTCTATTGGACATGCTTCTGCTTGACAAGGTCCAAAAGATCGTTGTAGGGTCTGCCGTTAAATTTTATATCAATTTGTCAACAGGTTGCGTTCGCCTGCCAGGGTGTGCACTGTTTTACCGCACCTGATACAACAGACTGTTTGAGTTTCGCAACTGACTGCTTTGCATCCTTTAATGATGACCAGAAAGAGGACATTTATGCAATTATTTCGTATCAAGACGATGAATGCCATTGCTCCGGAAGGGCTGGCACTTTTAACAGACCGTTATATTGTAGACCCGGAAGAGAGCGACCCGGAAGGGTTGGTTGTACGGAGTTCTCAGGTGGATTTGAATCTTTTTCCAAATTTGCTGGGCGTCGCTAGAGCCGGTGCCGGCGTTAATAATATACCGGTTGACGAAGCTTCTGAGAAAGGAATCTGTGTATTTAACGCACCAGGTGCAAATGCCAATGCTGTAGTGGAGTTGGTCTATACGACTTTAGGTATCTGGCTGCGTAATGTGGAAAAGAGTATCTCATTTTGTAAAGATCTCAATAAATTGAAGGATGATGACTCCATAAACATTGAAGTGGAAGCGCAGAAAAAGAAGTTTAAGGGCGAAGAAATGGCGGGAAAGACCCTTGCCGTGGTTGGACTTGGAAAGATTGGAGTGGGCGTCGCCAATGCAGGGTTACATCATGGGATGAAGGTTATCGGGTTTGATCCTTTTCCAGCTATGGATAATATTCATGGGCTTTCGCCGGAAGTAACACTTTCAAGATCCCGTAAAGAAGCGCTTGGACAGGCCGACTTTATCAGCGTGCATATTCCTTTAAACAAAAATACCCGCGGATATGTGACACAAAAGGATTTTTTAGAGTTTGTGAAAGATGATGCCATTCTTATAAATTATGCCAGGGGACCTATTGTTGATGAAGATGCTGTGTTGGCAGCACTTGCAAGTGGCAAACTGAGAGGCCATATATCTGATTTTCCCTCGGTGAAGTTTATCGGCCATGAGAAGATTATTGTTACACCGCATTTGGGAGCCTCTACTTCAGAGTCTGAAGAAAACTGCGCGGTGATGGCCGTTAGAGAGTTGAAAAGCTATCTGGAATACGGCAACATTGTTCACAGTGTCAATTTCCCCAACATTGAAACCATTCCAACGGTAGATGTTCATACACGATTAACGGTCATTAATCGTGATCAACCCGGAATGATTGGTCTGGTGACAAATATCCTTGGTGCACATCATATTAACATCATGAACTACACTAATAAAAGTAATGGAACTTTAGGCTATAATATTATTGACTGTGCAGGTCCTGTTCCAGCTAGTGTAGAAAAGGAAATTTGTCAGCAGGAAGGCGTGTTACGGACCCGAAGTATTGCCTTTCACGAGGCGTAATATAACCATAATCAGCACTGTGGATTTTGTATGTCAGTGAGGGTGTATAAAAAATATCCAATTGGGGTTCTATTGGGAGATACGGAGTATAAAAAATAGTATTGCATGGTAATTATTTGATATGTTAAGTGTTTTTTTTGATCCATTCTTTTTTTAGCCCAGGCGAGGTTAAAAAAAATGAACTGCTTTGCGGGGCTTGAAGCAAGAGAGAATAAAATTCCATGTAACACCTTGAAAAAACGGTAATATTTTTTTTGGGCCCTGGTTTTTTTCTGGCATGAATAATGCTAAATTTAAAATGATTCTTCATCTTCTCTCCTTTGCCGACTTGATCCTTTTACTTTTGAGGGTCAAGTCGGTTTCTTTTTAGCAAAATCGTTTTCTATGAAGAGCTCTATTCCGCAGGTGGCTTTGCTGCCTTTAGCAATGTATGCTCAAGATTCTCTTGACAATGTGGTGAATCAGTTGCTTTCAGTAACCTGCGGAGGAGGCTCTTTTGCAGGTTCTCAGGTACTGATCAAACCAAATTTGATTTGCGCCCGTAATGGAGGTCTAGCATGCAGTGAACCTGTTTTGCTGGAATCGGTTGCCAGATGGTTTCTTGACCAGGGGGCGAAGGTAAAGCTTGGTGACTCTCCAGCTTTTGGTTCAGCAAGGTCTGTGCTGGAGGCAATAGGCGCACTTGCGGGTTTGAGCAATTTAGGGGTCGAAATTGTAGAGTTTAATCAAACGGAAAAAATAGCCTTGCCGGATGGAAAAGAGCTGAGAGTAGCTACGGCACCCAGGGAATGTGACATATTGGTAAATGTACCTCGTGTCAAAGCCCATGCCCAGGCGCGAGTGACCATGGCGGTAAAAAATATGTTTGGCTGTGTTGCCGGTTTAAGAAAGGCATGGTGGCACATGGCATATGGTGGGAAAAATGGAAGCTTTGCAGAGCTTATCCTTCAGTTGCTTCCCGCCTTTCCCCACAGCCTGTCATTGCTCGATGGTATAAAGGCAATGCATGTGAGCGGACCAATTCATGGTGAGCCTTTCTCTGTTGGGGTTCTTGGTTGTTCTGCTAATGCGATTGCTCTGGATACCGCTTTTCTTGATATACTTGGGATAAATCCGGCAGATTGTCCTCTTTGGGCTACTGCTGCCGGAAAAGGGTATGCAGGAGTTTCGCTGGACCATATAGAATGGACTTTTTTGCAAAGTAATACATTTAACGTGGAAGGATTTATAGTTCCTGAGAAGTTAATGCCTATTCGCTTTCATCCCCTCCGTTTTATAAAAAGTTCTATACGAAGAATAGCCCAGCCTATACTACAGCGATAGCCGAAAGGAAAATGGCAAGGATAAGCTGCTACCTAAATCTTGCATGTCAAACATGACAAAAACGCTTTTAGTTATTTTTTTCCAGACTGTTATCGGTTTTATCAACAAGAAATCAGTTCACTTTTAATGTGAGTTAGGTTTAAGAGCATTTTTCTCATGCTTGCCACCCTTCGGGATTGCCGATTTTACCGAATCTGCTTTGTTTGCGAACACTTGAAGTACTACAATACGTCTGCGTGTACGCAGCCTCGCACCTTCGGCAAACTTGGCAATTGCAGGATTTAGGTGCTAATTAATTATATACAAGTTTTATACTAGTGTTTTTGTTCAGGATCATAATATGAAAAATATGCAGGGAAAAACAGCGTTAATAACAGGTGGATCTCGTGGCATTGGTCGGGCTATTGCCCTCCGCCTTGCCGAGTGTGGCGTTAATATCATTGTCAATTTTGTTCGCCACCGCAGTGATGCCGACCAGGCTGTTGAGGCTATTAAGGCGAAAGGAGTACAGTGCTTTGCTGTCAAGGCTAATATTGCTGATGAAATCCATGTTGCGCAACTATTTGAAAGTATAAAGGAACATGGCGTTGAGCATTTGGATATTGTTGTTTCCAATGCTGCCTCCGGAGTGCTGAAACCAGCCATGGAGCTGACGCCTCGTCACTGGGACTGGGCAATGAATATTAATGCCCGTGCCTTGTTGTCATTGACGCAACATGCACTACCGATGATGGGGGAGGGAGGAAGGATTATAGCCATTTCGTCCATGGGGTCGGTGCGGGCCATTCCCGATTATACCGTTGTCGGAGCGTCAAAAGCCGCTTTAGAGTCATTAGTGCGTCATTTAGCGGTTGAAATTGGTCCGAAGAAGATCACCATTAACACTTTGAGCGCCGGTGTTGTGGATACCGATGCCTTAAAGAAATTTCCTAACCGGGAAAAGATATTGAAAGCAGCGGAACAGCGTACCCCCCTTGGTCGTCTGACCACACCGGAAGATGTTGCGGATGTCGCCCTGTTTTTATGCAGCGACCTCGCCTCCATGGTACATGGGCAGGTCGTGGTCGTAGATGGTGGCTATGCCATTCAGGGATAAGGACTGCAAGCAGGTACACTTTACAATTTTTTTTCATCATTATGAAGAAGTGGCTTAAGCCTCGTCACAGTTGGTTGATATTGTTGTAAATCACCTTCATGGTGTCATGGGGTGGTCACTTGTTCAGATTATCGCATGAGCAAATATTGTCGCAATTCTAACATATTTAAGTTGAATTGACCGGGATATGGATGTAGAATCTTCACCCCTTTACTATACGCAAAATCAGAAGGACGATTGAAAACCAATTATCTCCTGAAGGAGTCAACTATATGTCAAATCATTTGTTTACGTCAGAATCAGTATCTGAAGGGCATCCGGATAAAGTAGCTGATCAAATTTCTGATGCCATTCTTGATGCTATTCTTGCCCAGGATAAACACTCCCGTGTCGCTTGTGAGAGTCTTGTTACCACAGGAATGGCACTGATTGCAGGAGAAATTACTACCTCGGCCTGGGTTGATATGCCGGAGATTGTTCGTCAGACAATACGTGAAATAGGCTACAACTCTTCAGATATGGGATTTGACTGGCAGTCCTGTGCGGTTATGACCTCCATTGACAAGCAATCGGCTGACATCGCCGTAGGGGTTGATGAAGGAACCGGACTTGACTTGGATCAGGGCGCCGGCGACCAGGGGCTTATGTTCGGCTACGCTTGTGATGAAACAGATGTTTTGATGCCCATGTCTATAACCTATGCCCATCGTTTGGTAAAGCGGCAGGCTCAGATACGTAAGGCTGGTGTTTTGCCGTGGCTACGACCAGATGCCAAGAGTCAGGTAACCATTGAATATGAAAATAATATTGCCAAACGAATAGAGGCGGTTGTTCTTTCCACCCAACATGCCCCGGAAATAACCCATGCAGACTTGAAAGAAGGGGTCATGGAAGAAATTATTAAGCCTATTCTTCCTGCCAATATGGTGGATGCGGACACTAAATATTTCATTAATCCCACAGGTCGTTTTGTCATCGGTGGGCCTGTAGGGGATTGCGGTCTTACAGGTCGGAAAATTATCGTGGATACATATGGCGGGCGCGGATCACACGGTGGCGGTGCTTTTTCCGGCAAGGATCCATCCAAAGTCGACCGCTCTTCCGCGTACATGGGACGGTATGTTGCCAAAAACATTGTGGCGGCAGGGCTTGCTAAAGAAGTTGAGGTGCAGGTAGCCTATGCCATCGGTATCTCTCAACCTGTATCTATTAACGTAAAAACATTTGGGACAGGCAAGGTAAGCGAAGAAAGATTGATTGAGGTTATTCGCCAGGTATTTGACTTGCGGCCTAAGGCCATCGTTCAAAAGCTTGATCTCTTACGGCCTATTTATAGGAAAACTGCAGCTTATGGCCACTTTGGCCGTGAGCTTCCTGAGTTTACCTGGGAAGCTATCGATAAGGTCGAAGCACTGAGGGACGCAGCCGGACTATAATCTTTGGATGTAGTTGAGCTATAAATTTAGAATTGATGAAGCATTTTTTGAAAAAAGATGCAGGAGCAATGTATGACCGATTATAAAGTTGCAGATATGAGTCTTGTCGAATGGGGCAGAAAAGAGATTGCCATAGCCGAGACCGAAATGCCGGGTTTGATGGCCCTGCGAGAAGAGTATAAAGGTAGCAAACCGCTAGCAGGAGCACGTATCGGCGGCTGCCTGCATATGACCATCCAGACCGCAGTTTTAATGGAGACTCTGGTTGACTTAGGTGCTGAGCTGCGCTGGTCTTCCTGTAATATTTTTTCCACCCAGGATCACGCTGCAGCAGCAGTGGCGGCTGCAGGAATTCCGACCTTTGCTTGGAAGGGAGAGACCGAGGAAGAATTCTGGTGGTGCATCGAACAGACTATCTTTGGCCCCGATGACTGGCGGCCCAATATGATTCTCGATGATGGTGGTGACCTGACCCTGATAATGCATCAGAAATACCCTGAATTGATGAAGGATGTGCGTGGTATTTCTGAAGAAACAACCACAGGGGTCCTGCGCCTCAACGAGATGGCCCAGGACGGAAAATTGCTTTCGCCTGCTATTAATGTCAATGACTCGGTTACCAAATCAAAGTTCGACAACCTGTATGGATGTCGGGAGTCATTGCTTGATGGTATAAAACGCGCCACAGATGTCATGATCGCCGGTAAAATTGGTGTCGTTGCCGGCTACGGTGATGTCGGTAAGGGTTGTGCACAGGCACTGCGTGGTATGGGGGCTACTGTCCTGGTAACCGAAATAGATCCTATCTGTGCGCTGCAGGCGGCCATGGAAGGGTACCGGGTTGTAACCATGGAAGAAGCCGCCGCAGTAGGTGAAATTTTTGTTACTTGCACCGGAAACTTAAGGGTTATCAGCAGGGCTCATATGGATATGATGAAGGACCAGGCCATTGTATGCAACATTGGTCACTTTGATTCTGAGATCGATATTGCAGGCATTCGTGAACTGGAATGGGAAAACATCAAGCCCCAGGTTGACCATGTTATCTTTCCTGATGGCAAGCGATTGATCATTCTTGCTGAAGGTCGACTGGTTAACCTCGGCTGCGCTACTGGTCACCCAAGTTTTGTCATGAGTAATTCCTTTGCCAATCAGGTTCTTGCTCAGATTGAATTGTGGAATAATGCAGAAAAATATGAAAATAAAGTCTATTTTCTGCCTAAAGAACTCGATGAGAAAGTCGCAATGTTGCATTTAAAGAAAATTGGTGCAACACTTACCGAGTTGACACAGGAACAGGCTGAGTATATCGGTGTGACTGTAGAAGGTCCGTTCAAACCTGAGTATTATAGATACTAAAACCAGACGTCTCTTCACGGGCAGGATGCTTTAGGCGTTCTGCCTTTTTTTATATGCGTTTTTCCATTTTTTTTCTTCTTCTTTGGCTCAGCATTCTTTTGTCTGGCTGTGCCGGCTACGAAACCAGGATTATGGAAACCACTGCTTATTGCGGATGCGGTAAGTGTTGCTCCTGGGAGAGAGGCCGTTGGCTGTTTCTTAAACTTGATTTCTGGAATAAATATGTCACTGCCGGTAAACGAAAGGATATGGCATATAATGGTAAAACAGCCGCAAATACAGTTCCTGTAGAACCCGTTCCCGGCCTATTCTCTCAGGATAGCCTTGTTCATCCCTGGATGATTCCGGTACGAACAGTATTGCCATGGTTGTGGTTTCATCGAGATGGAACCATAGCCGCTGATACGAAGTATTATCCCTTTGGAACGAGAATGTTTGTCCCCGGCTATGGGTGGGGAGTCGTCGCTGATAGAGGCGGAGCAATCAAAGGACCGACCCGCATCGATTTGTATTTTGAATCACATCAACAAGCCCTGGGGTGGGGACGTCGAAACGTAGAGGTAAAGATCGATAGATGACCAAAAAAGTTAGTGTAATCGGTGGTGGGCTTGCAGGGTGTGAAGCATCCTGGCAGTTGGCTCAGAGAGGGGTGGAGGTTGTTCTGTATGAAATGAAGCCTTCACTTTTCAGCCCTGCTCATGAATCTGAGCAGTTGGCGGAACTAGTCTGTTCCAACTCCTTTCGCTCAAATGCAGTAGACTCTGCAGTGGGCTTGTTAAAAGAAGAAATGCGCCGTCTTGGATCGTTGATTATGACTGGCGCAGCTGCGACCATGGTGCCTGCTGGTAAGGCGCTGGCCGTGGACCGTAATATGTTTGCCCGTCATATAACACGAGCCATTGAAAGGCACCCGGCTATCACTGTTCGCAGGGAGGAAGTGGTGTCTTTGCCGGATTCCGGCTGTCAGCCTGTGATTCTTGCAACTGGGCCCTTGACTTCTGCGTCGCTGTCTACGAGGTTGCTTGAACTAACCGGCGAAAAATTAGCCTTTTATGATGCCATAGCTCCTATTGTTGATGCGGAAAGTCTCAATTGGGATCGGGTTTATAGAAAATCACGTTGGGACGATGAGGGACCTGGAGACTACCTGAATTGTCCGTTCACAAAAGAAGAGTATGAGCTGTTCCTGGCCTCATTGTTGAGTGCTGAAATGGTACCTTTACAATCTTTTGAAAAAGAAAA
The DNA here is from genome assembly GCF_016918565.1 of Desulfogranum marinum. GTDB lineage: Bacteria > Desulfobacterota > Desulfobulbia > Desulfobulbales > Desulfobulbaceae > Desulfogranum > Desulfogranum marinum. The sequence continues at coordinate 297,152 of NZ_JAFFQD010000002.1, forward strand.
GTATTTTGAAGGTTGCCTGCCCATTGAAGTTATGGCAGGCAGGGGGGCTGATACGCTTCGTTATGGGCCGATGAAACCGGTTGGACTCGCTCATCCTGAAACCGGAGAGGTCCCCTACGCGGTAATGCAGCTCCGGGCAGAAAATCGTGCAGGCACTATGTTTAACATGGTTGGTTTTCAAACCAAATTAAAATACGGTGAACAACAACGTGTTTTTCGTATGATACCAGGGCTTGAGCAAGCCGAATTTTTACGATTAGGATCTATTCATCGCAATACTTTTATTTGTGCGCCTGATCTACTTGATACCTCCCTGCAGATGAAAAATGTACCAGGGTTGTTTATAGCGGGACAGTTGTCTGGTGTGGAAGGATACGTTGAAAGTGCGGCAATGGGGCTGCTGGCGGGAATAAATGCAGCTGGACTGGCTACGAAAGGTTCCGTCCCTGAACCGCCTCCCGCTGCGACGGCGTTTGGAGCTTTGCTGCGTCATTTGACCTCCTCAGATGGTCGCTATTTTCAGCCAAGCAATGTCAACTTTGGATTATTTCCCCCTTTAGCAAAAAAAATGCGGAAGAGAGAGAGGGGGGGCTACCGGGCAAAAGGAGCACTGGAGTTGCTGGAACAATGGCAGCAGCGTTGGTGAGCAGGCAGAAATTTCGCTGTACCTACCCTTGCTGCTCTGTAAATCCCCAGTAAGGGAAGTCAAGACGATATGCTGCTATTTTTCCAGGGCTTTGCTCACGGCTTGCTACCATCCATAGATTGTTGATTCTGTCTTCAGGGGGAGTGCTTTCAAAAGGATCCCATTCCGGTAAAAAAATGAGTGCATTATCTGCTGAATAGGCTATATCGCCCGACCCCTTGAATGAACCTAGCTGTGGCTGGTGCTCAAATTGACCGTCTTGACCGCGGGCGAGTTCTGATATGACAAGAAACGAAACCTGCAATTCATCTCGGATTGCTTCCATATGACGTAACCAGCCATCAATACCGGATCGCCTTTTGGTCAGGTCTTTAAAAGGGAGCTTGTGCAGACTGTCTATGATGACAACCGCCCGGTCTCCGTTGGTTTCTCGGCGTAAAAAGTCAATATGGCGTCGCATAAGTTCAGGGGTAAGCTGACGATCATTGACCACCCGAAACCAGCGCAAAGCTTCCTTAAGTTTTTTCTTGGCTTTTTCCACCCTGGCAACTTCTTCTGGAGTAAGCCTGCCTTTTAAAAGTACCTCTGTTGAAACTCTGCTCCACCGAGAGAGAGTGCGAAGGTATATTTTTTGTTTGCCGTTTTCAAAATCGTAGTAAATAACCGGAATTTTGCGAGAAGCCATTTCGGTAGCAATCTGGATGAACAGACAAGATTTGCCGGCCTTTGGCGTACCACCCATAATGTTAATCCCGCGCAGTTCTCCAAATGTTTTATCAAGCAGTGGAAATCCTGTATTAACAGTATGTCGCTCCGGGTCTGAATCATTACCTAGCAGTTTGTTGAAGAGGTAATATTCCCGATCTGGGGTTGCAAAAGGGGAAAACGCTCGTGCCTTACGCAGCATAGTAAAGACGTCCTGCTGAAAATCCTTGCCACGATCAACGGCCAAAGAGGTAAGCGAATATTTTCGTGGATGATCTGCCTGCCAGGAAACGAGACGTACTTTGTAACCGATTATGGTGGCAAAGGATCGAGCAGCCGTAAGAGATTCAGCCGTATTATTTACCCACAGAAAAATAGTGCGAAGCCATTGGAGCTGACGTTCATCAATATGTACCAAATCTGCTGCAGATGGAACTGCAATACAGGGGAGTCCCAGTTTTTTTAGTGGAAGTAGGTTCTTTTCACCTTCCACAATGACCAGGCTTCCATTTTCACAGCGATCAATCTCTGTGCAATTGAAAAGGTGGAATTGATTGGTTGTAAACTTTTCGTTTCCGTACCAGAAGCTGTCCCCTTCCTTTTCAGGATGCACACAACGTGCAGCATAGTAGTTGTCATCTCTTTGTATGTAGGGGTAAACTAGATAGCGCCCGTTGTAGCCGATTTTCGTTTCTTCAAGCACGGCCTTGGAAATTGCCTGGTGTTGGAAACCGTTTATTAACTCTGGGGTAAGCTTTTCGGTAAAATCGATGACGTCCTGGTTGATATTTTTGGCCGGAAAATCGATATCCCGGCCAAAATATTCACGATCAGGATCAAAACCAGGGACGTGGTCTAGGCTTATTCCGTTGAGTTTTGCAAAATAGAGAGGAAATCCACCCTCGCAACACCGATTCCGGCACCAGAAATATCCGTGGAAGAAACTTTCTTCATTGAGCAGAATGGTCAATGTACCAGGGTTTTTTCTGTGTTGCCTTTTGCAAAAAGGGCAAACTACCTGCAGCATGTGATTGGTAACCGGTGTCTCAGGGAAATATTGCCTGTAAAATCGACTCACTGCATCAGGCATGGTTGTACCTCTTGTTAAATAATTTTTATCTTTTTTTGTTCAAACAAAAGAAAGAGTGATGAGCACTGCAATGGAAATTCGAGCTAGCCAGTACAACAGGCGTCTATAAAAACAGGTGGAACCTCGTCAATAGAAAAATGGAGCGAGCAATACTATAAAATTACTTTTTTTATAGCGTCGAATCTGAGGTAGTGCGACTTGAACTCTAAGCAAAATGTTAAGTTTTGCAGGAAGCTTATCGATAATATAAGAGTTTAGGCCTCCTGTCAGGATGAATTTTTTAGTCCAACGAAAAGATTATCAACATGCACATTGAAAAACGACATTAACCGGAATTTCTCATGAACTGCGGTTTAACCAAGTATTTGCTGCAGGATGGTTGCATCTAATTGATCATGGAATTTAAAGTGTACGGCGTAATCACTTTCAAAAACATTAAAGGGTTGTACGCCAATGGAGAGTCCTTGCAGATAAAGATAGTTGGCTTTTCCACCGACAGGTAAAACAATCTGCAAACCTCTACCAAGCAAGAGTTTGGCATTTTCTTTTTTAGTGATACGAATAAGAAACGCTAAGCCACCCTTTGAAATATCTAGAATGTCAGCCCTGAATCCACGGCCTATTGGGTTCCCTTTGCTGTCTGTGGGGTGCACCTGTATTTTTCGTGATATTTTGAAACGTTCATCCTGGCGTCGTTCTAGTCCTTTTTTCTTTAGTGTTGATGGTATTTTATTGTTTTTATTATAAAAATGTTTGAGTTTGTTCTCCATTCCAGGAAATTGATCTTTCCATTTTGCGAGTTGGTCCTGCTTCAAGACATAGATTCTTGATTGGGTAAGAGCGGTGAGGCTGATAGTCCAAATAGAAGGAGTAAAAAAATTTTCACCAATAATTTCACCTCTGCCGAGACTGGTGATAAAGATTTCTTTGTCGTTAATAAGGTGAGACGCTTTGATGCTTCCCTGATTGATTAAAAGCAGCTCATTGTTTTTTTCGCCCTGGTTAACGATTGACTCTTCCGGATTAAATATACGTTCACGCAGTTCATGGTAGATCGTCTGGAATTCAGCTGATGTAAGTTCATCGGTAAGTTGAGACCATGTATCCAAATCGTCTTGGTTTATAGCCCCGGTTTTTTCCTGTTCGATTATCTCGCCGGAACGAATAATCTCACTCAGGGCCATGGGATCAATTTCGTATATGCGTTCGCGCAATCGTTCTGCATTTTGAAAATCGCCAGCCCTGGCTGTTGCTGTCACCAAGTCAAAGAGAGCTTCTTTTGCTTCTTCCTTTTTCCCCTTTTCGACCATTTTAAAAATATGTATTTCCTGATCAGTTATAGATGATGAGTGGGAGCTTGGCTGCGATTGTTTGTCATTTGGAGATTTCATAGTAGAACTGCTTGGGAGCTGTGGGCTTTGATCGGGAGAAAGCCTTGCCCTGATGCGTCGTGCTGTTTGACCTGCAGCATTACGGACTTCATCTGCATAACCGGTAATACCGAGGACAGACTTGCTTTGTGCAACGCTTTGTAGTGTCTGCAATGCACGCCTGGATCCAATAATACCCAGAGTTTTACAGATAGCAAGCTGGAAAAAGTTTTTGTTTTTTCCCTGCATGGATTTATTTTGTTCAAGCAACTCGGTGAGTGGACGTACATAGCTTTCATCAGGAATGTTGCCCATATGGTGTACAACTTTCGTTTTAATCGTATCATCCATGGAGGATAAGGCTTGTTTGAGGAACTCGGGGGTCTCATTCCCCCCAAGCTTGACAGCCGTATTCAACACTTCCTGCTGGACCCTTAGATCCTGGTGATTGATAAAGGGTTTTATGGCGTGCATAAGCGAAGGACTGCCGATCTCTCCGAGCAAACGAACAATGTTGCGGGTCACATACCAAGGAGATGGTTGTTGGATTTGTTCAAGCAGAATATCTTTGGCGGCGTTGCCGGTTTGTTTGATAAGACTTAAAAGAAGTTTCCTTTCAAAACGGCTTTCGCTGTTCATTAAATATTGCAGTTGGTAGCGTGCCGACCTGTTGCCGAGATCGGTGAGTAAGTTGCCCACATTATCTCTCTTTTCCTCCTCGTGAAGATAGGCTTCGAGAAGCCTTTCCAGAATAGAATCAGAGCTGATTTGGTCAAGAACTGCAATGCCATGCTCTCTTACAGTCTCACTCACTTCTATGCCAACCTTCGAGGAGGTAATTCGGTTGATGACATGAACGATTTCAAATGCTTTGGCATAGTTGTTTTGTTCGAGAAAATGGTGGGCTAATTGCGAGATCGCGGTAATTATTCTTTTTATGCTGCTTTCGTCGGTAACAACCAGCTGAAGCGCTTGCTCTAAAGCAGGGAGGAGTTTAACCAGACGATCCCATTGTTTCTGCTCAGCTAGTTTTTGTGCTGTCAGTGCAAGGGATTCTGCTCCATTTAAGCGTATCTTCTCTGAAGTCGATTGGATAGCTATGGCTGTATGCATCAATAGGGTATCTGCTTCGATATTTTTACCATCTTTGATGAATTGAATGATGGTATTGGGTAATTCCTGACAGATCTCTTGGTCGGCTAATTGGTTTGTATCGTTTGCAAGGATAGCATTTATCCCTTTTGCTATTTTTTCGGCCTTGCCCTCAGCTTCTTTTTGTTGTCGTTCTTTATGCATTTCGACAACCGTAAGGATTTTTACATTTTTGACGGTTTGCATTAGCCGTTTATAGGCTGCAGCAACTTCTTGATTTGATTCACCTTCCGGCAGTACTTCCTGGCCGGTTACAAATCGGTACATCTGTTGGGTGAGCGTTGCCAGTTTTTCGTCGGTTAGGTGTTTGATGATCTCGGTATACAACTTGTCGCCGAAAAGTCCTTTAAAACGATGGATGAGCATTTGGCCGAGTTCATCGTCTTCAAAATCAGCAAGTTGTTGTCCTGCTTGGGCTGCGACCTGCGTTTGTTGTTCTTGGCTAAGGGCAGTATCGTAATTGGTAAGGATTTGGTTAAACCCATCAAAGCCTGCTTTATGTTCATCGACAATTGCAGGATCTACCGTAAGCTGGGCTGCTGTTACCAGAAGAGGAGCTGACCATTGAGGCTGTTGAAGACGCTTTTGCAGGCTTAGAGGCGCAGGCTTCCCTGAAGCAGCTGCAGCTTGTAGTGCGCGGGCATCGACCTGCTGAGAATACAATTGTCTGACCATGGGCCCTTTAGGGGTCTGTACCAGCTTGTTGAGCATGTCATCATCCACAGCCGTGAGGTCGGGATCACCATTGTTGTCGATGGCCAGTGGAATGCTCGAGGTGAGCATGGCGACCATCCGGTTGAGCTGCTTTGGGGTGAGGTGCTCAATGGTTTCATCGAGCAGAGCATCGGAGACCTGGTTGACCACCTGATGGTAGAGTTTGTCGCCGAACAATCCTTTGAACTTTTGGGTCAACA
>NZ_JAFFQD010000030.1 GCF_016918565.1 Desulfogranum marinum
GCGCCAAGTATAACTCAAAATTTGATTCGTTCTTTGATCAGTATGAGAAAAGTGCGCAGGAAAAAAGGGTCTCACGAGAGAAGAGGATTCGGCGTGTTAAATGATTCCATAAACGTCGGATGCACCCATCTTCATTGTTTGAGCAGTAACTCCAGGGCTAATAGCCACAAACAATACGACAACAATACTCAGTAAAATTGTTTGTATTGATTGCATGTTCATTATGTTTCTCCTTGTTACCGGCGTCTGTCGTAGCATACCTGGGATGAAAAGCTGCCCTATTGATCAACAGCACGAAGGACTTCGTTTTAATATCAAAGTATATTTTGGATGATTATTTTATCTACGAATGAGGGAGTTTTACCCATGCCTATTTTGGAATATACGTGTAAACAATGTGGTAAAGAGTTTGAGAGAGTTGTTTTGTCAGGTAAAGAAAAGGGGATCACTTGTCCTGCATGCAAAAGCAAGGATGTAAAGAAAAATATGAGCGCATCCTCTTTTATGGGCGCCAGTATCGGCACCTGTGCAACGTCTTTCCCCAAAGGCCCTTCATGAGCGCAATGAATGAACCTTCAGTTTGAAGGTTAAAAAAAGTAAAACGGGGTCTGACCCCATTTTACTCCTAACGTTGAATTCAGCGGCCGGCGCTTTTTCGGGTCCGCTGGAATGGTTTGTTGGACATTTTATCGTTTCTTTAAACCTAACCCACCATAATAACGAGAAATAATTTCTATTACTCGTTCTGCCTCATATGCCGGAATCATGAGATTTATAGGTATATATGGGCCAAAGAAATATAGCAAATGTCTATGATAATACCCTTGTAAGTAAAACTTGATATTTTCATCGATAAGGTGATTTTTGATCATAGTGGCATGATGTAGATCTTGAAACTCTGCAATTTTGTATGCTTTATCGTGGATATTTTCATTCCAAAGTCTAAATCGTGATACAAAATCTAAACTAATAACCGCTACTATAATTAAAGATGTGCCACCAAGGTAAAATGGGATATTAAAACCAGTAATTGTGATGGTTGGCAAGATGAGTACTGCGCAAAGAAATATTGTCCAAGGCAAGTTCATGAATAGGAATTTCTTTTTTATAGAATCAATTGAAAAGTTCTGATTCCCTTCTGAATTCCACCCCCATTGTTTTAGAGTCTCGAATCTTTTATTTGGGCTTAAAAACGACCAGCCAAACAAGTAGCTTAATAATATGACTAAAATGCAAGAAAAAAAGTAATAAGAAAAAGACCCTGGGTATAATGAGTTTGCAAATGATTCAAAACCACCCATGAAAGAAAATAGAGTCGCAGGCAGCATTAGTAAGGAGGTTGCATAACCGATTATCTCTTTGCCTGACAGGCAAGAGCTTAGTTTGAAGAAGTTTGAAACAGACTCATCTGAGCTGTGTTTCAGTGGTATTGAAAATGTTGTTTTTACCAAGACGATTGGTATGAAGACAAAAAGAAATATGACTACAAGGGCAAAAACGACGACGTAAAAAAAGTTTTGCTGAAATTCACTTGTGTGGTCAAAGAATTTTAAAAAATTGTCAAACAAATTAAAACATGCGCCCGAAAAAATTAATAAAGAAATTCCATTACCAATTCCAAATTTTGTGATAATTTCTGCTAAAAATAGGAGAACAAATACTGCAGTTACTAATGTTGCTAAAAGTGCAAAAAATTGCATATTATTGGAGAGGTTTAAAATTTTCACTCCAGAAGGAGATAGCATGCCTTTTAAACCATGAATGATAAAGTATCCCTGAACTACACTTAATATTAGAGTTAGCCCCATTGCATATTTTTTCAGCACTTTTCTTCCATAATATTCACCCGTACGATGTTTTTTCAGAAATGGAATAAAAAGTGAGAGTAATTCAACCAAAATATAGGCAGAAACAAATGGCATGATACCCAATGCTGTAATTGAAATATGGCTAAAGAAATCATTGCCCAGAAATGAGCCGCCTATTGTTTCTGAAAATGAGTAGAGTCCCCCTAAATCAACAAATGGCATAGGTATCATTAGCATCAATCGATAAGCTGCTAGCAAGGTTATTGATATCAGCAATTCTTTTATAATTTGGTTTTTCGAGGCGGTCATTGATTGGGGTAAGTTTATTGATGCCGTTTATCTATTTTTGGAGTGTCCAACAGTGCAATACATGGAAAAGATCCATAATAATATTGCCTTATAGCTGGACATGTTTTTCATAATATTGAATATCATGGAGTCCGAAGAGGAAAACTATATCCATTTATTACTCCATCCACCCAGCTTTCCACGATAACTAATATTGAAATGCGCAACATGAAAAAAGGATCCTCAAAATTAAATAATTGAACACCTTTACTTTTTACTTTTATTGGGGTAAACGGTGTGATTACTTTCCCTGAACATCCTGTCCACACCATGCACATTTGTTACCCCATGGTTACTCCTGCGGGGTAAGCCGAAGCAAACGACCACCTTTTTTATCCTCCAGCACCCATATGGCACCTTTGGGTCCTTGCTCAACCTCCCGTATCCGTTTGCCCATGGAAAAACGTTCGACCTCTTCGGCCTGGTCGCCTTCAATCTTGATTCGTACGAGAGATTCTGACCTGAGTCCGCCGAGAAAGGCATTCCCCTGCCAGGCTGGAAAGAGCGAACCATTGTAAATAATCAGTCCTGAGGGAGCAACGGTGGGCACCCAGTAGACCTCTGGTGCATTGAATTCCGGACGCGTGTCATGGTCAGGGATGGGAATACCTGAGTATTGATCGCCCCAGGAAACAATTGGCCAACCGTAATTATCCCCAGCAACAGTAAGGTTAAATTCATCACCGTGCCTTGGGCCCATTTCGTGTGTCCACAGTCGCCCCTGCCCATCAAAAGCAATACCAAGCAGATTGCGATGCCCCAGGGACCAGAAGGTTTTCGCGAGTTCGCCCTTGTCCTGAAACGGGTTATCTGCGGGCACTGAGCCGTCTGCGTTGAGCCTGATAACTTTGCCCAAGTCTTGGGTCCAGCTTTGGGCCGGCTTCTGTTTTTGCCGTTCACCGGAAGTGATGAATAATTTTCCATCTGGGCTGAATGCCAACCGATGTGAGTAATGCCCACTCCCTGATACTTTCGGTGTCTGCCGCCAGATGACTTCCACGTTTTCCAGTTTTGGCTTGGCAGAAGCAGGACGGAATGTGGCCCGGGCAACGACAGCACCCCTTTTTCCATATGCATCCTCCTCAGCATACGAAAAGTATACCCAGTGGTTCTCCTCGTACTGAGGATGGAGGATTATATCACCCAGACCACCCTGCCCCCCGTAAGCTACTTCAGGTACACCTTCTACGGTTATTGTTGAGCGATCATCCAGGTTGACGAGGAGTAAAGTGCCGGGTTTCTCCGTTACCAGGAGGTTTCCATCAGGTAGAAAGGTCATAGCCCAGGGTTCATTGAATGCGCCAAAACTTTGCGCAAAAAGGGTTGACCCGGCATTGCCGTTGATTGTGTTGTCGGCAGACGCTGCGTAGATTGGGCAGGAAAGGAGGAGCAACAAGAGAGAGAGGTAAGATACTGATCGTAAAGATTGCATAATTGTCTCCACTTGAAAATGACAATGGACACCTGGAGGAACCAGGTTGTCATGTAAGTTCAACAGATTAGACGATACATCTGTCGCTATTTCAAGTCAAACAAAATACAGGCTACAGGGGAAATGAACAATTCCAGGTCGGGTGGTGGCTTCTGGTTACAGAAGCAGAGAAGAAGGTGGACGCTCATTATCTTGTGGCGAGGAAAAGGTACCCATAGGGTTGGGGCTTACTTGCCGAAACCACTATTTTTGATCCTTTTGCCTTTTCATTCCTTTTGGTCGGCAAATCATATCCGATTCGTACACATGGACGCCGGACGATGGTTCTTGATGAGCCACCATTACCATAAAGCGAGCAACTGCTTCTGCCTGGACTGGTTGATATTTCCCCAGCGGCCCCCGCAAAAGCAGTTGCAGCACGGGAGTTAACAGTGTTCCTACTTTCTCTCCCAGGCGGAATTCTTTTCTGGATCCCAGCAGCAACGATGGTCGAATAATACGTAAGCACGGATACCCCACATGCTTGAGCGCCGTTTCCATCTCCCCCTTCACCCGGCTATAGAATACCTTTGCGTTTTTATCGGCACCCATCGAAGAGATTACCAGAAATTGGATTGCACCTTTTTTTCTCATCAGCTCAGCTATTGTAAGCACCAGAGTAAAGTCTACCTCTCTAAAGGCTTGTTGAGATCCGGCTTTTTTAATCGTGGTTCCCAAACAGCAAAAGACATCATGCACCTCTATCCCTGCCAGCGCAGGCTCCAGGTTATCAAATCGTGCATATACTGTTTTGAGCTTAAGATGGGTCGTGGGCTGAGGACTTCTTACAAGAGCAATGACCCCTGCATACGCTGGGTCCTTGAGGAGTGCCTGGAGGCAGTACCCGCCGATAAGTCCGGTTGCCCCCACGATGAGTGCTTTTTTGGTTGCCATGAATTGCCTCTGTTTTGAAAATAAATGCGTTCAACACTGTTCATAGCCATAGAAAACGCTCAACCACCTCCCAAACTACTTGCTCCTCCAAAACGACATTACGAGTAATACTCCTTTTACATACGGATAACTTCATCACTGACGCCCATTAAGGCTTCGGTCAACGTTCTTTCCCGCTTGGTCAGCTCTGAATCTGCAAACGTAATCCCATAGTAGGCGTTAATAATTCGAGTTGAACTTTTTGCCAACGTTTCAAGAAACAGGTCATAATTACCGGCTTGGAGATAAAGGGTTGCATCGTTAACAAACAAAATATCCCGCTTCTGCCCAGCAAACTCCGCAAACAATCCTTCTATTTTACGAGCGTTCTCAGCCGCCAGCTCAAGGGTATGCTCCGCATCCCTGCCCATAAGGCGGGGCGCAATAATCTGGGTGGTCAGGTACATAACAGGCGTTCCTGGACCAAGGGGCAGCTTTCCGCCGATCCCTTGAACAGGATCTGGAGACAAATCCAGCACTACTATCTGCTCACCGTATCCAGCATGGAGGAACTGCTCCAGGACCGTAGTGGTCTTGGTGGTCTTGCCGGAGTTAACATCACCGGCAATCAGGGTCTGCCTGTTAAGATAGTGTTGAATATCGACATCCTGCATTACATAATCCCAAATTGAGTAAGAAGAAACCTGACGGCAAGAAAGGAGGTCACCAACAAAGTGAGGCCACCCATAAAATTGAGTAAAGCCGAATTCTTGACGGTGCAGCCTGATCGGTTGAGCAGGTAGAGAATAATCGCGATGACCAACGGGGTGCCAGTAAGGCCCAGGGCAAGCATCAATGGGAGCAGGAGGAAAAAGCTGCCCTTGACAAAGGGACCGAGCATACTCACCAAACATCCGGCAAAAACCGCTCCTGCAAAACGCTTATCCTTAACATTCTGTGCCCATCCCATTTTCCCGGAAATGAAATATGCTCCAGCCATAAAGGTGGGAGAAAGGGTGGACAGCGTTGCAGCCCAGAGGCCGATCATGAAAATTTTCATGGCACTGTCCCCTAAAAGAGGCTGTAGAGCCAATGCTGCGTCTGTTGCCCTTTTCACTCCAATTCCATTGGGATGAAGTACGGCTGCAGCTACCAGAAAAATAGCGACACTGTAGAGACCAAAAGCCATCCCCATTGAGGTTACGGTGTCGAATCTTGCCAGGGGCAGGTCTTTAGGTTTCCAATCTCTGGCATTGGTATTGTAGGTATGCATCCCGATAATGGTGATGTGAACCGCACCGCCCATGATAGCCGCCATCATCAGGGCCGCATCAATGCCGCCCGGCAGATTAGGAAGAATTCCCCCCAAGATTCCTGCGGCCGAGAGATCTGCCATAAAAAGGGTCGCCACAAAACATGCCACAACAAAGATAACCAGGATTTTGCAAACTGTTTCAAATTTCCGATATCCTTTGCGCACCAGAAAAAGAGTGATCAGTATGCCGTATACAACTCCCCAGTATGGGGTTTCCAGGCCGGTCACCAGTGAGGTTACGCCTGCAAGGGCGTTCATGAGGAACATGGCGGCCAGCCAGGTGGCCAGGAGTGCGTCAATGGTGAGTATCCATGCCCAGCTTTTGCCTAAGTATTTTTCCGTTGCCTCAATTATGCCCATTCCTTCCAGGATACCGACCCTGGCAGCCAGATACTGTGCGGTGGTGCCGAATACAGCACTCAAGATTACCACCCACAGCATCTTGTAGCCGTATGTTGCTCCGGCAATGGCTACGCTGGCCAGGGTTGCCGGCCCGCAGGCCACGGCACCGATGATCCATGCCGGACCCAACTGACTGATATAATGACTGTATCTTTGTATGACAGAAACGCTTTGCTCCCCACCTTTGGGGGAACGGGTTAGAGCTTCTCCGCTTTTCATGCACAATCTCCTTTTGCATCGGCAACGATTAAAAACAACGAGACTGTCGGGGAAAGGCGGGAAGGCTTTGCAGGAGGCTGGAAAAATTCCGGCGGGGAAAGCGATCTCCGAATTCCCTGCGACAGTATGAACTGTATCAGGTTCGATGGGTATGATCTCAGCCCTGCCACTAGTGCAGAACACCCCAATCGGAATGAGCAAGTACTAATGAGTAATGATAAAAAAAGCAATTTATTTTATTTCCTGATTACGCAAGCTACTCTGCCGATTATTGGCCTAAGCAGCCAGCGGACTGATTGCATGTATTTTTCCACCGGCAGCCTGATCAAAGGCTGCGCTATCTCCTTGGCATACAATCTATGAAAAAAAGGCAACATATCCTTGGATCAGTTGCCTGACGCTGTCCTGAGCAATCCAAAGTATCTCCCGGAGCCAATGAAGCTTTCAGCAGATTAAGAACCGCTCTTAAAACGGTCTGCTATATACTGTTCTATGCGGGGCTGGATAGTTTCCAGCAAATCTTCACGTTCCAGATATGGACAGGGGCGCTCATACGGAAACTCACGGCACTGTCTGGGGCGGGCAGTGTGAATCATACAGCGGGCATGAAACTTGTTATTGTTGAGGAAAATACAAGAGCCGTCTTCCCTGACCTTGAAGGTATTTTTTCCTTCCATATACCGTAGCCTAACCGTCCCATCAGTAATGTGAAAATGGCGGGCTATCCGATTGATATCAATGGCATCCAGATAGAGCGTTGACCCTTGCAAACGGTAGCAGCAGTAGCCGGGACAATAATTACAGTAGGTTTTATTTCCGGCAAGACAATAGAGAACTGTGGATTTTTTCATGGACAGGCCAGGGTAGAGGTGAACGCATAGAGCCTGAGGCGACACTCTTTCCAGGCATATATATCCATGATACATACTGCTGAACCTGCTACCCCACAAGCTATTTTGCATTCCCCCACCAGCCACTCTACATAGTGTGCCATTTTTCCTTTTCAGCAACAGGACTTACCGGCTGAGATCTGAAAAAAACAGGTTGTTTTTCACTCAAGATGCATCCTGACCAGTGCACGCATTTCCTTCTTTTCACCCTTTCATTGCAGTTCTGCAATCATTTATTGCAATACTCCAAACAACCATGCAACGCATAACCTACTGAATATTATACATAAAGCTACAAAAAACTCATTGGCACAGTACGTGCAGTGAATAAAACAACTAAAGAAAATTTTTCATGAACTTATTCATGAAGACAATTTAAGGGTAATCATCCGGAATTTAAAACATCCCAGGTGATTATACTGACTAATTACAAAAGATTGGAGACGCGTCATGAGTCAATGGTTAATTTTTCTTGCAATCATCCCCCTGTCAAGCATACAACTTACAAAGCACTTCCAAGTTAAGCACAGATGGTTGATTAATGGTATCGCTTTTGGACTAGTCGTTGCTCCGGTAAGTCTCGGTTTATTACAAATGACGTATATTCCTTTGATCGGAAAGTTGCTGGGATTAATAGGACTTATAGCCAATTTAACACATGGATCAATAGGCTTTTTATGCTTGCTCGGCAGCGGAGTACTTGAACTTAATTCAGTTATCAGTGCGCCTCAACTAGTTATAATCAATATTGTAAATGCAGTTCTGTTTGCCCATTGCTATGGATTGATCGGATATTCTATTGATAAAAAGCTAGAAACAGAAACAGGAGCAAGCGGCCATATGATGCCGGTTTAATACAGTAAAAAATACAATCTGTTACACAACGAACAATAAACACTTTCTTTTTCACCTTACTTTTTCCCAGGCAGTTTTGCTGATTGCATCTGCAACAGTAAAACTGCCTTTTTCCGCACCATCATCCTGATTTTTCCTACACATTATTCTGTGCCGTCCCGGATTCAAGATTACGTCAATGCTATAAACAACTACACACCCCCTTTGTGTTGAACATACAGTCAGCAACTATCAACCTGCTACCTTGCTGCCACCATACCCTGACAACTTTATGAAGAGGCTGTGCATTTTACCTCTGCGCATCTTGAATAACAGCTTTCTCTCCTAATCTCGATATGCTCAAAATTATATCCTCGGAGCTGAGCTACTACTCCACTATTTCAGCTTACCTACACGACTTGCAACGATTGCATTTTTGCAAGCATTTCTTAAAAAAAGGATTGCATCGTTGCAACATCTTTCAGCAACGCCCACTCCATCTCACTGATTTTACGCACAACAGAAGGTGGCACATGAAATGCAAACTGTATGTATCGACACGTTGTATTGTGCCTTACAGATGACAATTACAATGGCCGATAAATGGCAATTAAAATGGCCGATTGTATTTGCTGCATATCGGCCAAGAAACATCTTTTGTGAATGGAGGTTTCGCGTGTCTGGCAAGCCCATCAATATAGAACAAATAAAACTGTATAAGGAAGCACGCGACAACGGCAAAACCCAAAAAACGGCTGCTGCCATCGCCGGTATATCGGAAAGGTCTGGTCGCAGGATTGAAAAAGGGGAATTCCAACCCATTAATAATAAAAAGAGAAACTGGAGAACCCACCCCGATTCTTTTGCTGAGGTATGGGGCGAGGAGGTTGTACCGCTTTTAAAGGAAAATCCGAGGTTGACCGCAAATACTTTATTTAAACATTTGCAGAAAGAACATCCAGGTAGATTTTCCGACAACAAGCTGCGTACCTTTCAACGCAGGGTAAGCCAGTGGAAAGATCAGTACAAACTCTAGCAAGGACGCCTTTTGCTTCACAAAAGTAATGACAGTTATACAACGAGTGAAATGCCGGGCAAGATAGTTGTCAGCGACCGGACAAGATAAATAACAGCATATAAAAAATGTTAAACCACTTCACTTTACTCACCAGGCTCCAAACAACAGATGGGAGTCTACCAGGAGAAACCATGCCATGAAAAAAGTAACCCGCTGTATGTTGCACCTGGGATGTTCCCTTATGCTTGCATCCTGGCTTTACCCAACGCCACTCAGGGCGACTGAAAATTCAGAATGCTTTGAGTGTCATTCCGATGAAACGCTTACCAAGGAAAGTACTGACAACATCCTGCAAACCGCGATTACAGAATCCATGTATGTGGATGAAGAAAAATTTGAACATTCGATCCACAACATAAACGGCATAACCTGTGTTGACTGCCACACTGACATAGAGGAACTCAACTGGGATGAAGATATACCCCATAAGGCGGAGCTACAGCCTGTATCCTGTACCGAGTGCCACGAAGAGTCCGGAACAGAGTTCCAAAACAGTGTGCACATGAAAATCCGTAAAAAAGGTGTAACCATGAGTTGTTATGCCTGCCATGATTACCATTATGTGAAGCCGATGGAAGGGGTACAGGTAGCAGAAAGAGCAAACACTAAATGCCTGAAATGCCACAACCCCAATCTTTCCCACGACTGGTTACCGGCGGGCGATTCACACTTTGCCTTTGTTGAATGTGTTGTGTGCCACGCCCCTGATGTACCGAAATACATCAATCTTCGTTTTTATGATCTTGTTACCAATAAATTTTATGACGGTGACCAAATCTTAAAGGCCCTTGGTCTTACCAGTGAAAACTTTATGGCCACCATTGACAAAAATGGCAACAAAATCATCGATAGCGATGAACTTGAGGACTTGCTTTTCATGCTCAAGCAACAGAACATACACACCCTCTTGCGGGCTGAACTAGTTGCCGACATACATCCAATAGCACACCAGATAAACAGAGGTGCTGCACAAAATGACTGTGAAAAATGTCATTCAGGCGACTCGCCTTACTTCAACGAAGTATCAATTCTCCTGCCACATAATGACGGCACAGTTGAAAGGTATACAATCGATCGTTCGGTGCTGGAGAGCTACCATGTAAGCCACTTCTACCTTCTGGGTGGAACCAAAATTAAAATGTTGGACAAAATAGGCATTCTTATTCTTGGTGGCGGCATTCTGGGGGCATTTGGTCATCTTTTTTTAAGAATTGTAACGGTCAGGCTCCGCAACAGAAGAAAAGAACAGTGACAGTCATTTTCTATTCTCTTTCAATTTACAAGGAGGTTCCTCAGTGAATCATCAAAAACTCATATACATTCACCCTGTTCCTGTCCGGATATGGCACTGGATAAATGCGGCATCATTTATTGTCCTGATAATTACCGGAATCCAGATCAGGTACGCGGAAACATTAGAATTCATGACGCTGAGTAGCGCTATCTCAATCCATAATTATGTTGGATTTGCGGCTATCGCCAACTATTTTATTTGGTTTGCCTATTACCTCGGGACAGGGAAAATAAAAATTTATATTCCTGATCTTAGAAACGTGGTCGCCATGGCAATCAAACAGGCTCAGTATTATGGTTACGGATTCTTTGTCGGTAAACCCAATCCGCACGTAATGACCCCTGAAAATAAATTTAATGCCCTTCAGCAGCAAGCATACCTCGTCATCATGATGGTACTTCTCCCCGCGCAAATGATATCCGGACTATTTCTGTGGAAGGTAAAGGGGTACGAGGAATATGTCATGTTACTGGGTGGAATAAAAATTATCGACACTATCCATGTCCTTATATTTTTCTTTTTCACCTCATTTATATTTATCCATTGTTATCTTGCGACGTTAGGACACACACCACTTGCTCATTTCAAGGCCATGTTTACCGGCTACGAGGAGCACCACGATTAAAC
Source organism: Desulfogranum marinum (assembly GCF_016918565.1). Lineage (GTDB taxonomy): Bacteria > Desulfobacterota > Desulfobulbia > Desulfobulbales > Desulfobulbaceae > Desulfogranum > Desulfogranum marinum. The sequence goes on from NZ_JAFFQD010000030.1 coordinate 11,160, forward strand.
TGGATTGCTTATTAGTTCAGATGGCGTCAGATTCAAAACTGTTGTTGGCAATGATGCATAGTTGGTGACTATTGTAGCCGGCATAATACTGACGGAGATGGCGCTGTCTGCACAGAGCTTTAATGAGTCTTTTATTAAAACCTAAATCCTGCAATTGCCAAGTTTGCCGAAGGTGCGAGGCTGCGTACACGCAGACGTATTGTAGTACTTCAAGTGTGCGCAAACAAGACAGATTCGGTAAAATCGGCAATCCCGAAGGGTGGCAAGATTTAGGTAAAATTTAAAGTATGGATAACCCTCGACTCCGAGAACAACGATGATTTTTTTCAGCAGACGTATGCTGAATAGCTGAGCCTATGCTTGTCTCCGAGGATAAAATCGTGGATAGAACAAGAAATCGGACAAATGAGCAATTTTCCAAAAAGGTTGGATGGAAATTCGTCTCTATACTGCTGATGACTGTTACGGTTAAAGATGCAAAAAATGTAGCCCGACGAGTTTTTTTGTCTTCGGACAAGATGAAAATTGTGCAAACAATTAATTTTAATCGCGACTTTACACATCTATAAAACGACAGGCAATAAAGAACTAAGCAATCGATATTGCTTGTAAAGATAACAATCGACCTTATATTCTATCATAGCTGTTACTTCACATGTATTGACGACAGCTGGTACTACCGGGTATCTTGTATGGAGACTATCTCTATCTATCAAGCTCGGCTGCCCCCATTAGTCGTTGCAGACAATACAGAAAGAGGAACAGTATGGTTCTAACCAAAAAAAATGGGACCACTGCTTGCACGCTTATCTCATCATTAAACAACCAGATGAAATACCAGTGCTAAGCATAGAAACAACGCGGTTACAGGTTCCGCACCAAGGTATTTCTCATGCAGAAAAGTAAATACCCAGCAGCCAGGCAACCCAAAAAGCACGCTCCTGATAAAGCTGACTCAATCGAAAAGCAAAAAATCAAGAACGAGACAGAAGAAAAATTGCCTGCTGACAATGTTGCTTCTGCCCAGTCCGGGTCCGATCTAACATCAGCGTGTCCGGGCTCTTGTCTCAGTCATTTGCCTGAAAACAATAACACCTTTAGCACCTGCATCCTCGAGTCCATTGCAGACGGTGCATTTACTGTTAATCATGATTTTGAAATAACTTCCTTTAACCGGGCTGCTGAAATGATAACCGGTTTTAAGCGGGAGGAGGCCATCGGCACCAAGTGCTTCAACCTGTTTGGAGCCAACATCTCCAAACCAGACTGTCCACTCAAAAAATCCATTGAGACCGGCAAGGAAATGGTTAACCAAAAATCGATTATCAAAGACATTCATGGCGATGATTTAAAAATAGCCATTAACACCTCTGTGCTGAAAGATGGCGACCAGGTTGTTATTGGAGGCGTGGAAACATTCCGTAATGTCTCCAGCCTTGGCAATGTACGAAAAAACATTCCGCAAAAATACAATTTCCAAAACATTATTAGTAAAAACAGCAGAATACAAAAAATATTTTCAACTTTGCCAACAATAGCCAAAAGTACCAGTACGGTACTCATCGAAGGTGAAAGCGGGTCAGGCAAAGAACTTTTTGCCCGCGCTATCCATACCCTCAGCTCAAGAAAGGGCCCTTTTGTAGCTATTAACTGCGCAGCGCTGCCCGACACCTTGTTGGAATCTGAATTATTCGGCTATAAAAAAGGGGCCTTTACAGGTGCTACAAAAGATAAGCTGGGCCGTTTTGCAATGGCAGAAAACGGCACCCTTTTTCTAGATGAAATCGGTGATATATCCCCTGCCCTGCAGGCAAAACTTTTGCGTGTGCTCCAGGAAAAAGAATATGAACCACTAGGCGGCACCACCACCCTCAAAGCAAACGTACGAACCATTGCAGCGACCAATAAAAAGCTGAAAGAACAGGTCACTAAAGGTATTTTTCGCAGTGACCTCTATTTTCGTCTCAATGTTATCAATATAGCACTCCCTCCATTCTGTAAGCGGCGAGAAGATTTACCCTTGCTTGTGCAGCATTTTATAGACAAATTCAGAGAGTCTCAAAAAAAGAATATTCAGGCCGCCACTCCGGCTGTGCTGAAAATTCTTATGCAGTATGACTTTCCAGGCAATATCAGAGAGCTTGAAAATATTATTGAACACTGTTTTGTCATGTGTCAGGATTCAATTATTGATGTGGGCTGCCTGCCTGAAGAAATTGTTGAGTCCACCTTACACACCAGCAAAGCTGATGAGAGTGAGGCAAACCCTCTTTCAAACGCAGAAGCCAGCGCCATATGGGCAGCACTTCACAAATTCAACGGACACAGGGGAAAAACAGCTGCCCATTTGAACATAGACAAAACAACACTCTGGCGAAAAATGAAGAAATATTCGATCCAGTTTGCAGCCAAAAAGAAAAAGCGGGCGAATGGAAACGCTAACCAAGAAAATGAGCTGAGGATATAAGCTAAGCAACAACGGACAATTTATTTCTTCCCTGTTCCATTGCATTGCGATAAAACGTTTAGCAAACACAAATTGACTGGACAAATCCACACTATCCTGTACAAACACACCCGTAGCAACAAACCTTAATGCAAAGCCCTTTCATGCATTGGGCCTGTTCTTCTTTTTCCGTATCTGTTCGGGAGCACCCCAACCCTTCACGATCTACCCGTTCAGCATACCGATGCGTGGAAGTTGAGGCATATCTGCTAAATCGGTCAGTTTGTGAACATTTGGAGCACTGCTGAACAGTTACATGTTTTCTCAACATACAGACGACAAAGACTATACAAGGAAGATATTTTGAAAATTCTTACACTTCAGGGTGGAGCCAGGCAAAAAGGCAACACAGCCACCATACTCGATTGGGTTGTTTCCGAAGTAACCTCCATGGGACACGAAATCACCTCTATTCCCTTGCATGACAAAACTATAAAAGGCTGCCTTGCCTGCGGCCAGTGCAAAAAAGAAGCAGATAAAATTAACTGCATCCAGAAAGACGACACATGGCCTATCCTTGACGAGATGGTCGCTGCAGACCTGGTAATCTTCACATCTCCGCTTTATTTTTGGGGGTTGGCCGGTCCTCTCAAATCATTTATCGACAGAACATACAGCCTCTACACTGGGTATCATCAACCCGGACATTCTTCGCTGGTTGAAGGACAACGACAGGCGCTGCTTATGACCGGGGGCGGACCGTACGAAAACAATGCAGAACCGGTATTTGCAGCATTCCGAAAATTGCAGGCTCCGCATAAGGCGATCAATGCCGGAGAACTATACATTGGCTCTTGTACAACCCCTGAAAATCTTGACAGCGAAGCGAAAAAGAAGGCCATAGCCTTTGCTCATACAATTGTAAGCTAAATTTTAGGTAACATCTCTTTTTCGCTCTACGCTCTTCCCTTTCCAGAAAAGGTGGCCAACCTGGTGCTAATAATTTAGGCTCTATTGCCAAAGGAATAGACATAAAATCAACCAGCAAAACGTGCGAGAGAGGGCTTGCCCTGCAGGGCAATATCCACCCACATTTCTCTTTTATCCCTGATAGATGAAGCAACTGAAGCTGTCTAAAAAAAAAAGGCGGTCACCTTTCAGGTGACCGCCTTTTTTAGTGCTGAGCCTACAGGAACTACATCAGCATTTCAAGACCTGAAAAAAAGTAACCAATCTCAAATGCAGCGGTTTCCGGTGCATCGGAACCATGAGTTGCATTTGCCTCCAGAGAATCACCAAATTCTTTGCGAAGGGTACCCTCTTCAGCATCGGCAGGGTTTGTAGCACCCATCAGATCGCGCCATTTTTTAATCGCACCTTCTGCTTCAAGCACCATCACAATACATGGTCCGCTTGACATAAAATCTGTCAGTTCACCAAAAAAAGGTCTTTCGCTGTGGACATGATAAAACCCTTCGGCCTCCAGCTTGCTGAGATAGAGCTTTTTCAGACCGACAATGGCAAACCCTTCAGCATAAATGCGATCAATTATTTTACCGGCATTACCGGCGGCAAAAGCATTTGGTTTAATAATGGCAAATGTTCTTTCCATGGTAAAAATCCCTCGTAGTTCCTTTTAAAAGTTGCCTGTTAACAATATTGTTTTTTTACGCACGGAGCTATACCATGATCGTCCCCCATGTGGCAACAAACAGAAACTACTTTTTCTCATTCATTAAAACAAACTTGCCGTCCTTTACGGTCAGCATGGCAAAGGCATCGAGCCCCAGACCATTATGGTCTGTTGCTGAAAAGTTAAAGATACCGGCAGTACCTATCATATCTTTGATGGTTTCGATGGATGCGCGTACCTTTTCACGATCGTCCCCACCCTGCTCAATGGCCTTGGCAAGAATACTCATGGCATCATAGGAATGACCGCCAAAAGTAGAAATATCTTCATTAAATTTATTCTCATACATTTCTTTATACTTCAGGAGAAAATCTTTTTGATCTCCTGCGGGGAGGCTTTCGGCGACCATTAATTTGCTCGCAGGAAAAATTATACCCTCTGCAGCAGCTCCGGCAGCTTCCACATATTTAATATTAGCAAAACCATGACTCTGGAAGAGAGGGACATCCCAACCTGCCTGGCGAATATTTTTAGCCACGATTGACTGAGCTGGAACGATGGACCAATTAATAACCGCCTGAATGCTCTCGTTAGCTTTAAGTTTGGCAACCACCGCTGAGAGATCAGTGGTCTTCTTGTCGTAAACCTCCTGAGCAACAATCTCGACGCTGTATTCCGGAGCTATTTTTTCCAGTTGCTTTTTCCCAGCCTTACCAAAACCTGTATTTCCAGCCAATACGGCAATTTTTGTAATGCCCATATCCTGCATGGTCATAAAAATCTGTTGTGCTGCATAGCTATCGCTTGGCGCCGTCTTAAAGACATAGGAGGCGAGTGGATTAACAATCAGTTCTGCAGAAGCACACGAGATAAGAATAGTTTTGCCCTGCTGACATATCTTTTTAATTTTCAGAGTTTCACCACTGGTGGATGGACCAATGATGGCAAAGACTTTTTCTTCTTCAATAAGTTGGCGGGCAAAAGATATGGCCTTTTCAGGACTGCCTCCGGAATCCTTGACAATCAGCTCGACCTGATTGCCATTAATACCGCCACGTTGATTAATATCGTCAACCAACATACGCAACGAACGGCTTTCCGGGCCGCCAAGAAAAGAAGCCGGACCGGTTTCCGCCAATATTGCGCCTATCTTATACGTAGCAGCAACGGCTCCAGTGGCAAATAATACAACAGCACCCACAGCCAACAAATAACTACCCCAAAAAACGGTAAGGCCTTCTTTTTTACGCATCCTCTCTCTCCTTTTCTTAAAATCAATTCAATGGACTTTATCAACCTTTAGCAAAGCATTTATACTCCGTAAAAACAGCTTTACCCACTCTCCAAACGACATAATTCCAACCAGTTAATACCATAACAGGCCAGCAAGTCAACATTTCCTAACTTTTCTGCAGCTGCGGATCATGGTATAGTTCATAAGGAGAGAGTACATTTAAGCATAGATGTTTTAGTAAAATGCAGGTATCTCCTCATCCCATACAGAGGTTGAAAATGCGCAAATTCAGGATATTTCCCCGACCATCGACTATTGCTTTTATCCGTGAAGCCTGGAAGAGCCCTTCGTTTTCACTGATGGATTGGATCCACGGCTACGTGTATGGACGGTGGACCTACCTCTATATAGGGATTGGCAAAGGAAATCATCCGCTTGCAAAAATTATCCGACCGATGGTCGGTTTTTTTCAGCGTATCAGCTATTTTTTACCTACCCTCACAACTGGGAACAAAAAAACCACTTTCAGCGACACCTACCACGGCAAGGTTATTTCCGTAAATGAGGCCAAAAAACTGGTGACAGTAAACCGTGAAATAGTCATTGATGATCTGGAAAAAGTTATCCCTTACACCAAAGCAAGAAGCATTATTCTCAAAAATCCAGAAAATATTGTTGTCCTTGACTGCCCCTGCAGATTATCAAGTCCTACTCCATGCCTGCCGGTGGATGTCTGTTTAATTATTGGGGAGCCTTTTGCATCTTTTGTTGTGGAACATCATCCTCACCGCTCAAGAAAAATAACACAGGCTGAGGCTCTTACCATTGTTGAACAAGAGCATAAAAGAGGCCACGTGCAGCATGCCTTTTTCAAAGAAGCCATGCTCAATCGATTTTATGCTATCTGTAATTGCTGTGGCTGTTGCTGCGGGGCTATCCAAGCCATGAAGAATGGTACTCCAATGCTTGCATCATCCGGGTATATAGCAAACATCGATGCTGAACTGTGTGAAGGATGCCTGGCATGTGTCCATTTCTGTCAATTTCAGGCAATTGCAGGGGAACGTCACCAGAGCGCTACAGTTGATACTGCACAATGTCTTGGCTGCGGGGTTTGTGCCGACAAATGTAAAAATGGAGCCATCACCTTAACAAGAGCCCCTGAAAAAGGCGTCCCGCTGGTAGTTGAAAAACTGCTGAACAGTGAAAATTCGGAGTAAATTAACAGTTTTTTCGCCTACCATAGTAAGCACCAGGCTCTGAGAGATTGGGTGAAAATGATGCAAGGTTGTTTTTTCATGCTGCTACAACCAAACTGACAAACCAGGGAAGTGTTTCTTCCACATCGCCTTTAAAACAATAATCACCCTCCCTGCCGCTTTGTGCAGACAGCTGCCTTGCAAGTACGTGTTCCTGATTAAATTCGTACACACGCCCGTTATTGCGTTTCACCAAAAACGGTATCTCCGCAGCAGGATACACCTGGGCGGAAGTACCTATGACCAGCAAAAAATCGGCTTTGGAAGCTATGGCAGCAATTCTGTCATACTCACGCACATCCTCGCCGAAAAGGACAATACCAGGCTTTAAAGGAAAACCGCACTTGGGACAAGGTACACTGCCCCTGCCCTGATAGTGTGATTTGCTAACCGGCATGCGGTTCCTGCACTGCAGGCACTGGAGGTGTTGATGCTCGCCATGTATTTCTACTACCTGACGGCTTCCGGCTTTCTGGTGGAGTCGATCAACATTCTGCGTAATAACCGCTTTCAGCAACCCCTCTCTTTCTAACTCCACCAGAGCATTATGGGCCTTACTTGGCTCCTTGTCCAACAGAACCAAACCAAGTTCACGATATAGTTGCCACGCTTTATCTGGATTACGCAAAAACACCTCCAAAGTAGCGTACTCTTCAGGATTGAATATGCTCCATAATCCACCTGGACTCCTGAAATCAGGTATCCCGGAAGCAACCGAAATTCCGGCACCAGTCAGGGCAATAGGATATTCGGCATTCTGATAGGCCTCAACAGCTTGCTGTACTTCAACACTCTGTTCAAAAGGAAGTATCTGCAACATGGTGGTATTCTCACTGTCAACAACAAAAGTCACCTAACCGCTACACCTGCAACGCGCAATTCCGGAATACAGTTTTAAAAATTCCTTTTTTCCGAAACAACAAATAAAAACAAGAATCAACAAATTGAACAAACTCTACAATTCCAACGCACTAGAGCTAAAAAAACAATCTGGAATGAAAAGTGCAATAGTAATAGAAAAAAATTTTGAGGTGAATTATGGTCATTTTTGTTTGTGCACCCTACTTTAAAGAACTGATACGGCACTCTGATAGAGAAAAAACGAAAATTCTCTTCCAAACAGCCTGTAGGATACTCGCCCCGCAACTGCAAGCAATCAATGCAGCAGATTTTTGTAAAGCAATAGGGGTCGCTGACGACTTTATCCCTCTTTTTTATAAATACACTAAAAGCTCATCAACCATCCATCAAAAACAGCGTAATGGATACTATACAACCGCAACCCCGGTCTCTCTTTGAAAAGTAACTTTCGGTTAACGACCCGGATTCCTCATAAACATTTTCTTGTTTCATGAAAAAATATTCATGAGGAATCATACAATCAGGGTTAAGAGCGATGACCAAAGAGAGCGCAGGTTTACCCTGCTTAAACATCAATATTTTGGGGAGAAAAGAACCTGCCTGGGTGGGCGCTAACGCATGAAAAGGACGAGAGTTTTCCAGAGAAAAAAAAAGGCACTTCAAGTGCGATACTTGAAATGCCTTTTCAATTTGTGGGGTGAGCGATGGGACTTGAACCCACGACCTCCGAGGCCACAACCCGGTGCTACCACCAGCTGAGCTACGCTCACCACTGAACGTGGGCTTATATACCCTCAAGCAGATCTTTTGGCAAGCAGAAAGTTCAATTTATAAATCTTTCTGGCAGTGTTTACACACTTTAGCCCGACTTTTAATCAACTCGCTACAGAATGGGCACTCTTTCAAAAAATTCTGCGCCAGTAATTTATTGAGCGCCATATTCACTGCCTGCTCAAGATCTGTATCCCTATAACTAAAATTGCGAAGAGGTTCTATACAGGAAACATCGTTTAGGGGAACCAGGTACGTAACAGCTCGCTTTCTGTCCGACAGTTTGGCATGTTCATCGAGGATCAAGAACAGTACAGATTCCAGATCACCCTTTTCAACACAGGTGTCCAAAGCTGCAACAGCTTTTTTTTCTTTTTGAAAACGATCATTCTGCTTTTTCATGCTCTCAACATCAACCAGACTGCCTTTAAAAGCATCATGACCGGCAACCATCATATTATAGTTTTCATTGGAATCCGGGATTTCCATATGTCGATAAGAGCCGACATGACCGTATTGGTCTTCGATGTACTTCCATCCTTTAACAAAAAGAGGGCATTCATCATTGAGACAGACAAAAAGAAATTCAGATCCCCAGCCAAGCCCGTCACCGACATGCATTGGTGGCGCATGACAAAGCGACAACTCTTGTTTACAGTGGGGACAGGTATGTTTTTCTTCGAGATACTTCAATGCACGGGACAACATAAAGGCAAAAGCTCCTTTTTTAGAGAAAATTGAACATATTCTTCTTATCCTACCATCTAAGGTTATTCAGTTTTCTCTGCGTCATCTGATAACCCTCTATAACAGGTGCTGTTTGACATATTTGACAATTTCCGCCCATAAAGGCGAACGCAAAGGTGAAAAATAACCACTGGTACCTTAATGGTCAACACACCTTATTAAATCATTTTCCCCAATACCGTATCCACGGCTTTAGCCTGCTCCATTCTTGCACGAAGGAACGAGTCACTCAGATGTTGAGCATTCTTATTAATCAGTTCGCTTAAAGGACCTATGGAAGCCGCATCTGCGAGTTCCATTATTGTCTGTAGATTTTTTAAAAAATCGATCACAATTTTATTGCCAGCACCAGAGGTGGACATTATTTCCGCATAGGTCCTCGGATTCTGTGAATGCACCCTGGCCATTGCTAAAATAGGGTACAGGGATGTCAGGGTACTATGACTGGCAATATCTTCACTGGTGATTTCATTTTCCTGCAGTGTCATGGCCAGAGCAACCGAAATAGCAGTGGGCAACTTCTGGCCGACCCCCATCAATAAATCATGCTGGGTAGAGCTGTCGTGATAAATATCAGCACCATGTTTATACATAAATGCTTCAAACTCACTGCAATACAAACCGCTCCGCGGCGTTCTGACCACCACTGCATTTTTATCTTTCATTGTGGCTGCCTGAGGCCCCCACAAATTATGCACCAGCATAACTTCTACCGTTTCCGAGGTAGTTTCAAGTGCCGTGTTAACTGTTTTTTCCGATTCGCCTGCAAGTAAAATAAGCGCTTTGTTTCCGGCAATCATCGGCCCATATTTGGCAATGGTTTCGGTGGTAACCGATATCGGAACACAGATGATGACAACGTCCACATAACGGATCATCTCTTCCGGTCGCAACGAGGTGGAGCGACCACTCATGAACACTTTGTACCCTTCACTCTCCAAGCGATCTGCAAACCACTTGCTCATCGCTCCGGTGCCGATAAAGCCAAACGATTTTATGTGCTTGGTTCGCATATCGATCCGAGGGAAACTGCCAAGCACTTGAATAGCGCCCGGCTGCTGAATAACCTTGTTCTCGATATGCTGCAGTGCACTGCTCATCATCTCGGTGCTGATATGACCTTCTGCTTCTATGTAGATCTGCAGCTTTTGGGTTTTTATATCATTCTCTGAGCGCATATCGAGAATATTAATACCCCGCTGAGAGAATTCCTGGAGGATATCTACCAGTAACCCTACGCGATCATCTAAAGGTACAGTGACAAAGGTGGTGGCATCATACCCGGTCGGCTTGGGTAAATCATGCGCAAACACAGCAAATCTGGTACGGTTATGGGGAGCGACCTCCCGCTCAAGTATATGAAATCCGTGCTCACTAAGCATTTCCACAGGAGCAATGAATCCGACTCCTGATCGTTGCCCGCTGCTGATGTCAGCCATTACCTGTTCGACATCGCTGACCACCATCTGGTCAACGTCTGGTAAATGCTGATCAATAAACTCGGCACACTGGCCCAGGACTTCTCGCCTTCCAACCAGTAAATGTATGGAATCTAAATCAGCATCCGGCTGATGCATCCCCAGTGAAAGGTCGGAGTAGACAATAACATTGTCCACCCAATACCCTGCTTTCAGGTGGTCAAAAATACGAAAATACTGTTTATTCTCCCCTTCGCGGGTATTATAGACAGGCAGGATTGCGCAATCCACATCGTGATTAACAAAAGAGGAAATCACTTTTTTCGAACTCGAATGGGTACGCAAAACTGCATCATCTGCATATTTTTGTGCAGCTTTCCACGCTAAAGATCCTTGAGGTCCAATTGTGGCAATGGTTAACATTTCTATACCTATGGAATTTGTGTATACAGTACTGCAGCAGCCGGAAAACAGCAAAAAAACACGTAACTATTGAGCAGCACCCCCATTCTCCCTAATCCGCCCCAGCATAGCGATGTAGAGCTAATCGGTATGCTTATGAATAATTGAAACACAGATGAATAGCTACAGTTCGGGATAGATTGAGAGTTTGTAGATCTTTACGAATAGTTACCAAAACATTTTTTATACGCTCAAGCCACTCAAGTCGATTGAGTGACGCCCTTCCCGACCATGGTGGAAAAGGGCCAAGCAATAGTATAAGATATTTTTAAAATAACAAACACTAATAGTTATCAATGGGGACAGAAGGAGAGAAAACAGGCGTTACAGAGTATGTTACCGCACTTAAACAATCTGAAAAATTCGGCCGGCAAGTTGTTGCTCACCACACCGATGCTCCCCAAATAGCTGAACATGCTTCGTCTAAACTGCTGTCCGACCCGATACGGAGCCTGTTACACAATATAGGGATAAAGGCCCTCTACTCCCACCAGGCAGCAGCTATAGAACATGTTGCAGCAGGACGACATGTTATTATTTCCACAGCTACGGCCTCGGGGAAAAGCCTGATATATAATCTACCTGTAATACAAAGCCTACTTACCGAGCCCCTGACAAAAGCCCTTTATTTATTTCCCTTAAAAGCACTGGCTCAGGACCAGTTGAAAACCCTTCAAACCCTCGTCCATAACCTTCCAGAGGAGGTTCTGCCGGAAACCGATACGGCTGCAATATATGACGGTGACACCTCCGGCTATAAACGAAAAAAGATACGTGAACAACTGCCGGCAGTGCTTATAACCAACCCTGATATGCTCCATCTTTCCCTGTTACCTTACAGCGACAAATGGGCGCATTTTTTCTCACATCTTAAGTATATTATCATTGATGAAGTACATACGTATCGAGGTGTTTTCGGCTCGCATATCGCCTGGGTTCTGCGCCGCTTGAATAGGATGTGCGAAGTTTACGGTACCCAACCGACCTACATCCTCACGTCTGCTACGGTTGGCAACCCTGAAGACCTGGCACAAAACCTGACCGGACAACGGTTTGTTTCAGTTACCGCCTCAGGAGCCGGTAAAGCAGCCAAACATACCCTGCTGCTTAACCCAATAGACTCAGCAGCAGGCGCGGCAACCCTGCTACTCGACGCTGCTGTACACAGAAAACTGCGAACCATCATCTATACGCAATCAAGAAAGATGACAGAGCTGATCACCATGTGGTCCGGCAAGCGGCTCAAAGAGTATCAACACAACATAGCTTCTTATCGGGCCGGCTTTCTCCCTGAAGATCGACGCCATATAGAAAAAAAGCTTGTGACAGGGGAACTGCTTGCCGTTATCACCACTTCAGCACTTGAGCTGGGTATAGATATCGGTACCCTGGACATATGTATAATGGTTGGTTACCCCGGATCTATAATGGCAGCCAGGCAACGGGCTGGAAGGGTCGGGAGAAATAATCGCGAATCATTAGTCATCCTTATTGGTCATGAAGATGCCCTTGATCAGTACTTTATGCGCAACCCTGAAGATTTTTTCGCCCGCCCGGTTGAATCTGTCACCATCAACCCGCTCAATACCTTTATTGCCGGCCGGCACCTGGTGTGCGCAGCTGCGGAAATACCTCTCCACAGAGAGGAGCCACTGCTCCAGGCCTATAAACTCGATCAACAGTTGCAAGAACTAACCACTGCCGGAGAGTTGCTGCAGTCTGCAAATGGCAACTCTTGGTTTGCCGCTCGAAAGTACCCGCAACGTCATGTCAGTATCAGGGGGAGCGGCCACCCCTTTATGATTTACCTTTCAGCAAACAATAAAATAATAGGTGAAATTGACGGGCGTCGCGTTATCACAGAATGTCATAAGGGAGCAATCTATCTGCATATGGCACAAAGCTATTACGTCGACGGCCTTGATATGGAAGAAAAGGCTGTCTATGTCAGCCCAATATCCCCCAATTATTTTACCCGTGTCCAATCAACCAAAACCACCGAGATACTAGAGGAATTCTCACGAACTCAACTCAAAGGTGTGGTCGTTTTTTTTGGTCGGCTACGGGTGACCGAGCATATCACGGGATACTTGAAAATTCTCTCCGGCAGCATGAAGATCATCGGTCGTCGTCCGCTTGATCTTCCCCCGCAGACCTTTGAAACAGAAGGCTACTGGCTCCTGCTTCCCCCACATATCAAAAATGCCTGCGAACACCACCAATTTCATTTTATGGGCGGCATACACGCCATGGAGCATGCTCTTATTGGACTGATGCCGCTTTTGGTACTTTGTGACCGCAATGACATTGGCGGCATTTCTCATCCTTGGCATGACCAAATAGAAGGAGCCGCTGTTTTTGTCTACGACGGCCATGCCGGTGGCGTGGGACTGGCACGTGAGGCGTTTTCTCATATACACAGCCTGGTTGAAAGTACTCTGAACGCCGTACGCTCCTGCAGCTGTGACGCAGGTTGCCCGAGCTGTGTCCATTCTTCTAAATGTGGTTCAGGTAACCGCCCAATAGACAAAAATGGATGCGTTTATATCATGGAGGCATTGCTGAAACCGCCGCCTGCTTCAAACTCCGCAATGGTAGAGCACCCCCCTTTACCGACTCTCAAAAAAACAACGAATCACATCGAGCAGGTCATCCTGCCCGAAAATTATTGTGTTTTCGATATAGAAACAAAAAGGTCAGCCCAGGAGGTAGGCGGCTGGCATAGAGCACAAAATATGGGGGTCAGCGTTGCCGTAGTATATGACAACAGGCAACAAAAATTTCTTGTGTATGAAGAGAAACAGATAGAACAACTGATCATATCTCTTTTCTCATTTGACCTCGTTGTCGGCTTTAATAACAAACGGTTTGACAACAAAGTGCTCTCAGCCTATACCCGAAAAAATCTTTCCTCCCTGCCGTCCTTTGACATCCTGGAAGTAATTTACAATCAACTTGGCTACCGGCTCAGTCTGGATCACCTCGCCGAACAGACACTGGGCAAAAGCAAGCAAGGACATGGCCTGCAGGCTCTTGAATGGTTTAAACAGGGAGAAATGGAAAAGCTGACAGCCTATTGCCGAGAAGATGTACAATTGACAAAAGAACTTTTTCTCTTTGGAATCCGGCAGCAGCACCTTCTTTTCCGAAACAAAGCGAAGAAAAAGGTGCGACTGCCGGTTAATTTTCAAGCCGCGTTAGCCCGGATTTCTCATCAGTGAAGTTTTTCGCAGATCGAGGCGCAGGACACGCAGCAGGTAAGCGTAGACTCCGATAGTAAGCTACCGCAAATGGCATGCAACAAAGAGTCTGCGGAAAAATCCGCTGACCCGGAGGGTGAGTTTTTTGATTATCGACGAAAAAACAGTCTGTTTTTTTAACGCTACCGTATTTTCTATAAATATCAAAAACTTAAACCGAAAACCAAAAAACTCATGAGAAATTCGGGCTAGCCCGAGTATCAGATCAGGCTAAACAGCGGTAGATTAAAAATTGTGGTGAGCGACTACAGTAACTTCTCGTTTTTAGAAAAAAAGCTTACGGCCATACCAGGGAGCGGTGGACCCAGCCGTTGATCTCAGGGTGACTGACCTGTATCCAGTCACCCTGATTATCACCCTTTTTTAAAATAACGTCTTTGGACACGGTCCCTACCTTTGCATTGTTGGTTCCAGGACCACTGCGAACATTCCCTTCCTCGACCTTTACAATCACATAAGGAGATGCCGAAACTAAGGTATCATAAATCCACCCCTTGTCGCCCTCATAATCCTCAATTTTGACCCACTGTCCTTTTTTTGATAAAACTCGTAAAGGATAATGCATAGGTAACTGATAAATAGCCTCATAATTGGTGCCTGGGCCGGAACGTAGGTTTACGCCGTCTTTTGTAACAGTTACATATTCTGCTGCCGATGAACTCAAAACGGTCGCTCCCACTAGAGTGGCAGCTGTAACAGTTGATATGAATACATTTTTGACGATATTTCTTTTCATCGTTATCTCCTTATTTATCTTAACCCTATTCTTCAGTGAAGATCACTTGATTGTCCGGTAAGCAGTATAAAAAACTCCTGATTACCTTTTGCCCCGCGTATGGGTGAGGCAATAATTCCTTGGGAATATAAGCCAAGCGTTGCAGCATGGGTCTCTACCATTTCAATAGCTTCAGCGTGCAAGTCCTGATCAGTGATAACCCCACCTGCTGTAATTTTTTTTTGCGGTAACTGGAACTGTGGTTTAATTAATGCCAAAATCATAACAGTGGTATCAAAAAACTGAACAAGTGGTTCCAGTAGGAGATTCAGCGAAATGAAGGAAGCATCAATAACGCAAAAATCTACAGATTCCGGTATTTCCTTTTTGGTGAGGAAACGGGCATTGGTTCGCTCCAACACAACCACTCTTTTATCCTGGCGAATTTTCCAGTCCAATATACCATAGCCGACATCCACGCAATAAGCGCGTTTCGCATTATTCTGGAGCAGGCAATCAGTAAAACCTCCTGTAGAACTACCTATATCAAGACAGATTTTCCCTGCCGGATCAATGGCAAAATGCTCAAGCGCTGGTGCAAGTTTTTCGCCGCCCCTACTCACAAAACGTTTTGTTTTATGAAGGCTGATCTTGACGTGCTCTTCGTGTTGACTTTCCGCTTTCTCACGAAGCATTCCGTTTACCCGAATCACACCCGAACAGATTAACCGCCGGGCTTCATCAAGGCTTTTGGCAAGCTGCCTTTCAACCAACATTATGTCGAGTCGTTTTTTCTTGCCCACTGTTAATCAATCCAGAAATAAAAAAGGTCGTTCTTGTCCAACCGGTTGAGTGCATGCAGCCTGATATTTGAAACTGTTGACGGCACAATGCCTTGTAATGATTCGGTTTGAGTCATCCTCTCAGCTTAAAGATTTGCCAGTCGACTCTTTGCCTGGCCGGCCTCACTACTGCCCGCATAATCATTGATAAGCTTTTTATAGATAATTTTAGCTGTTTCATGGTCAGTGAGTTTTTCAAATGACATCCCTTGTTTCAGCAGGGCCTGGGGGGTAAGGCTGTTTCTAGAGTGATTAGAAATCACTTTTTGATAATCAAGGATTGCCAGATCATACTCACCTTGATAAAAAAGGCATTCTCCCATGTAAAAAAGCGTTTCGGCAGCGCGTTTCCCTTGTGGATTACCGGCTAATACCTGCTCAAATCCTCGATAGGCATCCTGATATTTTTTTGCCTGATACTGCTGCATCGCCTGGTTAAATGGCTCTGATGTCAAATCAGGAGTAACAACCGTTTTAACCTGTGGCTGTACTTCTTCTACTTTTGGGGCAGTCGCCACGGAAGCCTGAGCAGGAGTTTCCTCACCATTGACAACAGGGGCGCTGCCAATCTTTACTTTCTTTTTATCTGGAGTGACTCTTGCCAGTTGCGAGCCGCTGGTTGCAGCAACATAGCTCTGACGACGCGCCTCTTCAGCTTTTATAGCAGCTGCGCGGGCACGTTTTTCCGCCTCTCGAACCCTTTGTTGCTGGGCTTGCTCAATATTTCCTCTTAACAGAGCGACCTGTTGCTCTAGAACAGAAATTTTTTGATCTGTTTCAAGCAGCTTGGTTTTATTCTCTTCACGCATTGCCTCTATTGCAGCCTGCAGGTTAGCAATATCCTCTTTGCCCTGCTCCCGGTAGAGACTTGCCTGGTGGGCACTCTCTTCAATCATGGACTGCAGGCGCATAGTTTCGCTTTCTACTTGACCTATTTTATTCACGGAGCTGGCCTGCCGCTTTTGCATTTGATTGACTGTAGTGGACTTAACCTCATCCACTTTTTGATTAACGGCCCGGAGTTGATTATTCAGAACTCGAACCTCATCTTGTGTTGCACATTGGGTTAGCAGTAACAATGAACAGCCGGCCACAGTAATATTACGAATAGTTTTCATGTACGCTCCCTTTTCATTCACTCTATAATAAACCGATTTAAGGAAACCTCAAATTCCGCCCAAAAGACGGTCAGCCCTTTGCGATAACAACCATGCAAAGCCTCACCGAAAAGGGGCGGAAAAATGGATTTTTTAAATTACATTTCTATACTCATGTTACTTTAAAAATCTTTATTGCGCAGCAGCGCCCTGTTCTCTTAGAAAAGACCTTCTCAAGTACCCCGGCAAAAAAGGACAACTCACCTTTGATTGGAGTGACGACCATGGAAAGTGTTATAAAGAAGGGGACCATTGCGGGTACGACTTATTGCCCTTAAAAGGAAAAAGCACACGCAATCCTTTTCCATTTTTACCTATAATACAGATCTCTGATTTACCGTTTCTTCTCCGGGCAAAAGTCAACAATTTTCCATCCGGCGACCATGAAGGCGACTCGTAATCACCCCAACTTGTGGTCAACCGTTTCACATTATTTCCCTGTGGATCCATAATAAAAAGCTGATTATGCCCGTCAACCAATCCTGAAAAAGCAATCAAGTCTCCTTTGGGTGACCAATTAGGTTCGCTGTTCTGCGAGCCGGCGGATTTAAAGGTCAAACGCTTCACATTTCCACTCCTTAAATCCATTGTATACACTTGAGGCTTCCCACTGCGATCGGAAACAAACACAATGTTGTTACCATCCGGAGAATAGGAGGCAGAGACATTAATTCCAGACCTTGATGTGATGCGTTTGAGTATTTCCCCTTTTCTATCCAAAAGGTACAAGTCAGGTCCACCATCTTTACTCAAGGTGACGACCATATTCTTGCCATCCGGAGAAAAAGCAGGTGCTAAGTTCATCCCGCTTCTGCGAGAAAGTGACCTGGTCACCTTGTTTTGCCTGAGATCGGTAATGTAAAGGTCCTGATTACCACGGTGATAGGTGGTATAAGCGAGATAATTGCCATCAGGGGTAAATCTTGGAGAAACAGCTAAATGCTTGTGTTTAGTGATCTGTCTTTGATTTCGACCTAAAATATCCGAGATATATATTTCCTTTCGACCTGACACATCAGACACATAGGCGATGGAAGTTCTGCTGATCCCCGGTTCACCGGTGAATTCCTCTATCAAACCATCGGCAAGTCGTAAAACCATGTCATCCTGCTGGCTGGCGGCTCCTCGGTAGCGCCTTCCTGCCAGGAGTCTGTTTTCAGCAACATCAAGCAGCCGCCCTTCAATAACCATCTCTTGAGCGCTCTGGCTGAACTTTCCCATAACAGCATAATCAACACCCAAGGCACGCCAATCGACATTTTGCACACCAGCATAACGGCTGGTATCGACTAAATCAATAAAACCATGAATTTCCAGTGCACGACCGAGCAGTTGCGCCATCTCTTTACCCTTTTGGCTACCGGCCGGCGATCCGGTGAAGGTAAAGGCAGGCACAGCTACAACCACTTTACGAACATCAGCTGCGGTGATGTCAAGATATACCCGTTCAGCAGAGGCATTGTCCGGCAAAAAACCGCACGTAAATAAAAGAGCTACAATGACCAAAAAGTTGCGTTTGAAAAAAATCATAGTTTTTGTTGTATGTTTTATTGGAACTGTTCAGCGAAAAAAAGCTCGCCTTAACTTCGACCTGTAACTGTTCAGTTGTGCTCCGACAATCAAGCGGGCTGGATAACTATACTACCGCAAGCTATGCCTTCCGGCCTTATCGTATGCAGAGGTGAACCCAGCCACCGTGGATGCGGCTGCACAGTTGCGTTTTGTTTTCATCACATTTCCAGTTTACCAGGCCGAAAACGTAACCCCACCTCAATGGTTCTTTCCTTCATGAGCTTTGGAAAAGTCGGCATTGGAGCAGCACTATGCAGTGTTTTTACCACGACCTGGTTGAAAAAGGGGTCTCGTGATTGCTTTTCGACAGTTGTTTTCAGTACCTGTCCGTTGTTATTAATCACCAGGACAACTGTCGCCTCAAGGTTGCGATCCCACTTGCGCATATCGGGCAACACCCAGTATCCTTGTATATGCGAATAGAGGGCAGCATAGTATTGCTGGGCAACAATTGACTGCACCTGACGCCTAGCAGAGTTTCCAGAACCGCTTGCAGCAGCGGTTGTATTTTTTGTTTCCAATGCGCCTTGGCGACGATACATCTCCGCCAGGGCTCTTCTCGCATCTTTGGCGGCGAGATCAGCTTCTTTTCTTGCTTGTTCAGCTCGTGCAACCGCAGCCGCTTTTCGGGCAGCAGCAGCCTTTTGCTTTTGTTCTCTCTCCAACTGCTCATTGCGCTTTCGCTGATGCTCTTTTTCGCGCAATGCAAGTGCCCTTTTTTCACGTTCCTTTTCTTCAGCAAGTCGCGTATCAACGGCCTTTTTTATTTTTCGTTTTAAAGGTTTTACTGATATCGGCTTAGCCTCTACAACAGGATCAGGAACAACTTCAGACTCAAGGGGAATTTCCACCTCATCGGGATCAGGCTGTGCCGCCTCTTCTGGTGGTGGTTGAGGTGGCTGCTCAACTTCCGGTTGTTTGCTTGGTGGTGGTGTCGCTATTTCAGGCAGAGCTTGCGGTTCAGGCATCGAGACCAGATCAACCGTGACGAACTCATCCAAAAGCGGTTTCTGATCAAACATATCCGGCAGCAAAAAAGACCACACCAGAAGAATGACATGCAGCCCAACCGCAACAGGTGCTGCTATACGCCACTTGTTATCAGCATTTTTTTGCTGAATATAAAAATCGGATTCTGTTAAATGTACAGCCATCTAATCAAAAGACTCTACTTCTTCTTGTCTGCAGGCACGGTGATCATACCTAGTTTTTTAAAACCGGCTGATCGAATATCTGCCATGGTGGCCACAACTACTCCGTAAGGAACATTTTTATCAGCTCGTAAATACACAGGCTGTTCCTTTTGATCGTCAGGCAAGGCGGACAACTGCTGTATCAATAAAGAGGCGTTCACTTCGACCTTATTTAATACAACTTTTCCCTGTTCACTGATCGTGACCACAATCGGCTTTTCCTGCTGCCTCAACGCTTTGGCCGTTGTTGCGGGAAGATCCACCTCCAACCCCTGTGTCATCATCGGCGCGGTCACCATAAAAATGATGAGTAATACCAGCATGACATCTACCAGGGGCGTCACATTAATTTCAGCGACCAAACCTTTTTTATTTCTTAATCCTGAAGGCCCCATTGTATCCTTATGCGCGAGAAAGAATATCTCGTTCGATGAGATTCAAAAAATCTGAACTGAAATTATCAATATCGGATTCCGAATCAGCAAGTTTGTTGGAATAATAATTGAAAAAAATAACAGCTGGGATAGCTACAGCCAAGCCGGCAGCAGTCGCCACCAAAGCCTCTGATATGCCGGGGGCGACAACAGCCAAGGATGCAGATCCGCGCTCACCTATATCTTTAAATGAGGTCATGATCCCCCAGACCGTGCCAAACAAGCCGATAAAAGGCGTGGCAGATCCGGTGGTGGCCAGAAAAGAAAGAGAGCGTGACATTCTATCACTTTCCATCACCTGGGCTTTTCTTACGGACCGTTTTAAATTTTCCATGGTGGCCAACTGCATCTCCAGGGTCACGGCACCTTCACCACCATTCCTGGCTGCGCTGATTTTTTTCAGTTCTGTATAACCGGTTATAAAAACCGAGGCCTCTGGACTCTGTGAATAGTTTTGAGCAGAGTTGTAGGCTTCATTAAGCGTTTTACTGTTCCAGAAATCTTCAAGGAAATCAGCAGAAGCGTTCTCGGATTTCTTAAACATGAGGTGCTTGACGATGATAATCGACCAGGATACTACAGAAAAAATAAACAGAGTCATCATGACGAGTTTAACCATGAGCCCTGCATTAAGCAGCATTTCAATTATTGATAATGTCACAGTTTACCTAACGTTGAAGTTGAATTTAATGTCGAATAATTGCGGGCAGCGCTTGATTTGTATCTTTTGCTTCGATTTTATCCATGCAAAGGCTAAGCCCAAATAAGCAAAAGGCCGCTACACTTTCAGGGTTTGCAACCGAACCAGCTCATCAGGGCCGCGCGGCGGGCTGTCAACAGCTTGCAGAAGAGATACCGGCAGAGTTAAAGCACACCATAATTATAAATAAAAACTAGAGCCTGAAATTATAAATGAAAACAATAATTCTGTCGACCTAGATCTAAGGATGGTGTAGAAATATTTATGAAATATTCGTGGATAAATATCATCCCCTAATTGTGTAAACATACAGGGGTAATTTTTTTTCGTATAGAAGAGGAGACAAATATGCCTGAATCCGTTTACGATGTGGTGATAATTGGTGCCGGTCCCGCTGGTATACAGGCAGCAATACATGCATCGAGAAAAAAAACGCGTGTTCTCATGCTCGGTAGAATCGAAAATTCAGCTCTCTATGGGGCGCACATTGAAAACTATGCCTTTATTCCAGGCGTGTCTGATGGCTGCGACATCCTCCGGACAGGTTTAGAGCAGGCGAAATCATTCGGCACCGAGATTTCACACGAAGACGTGCTGAAAATTTCCGCCCAGAAAGATGGCTTTGACTTAACCCTGGAAACAGGAAAATCAGTCTCCACAAGGGCGCTTATCTTTGCTATGGGTGTTGCGAAAAAGAAACTGAACGTTCCCGGCGAAAAGGATTTTTCAGGTCGTGGAGTCAGCTATTGTGTGGACTGCGACGCCAATTTCTACCGAGGAGCTACAGTAGCTGTAACAGGAGACAGAAGCGCGGCTGTAGATGGCGCTCTCACCTTGCTTGATTACGCCTCTAAAGTCTACCTTATTGCCAACAAACTTGAAGTCTCTCAGGAACTCGAACACAAATTACGCGCCAGTGAAGTAGAATTTATCACAAATAGTATCCAGGAAATTCAAGGAGAAAATGCTGTCGGTTCCGTATTGCTTGATAATGGAGAAACTATTGAAACCGAAGGTGTTTTCATTGAACTGGGCTCCAAAGGCGCCCTTGAGCTTGCCACTCAAGTCGACGTTCAACTAGACATGGAATCCTTCAAGTATATCGCGACAAACAACAAACAGGAAACTAACATTACCGGCATCTATGCCGCCGGAGACATCGTCGGCCCTCCCTACCAGATGGCAAAAGCTGTCGGAGAAGGATGCGTCGCCGGGATGGAGGCTGCTACTTTTGCCCGTGCATTCAAACGAAAACTAGAAAAAGCGTAATAATCTCAACCTCTGCGACACAGATGCTACGCGCCAGCACTGCAAATATGTGTCGTGGAGGGACAGGCTTTCTACTCTCACCGAACCGTTTTATTTTCCAAAACGCTGCTGTTCTCTGATGGCCATCAGATAGCGAAAAATTTCCCTGCTGTGCCGAGGATTTCTTGTCTGAACAAATAAATATGCAAGCCTGAGCAATGTATTCTTTTCTGCCCCTGGAAGTTCCTTCGCTATGGACTCGGCAACGCTGGAATCCCATTGTTCAGTCCACTCCATAAATTCAGCTACACATTGCTTTTTAGCCTCCAGCGCTTCGTTGAGCAACGAGTCCCGCCAATACTCAATTTCATGGAACTGTTTATTTTTAACAAGTTCATTCCCTTTTCGATCAGCTAAATACTTATAGAGTTGTTCAAGGGGTTGCTCCTTCAACAGCTTGGTGATGTATTTAAGCTGTCTTTTTTTTGCTCCGCCTTTGAGTTCACTTGCCTCGTTGAGCAGTTCTTTCACTTCCTGGGAACAAGGACATTTTTCAATAACCTGGGACGACAATTTGGCCAGTTCAACCACCAGTGTTTCAATTTCCTTGATACGTCTTTTCTGTTCCGAGCGACTTATGTGCACGTTTTTTACTCCAACAATTAATTATATGAGCCCCCATACCGTCTTAATACTATTCTTGATAAACACCCAGTTCACAAAAGAGTAAAAAGAAAAGGGACGATACGCTGTAAAATAAAAAACGGGGGAAAAGGGATTACGCTCACCGTCGGCACGGATTTATCGTGCCGACAGGAGTTCTAACACTTTATTAAGAATTTGATTGGCGGTCCCCTCTTTGGAGAGAAGCGGAAGTTGGCAGATATCGGTACGGTCTATTAAGGTGACTTGGTTCGTCTCAACATCAAAGCCGGTTTTCTTACCAAGAATATCATTGACCACTATCAGGTCCACATTTTTCTCAGTGAGTTTGCGCAAACCTTCCTGTTGATGATTTTTGCTTTCTGCTGCAAAACCGACCAACAATTGCCGCCCATTTCTTTCCCTTCCAAGCCTGGCAAGGATGTCATTATTTTTAACGAGTTCAAGACTGAAGGTATCAGCTTTTTTCTTTATTTTATGGTGCTGTTCAACAAGAGGGCGATAATCTGCAACCGCAGCTGCCTTGATAACGACAGATGCTTCCGCAGCATGGGAAAGTACCTCTGCTTCCATCTCTTGGGCAGACTGGACCTTGACTACCTGCACCCCTGGAGGTTCAGATAAGGTTACGGGCCCACTTATCAATGTAACCTTAGCGCCGCGACGCACGGCTGCTCTTGCAAGAGCATATCCCATCTTCCCACTGGACCTGTTAGTCAGATAGCGGGCGGGATCAATAGCCTCTCTGGTAGGCCCGGCAGTGATAACGATATTTTGTCCAGTGAGATCATCAGGACACAGTACCTGCAGCAATTTCTCCCTGGCCACATCCCAGTCAGGAAGCCGTCCATCGCCAACTTCCCCACACGCTAACGAACCGCTGTCCGGGGCGACCACATGGTATCCGTAGTCTTCCAATTTCTTGATATTTTCTTGTGTTGCGGGATGGGTGAACATGTTGGTATTCATTGCCGGACACACTATAACAGGTTTTTGAGCTGCCAATACTGTAGTGGAGACCAAGTCGTTAGCCATGCCCCGGCTTAATCGCGTCATGGTTTGAGCTGTAGCAGGAGCCACGAGCACCACGTCATTATCTCGTGACAGATTGATGTGCGCCATTACCCCTTCCTGATCCTCCTCAAACATATCATGATACACCCGATTTCCGGAAAGAGCAGAAAAGGTCAACGGTGAAACAAACCGTTGTCCGGCACTGGTCATCATAACCGTTACAATGGCTTCCTCCTTGATTAAAGCACGAACCCATTCCGCAGCTTTATATGCGGCAATGGATCCGGTAACTCCAAGCAATACCCGCACCCCCTGCAGACCAGGTTTTGTCAGGTCCACATGTGTATTCTTCATCACAGGCTCATACCTTACTGAAATTCAAAAAAACCATTTGGGGTCATACACGCTACTATTGAGTTACAGCTTCACCAAAGGGATTTAAAGAGGTAGCTGCTGTTTCATCAATGGTCACATAAAAAGTTAACTTTGTTTTGGAGAGAGGTCCTCCCTCGCTGATAACCATCATACAGGTTTTATTGGGCTTGACAAATGCAAGCATAATATCCTTTGAAGACGTTTCCCCTACTTGCTTCCACTTGTTATCCTGCATGGATTGCACCATGTAGTCTTTCAAGGACATTACAGCAACCTTTCCCTCATACACATAAACGCCACCTCGAAAAGACTCGGTCTTAATGCCCATCGAATTTTTTCTATTCCACTCAAGTTCCGTTGGAAGAACAATATCCTGGATATCACCGGCAAAGCCGGGTACAGGTGGAAGGGAGTCAGGACTTTCGCCAGGTGCAGAGGCAACTGCTGTCTTATTACCGACACAACCCGATAAAGAAAACACCGCTACCAGCCCTGCCAAAATAATGGCATATACAACAAAATTCTTCTTCATGCAGATCATCCTCCGATCAGAGAGTGTAAGTCACCTTAAGAGACTGTATTGTTGTCTGACTGAGCATTATGATAAAATTTTCACATTCGAAATCCCCAACAGATCCCGGTGTTACCATCTACACATAAGCTACCCCTGATCAACAAATTACATTTCCTAAGGCGCCCTGTATTGCAGCCTGTTTCGATACAGTGAGAAAGTGGAGAAAGTACCCAGTATTCCACTGCTCAAAAAAAACTATTGTTCAGGCTAACTTTTTTACAAACAAATACTTGGTTGTAAAAAAATAAGGTTTTAATGTCAATAAACATTCACTATGCTATATAAGTCTTTTTTTGTTGCAGAGACGCACCAGTCCGTTATACGAAGCAAGGCTTTTTCGCATTATTTTCATTTATACAAAATAAACGAAAACAACCTACTAGAGAGAACGTCACCAATATTTACTTACACATATATGCAGAATACATCGCCCAGCCCTCCCCCCGTTCTTCCTGATGCTACACTCATCGACACCCACTGCCACCTGGACATGCAGGCATACGACAGCGACCTCGATCATGTTCTTGAACAAGCTGCAGACGCTGGAATACGCAACATAATTACCATTGGTATAGACTTGGCAAGTTCAAGGGCTGCGGTGAAACTTGCAGACCGATACCCGCAGATCTACGCTACTGTAGGAGTGCATCCCCACGAGGCTAACAATGTAACACCGGCCATCCTTGATGAGCTCTCACTTTTATCCAAAGCCCCCAAGGTGGTAGGGTATGGTGAAATCGGCCTTGACTATGCAAAGAACTATGCTCCTCGTGAAGTTCAGCGTAAAGTGTTTGCAACACAACTGGAACTCGCCAAACAATTGGACCTACCGGTCGTTATCCATGACCGGGAAGCACACGACGAGACCATCCAACTTCTAAGAGCAACGGGTCCTTTCCACAAGCGAGGGGTCATGCACTGTTTCTCAGGCGATGTTTCTCTCGCTCGTCAGGTTATAGATCTTGGTTTTTATATTTCCATACCAGGTATTGTTACTTTTAAGAACGCCAAAGACCTTCAGGAAGTTGTCCGGGAAACAGATATCCAGCACCTTATTCTTGAAACTGATGGTCCCTTCCTGGCTCCTGTCCCTTTTCGGGGTAAAAGAAACACTCCTGCTAAAATTGCCTATACTGCGCAAATGGTGGCCGAGCTGAAGCAGATGTCACTGCATGACGTTGCTGCCATGACAACAAAAAATGCAATCGATCTGTTTCGGTTGCCGGGTTAAAACAAAAACATGATACAGGATAACTACCAAACTATACGCCAAAAAATCAGCCAATGTGCTGCAGGCTGCAACCGGGCAGCGGACTCAATCCATTTGGTTGCGGTTTCAAAGAAAAAAGAATGCGCGTTAATACAGCAGGCTTTTGACTGTGGACAAAGAATTTTTGGCGAAAATTATCTCCAGGAAGCAGCCCAAAAAATCCCTGAACTTCCATCGTCTATAACATGGCATTTTATCGGGCATCTGCAAAGCAATAAGGCCAAACAGGCTGTCAGTCTTTTTGACGTCATTGAAACTGTTGATAGCCTGAAACTCGCAAAACTCATAGACAAACATGCCAACGCCCTTAGCAAATCGATCGCTATCCTTTTGCAAATCAATATCGGAAGGGAACCACAAAAGGCAGGCGTCTTGCCTGAAGAAACGGAGTCCTTACTGCGCCGGATTTCCAGCGAAACCAAACTGCAGGTACGTGGCCTGATGGTCATTCCCCCATTTTCAAATAACCCGGAAGAAACCAGGCTCTTTTTCAGAGAGACAAGGAAACTTGCAGAGGATTTTGCCCGTAAACAATTATTTACAGACAATCAAAACGTTGTCCTCTCAATGGGTATGTCGGCAGATTTTCATGTTGCTATCGAAGAGGGTGCGACACACATACGAATAGGAACGGCACTGTTTGGTGCTAGAGATTATTAAAAGGAGAAGTTAATGCACATTACCATGATTGGCACCGGGTACGTAGGCCTGGTAACAGGGACCTGTTTTGCCGAATTCGGCCATACCGTCACCTGTGTTGACAAGGTAGAGGAAAAAATTGAAAAATTAAAAAAAGGAGTCATCCCTATATATGAACCAGGTCTTGACAACCTGGTGAAAAAAAATGTCGATGAGGGCAGACTCTGCTTTACCAGCGACCTGGCCGTATCGGTTCCATTCTCAGATGCTGTTTTCATTGCTGTCGGCACCCCCAGTTCTCGACGCGGTGACGGTTATGCGGACCTGAGCTATATTTATCAGGCAGCAAAGGAGGTAGCACCACATCTTAATGGTTACACAGTGGTTGTGGACAAAAGCACGGTTCCGGTTGGTACAGCACGGCAGGTAAGCCGCATTATCAAAGAAACTAATCCATCTGTTGATATTGATATAGCATCAAACCCTGAATTTTTAAGAGAAGGTGCCGCAATAGCTGATTTCATGCGGCCTGACAGGGTAGTAATTGGGGTTGAAACAGAACGCGCAGAGGACGTTATGCGCGAAATATACAAACCCCTTTACATCAGAGACACCCCTATTGTCAGCACGACCATAGAAACTGCAGAGCTTGCTAAATACGCAGCAAACGCTTTTCTAGCTGTAAAAATCAGCTTTATTAATGAAATTGCCAATGTCTGTGAAGCAGTGAACGCCAACGTTACAGATATTGCCAAGGCTATTGGCATGGATGGACGTATCGGCAGTAAATTTTTACACCCAGGACCGGGCTACGGTGGTTCCTGCTTTCCCAAGGATACGCTGGCCCTGATGCGTATAGTCCAGGAAAACGGTGAAAATGTTCGAGTTGTTGAAGCTGCAGTAGAGGCAAACTCAGCACAAAAAGCACGAATGGTTAAAAAAATCAGGGAAATGCTTGGCGGGTCTGAGGCAGGTAAGACTATCGCCATACTCGGCCTTACATTTAAACCGGAAACAGATGATATGCGGGATGCACCCTCCGCAACAATCATTCCGGCCCTTCTTGAAAAAGGGGCCAAAATCAAAGCACACGACCCCAAAGGTATTGAGGAGGCAAAACACTACCTGCCGGCAGGAATAGAATATGTTCAAAACGCCTATGAAGCTGCTGCTGAAGCCGACTGCGTTGTTCTAATGACAGAATGGAACCAATACAGAGCACTTGACCTGGAAAGAATAAAAGAAAGCATGAATGCTCCGGTATTTGTCGACTTGCGTAATGTATACGAACCGCAAAAGATGAAGGAACTCGGTTTTCAATATATGGGAGTCGGAAGAAAATAACGCAAAATAAAAAAGGCCTTTGTTTCTAAGAAACAAAGGCCTTTTTTTCAATAACAGCAAGAAGAAATGGTGCAGCGGATTTCCTTTCTTGCCCCGAGAAAGTTGCTGAATTACTAGGATCTTCGCTTGGAAGAAGCTCTCTTTGCAGCTTTCAACGGGTTAATTCTTACTTTCACCACTTTCACTTCCGGCTTGGAATGGGTCGCGAAATTGCAAATACCAAGACGCCATTTTGCATCAGGCTGTACATATGTGTTGCAATATTTCTTTTCATCAACCTCTACAATGCGATCACACCCTTCGCACTGCTCGACAACCGGTTGAAACGGGCCATCACTGAATTTAGCTGTATCATTTGTCTGCATCTTGCCAACTCCTGAAAAAATATAAACTTTTTCTTGAATCAAGAAAAAAACTTCCCTACAATATCATTAATTGTGACGAATTGTCACTTCACCGATAGAAAATAGATTTTATAAAGACTATTGCGCTTTCTGTCAATACCTTATATTGAACAGCCTTTAAAAACACCAGGAAGTTGTCCGGAGAAAGACTCATGCCAATTTATGTTTGGAAAGGAAAAAATAGTTACGGCGAAAAACGGAAAGGGGAACTGGAGGCACCCGACGAGAATTCTGCTCTGGCGCAACTCAGGCGAATGCGGATTGACAATGTCAAAATAAAGGAAAAGCCTAAAGATATTCTAGAGCAAATTCCGCTTTTTAAACCTAAAGTCACCGGCAAAGACCTTGTTATTTTCACAAGGCAGCTTTCAACTATGATTGATGCGGGCCTTCCGCTGGTTCAATGTTTACAAATTCTCGGCAAACAGCAGGAAAACACCACCTTTAAAAAGATAATCCTCGAGATTCAAACCGACGTTGAGACTGGTACGACACTGGCAGATTCCATGCGCAAGCACCCTAAAGTGTTTGATAACCTGTACTCAAACATGATCGAGGCAGGGGAGCTGGGAGGTATTCTTGACACCATCCTCTCCAGGCTTGCCGTTTTCAAAGAAAAAGCCATGGCTCTGCAGAAAAAGATAAAAGGAGCGATGACCTACCCTGCCATCTGTCTTGGCATTTCTCTTATTATTCTTGTTGTCATCCTTGTTTTTGTTGTGCCTGTTTTTGACAAAATGTTTCAGGAATTTGGTTCAGCACTGCCGGCACCAACGCAGATTGTTGTCAACATGAGTCATTTTTTTAAAGGTAATTTCTTCTATATTGTCATTGCAGCTGTTCTCTTCACCTGGATTTTCAAACGGATTTACAATACTGAAAAAGGTCGTCTCAAAATTGATGCGGCCCTCCTTAAATCACCGGTGTTAGGTACCCTGCTCCGCCGGGTCGCGGTCTCGAAATTCACTCGAACCTTAAGTACCATGCTGCAAAGTGGCGTACCCATACTTGAGGCACTGCAGGTTGTCGGGCGAACTTCCGGTAATAAGGTTATCGAGCGAGCTGTTTTTCGAGTCGCTGACAGTATTGCAGAGGGACGTCCAATTGCTGAACCGCTCGACGAGTCAGGTGTTTTTCCCAATATGGTTGTACAAATGATTAACGTCGGCGAGTCGGTTGGTGCACTGGACACCATGCTTGAAAAGATCGCCGATTTTTATGACGAAGAAGTAGACCAGGCGGTAGAAAATCTAACCGCTATGATCGAACCGTTTATGATGGTCTTCTTAGGCGGAATGATTGGTGGATTGGTTGTAGCCATGTATCTGCCGATTTTTAAAATGGCAAGTGTTGTTTAATTCCTTTCAATACTTATACTATTTACATTATTATATAAAATATCAAATTATAGATTTTGGAGAGTACTTTCATGGGAGAAATAGTAGATATAGTTGCGCGAGAAATATTGGACTCCAGAGGTAACCCTACAGTTGAAGTTGAAGCATACCTTGAAACCGGGGCGGTCGGCAGGGCAGCTGTACCTTCTGGTGCTTCTACAGGGAAACGAGAAGCGCTGGAACTAAGAGATACCAAAAAAAGAAGGTATGGTGGAAAAGGGGTATTGCAGGCCGTAAAAAATGTGAATGACATCATCACCCCTGCCCTTCTTGGCTTTGAATCTTCTAACCAGGTGTTGATCGACACCGTTATGCTCGGGCTGGACAATACTGCTAACAAAAAAAAATTAGGTGCCAACTCCATACTGGGCGTATCTTTGGCTGTTGCAAAGGCGACTGCAGCAGAGCTTGAATTACCACTCTATAATTATCTTGGTGGTGTCAACGCAAAAGTGCTGCCTGTACCTATGATGAATATCCTCAATGGTGGCGCCCACGCTGACAACAATGTCGATATTCAGGAATTCATGATCCTGCCGGTGGGTGCAAAAAGTTTTGCAGACGCCCTTCGTATGGGAGCCGAAACTTTTCATGCCTTAAAATCCGTGCTCAAAAAGCGTGGCCTGCAAACAGCCGGTGGCGATGAAGGCGGATTTGCCCCTAACCTGAGTTCCAATGAAGAAGCGATGGAAGCTATTCTTGAAGGAATTCACCAAGCCGGATACAAACCCGGCAAAGATATTTATATTGGTCTAGATGCAGCTGCCAGCGAATTTTACGATGCCACGGAAAAGAAATACGTACTGGCTGCTGAGAAAAAATCAAAAAAAGATGCTGACCAGTTAATCGAATTTTACAGTGACTGGGTGAGACAATACCCGCTTATATCCATCGAAGACGGTCTTGATGAAGCCGACTGGAAGGGCTGGAAAAAACTTACCCAAGAATTGGGTAACAAGATTCAGCTGGTTGGTGACGATATTTTTGTGACCAATACTGCTATCTTACAAAAAGGTATCAAGCGCGGAGTATGCAATTCCATTTTAATCAAACTTAACCAGATAGGTTCTGTAACAGAAACAATCGATGCTGTCGACATGGCACACAGGGCATCCTACACTGCCGTTATTTCGCACCGATCCGGTGAAACCGAAGATACTACAATTGCCGACCTTGCTGTCGCACTCAATGCAGGACAAATAAAAACCGGTGCTCCTTCACGCAGTGATCGAGTTGCGAAATACAATCAATTGCTTCGCATAGAAGAAGAACTTGGTGAAGTTGCGCAGTTTGCAGGCACAACAGCTTTTCATTTTCTTAATGATTGAGGATTGACAATTACGGGTATGGCTGCCTATCATATAAGTAACAGTTTAATTACAAACCAAACCATTGTAAATTCGCTTCATTTGGAGGTGAAAAATGACCTTGACCAAGGCCGATTTAGTTCAACAAGTGTATAAAACACACCCAACGTTGACAAAATCTCAATCAACTGCATCTGTAGAAACCTTTTTAACCTTGTCTAAATCGTCCCTTATCAACGGGCAGGATCTCTTGTTAAGCGGATTCGGAAAATTTAATATCAAGGACAAAAAATCAAGACGAGGAAGAAATCCTCAGACTGGGAATGAACTGATTCTTGACGCTCGTCGTGTTGTCACTTTTAAGCCTTCCGGTATTTTACGCACCCGCATAAATTCGGCATAAGAGTTCCTTCCTTTAGCATGAACAAAAGGGGCATCATGTGTTGATGCCCCTTTATCTTTTACCCCACCCCTTACTTATTGGCAGACACCGTGAAGCATGCTCCTTCGTTTCGTTTACTGGAACCCGACATCATCTCCACCCATAATGATTTTTTTCACCTGATACATGCACACACCGCACTCGACGACACATTACTTGCAAGTATTGAAAATTTCGGCATCATGCAGCCCCTGCTTGTTGCTGAGACTGAAGGCGGTGGTGGGATATTTAACCTTTTATCGGGTTTCAAAAGATTACAGGCAGCGATAACATTCAACATTCTATTGGTTCCGTGTCTCGTCCTCTCTCGCCAGACCGAGCTTGGTGAATTGTATCAATATATAGCCCAGCATAAACACCTGGATAATAATGTCAGCCCCATCGAAGATGCCCTCCTTCTCCAGCAGACGCAGCAGCACCTGGCTGACCACGAAACACTCCCTCTGCTGCAGATAATGGGATATAAGCCCAATAAACACCAGTTCAACGAGCTGCTTTCTCTACTCCAACTGGAAAAAACAGCAATGATTAGTATTCATAAGGGAAAGCTCACCCTCAAAACAGGAAAAAAGTTGAACAAGCTTAGCCAAGTAGACCAGCATCTTCTGGTGAGCCTCATTGACAAATACCATTTTGGCGGGTCAAAACAGCATAATTTTGTACAGATGGTGATTGAATTATCGAAAAGGAGACAATGCTCCATTGAACGAGTCCTTTCAACCTGTGATCAACAGAATATTACGGACGCAAAAAACATCCCCCAACAGGGAAATCAACTCCTCGACTTTCTCCAACATCAATGTTCACCGGAACTTTTTAAGGCAGAGAAGGCATTTCAATTACGCATTCATCAACTGCAACTCCCAGAACATTTTCAGCTTCAGCACAGTGCATCCTTTGAAAAAGACAGTTGCAACCTCTCCATTACCTTTGATGACATTCATGCTCTAGAGTCAAAACTTGATGCCTTAAAGGCAATGGTGCCCGCCTCACCTACCAGGGATAGCGCCTAATTCCATGAAAGAGTATGTCCGTACCAATAACTTGCGCTGAATGCTCAACAAAAAAGTTATCTTCCCTTTTTGTAAAGGATGTGTATCCTTTGACGAGCGGCGTACCGGCATCACCGATAAAAAAGGGCGCATAAAAGAGATATACTTCGTCAACTGCATCAGCATCAAGGAAAGCACCGTGAATACGGCTTCCGCCTTCGACCAAAACTGAGGTTATGCCTGCTTTGCTTAAATGTGACAGAACCTCTTTAATATCTAACTGGTGCGCCTCGTGGCCTCCGACTCTATGGACCTTAGCCCCATTTTTTTCAAGCGCCTTCTGTTTTTTTTCTTCCGCACCCTCACAGCAGTAAACCCATGTCTCTGCCTGGGATTGTTGCCGCAACATTTGTGCGTCGGCTGAAAGTCTCAGTCTGGAATCAAGCACTACTCTTAACGGATCATGCCCGCTGTCATCACTCATTCGAGTAGTAAGACTAGGATTGTCAATTAAAGCCGTATCAACACCAACAAGAATAGCATCAAACCTATCTCGCAACCTATGCACCATTTCAAATGCCTTGGCGCCGGTGATTGCCCCCCCGCTGCCCACTTGATAGGATATTCGCCCGTCTAGGCTAACCCCTGCCTTCATGACAACCCATGGCAGACCAGTGGAGACATGCTTAAGAAAGGGCAGATTTAACAATTTGCATTCTTTTTCTAATATTCCGCACTCTACTTTGATTCCATTTTCAAGCAAACGAGTTATACCATCACCGGCAACATGCGGGTTAGGATCCTTCATACCGATAACAACGCGTTCAATCCCGCTCCTCAAAATTGCCTCAGTACATGGCGGGGTACGCCCAGTATGATTGCATGGTTCAAGCGTAACGTACATTGTTGCCTGGGCAGTGTTCTTGTTTGCATCGGCAAGAGCATTAATTTCGGCATGAGGTGTGCCTGCTTTTTTGTGATATCCTTTTCCGATTATGTCGCCATCATGCACAATCACAGCACCAACAGCAGGGTTGGGAGAAGTTCGCCCTATGCCTTTTTCGGCTTCTTGTATTGCCAACTTCATGAAATGAATATCAAAATTTTCCATAATCTTCCTTTTTGAAACCTACCATAAATGTAACTCACTGGAGTGCTAAGTCCTTGATGTATAATCCCTGAAATCTGTACCTGCTCACAAGTGTCTCATATATGAACAGGAGTGTTTATTAGCAAGGTAAGCGACGACTCCGTCAGCCTATCGATAATGGAGATCGAGACCGCCCGTGGAGGTAAGCGACCGACGGAAGATTGCGAGAGTAGCTGTGAGTAGCTTAGCCATAAATAATTATTTGTCCTTTGCATTACCGAGGAAAATCTTTAATTCATCCATAAACTCGTTAACATCCTTAAATTGCCGATAAACAGAAGCAAAGCGTACATAGGCAACCTCATCTAGAGAGGGAAGCGCCTCCATCACCCACTCTCCTACTTGAGTAGTCGAAATTTCCTTCCCTCCGGCATCTTGAAGTCGTAGCTCAATAGCATCAACAAAAGCATCAATATCAGTCATGCTTACAGGAAGTTTCTCACATGCTTTTTCGAGCCCTGCTATAATTTTACCACGATCCCACGGCTCTCGCCGACCATCTTTTTTGATCAACATGGGCAGCATCAATTCAATTCGCTCGTAGGTTGTGAATCGTTGTTGACACGATGAACACGCACGACGCCTACGTATAATAGTTTTATCTTTGTTCACCCGAGAGTCAATCACTCGATTTTCGAGATGACTGCAGTAAGGACATTTCATGGCATCCTCAAAAGAAATGTAAGTATAGGTAAAAAAAAACCGGCAGCTCGTTACAAGCATACCGGTTATAAAAGTCTATGGCGACTCGATAAAATCGTAAAAAGAGCTACTATTCAAGCATATCTATACGCCGTTGGTGACGACCGCCGCTAAACTCTGTATTCAGCCAGGTATCGACAATAGCGGTAGCCAGTGACACTCCGGTCAGGCGACCACCAAGGCACAAGACATTTGCATCGTTATGTTCTCGGCTCATACGTGCGGAAAAAGGTTCCATGCAGAGTGCGGCGCGAATACCTGGATAGCGGTTTGCGGCAATAGACATGCCAATGCCGGTCCCGCATATAAGTATGCCTTTATCTGTTGTTTGCGTATCTATTGCACGGCATACCTCAGAAGCGAAATCCGGATAATCCACAGATTCTGTAGAGTAACACCCTGCATCCATTACCTGGTGGTCATGCTCCAGGAGGAAGGACATGATTTCCTGTTTCAGTTCAAATCCACCGTGGTCACAACCAATAATAATATTCACATCAGTCTCCGGGATAATTACGATGAGAACTTTTTCATAACAACCACACCATTTGTTCCGCCAAACCCAAAAGAATTTGAAATAGCAACCATAGGGTTGGCTTCTCTGGCAGTCAATGGAACGTAATCGAGGTCGCATTCCGGCGAGGGGTTATGCAAATTAACCGTTGGCGGAATTATACCCGTATCCAAGGTAAGAGCAGTAAATGCTGACTCGATTCCTCCGGCGGCTCCAAGCATATGCCCGGTCATAGACTTTGTTGAACTTACAGCTAACTTGTGTGCATGCTCTTTAAAAACAGTCTTAATAGCCTGGGTCTCACACTTGTCATTAAGCGGGGTTGAGGTCCCATGAGCATTAATGTAATCAACATCCTCTGGGTTCAGCTTCGCATCACGTAGGGCAGCTGCCATACATCGGGCACCACCTTCTCCATCCTCGGGCGGGGCAGCAATATGATAAGCGTCACTGGTCTGTCCGTACCCTATGACCTCCGCGTATATTTTCGCTCCGCGTTTTTTGGCTGATTCCAACTCTTCGAGAATAATCATTCCCGACCCCTCGGAAATGATAAAACCATCTCTGTCTTTGTCAAAAGGCCTTGATGCTGATTCAGGATCATCATTACGCGTAGAGAGGGCCTTCATAGCACTAAATCCACCTACGGCAAGTGGACAGATAACGGATTCAGTACCGCCTGTTACAGCTATGTCGCAATCTCCGTAGGCGATATGACGAAATGCCTCTCCAACAGCATGGGTGCCTGCAGCACAAGCTGTTGTCTGGGTGAGATTCGGTCCTTTCGAACCTAGACGCATGGAAATATGGCCGGAAGGCATATTTGGAATTACACGAGGAATAAAAAACGGGGTTATTTTGCGGGGTCCTCTCTCGACCATGATTTGATGATACTCTTCAATAGTCGGCAAACCGCCCATACCGCATCCGGTAATGACTCCAACCCGCTCTCTATTTTCATCGGTAATGGAAAGGCCGCTGTTTTGCCAGGCCAATTCAGCAGCAGCAATTGCATATTGTACAAACAGATCCAAATTTTTGGATTGTTTTTTTTCAAACCAGTCTTCCGTCTTAAAATCAGTTACTTCCGCTGCAATCTGCGAAGCATGACCGGTAGCGTCAAATCGAGTAATCGGCCCTATACCACCGCGGCCATTAACGAGACTTTCCCATGTCTTCTCAGTTCCTGTACCAAGAGGAGTGACTAATCCGATACCTGTAACAACGACCCTTCTTTTCACAAACTTATCCTTACTTACTATTGAATTTTTGCTACAAAATCGATAGCGTTTTGCACAGTTGCAATTTTTTCAGCTTCCTCATCAGGAATCTCAACATCAAATTCTTCTTCCATAGCCATAATAAGTTCAACCAGATCAAGAGAATCTGCACCAAGATCATCCACAAAAGAGGCTCCAGGAACCACCTTTTCTTTATCTACACTCAACTGCTCTACGATGATATCAATCATTTTTGCTTCAACTGCCATTGTATTCTCCTAAATATAAATTTAATTTCTGAATGTAAAACAGATAGCAACTGTTTCAGCAGTGTCAATACTGAAGAGTCACTAATTCCCCATATACATGCCGCCATTAACGTGAAGAGTCTGACCTGTGAGATAATCACCACCTGGAGAAACGAAAAAGGCTACAGAAGCAGCCACATCTTCAGGGGAACCAAGGCGGCCCAAAGGGATTTGCATTTTAATTGCATCCTGTACTTCCTGGTCAAGTTCTTCAGTCATGTCGGTAACAATGTATCCGGGTGCCACGCAATTAACAGTGATATTGCGACCGGCAAGTTCCCTGGCCATGGATTTAGTAAAACCAACAAGCCCAGCTTTAGCTGCGCCATAGTTGACCTGACCTCCATTACCAAGAAAACCAATAACCGAACTAATATTAATGATTCGCCCCCACTTTTTCTTCATCATGGGACGCATTGCAGCCTTACTGCAATTAAAGGCACCTTTAAGATTAGTATCAAGCACATCATCCCAATGGGATTCTTTCATACGTGCCATTAATCCATCTCTTGTAATGCCGGCGTTATTAACTAAAATATCAATACTTCCGTATTGATCAATAATAGCTTTTATATTTTTCTGAACGGCCTCAGTGTCTGCCACATTAAACTGGCAAGT
Source organism: Desulfogranum marinum (assembly GCF_016918565.1). GTDB lineage: Bacteria > Desulfobacterota > Desulfobulbia > Desulfobulbales > Desulfobulbaceae > Desulfogranum > Desulfogranum marinum. The sequence goes on from NZ_JAFFQD010000030.1 coordinate 48,045, forward strand.
GAAGCCCTGCCCGCCCACAGTTTTTACCTGTTCTAAAGTCTGCTCGGCAGCCGCTGGATTGGACACATAGTTAACGCCCACCAAAACGCCTAACGAGGCGAGTTGAGTACAGACTGCCCTGCCAATCCCCCTGCTACCACCAGTAATAAGTGCTACTTTCCCTTCAAGACTCACTTTTTACCTCCTGAATTCTTTTAATAAGAGCAGGTATGACATCGTAAAGATCCCCAACAATACCGTAGGTAGCAAAATCAAAAATAGGCGCATTTGCATCTCGGTTGATGGCAACAACAATATCAGAAGACTGCATGCCTACGGCATGCTGGACAGCACCTGAAATACCACAGGCTATATACAATTTTGGGTTAACTGTTTTTCCGGTTTGTCCCACCTGATGAGGATAAGGAATCCAGCCGGAATCTACTGCAGCGCGGCTGGCTGCTACAGCTGCTCCGAGTTCATCTGCCAGTTCCCGAATAAGCTCGAACCCTTTTGCAGAATCAAGTCCACGCCCACCGGCAACCAACGTCTCGACCTCTTGTATATTCACCTGGTCTTGGTCACTCACCACGGTTTCTAAGATTTCTATTTTGGACGAAACAGCATTGGGTTGAACCTCAATGGATTCAATGACCCCGACCCGACTGCTATCAGGTTCAAGGGCAGCCATTACCTTGGGTCTCACCGTAGCCATCTGTGGTCGGGTATCAGGGCATACAATAGTGGCCATTATATTACCGCCAAATGCAGGCCGGGTTTGCAGCAACATCCCGTCGCTTTCGCGAATTTCCAACCGAGTGCAATCAGCAGTCAATCCGGCATCAATCAAGGTCGCCACAAAAGGAATAACAGAGCGACCAATAGCAGTGGCTCCGGCAAGGACAATCTCAGGTTTCTTTTGACGGATAATATCTTCCAGAACATATCCGTATACATCTTCACGAAATTGCTCAAGGTCATCATGCTCTGCAAGATAGACATAATCAGCACCTGCAGCAATGAGCCTATCGCTATTTTCGGCCACATTCTTACCAAGAAGAACAACACTCAAGGCAACCCCTCTGGTGTCGGCAAGTTTTCTGCCTACGCCAAGAAGTTCATAGGTTACAGGGGCAATGGCCCCGTGGCGGCATTCTCCAAAAACCATAACCCCTGCCCAGTCCGCGAAATCATCCTGTACTTTTTTATCAGCAACTTCTATTGATAGCGCTTCCACTTCGCAATTATCAACGCACGCCCCGCAAAGGGTGCAGTTATCGTCGACGACAACGCAATCATCTTCTACATGAATCGCACTGAAAGGGCAGCTAGCTTCGCAAATTCCGCAAACAATACATTTGTCACAGTCTATCTTAAGCATGTTCTCGTATCGTAATATATATAAAAACAGAGGTGTGGTTATATCTTTTACTAAAAGTGGTCCTTCAGTTGTCGTACCAGCTGATCAACTTGTTCTTCTACAGTTCCAGTGAACACGGTACGATCGCCTCGCGCTTCAGGCGAAAAAACGCGGACTACCTGAGTGGGTGAACCAGTGAGTCCTAAATTTTGCGGCTCTGCTTGAATATCTGCAGCTGAAAGAGTAGGAATCGTTGCCTTTTTGGCCTTCATTTTCCCTTTCAAAGACGCAACACGAGGTTCATTAATATCTTTTACCACAGTCAACAGTGCAGGAAACGGCACCTGTACAACATCGAACCCATCATCCATCATACGCTCAACGATTATCGACTCCGTGGAGGATTGTCGCGTTTTTTGAACGCAAGTGACAAAAGGCACACCAAGCCTGCAGGCAATGCCGGGACCGACCTGTGCGGTATCACCATCAATGGCTTGCTTGCCACATAAGGTTAAATCGACTTTGCCTAAGGTTTGTATTGCCTTTGCCAAGGTATAAGAAGTTGCCCACGTATCAGCGCCGGCAAACGCACGGTCCGACACAAGTAAAGCCTGGTCAGCCCCGCAGGCGATTGACTCACGCAACACTTCTTCTGCCTGCGGCGGCCCCATTGTAATAACGGTTACAGTGCCGCCGTGTTCTTCTTTCAAAGCAACGGCTTCTTCAAGGGCATGCCGATCATATGGATTCATGATCGATTCCACACCTTCTCTAGCCAATGTATTTGTTTCCGGGTCAAGGCGGACATCTTTGGCATCCGGTACCTGTTTGATACACACTACTATATGCATGGGCTCAGCTATTATGAATATTCTTTGTTGAGTTCCTGGCCTACCACATTACGCTGAATCTGGTTTGTACCTTCATAGATTTGCAAAATTTTGGCATCACGCATCATTTTTTCGACAGGATACTCTTTCATATACCCATAACCTCCGAGTACTTGAACAGCATCCGTTGTGACCTTCATTGCCATATCTGTAGCGAAAACCTTGCACATTGAAGAGGCTTTGGACATATTTTTTGGATTATTAGCAATATGGCGTGCTGCAGAGTACACCAAAGCACGTGCAGCTTCGAGTTGGATAGCCATGTCCGCAAGAATATGTTGAACAGCCTGGAAAGAAACAATAGGTTTACCGAACTGAACACGCTGTTTGGCATAGATAACAGCCTCATCCAATGCACCCTGAGCGAGTCCTACTCCAAGAGCTGCAATACCTGGTCGAGAAATATCCAGCGTCTTCATGACAGTTATAAAGCCTGTACCTTTTCTTCCTACCATTCGTTCTTTGGGAATCCGGCAATCTTTTAAAATAAGTTCCCTCGTGGATGAAGAACGGATACCCATCTTATCTTCTTTTTTACCATAAGAAAAACCAGGATCGCCGTCTTCCACGACAAAAATAGAAGCTCCCCGAGCGCCTTTTTGGGGATCAGTCAAGGCTATAATGGTGTAAATCTGCGCCTCTCCACCGTTGGTTATCCATTGCTTAGTGCCATTGAGGACCCATTCATCGCCATCCAGGACAGCAGTTGTCTGGATTCCAGAGGCATCACTGCCTGCGTTTGCTTCCGTTAATCCAAAAGCAGCAAATTTTTCTCCAGTTGCAATGGATGGCAAATATTTCTGCTTCAGCTCTTCACTACCTGCAATAAGAACAGGATAAATACCAAGGGCACTTGCGGCAAAGCTAGTTGCAACGCCGACACAACCCCGTGCCAATTCTTCCAAGGCCAGGGCTATATCAAAACAGCCCCCACCAAACCCGCCGTATTCTTCAGGAACAAAAATACTGAAAAGATCAGCCTTGGCAATATCCTTCAAAATTTCGCGGGGAAATTCATTTTTCTCATCAAGTTCGGCTCGAACGGGGATGATCTTCTCGTTGGTAATTTCCCTGGCGGTATCAACGATCATCTGTTGTTCTTCAGTTAAAAAATACTCCACGAGTCTCTCCTTGGTGTTTTTACCAACGCATAAGTAACGATGCCCAGGTTAAACCGGCACCAAAAGTACAAAGCAGAACAAGGTCGTTTTCTTTGACCCTTCCTTGCTTATTGGCTTCATCCAGAGCTATTGGGATACTGGCGGCAGAAGTATTGCCGTATTTATCTACATTGATAAATAATTTATCATCGGGAATGTTCAGTCGCTGCTGCAATTTGTTCAAAATCCTGATATTTGCCTGGTGCGGTATCACCAAGTCAATATCCTCAATTGTCAGCTGCTGTTGTTCTAATAATTCTACAACGACATCGTCCATGGCGCGAACGGCCTGTTTGAAGATATCACTGCCGTTCATGCGTATGAGGGCGCCTTCCCAATCACTCCCCTGTAATTCAGGATTTTGACTCTCCGGTCCATCCATATGCAACAGGTTCCAGAGTCGGCCGTCTGAATGGAGCTTACTCCCTAAAACACCTCGGCCGTCTTCACTCCCGCCAAGTACTGCCGCGCCGGCACCATCGCCAAAAAGCACACAGGTGTTTCTATCCTTCCAGTCAACTCTGGTTGAAAGAGTTTCTGATCCTATAACCAACACCTTCATCTCAGGTTGGCTTTGAATATATTTACTTGCCAGATCAAGACCGTAGGTAAAACCTGTGCAGGCCGCATTGATATCATAGGCAAAGGCGTTGGTGGCCCCAAGTTCAGCCTGCACAAAACAGGCTGTAGAAGGCATTATTTTATGCGGAGAAAGGGTTGCCACAATGATCATGTCCAACGCAAGAGGTGACAAACCCGCCATTTCCAAAGCGCGTTGCCCAGCGAGAGTAGCCAGTCGAAAGTTCTCTTCACCTTCGCCGGAGATCCGCCTGGTTTTTATCCCTGTCCTACTGGTAATCCATTGATCAGAGGTGTCAACTATCTGCTCAAGTTCGGCATTGGTTAACGTTTTTTGAGGCAGGCATGAACCTGTCCCTAATATCAAAGCTTTACTCATTCTTTTGCCTCGAGAAGGCCTTATTATTGCCGAAGCGCCTGTACAATAACATTGTTTACCTTATTGCAGACCATGTCTGATGCAACTTTTATGGCGTTACGGATAGCAGTGGCATTGGATGTCCCATGACAAATTATACCCGTCCCGTTTATACCAAGCAAAGGTGCACCACCATATTCAGCATAATCGACCTGTTTGCGAAAATCAGCAAAGGCCTTGCGAATAAGCAGGTATCCGATTTTGGCTCGCCAGGTTTTCATAATTTCTTTTTTCAACATCTGCATAGCGGCTTCGGCCAGCCCTTCACTTATTTTCAGTGAAATATTGCCGACAAACCCATCACAGACAATTACATCGACATCACCTTTATAGACATCCCGCCCTTCAACATTACCAACGAAGTTCATGGGGCCGTGCTTAAGGAGGTCATATGTCTCTTTGACAAGCGCGTTGCCTTTTCCGGTTTCTTCACCGATACTGAGTAAACCAATCCGAGGGTCTCTAATATTAAGTAAAAGACTGGAACAAGATGAAGCCATGACAGCAAATTGATACAGGTGCTGTGGGCGACAATCCACATTAGCACCAATATCCATCAACATAACAGGACGTTGCAATGTGGGGAAAAAGCTGGCAATACCAGGTCTTGACACACCGGAAAGACGACCCAGTTTACGCACACCTGCGGCTAAAGTCGCCCCAGAGTTCCCAGCGGACACGACAGCGTCTGCATTTCCAGATTTAATCAGATCAAAACCCACCATAACAGTGGAGTTTTTTTTCTTTCGCACGGCGTCAACTGGAGATTCATCCATCCCGACGACCTCGGGAGCATGTTGAATCTTCAGCCGATCGGCTATATCTCCAGGCTTACCTGTTACAGCGCCGGCGAGTTGACCATGGAGGGAATCAGGACCAACTAAGATAACTACGAGATCCTTCTGCTCTTCAACGGCTGCAATAGCACCTTGAATAAGCATTTCCGGTCCATGGTCCCCACCCATGGCATCGAGGGCTATTCGCACAGTTGCCGCCTAGTTAAGTTCATCCTCTAACTGGATGATATTTTTTCCTTTATAAACACCGCACCCACCACAAAGCTGATGGAGCATTTTGGGTTCACCGCACTCTGGACATTTGCTCACACTTGGTTGATTCAATGAATCATGAGCGCGTCTTTGCCTGGTGCGTGATCGGGAATGTCTTCTTTTAGGTAAGGCCATTTTTTATTCTCCTTATTTATACTCAACGCTTTCAGCACACGTCTTGACAACAGGTGCTGAAAACAATCAATCATTTTTTTTTAAACGTGAAAGCACTGCAAACGGTGAATTGGTAGGAGTATTTTCGCAATCACAAACAGTGATATTCAAATTCTCACCACACCGGCTACAGATGCCTTTGCATCCTGGGGAACAAAGCTTCTTTTGGGGCAATGCCAGTAGGATTTGCTGACGAAAGACCTCATCGCAATCTATGATGGGTTCATCCAAAAAAATTATATCCATCTCACTGGAAGTACATTCGACTTCTTTAAGCTGCCAGTTCTCAGTGCCACCTGTTTCAAATAAAATATGAAAAGAGGTGTTTATAGGATAGGCAAATGGCACCAGGCATCGATCACAGTTGATAACAGGTGTAACAAGCAAGATTCCGCTCATCTCAACCTGGGTTTCACTTTTCCTCTTAAGGGTAAAAGTAAAACGGCTCTCACCCTCTATGGAAACGATCTCTGCCTGCTCTAAGCCAGTAACTTCAAATAGTTCAACCTGATTTCCATGGGGTGAAATCTCGGTAAATCGAAGGCGCATGATACACTACCCCGTGGTAACAGTGGTAATTTTCGTCAAAGCTGCTTTATATACACAAAAATGAAGAAGAAAGCCAACGAAAAATAAGGGTAGGTGATTTGAGATGTTCCCCTGCAATGAAATATCTCTTTATTCGGGTTGCAAGGCGTCCCCTATGAGAGGCTGAAAAAGATGAAGAAGCCTGTCACGTTTTTCTAGTTACAACACGGCTCCTACTCTTCGCCTGTAGTCTCTTTTTCTATAGCCGTTATTTTTTTTTCAATCTCCCCAACTAGATACTCGTAGCCATCCGCACTTATGATTTGGTCGAATTGTTCCTTATAGTTGCGAACCAGACTAACCCCTTCAACCACGACATCATAAGCCATCCATTGGTCTTTCCGCAGTAACATAATATACGACACAGGGATGCTTTTACCTGAATCTATAAGCAACGTCTGCACTTCAGCTCGCTCCCCGCGGATTCGTTGTTTTTTGTATTCAATTTCCTGGCCGGCATATTCTTCTATTTTCCCAATATATGCGTGCTCCAAAAGACGGGTGAATAATTCTTCAAACTCGGCTTGCTGCTCACTTGAAATTTGCTTCCAGTGTTTTCCCAGAACTCGCTTAGACATTTCCTGAAAATCAAATCGCTCTCTTGCAACATCGATAACCCTTTGACACAGGGTACACCTCGCCCCTTCTCTAAGCTCCTCGTCCTGTAGAATAGCGATTACCTTTTCAATAAAGGGTTTCAATTGTTCGGTAGGATCTGGAGCGGAGGCGCATACTTTTGAGCCAGGTACCAGAAGTGCTGCCAACAGAACAAGAAGATACAAAGCCGTCCATGTGCTGCGCCGTCGCTCTTGCCTTTGGAATGGTATACTTCGAAAATAATCCATGGAGTTATATCCTTAGAGCTTAAAATTCTACTTGAAAATCAGTATGGTCTCTTATTTTTTTTCGATTTTGAAAATAACTATTCCGCAAAGCTACATAAGGGTCAAAACTTAACTTTTTCAAATCATCATACACATTCAAGTACAGCGAGAGCTTATTTGTCTCTTTTCCAGCATAAATAGCCGCAAGAGTAAGATAATCATCCGACCAGAAATAATAGGGAGACATTGTCATAGCATCTACTACTGTCCCTGTGATATCTCTTAAGGTCGATGAACCATAGAGAGGAACAACCAGGTAAAAGCCATCACCAACTCCCCAGGTTGCGAGTGTTTCGCCAAGAGAAGCTTCAATCATGGGTATCCCGAATTCTCTTGTAGCTGGATTACCAAGTCCAAAAACTCCAGCAACAGAATTAATCGCAAAACGAGATAACACCCACATGGACTCCTCAAAACGCCCCTGCAAAATACAATTCACGAAACGAAGCGGTTCTTCCAAATTTCGGAAAAAATTCCAGACACAACCCCGTATGTCGGTAGGGACCACTGTACTGTATCCCGTGGCCAACGGTTTCAACAGGTACATGTATGCAGAATCATTAAAATCAAAAATAAGCCTGTTAAACGGCTCTATAGGATCATTAACAGCCGCGCTTTCCAGTTCATCCAGGTAGAAGTCATCATCAAGGAAGTCAACTTCTTCAGCACTCAACGTCGGCGCAGTTATCAATAACAAAAAAAACAGGATAACTATACGATAGATTATTAAGTTCCGGTAAACCATAACCCACTATTTAACCTGTCCAAATGCAAATTTCGAAATGAGGGATTCAAGATCAACCGAGGATTCCGTGTCAACAATCAAATCACCGGGCCCATATAACTCATCATCACCACCCAAGGAAATCTGCAGAAATTTATCGCCGATAATTCCCTGTGATTTAACAGATACAATGGAATCTATTGGTAACTGAACACTGTTGTCAAGTTGCATAGTCACCACGGCTAATCCGTCTTCACTGAGTTCGAGCTCCTTTACCAAGCCCACATTCACCCCTGAAATCTGGACGTCTGCGCCGGTCTTTATACCCGAAATATTATGAAATTCTGCTTGGATATCATATCGTTTTACCCCTGTAAGCCATGGGACCTCGCCGAGTTGCAACGCAAGCCAACCAAATGCACTAAAACCGGCAATAAGGAAAACACCTACCAACACGTCGAAACGGGAATACCGCATTCTACTCACCTTTAATTTCAGTTTCACGGGCAAGCCCAAGAGTTTTTTCAGCAAATTCAGCTATATATGGCTTTTTCGAAGAAATAATTTCATCCACATGCCCAAAGACATCAAGCTGCCCTTTATTCAAGAGGATAATTCGGTCTGCCAGATCAAAGACCTGCGGAATATCATGGCTCACAATTACAGCAGTGTAGCCCAGCCGATTTTGTACACTGGTAAAAAGATCATAAATTTCTCTGGTCATCACCGGATCAAGTCCGGTAGTCGGCTCGTCGTAAAGGACAATTTCCGGTTCGAGCTGCAATGCCCTGGCCAAGCCAACTCTTTTCTTCATACCACCGCTTAACTGTGCAGGAAATTTCTGGTCATGTCCTTCCAATTCAAGTTGTTTGAGCGTCTGGGCCACCTTTACCCTGATAGCAGATTCATCAAGCTGAGTTCGTTCGCGCAGCGGCAAGGCTATATTTTCAAAGACAGATAAAGAATCAAAAAGTGCCGAGCCCTGAAAGAGGACACCAAACGACATTCTCAAATCCTGCAGAGCCTTGTACCCCATGTTACTCACGTCTTTGTTGCCAATATAGATGGCACCACTGTCAGGCTGCAGCAACCCCAATATCAATTTAAGGATAACACTTTTCCCTTGACCGCTGCCACCTGCAATAACGGTTGTCTGCCCCTTTGGAATGGAAAAATCGACATGGTCCAGAACAACGTGCTTACTGTCGCGGGTACCAAATGATTTCACTACGTCTACAAATCGAATGGCATATTCTTGGGGGTTCTGGTTCTTTTCCATAAATCGTATATCAGATCAGTATTGCAGTCAGCAGGTAATCAAAAACTAGAATTGAGATGGACGCGACCACCACAGCCTGGGTAGTCACTTTACTCACACTTTCTGCGCCAAAACCGGCACCTCGAATCTGTTGAACAAAGTACCCTCTACCAGCGCATATCCAGACAATCAGTAATGCAAAAACAAAAGACTTCACAACACCGAGCCGAATGTCATGATTGGTGACACTTTGTTCCATGCTGGCAAAGTAGGCACCAGCATTCACGCCCATAAGCTTCACCCCGGCAAGATATCCACCAAATATACCAACAACATCAAAAAAAGCTGTTAATAACGGCACAGCAATAATTGTAGCCAGCACCTTAGGCGAAATTAAATAACGAAAAGGGTCAATAGCCATACATTCCAGGGCGTCGATTTGCTCTGATATTCGCATAATGCCAATCTCAGCACACATGGCTGATCCTGCCCGACCGGTGACCATCAACGCTGTCAAAACAGGGCCAAGCTCCATAACTAAAGTCAAAGACACTGCAGAGCCCAACATACCTTCTGCGCCGAACTTGCTCAGCGAGTAGACCCCTTGAAGCCCAAGAACCATACCTGAAGATAATGCGGTAAAAAATATAACGGTCAAAGACCCTGTCCCTATAAAATGGAGCTGCTTAATCAACTCCTGGCTTCTAAAAGGACGCTTAAATATACTAATAAGGGAGAAAAAAAGGAAGATACCCATCCTGCCAAGGTCCCGTAAGAAATAAATAGACCCATCGCCAATGGCTCCTAAAAAGCTACCCACAAGAGTCGATAATTTTGTTGTTTCAGCATTCATGGCAAAATGTCGTCATTGAGTTCTACTGGAAAATACAAACTAGGGAAACTAGGATACAGGAAAAGAAAATTCATGCACTCTATTTGTGCGGCCCGTTATTTTCTATCCACTTGCAGAATCGGTCTTTTCGATATTTGAAATGAGGGAAAAATCTTCGAGGAAATCTTTGGCAATCCCAATGGGATCATCTGAGGCATACAGTACCATGGTTTGAAGAAACATAAAACTGTCATCTTCCATATCGGTAAATTCTACTGCAATACCAGCAGGTTCAACACGGACCACTTTAGCTGAAAATTTCAGAATAAGGCTTGAATGCTCTCCCTTTTCTCGGAGTTCAAGCTGGCATTCCTCTTCTACAACATCCGCCAATGCTGCATCGCCGATGAAGAGCCCTCCCATACTGAGATTCCGAGCAGGGAACTCCCCCACAACACTATCATTGACAGACATCCTGACAGTCCGGGTGAAAATAACCCTTGTATGGCGTCGCTTTTCGGGAAGTAGCGTCGGAGCTGTAAAGCTTTTCATTCGTTGTTTTCCAGCTGTAGTAATAATTATAACCTCTTATAATATAAACAGTTGAAAATAAAAAAGCTAAATTTTCAAATTATACAAAAAATAATATGACAATGTCGCATATCCATTGAAAAAGAGGCCCCCCGTCGATTCAGCTAGAGGGTGTCTTGAAAAATGAGCAAATACGTTCAAACTCGAGGCGCATCCAAAATTTCACCACAGGCATATAATTAATATTCCAGCATTCCGATATGCCGAAGATTAAACTCTGGGCGAAACCAAGAAATCAAGCGAATGAGCAATTTTTAAAATAGCTAGACCGCATTTCTCACCAGTTCATGCAGCGTCAGTTACAAAATATTTGGTTGTGGATAGGTGCGTAGGCTCCTGATACGCGTAAAATCCGATAGCTGCCTGTGCTTACAGCCAAAAGACTGGAGAAGATGGCGCCGCCAGGACTGACCTTTGGTGAACATTTTAAAAAATAGTCATCTTTTCTTTTTAAATCCAACCAGTTGCTGCAAAATAATATTTTCCCATTTTACAAAATGTTCATGAGAAGAGCCGGCTAGAGTGAATCTACCACCGCTTACGAAACCACTCCTGTACATATTCGATGTGTTCGCGCATCGCAGCCTCAGCTGCATCGGGTTGCTTGTTGGCAATCGCCTCGTAAATTTTAGAATGGGCAGCCAGAACAATATCAATATTCTCAGGGTCATCCCACAGATGGCTTAAATTCTTTTTGATCCCCAAAAAAAGGAGGTCGTAAAAATTCCTCATCAAGTGAATCTGTACCGGATTTTTCGTAGCAAAGCTGATTGCCATATGAAAGGCTGCATCGGCCTCATTACCAAGAGCCCCCGTTTCCACGGTTTCCGCCATTTCCTTATTAGCTTTTGCCAAATTAAGGATATCCTGCGGCATCGCACGGGATGCCGCCATCCTGGCGGCATTACACTCCAGGCCGAGCCTCACTTCGAGCAGATCATGAATCGTAACATCATCAACGGCAAGTATAGTAGCCAGTGGGTTCCCCTGGTTCCCATTGGGAATCGTCACAAAAGTGCCCTGCCCCTGCCTATGTTCCAGCAAACCTAAAGTAACCAATTTATTAATGGCGTTACGTACTGTCGTTCTGCTGACCTCAAGACTACTTGCAAGCTCCCGTTCTGGAAGCAATTGCTCGCCAGGCTTTAATTCGCCACGATATATAAGTTCTCGTATCTGCTCAAAAACCTGATCAGAAATTCTTTTGGGTTTAATCGGGCGTAAATTCATACATTCCTCAGAAAATTGTTTCCGCATACAGTTCAACAAAATGCTTAACAGATATACAATCACCCTGCTGAAACAACATATCGGATATCTTCATCATCCATGCAAGGCAGCCGGTTGCTACCATATTGGACCCTGTTTAGGCAATAGCTTTTCTTTTTTGTAACTGCTCAGCAACACTCCAACTCTCCACGATCTGCCCGCCCGGCATACAGGTGTATCGAAGTCGGGGCTAATCTGCTAAATCGATCAACTTGTCAACATTCGGAGCACTGATGAACAGTTGCAGTTCGCGTTAAATTGCCGATTTTATATAGTTCTTCGTTGCATATCTTTTTATAAACCTATACTGCACTAGATGGTATAATATTGAATATTAAAACTTTCCCCCATGCCGCAGCAAGTATCAGAGCCTTTCATTTCACATCCTGAAACTTTTCCGCTAAACTCTGCCGATTGATTAACGATTTCCCTGCGCAGATACCTTTAAAATTGGATTAATCCGTACAAATAACCGGTAATACCAATCACAAGAAAACAACCAGGAAATCCAGTATCCAGAGAACACCGTCATACCTACCACCATACTAATATCACGACATTTTTATTTATCAAGCCATTTCTTGGTTGCTCCTACTTTCAGTGCTGCACAATTGGTTATACCAATAGAAGATTTAAAAAACAGCCCCCCGTCACCCAATTCCAACGCTGGAGTTAAGGTAATTTACCTTCCCGTCCCTTAAGGAGACTTTTCAAGTAAACAATTCTTAATGGCAATGCTACCCATTGAACTTGCGTTTGGTTTGCCGGCAAATGGAGCTGATACAGCTACACTCGAAAAATTTGATATTGATGCGCGTCGCATCAATAGAAAGCAAAGACTCTCAAGTTATTGGTTACTCGCCTGAATCTTATACCTGCAGTAACGAGCGCAATCCCTGCTGGATTGCGAGACCTGCAGAGCAATTGGTCTTTGCTCGCCTAGCGCCCCGATGGACGTTTTCTCCAATAAAAACTAACTTGACTTTAACATCATATTGTTCATTAGAATTCTGATTAGTTCTCTCTTTTCATGTGGTTGAATCTGCTCACCTTCTTCTTGCCCCCTTTACCTGGATATACACTGTTCTACTTTAAGGGAATTGCACCGGTAGCCCATTTTATGATGCATAGCTACGAAGGCATTATGCCATTCATAATATTACAAATTGTCAGACTGGTTTTTTTGTCTCTGTTTCCAAGTATAGTTACCTACCTGCAGGAACTCCTTGTCGGCAGTGAGTCCTCGTCTATAAAGTAAACAAGGGAGACCATCAAACCATGATCCCCCTTGTTGCTTCCCCAGCTACTCACTTTTCAACTACTGATATTTTTTCAGCTTTTACCTCGCCATTTGCCTCACTGTCTTGATTATCTCCTGCGCCTCAGAACTCTTCACGATAACGGCATCTGCCCCAGCCTCGAGACATTGCCGACGAAGATCCCCGTTGTTTTCTGCTGTAAAAACAATCAATTTCAACTGATCGCCAAAGTTAATTGCCCTCAATTTTCTACAGATATCAAGCCCTGAAATACCTGGAAGCATGTAGTCAATAACAGCGACACTTGGATTTTCTTGTAAAATAAGCTCAAAGCCCTCCTCACCATTTGTTGCGGAAAAAGGATGATACCCTTCCTTTTGAAACAACCTGGTGAACAATCGTATTATCACAGGATTGTCATCAACGATGACAATCTTTCTCGGTGACACCCCATTTACTGCGAGGCATTTATCACTTTCCCCGTTCGACACTACAAACAATTGATCATCTTGCTTGACGACGATATCCTCTGCCGGCTGCAACAGATCTGAAGTGTTATTTCGCAGACCCAGGACCTCACACGCTAGTAAAATCTCAACTTCATGGATCGACTTTCCAATAATATCCGACTCCGCCCCAACAACAACCCACTCAGGGAGAGATGTAGTTTTTCTTGCTCGCTGCACCAAGCCATCCCTAACTTTTCCGGTAGCTGTAAGCAAGTCACCCGCTATCTGACGACCTGCTGAATCAAAAGGAGAAATTATCGAATCTGCTCCGGCACGCAGGATTTTCTTTTCTGTCTGCTTTTCCTCTGAACGGGCGATGATGTGTAGAGTGGGGTTAAGTTCTCGCGCAGTGAGGACAATGAACAAATTTAAGGGGTCAGAATCAACCAATGCAAGAAGACCGCTGGCTTTTTTTATGCCTGCCTCCAGCAAGACAGACTCACGCGTTGCATCGCCTTCAACCGAAATCACCCCTTTTTGCTGACATTTTTCGTGTGTGCCGGAAGCAGCATCTATAACAACAAAATCAGCACCAGCTTCTTCCAGATGCTCAGAAGCGACTTCGCCTACTCTACCAAAGCCACAAATTATATGGTGGCCGGTTAACGATGCAACTTGCTTTTTCATTCTCTTCTCCAAAACATTCCCACTCCACACCTTTTCCAAAAGTGACTCTACAATCGAATGGCCCACAAAACCCAGGACAACAAAACCAAGCAATATAAAAACAACGGTAAATAAACGTCCCCATTCAGAAAGCGGGTAGATTTCACCAAAACCAACCGTGGTAATGGTGATCACCGACATATAAAGGGCGTCAATAAATGGGTATTTATCGATAAAACTGAATCCAAGAGCACCAATAATGATAGTGGAGGAAAGCAGCAGCAGAGAAAAAGTAATTTTATTAATAAAAAACATGAAGACGTCCCATCAACAGCATTGGGTATCTTAAATGATTAGCAATTTAGTTCGAGGTCAGAGGAGCCATGACTCCGAGGCATGCGATAAATTTTACCACAAGGCATATACTTGCTATCGGAGTGTTCGCTGACCTCCGAGGATAAAATTTCAAGCATAATAAAAATTAATCGCAAGCCCCCGAAAAATCCGGCTAAATGATAATTATTCAAGATACCCGTTAATGTACCATCCCAAAACAGGAGAATCACTCCAGCAGGTCCTAACCTGGATTTCTCATCAATTCAGGCGGTGCCGGGTTCAACGTTTTTGGTAGTCAATCATAGTAGGCTATCGGAGTCTACACTTACCTTGTACTACCAAAATACTGAAGAAGATGGTATCGCATGGACTGACCTTTGGTGAGCATTTTGTTAATTTTACAGCTGGTTGATTATAATAGCATAGCTCCGAAATTACTGTTTTTTGTTGGAAACAACAAAATGCTCATGAGAAATTCGGGCTAAAAATTGGCAGAAGGAATGCGTACCTTACAGATATCGTCTAAGCTGAGTATAGCATGGGTTAGGAAAAAGACGAAAAAATAATCAAAGGGGCACCAGCAAAAAGACAGCGGCTTTACTTCGTATTTCCATGCCGCTTTTTATCCGCTCCAAAATGATCGAACCCCCCATAGGCAATCCTCTGTTCTCTGATATTGTTCTGGTCATCAGGAGTGAGCAGCACGACGCCCGAACCTTCGCAGATATGCCCCACCCTATACAAATCAAGACCGCAAGCCTGACCTATCTGTTCCACAGTAAAAGCGGCACCAGGGGGAGCTGTAAACAGCAACTCGTAATCTTCTCCGCCGTTCAACGCAAGCATCGTGGGTGATAAACCAAGAATATCAGTAGCCCTTACCAGCAATGCTGACAAGGGTAACCGGTCAGCATAAATTTCACCTTTCACTTTTGAGCGCTGACATAAATGAGCGAGATCCGTTGCCATACCATCGGAAAGATCCATCATGGAACTAACCAGTCCGCATCTGCCGAGTTCCAGGCCCAGTTGGGTTCGAGCCTCTGGGTTAAGGTGCGCATTGAGCAGGGGCTCAAACTCCTGAGCATTGCTATCTATTCCACGGGAAAAAATCTCCAGGCCGGCAGCAGCATGGCCCAACCAGCCGCTCACCCAAATTTCGTCACCGGGTGATGCACTACTTCTATACAGCACATTTTCTTTTGCTGTTTCTCCGATAACAGTGACAGTAAAACTATATCCTTCCGGACTGCATACAGTGTCGCCACCAATCAGGATGCAACCATAATCCCGGCAGCCTTGAGCAATGCCCTCGGAAAACGCTGAAAACCACTTCTGATCAAATGATTGGGGTAAGCTTGCTGAAAGCAGCACAAACAAGGGTTTTCCACCCATTGCGGCAACGTCACTGACATTGACTGAAATCGATTTTCGGCCGAGCAGTTCAGGGGGGTGCCACTTACGATCAAAATGAACCGTCTCCACCAGGGTATCCATGGTCAACAGCCATACGGTGTTGTCATCTTTTTCAATCACAGCACAGTCATCACCGATTCCCTGCACTACCCCTTCACCCTTGCTTGGAGCCAAATTGGTTATATGTTGTATAATGTCTCGTTCTTTCAATAGTTGTTACACTGGTATGGATAATGTTGGGCTAAATAGGCCTTGATAAAATTTTTTGTCTGCTGTCCGTCTACACAGCGCAAGACATCTTCTCCTAATTGCTGCAGTTGCTCATAATGAAAATGGCGAAGCAATCTTTTTATGTGCGGGATGACAGCAGGCCGCATGGACAGCTCATCAATCCCCAGTCCCAATAAAACGACAGCACAGATAACATCTCCAGCCATTTCCCCACATACAGAAACGGAGATTCCTTGGGCATGGCCGGCATCAATTGTTTGCTTTATCATTCTCAACACGGCAGGATGAAAGGGATCATACATATGGGCCACATGTTGATTACTTCGATCTATTGCCAAAGAATATTGGATAAGGTCATTTGTACCAATGGCAAGGAAATCTACTTCTTTTGAAAAAACATCTGCCAAAATGACAGCACTTGGCACTTCCACCATAACTCCCAATTCAATATCAGAGCCGTAAACCACCCCTTCCTTGTCTAAATCTGAGGAGACCTTTCGTAAAATAGCCTTTGCCTGATGTAATTCAGGCAGGGAGGATACAAGAGGGAATAAAATACGTAGCCGTCCATAAGCCGAGGCCTTCAACAACGCCCGTAACTGCATGGTAAACAGTTTGATTTCATGCAGAGAAAAACGAATTGAACGTAGGCCTAAAGCCGGATTCCTTTCAGGATCGAGCTGGGACGAATGATCAGGAAGGTGATCTAAAAATTTGTCCCCTCCTACGTCTAGCGTTCTCACTGTCACCGGATGTGGCGACATGGAGTCAAGTAGTTGTCGATATGTTGCCAACAGTGCATTTTCATCGGGTTGAGGCTGCTGATGAAAAAAATCAAATTCACTACGAAACAAGCCTATTCCTTTGCAGCCATACCTATGCACCGTTTGCAATTCTTCGATCATTTCAATGTTCGCACTCAGGCGAACACTATAGCCGTCAAAAGTTTCCGAAGAAAGATGGACATAGGGTGCCAGTTCATCAGCGATCACCTCGCTCTGCAGGGCCTTACGTCTATATACCTGCACCTGTTCCGAGTCAGGTTTAATGATCACCTGACCAAGGCCACCGTCAAGAATAATGGTATCCCCGGTGGCTATAGATCCTGTAATATGGGTCAGTCCAATAACGGCTGGAATATTCAACGAACGGGCTACAATAGCGGTATGGGAGGTAACGCCACCCTTTTCCGACAAAAAGCCAAGGATGTTTTCGGTATGCAGCTGCATGGTATCTTCAGGAGAGAAATCATTGGCCACGACAATAACCGGCTCGTTTTCCTGTACAAGCTGATATGGTTTATGGCCGAAAAGAATGCTGAACACCCTATCAGCTACATGCTTGATATCTGCGTACCTTTCCTTAATATAAGGGTCGGCGATTTTATCAAACCTGTTTTTAATGTGGTTTAATGACTGGGCCAGAGCCCATTCCGCATTAACATTTTTAGATTTAATGAACCGGATAGTCTGATCGTAAATCATCCGGTCTTTAAGCATTAAGATATGGGAATCAATAATGGAAAGTGCATCGGCTAGATCATCGGCAAAATTTTCTCTTAATCTTACCAATTCATCTTCTGCCCTGGTAACGGCCTGATGGAACCGTGCTACTTCTTTTTGAATGTGATCCGGTGGCAGATGATATCGACCGGCACGACAGGTGTGACGTTTTATAACAACAACTCTGCCGATAACAATGCCTGGCGATACACCTATACCCTGCAAGAGGTTGGGAGTGCTCTCCCCAGAAAGTGAAGGCGTAGCATTATTATTTTCGATTTCCATGCTCACGGATCGTTTTCTGCAGTTAACACAGCCCCTATCTCAACCAAGGCTGATCGAGCCTTCTCTCCTGACAAAATTACCTGTACCTCACTTCCATGGACCAACGCCATGGAAAGTACATCGAGAATAGAATCACAACTCACCTGAGAACCATTATGTTCAATCAGGACCTCCACATCAAATTCAAGGGCTATTTCCGCCAGCTTGGTAGCCACCCGGCCATGTACACCGTTGCTGTTGCCTATGTTATATGACGCAATAACCTGGCTCACTTTATTCTTCGGATGCCTTTTTTCATGGGAATCGGTGTACTGCCTTTGATCGGTTCCGGCTGTACTGCCTCATCTTCGAAGTTAAAATCAACGGCTTGAATAAAACGCCCTTCACCTCCCATAGTAAAAATTTCTTGCCCGGTAAATTGCGGTGTGCGAAGTGTCCAGGTAACCTCCTGCAAAGGAATAGTTAGAAACTGCATGGTCACATGCCACCATTCGTTCTTCCTGGTATCATCACGTTCTATTTTACTGATCATTGCATACGTTAAAAGCTGCGGCTCCTTGGCAACCACAATAACCACATCACCGACACCAGTTGTCTGTTTAAAAGGAAGTATTTCTTTCAGATCAGCTACAAGTTTTTCCATAGTTATATATAGGTAACAGCAGA
Organism: Desulfogranum marinum; assembly: GCF_016918565.1. Classification (GTDB taxonomy): domain Bacteria; phylum Desulfobacterota; class Desulfobulbia; order Desulfobulbales; family Desulfobulbaceae; genus Desulfogranum; species Desulfogranum marinum. The sequence goes on from NZ_JAFFQD010000030.1 coordinate 66,610, forward strand.
TACCTTGAAAGCACCTACTTTTTTATCTTTTCATTTTTTCGTTGCAAAGTGTACAACAAATTAACTTCCACCACCAGATCTTCGGCCTGCCTCACAACGCGTATTCCCTGAGACCGGACCTTGGCAAGACTCTTAAACACAGGAAGTACGCACCGCTCCATAAGCAAACGTTGTTGCTTGCTGGTAAGCCCATGAGCTCCCTCCATGGTACTTATACCCCAATATAATAAATGCAGCAGTCCCTGATTCACTTTATCAATTCTTGCATAATGGAGTACATTGCTTTTCTGAGTAAACCCATTATTGACCTTTACAAAGGCTTTATCGGCAAAAAGCGTTTTTTTTCTACTCTCCAAAAACTCTTTGATCTGGTTTATGTGATCAGCAATAATAAGCCACTCATCTATGATAATATAGGTTGGTTGAATAAGCCCCCCTGCCATCACCACGGAAACCGCTTCAACATTATCTATTCGAGTTACATGGGTTTTCACCCCACTCAGCTGTTTTTTCAGCATTTTTTTCATCGCAGCAGGGTCGCGTACTTGTAACTGCAAACAAAGCATAGGGACGGTTGCAAACGTTGCAGATGGCACCTCTTTAATAAAAAAACCAAACTGCTCACCCAGCAGGGAGGCAAAGGTCGAAATATCGGTCCCGGTATGTTCATAGAATTGCTGGGCAATATAAAACATCACCGTTGCTGTCTTCAAGGTAGGTGCTTGGGATGCGACTAACCAAAACTTGGAAAAATTCAGCCAATTGCTCCAAAAATAAACAGCAGTACCGGAAGGTATTTGCTGTAGGTGGGGATTTACAATCGGAGATGCCAGTTGGTAACGCTGGATAATACCGGTTGGCCGTTGCCCATATCCTTTGAGAACCAGCCGAATAGTATTTTTATTGACCCCTGACCGCTGCAACAAAAAAAGTCGTTCCTCTTCACCAACCCGTATCCTGTTATCACTATTCCCTGTAAGTCCAGCCCACTGCGACACACCACCGGCCAAGTTAACATACATCAGTGCATTTTCTTTATGTTTCGAATTCTTTAAAACCTGCTGATAAGCCTTTTCCTGATAGAGGGTCAACCCCGGCCGCAGCAACCGGTCTCCGGCAAGAATAATACATCGCTGTACCGGCCGAGGGTCAAGCCCAAAAATAAGATTTTGCTCAAGGAGTGCGTAGTAAAGGGTGATCCCATTTTCCAACACTACTGATGTTATCGTAGTTCCATAATAAACACTACTACTGGTAGAAACATTTTCCGGCACAAACCTGGAGAAAAGCAAGCCGGGAGCAATCGGCACTTTTGTTTGGGCAACAAGAACTAAGTTTTGAGCAAAGTGAACAGCAGGCTCAACTGCGTTAACTTCAGCAGGCAAAAGAGCCAAACCAGCCTGCCTGCCAAAAATGACGTGCAGCAAAGGATGCTCAACCAGCTTTTTAAAAACTGCAGCAATTTCTAAAACCTTCTCTCGTAAACCCTGTTCCGCGCCAAGCTCATCTAGAATAGAACCAAGTTCCGGGGCCATCAACTGTTTGCCCACCGGAGATTTTTTCAGGGCAAGCGCGACATCTGCGAGGTCTTTCACCTTAACAAATGCAACAGTATTTGCGGGGACCAGGTCTGCCGGATCAGGTACAGGCGTCAGGTTGACAGTTAAAACATAACATGCTGCCGCCAGCACTATGAGCAACACAAAAGCGCTCACTATATTTTTATGAATTGCAGTATATTTGAGCAGCATAGTTTTAGCCTGGATTTCTCATCAGTTCAGGCAGCGCCAGGTTCAAAGTTTTTGGTAATGAATAGGTAAGCGTAGACTCCGATAGTCGCCTATATTCATTGCCAAAATACTGAAGAAAATGGTGCTGGATGGACTGACCGTTGGTGAACATTGTGAAAAACTTTCAACTTCATCTTAGCTTCTGTAACATATAAGAATTGTTTGTAATTTGACAGGTTGACACAATGTTCATGAGAAATTAGGGTTGATAGCAGTACGCACATGTCGTGCAGATGTAGAGATGATCCGCAAAACAATAAAAACATTTTCCGTATATACAAAAAAAAATGCCATAACCTGCAAACGCTCTTCAACTGGGCAAAAGGCGCCTTATTTTTCATACTGGACCCGGCGATACTGTACAGCTTCTCCAATATGAGAAACCTGGATATCCTCAACACCCTCAAGATCGGCAATGGTTCTGGCAATCTTGAGAATCCTGTAATACGCCCGTGCTGAAAGGCCAAGCCTGGCAATGGCATTCTCTAAAAGCTTACGGGATGGGTCATCAATCTGACAATAATTTTTTATATTGCGGGAAGACATCTGCGCATTGCAGTACACATACTTATCCGAGTGAAGCCGCTCAGACTGAACCGCTCTTGCAGTGTTTACCCGTTGCCTGATTGCAGCAGAAGATTCACCTGGAGATGCCTGAGTAAGCTTTTCCACCTGGACAGCCGGCACTTCCACATGCATATCGATTCGGTCCAACAGGGGTCCTGACAGCCGGCTCCGGTATCGCTGCACCTGAACCGGACTGCAGGTGCACTCATGGAACGGGTCCCCAAGGTGCCCGCATGGACATGGGTTCATGGCTGCAACCAACATAAACTGGGCAGGAAAAAAAAGACTCATTGCTGCACGGGAAATGGTAACATGCCCATCTTCCATTGGCTGTCGCAACACTTCAAGCACGTTTTTCTTAAATTCAGGCAGTTCGTCCAGAAAAAGAACTCCATTGTGGGCAAGCGACACCTCGCCCGGCCGAGGTATATGCCCACCGCCGATAAGACCGGCATCAGAAACGGTGTGGTGGGGTGCGCGAAACGGACGAGTCACCATCAACGGTATTTCGGGCGGTAAGGCTCCGGTTGCAGAATAAACCTTTGTTGTCTCCAGCGCTTCTTCCAGCGTCAGGTCTGGTAAAATAGCAGGCAATCGCCTTGCCATCATGGTCTTGCCGGTTCCAGGCACCCCGCTGAGCAAAATGTTATGTCCGCCTGCTGCGGCCACTTCCAATGCTCGTTTTACATGCTCTTGGCCTTTGACTTCGCTAAAATCGTCTTGATACCGGTTAGTCGCACCAAAAAAAACATCAAGATCAACTTCCACCGGCTCGATAGCCAGCGCTCCGGCCAGATACTCTACGGCTTGATCAATTCGCTCGATACCGACAATAGCTATACCTTTAACAACCGCAGCCTCTGAGGCATTTTCAGCGGGCACTAAAAAACGTTTCACTCCATTATCCCTGGCAGCAAGTACCATTGATAACACCCCGCGAATTCTCTTTACCGAACCATCTAAAGAAAGTTCTCCTACAACTGCAGTGTCAGCAAAAGTGTCAGACGGAATAATCCCTGAAGAAGCGAGGATCCCCAGAGCAATGGGAAGATCGTACCCTGCCCCTTCTTTTTTAATTGATGCAGGAGCTAAATTAACAGTTATCAACCTATTCTTATAAAAAATTAAACATACCAATACTTGCAAAAATAAAAATTGCTGCATAAATTGGATGTATTTTAAATAAGATACATACTTTTGCATGATTTAGTTTTCTAATTACCTGCTGTTGTTAGGTTGATAGGTTAAAAATTATTTTGGCAGATATAAAACGAAATTTTGAATTTCAGCATCAGCTTTATAATAGTTATACTTCATTTAATCACTGAAAATGGCACATATTCATATCTTCATCCTTACCGCCCTCCTACTCCTTCCATCAAACCTTCACGCATGGACAGGCAAAGTAATCGGCATATCTGATGGCGATACCATAAAAGTCCTTCATAATCGACAGCAAGTCAAAATCCGCCTGCACGGAGTCGACACCCCTGAAAAAAAGCAGGCGTTCGGAAACAAAGCAAAGAAATTCACGTCCAGTATGGTTGCTGGCAAAATAGTCGATGTACAGGAAACAGACAAAGATAGATATGGAAGGACAGTAGCCTTAGTAAACGTTGAAGGGAAAAGTCTGAACAGATCGCTTGTCAAATCTGGATACGCTTGGGTTTACAAAAAGTACTGTAAAGATTCGTTTTGTAGGGATTGGCTAAAAGATGAAAAGCGTGCTAGAAAACAAAGGCTTGGGTTGTGGCAAGATCCGCATGCAATGGCACCTTGGGAATGGCGGCATAAGGGAAAAGATAGAGGAATTGGACAGACTGGCTTTCATGGGAACACCAGTAGCCATGTTTTTCATAAGCCTGGCTGCAAACACTTCAACTGCAAAAATTGTACGCTTGAATTTGCTACCAGGGCAAAGGCCCTGAGCGCAGGGTATCGACCGTGTGGGATGTGTAGGCCTTGACTGATTGTGCAAAGTAAGTTGAAATCGGAAAATTGTGCGTTTGGGAAAAGTCTACCGATTTACAAAGGGATATACACGTCAGGTTGAAACTGTATTACCGAGGGGCGGCCAAGGTGCAATGAAGAAATACCGGTTTTGGCTTGGCTAATGAGGTATATCGCAAGGAACCACACCGTAAGCGGCAGTTTGGTCGATGCAAATATGGTCCCGGCGGTCAACGATGTTTGAGTGTGGCAATAATTGCATTGAAGAACCTTTCGCGATGCAATTTGGCAATGGCCGGTTTTTCCGCACTTGGGACATACAAAGCCCTGAGGCCAGCGGAATGTAAACAGAGCTTGGTAACATTTTGATTCGTCACCGTACTGGGCAAGAAAAGCTGTCAAACTCAGACCTTTTTGAAACTGAATTGGATTTTTAGCCATGTCTTAATCTCCCATTTGTTTTGATCTTGGTTGATTATGACATAGCGGGGTTATCATATAGTGACTAACCCCCAAAATAAATGTGGCTGAAATTCAGTGGTAATCACATTGTTATTTATAGTTATATTTTTATAAATAAATAGTTATAGGCAAAGTGTGAGATGCTGGTTGTACGCAACTCTTAAATCCAATATTTTTCAATATACCTAACAGGATTTGAGTTGTTGAAATCAACATTGCTGTATAAATCTTCTGGACTTATTGCCTTTGGATCGGAAAAATATATGTCTATTCGGCCTGTTAAATTCTGTTCAGTTTGCTGAGTAGCAACATGAGCAGATACTTTTGTTACATTAGCCAGCACAGCTCGATCATTATCAGTATTCGTGATAATAATGTATTGAATTTCACCTGAGACTCTTGACGCAGACGCTTTAAATCCAGGGGCAAAGCCTTGAGCTAGCATTTGATCAATTACTTTTTTATCTAAATTTTCATTTGCCCGTACTACGATTACGTCTTTTTTCATTTGCAACTCTCTCGTTTTTGCACACAATGTGTGCGCTTAGTCGTTCCAAGTCCATAGGAGATATCTGGACTTTTACCAATCAGTCTAATGCTTATATTTTGAAGTCTTTTTAAGACCAAGGCAATGTCGTTCCGTCAGGAATAATTAAGCGAAGGCCATTACCTTCCTCGCTAACAAATCTTTTGGGCATAAAAAGCTTAGGCGCTGGATCCAAGTAGTCTAAATCTTTGCTGTAAAATAGCAACAGGAGGATCAGTAAACCTGCTGTTGCGTTAAGAACATTTTTTAGGTTAGCCTGATTGAAATGCTCACTCCTATGATGCTTGACCTTGTTATTCCCTGTCCACCAGTTCGGAGGAGTATTTTCTTCACTCCAATTTGACCATGGACTGAAAGTCATACCATACCGTGGCATTGCCACCTCGGTTTCAATTATCATAGGTACAGCAGTAGTCACCTGAAAGTCGTTTAAAGCGTACACTACTTGGCACCTATCCCCAGGTACTCCAAGAACAGTTTGTCTCTAGCCACTGATTCTGTTGACCATCGATAGTCTGCCATAGCCGTCTGAACCCTGGTGGT
>NZ_JAFFQD010000031.1 GCF_016918565.1 Desulfogranum marinum
CCGAAAACGATGGCCGGAATCGAATGGAATCCCTGGCCGGAATCAATTGGAATGGGTGGCCGGAATGAAATGGAATCACCGGCCGGAATCCCCTGGAATCAGTGGCCGGATTGCTCTGGAATACTCAGTGGTGGTTGCCGATTGGGAGAGCCAAATTCGGTGATGGGCAGCAAGTATCTAACCCTAGTCAAATACGTTTCTAAGAGGATTGCCAGAGGGCTTCTCTCATCACTGGAGGGATACTTACAGCATCATAAGGAAATTTTTATGAAAATTGGAATAATTGGAACCGGCATTGCCGGTTTAAGTGCGGCCTGGCTTTTTCATCGTGTTGGACACCAAGTGACGCTTTATGAGAAGCATCATAGTCTAGGCATGGATGCTCATTCAATGACTCTCAAACAGGATGGTGTCGCCCTGCGTACGGATGTGCCACCCCGTATTTTTAATGCTACTCAGTGGCCAAACCTGGTCAATCTTTATCATGAGGTGGGGGTTGTATTTTACCCCATTGATCCATCGCAATCTTTTAGCTTGTTAGGTGAACTTAATTTTCTAAATGTGGATGTCGCCTATCAACCTCAATTACCAGACGGGTTTGATAATACAGAACACCTAAAGCAGATTATGCATGATATCGGCCGGCTTGCCTTTGGCGCTTCGCAGGACTTGGCTGATGGCTTATCGTATCAAACAACGCTGGCTGATTATTTGCAATCCAAGGCTTATTCACGAGCCTTTATCTACGATTTCCTTTACCCGACCCTCGCTTCAACGGTATGCACATGTTCTTATGAGAGTATAGATGCTTACCCGGCTCCTGTTATTTTGCAAGCACTACTCAATCTATTTGGAGCCCAGCCCTTATTACAAACAAAATTTGGTACGCAAGACGTCGTACAGCGTTTGAGCCGTGGCATTGATGATATTCGCTATCGAACAGGAGGTTGTGCTGTGTGTCCAACACCGGTCGGTGTGCGGGTGGAAACGACACAGGAACAAGCCGAAATATTTGACCATCTGATTGTGGCCACTCAAGCTAATCAAGCCCTCGATCTTTTATCCAGCCCTTCCGAGGCTGAATGCAAAATGCTCAGCGCTTTTAGCTATGACGACGTGCCCATTATCGTTCATCAGGATCCGGCCTTGATGCCTGTCAATAATGAAGACTGGGCTCATATAAATCTCATCATTGCTCAGGACCGGGGTGCCACAATGTGCAGCGTGTGGATGAACCGCTTTAATCCGGATTGGCAGATTGCCCAACCAATTATCCAGACCATCAACCCTCTGCTTGCGCCTCAGCCAGACACCATTATTGCCCAGTATAACTTACAGCGGCCGGTCGTCAATGAGCAATCATTGGCTGGTTTAGATTTACTCGAGCAGTTACACCAGCAGGCTGACAGACGAATCTGGTTCTGCGGATCCTACGCTGCTGAGGGGGTACCCCTTTTAGAAAGTGCGGTTCTTTCCAGTCTGCGGGTAGCTAATCGTTTGTTGGTTCAACTGCCCGAAACATTTTCGACCATTAGGACTTAACCTTAGGATAGGAATACCAGAATACGGTCAGTTTTTTTGTTTTTAAAGGCACAGCTTTCCTGTACCAATCCATGTTGGTGCACCCAACCTGAAATAATTTAAACATATTGGTCGTCGCGGATGATTTTTTCTTTACCTGCGGAAAAAGGGGACAGATTTATTTTTTATTAACTCATTCTTGCAAACTACCCCCATTGCCGATTTCCTCCACCGAATGTTCAAGCTTTTTAAGATATCTGATGAAAAAAATTTGTACGTAGAAGGGAAACTGCGTCACGCGCATCTATGGATTGCACCGAATCAGTACCGGAAAACCGGTACTGCCTACCAGTTACAGCACCCTGCACAATGATCGGTGATTGTTCTCCATAACGAAGCGACACCGCGGGGGCATGCGGGGTCGGCGGTGAATAATCACGCTGCCCTCCCCCACTCACCTTTGCAATTGGCTGGGCTGATTCCATGGCTTGTTCTGCTGGTTTGCTTTTAGCGTAGGCCTTTTTCAGGGCCTCTCTTTTCTGTCCGCAACATCCCATTGCTCTATACCTCCATCACTTACAAACACCGGCTTCTGTGGTTGGTGTCCAAGTCACCCACCAGGTAACGAGGACAGCAACCACAATGTTCAGCCATAATCCGTAATTACTTATGAGACGGTGAATCGACAAACCTCATGGTTAATCCACCTTGGGGAGATCGTTGCAGATACAAACAGGAAAATGCTCCCATTTACGGTGTCTGCCTGCACCTAGGCTGGGACAAATCGAGCGGTCCTGAACTCGCAGTCTTATGATGTAGCCGCAACACTCACCCCGCTTCAAGGTCAGGGTCGGTTCTCCGGGATTACACACAGCATCCAGTCGACGCATGTCCAGGGAGGCCAGGATCCCCGGAGTCTTCGGCGGAATTACACCCGGAGGGGGAGCCGCAGATGGACACCTTTCTCCAGGGTCTCCTACACGTGATGAACTTGCATAAGGGGGACCCCATGGAGGGCCTCCGGGACCCGGAATAGGAATGGGATAGTACGGCCCGCTATCTTTCCTGATCCAGAGTCTGTAATTGTCGAAGTTATCGCTGGGTACGGAAAAATTCCCCTCTTCAATATATTCGTCATACGCAATTCCAAGCAGATCAGCCGGCCAAGGGACATCACAATCACCATTACTGATAGCAAATGTGCTCAGATCGATTGAATCGCAGGCCGGGATGCCAAAAACCTGGCTGATTTCGCCATGGATTTTCTTGTTATCGAACCAAATCTGTTGGAGATCGTAGTAATGGTTACCCAGGGTATCTTCAACATCGAGCCGTAGCGTATACCTTCCGGATTGACAATTATTCATTAAGGGAAGTTGCTGCGCAGTCCAATTCCCTGGAACCTCAGGATCCACAGGAAACGACTGGGTTGGGGCCGGTATAGCAGGCTCCTCCCTTCCGGACCACCAGCGTGTCGATGTCAGCCAGTCCTTGGGAATCCCGCAATTAGGGGGTGAAGGTGCCGCGCAAGGCGGTGATCCTAAGTAAATAGGGCTGTAACGCCAATAGCTTGTAAGGTCAAACTCATGCTCCGGTATTTCCTTTCTCTGAAGTGGGGTAAGATAATCCACCTGCCAGAACTGCGTCCACGGACCCGCAAGCGGATCAACAACGAACCCTGGTTGATAAGACAAGGTGTAACGCTTGATCTCACGGCCCGCACAGGTACCGACCCAAGCCCTTCCCCGGATTTTTAATGCCGTACCAAAAGAGCGGACTTCACCACTGGTTGCCAACTGGGCGGTAGGATCCAACACACCGGGAGGTGACTCTACCTGAATACCATCAACGTTGGTGATCCAAACACGTCGTCTGAAAATTTGGAAGTCCACCGTATCCGTGCACTTCGCCCCGGTGGACGCCACGGCTGTCAGGCGGACTGTTACATCATCCGGTATCGGGCCTGCGGTCAAGGTCAGATATCCCAGGGTGGAGTTGACAACGCCGCATGCACCAGGTCCCGGGGAGCCGCCGGGATAGACGATACCCACTGAGCTATAGGATGTATCAGGAGCTGCAGCTGCTTTCCACTCCAAGATGTAATGGTCGCAGAACGCCCCTGTTGCTGTTCCCACTATTTCAACTCCCAGGAGACTCGGTCCAGGAAAGTATTGTTCTTCTTCACAGGCGTTCATCGTCGGCTTAAGGATGTCGCATTCCAGGGGTTTGAAACACACTGCAAGACAACGACGGAAATACACCAGACAGTACAGCACTTCGATAAAGTTGCGTGCTCTTGCAAGACAGCAACCAAAACGGATGGCACATAAACAATAACAGCGACAGAACCAAAAAGCCGGATCCTGACGATGTTCTTCAAACGCCTTCTTTCCCAAAAGTGCTGCAGCAGTCTCTACGGTCAGGAGTCGTTCAAAGATCGCGGCCGTATTCTCCTCTCCCTCGTCACAATCAATCTCACCGGTGAATAACTCGTCAGGTAATCCAATGGGAAACTCCACCGTTGCCAACTGGTCCGTCAGGAAAGGCTTGTATGCCTCTGCTGCCGCCTTGACCAATATTTGAAAATCCTCTTTCTCTTCTGGAGTTGGAGGGTCGCTGACAGGAGTACCCAATACCCGTCGAACACATAACCAGTATCTGTGGAGATAATAGACAAAAGCCCTGAATGTTCGTGGACGACGACAGACCAACCAGCCAAAGATAATACAGCACCGAAGGTGCAACAAGCACCATCGCCATTTCTCCGGTGGCCCAAGTTGTTCTCTCCCTACTTCCGGAAGCAGACGGAAGGCAACCTCATCAGTAAAAAACCGGTCGAAAATCCGCTGTGCATGCTGCAATTCATCTTCACAATCCGGTGGGTTTTCCAGCGCCTCATTCTTCAATCGCTCCGGCTCCTCGGCCCGCTTGAGATCTTCCTCCAAGATCGGCTTATAAGCGTTGAGTAGTTCTTTTAATACAAACTGAAAATCCTTGTCGTGAATCTCCTTTTCATCAACCATTTCGTACTCCCTTTGTTGTATTTCCAGGAAATTAAGTAGATAAAATGCCACCTACTCCAGTTCAGGTTACGCTTAATCGGATTGCACTTTTGTGATCTTGAAAACGATGTAACAACACTTCAATTGTTGAGACAGATCTATCCAGATCTCTGTCACAATGGTTCAGTTATGTACAACTATGAGCAAATACTATTCCATTTGCTCTTATGTTCTGTTAACCCTTGTCAATAGTTGATTCCTGAAAAAAACCGGAGACGTTGGTGCTGATAATTGGCTGACCAGGTGGTGCATATGCACCAATCATGGTGGTGTTTTTCAACCAGGGACCACCATCAATCCTTGTTAGCAAATGTATACATTGGGCAATTCGGTTGAGAAAAGATTGATTGAGCTAGAGAGAAGGCAGGAAAGATATCAGCTTATTAATACAGCACGAAAAAGCGAAAAAGGGGACAGATTTATTTTTTGGTTCAAACTGCATCAGAACTTACAAATCATAAGCAATCAAAAAATTACCACCCCGTGGGTAGATACGTTCTAACCCGGATTTCTCATCAGTTCAGGCGGTGCCAGGTTTAAAGTTTTTGGGAGTAAATCATAGTAGACTATATTTACTGCCAAAATACTGAAGAAGATGGTACCGCATGGACTGACCTTTGGTGAACATTGTGAAAATTAACAACTCCATACAATTGCATTCAACATATTGAAATTGTTTGCAATTAGAAAATCGGCACAATGTTCATGAGAAATTCGGGCTAAAAAGCATATCTGTTCACCTCAACAGAGCTTTCCCTCTGTAAATCCCCTCTTCTTAGAGAAGACTCACTCCGGTAACTTGCAAATCCATCTGGCAGAAGGCTTTACCTGTTCGCTTAAAATATGTTGGTCATAAGTCGTGAGCAGATCGCCTTCTTTCAGGTAGCCAACCACCCTTTTCGGCCCATCCTTTGCCACCACCGGTAGAAAGGAAAAGTGGCGACTGGAAAAGATGTGAAACGCATCCTCAAGGTTCTGATCCTCCCTGACCGTCACCACCTTTTTACTCATCAGATCGGCTGCCAGCACACAGTCCTTGTCTTGGCTGTCATCAAGAAGAACCGCCCGCACATCCCGCAGGCTAAGCACTCCTGCCAGCCTGTCCTGAGCATCCAGAACAACGAAATGGGGAAAGGAACTGGTTAAAACCAGATCCATCAGATCGTGCAGCGGAGTGTGGGTCCGGATGGTCTCAAACTCCCGGATCATGGTATCACTGATTTTGATGGCACGTAGACGGTTGACGTCGTGGCCACGAACGATTCGTATTCCCTGGTTCAACAATGTGGTTTCATAGATGGAATAACCATGAAGCAGTCGGACTACAATAATTGCCGGAATACAGGCCGTCATTAGAGGAAGGATAATCTCATAGTTATAGGTCAGTTCAAAGATGGTCATGATAGCGGTGATCGGGGCCAGGGTTGTTCCGGATACCACAGCCCCCATACCGATCAGGGCGAAATGACTCGGTGACAGCGACGCATGTGGCCAGACAGTGGTCCCCAGGTGCCCCAAAAGAGAACCCAGCATTGCACCCAGAAAAAGGGAGGGGGCGAATATTCCGCCGCTCATGCCGGAGCCTACACAGACTGCAGTGCAGATCAGTTTGGCGATGAGAAAAATCAGGGCCGCAGAGAGAAGAAGAGAACCATCCAGGGAGCTATGCATGGTTGTATGGCCGAGGCCAAGTGCCTCCGGCACCATTAGGCCGATGCACCCTGCAATAAAGCCGCCGATGCACGGCGTCAGCCACTGAGGAATGCGCAACTGTTCCCAGAGTTCGCCGGTTTTAAAAATTGCCCAGAGAAACAACAGGCTGAAAAATCCGGCTGCAATACCAAGGCCGAAGTAGAAAACGAGCTCAACAGGCTGTTCCATGTAGAAAAAGGGGATCTCAAACAGTGTTTCCCTGTCCCAGAAAAACCTGGAAACAACAGTGCCGGTAACAGCGGCAATAACGATGGAGGAAAGAGAGCCCACCTCCAGATCAAACAAAAGAATTTCCACAACAAACATGGTTCCGGCAATAGGCGCCTGAAAAATAGAGGCAATCCCGGCGGCAGCGCCGCAGGCGATGGCCAGTTTGCGCTGCTCCGGCCCCATCCCAAAAAGCTGCGTTATGGATGAGCCGATGGATGCCCCAATCTGCACGGTGGGTCCTTCCCGGCCAACCGAGTTGCCTGCAGCAATAAAAGCAGCCGTTACAAGGCTTTTCAGGGCGGTTATTCGATGACGGATAATACCGTCTTTCTGGTTAATCGCAACCATCACCTCCGGCACACCGGTACCCCGCGCTTCCGGAGCAACGTGCAGAATCAATGGACCGAGCACAAGTCCCGCTCCGGCGGGAATACCCACTTTCAGCCACCAGGGAGCACTACTGTACTGATCGATAAAATCAGCACCGGGTGGCCACAGCAAGCTTTGTTCCCATCCTATCAACCAACGAAAAGCCACTGCCAAAAAACCGGCCAAGGCACCAATGACAACAGCGATCAGCAGGGGGAGCAGCGTATGATTAAAGGAGTGTTTCACCGTAATCCTCTCCGTCTCATTTCGGGGCCAATCGATTTTCCTGTGCTTTAAGGATTAGCTTCAACTCTTCAAAATTAGGCCTCCCCCACCTTGTTCCGGTGCCGGAGACGACAGACCTTAAGCTTGCCGGGCATAACGACAACAATCTCTACACTGACGTCGAATTCACCATTTTAGGAATGGTACCCATCTGGTCAATAAAGGACTGATTTTAATTAATTAAATGTAACTCTCACAGGTGCTCTATGGAGTACCCGTGAGAGTTACCTCCAAAGAAGGTAAATTTTCGATCAGACGATCAGTTGCCACTCTATTCCAACCCGGTCCTGACATGTACCCAAGAAACATCGCCCTTGACACATTCCCAAAATATATATTATATTACCAAAAAACACATTGACAATCGCTTCAAGGAGACAGTCATGGCTACAGTTGATTATGAAAGTATATTAAATCATTGGAAGATATACGATGAGGCTGAAAGATGGAGTATTAAAAGCCTTTTTAAACACAGTGTGCCAAATCACTCCAATGAGAGCTTTAAACATTTCCTGCAAAACAAGTTAAGTAGAACCGCTCCAGATACAAGAAAATAAAACTGAGCACACAAGTCAATCATGTAAGAGTAGCAAATTTTGTCAACCTGTAGCTCTATCATGGAAACAACCCGGTCATGCAGTCGCGATTACATTTGCCCGGGTTTATTTTTCACAGCATTTTAACCGTATCTTATTCCTGAGAATACGCACCAAGATATCTCGGCGGATATTCCGAAAAAAGGTGTTGTCGGCAGCATGGATGTAAGAGTTCACCTTCACTGACACTGCAAGTTGAGATGCTATGCGGATAGAGTGAAATGTGAGTTCATCCACCTCCAGTCTTACCTGGACAGACCAATAAAAATGATTGCCCCGTTTCGCCTCCAAGGACAACTTTTTCTTCAATTTGTTTTTCCACCCACTTTTATCCAATAGCTTTGTAGAATACTTTTTCAGACGGCGTTTTTAACTGCATATTGTACTCTGCCACGTCCAGTGGTACATACAACCCCTGTTACAAAAAAAAAATAGCTCCACAGTTATTTTTCATCAGCAAAATCTGAGACCTGTCTCACGCAATGTTCCCACTTGTTAATAGCCTAAACTGCGCATAACCTAGTGGCCCACGACGAATCATAGCAGTGGGTTGCGATTACACAATAGAACCCTATGAAGCTTTTCTACCACCTGTTCGGCTCTCTTCTTGTGGGAATGATCCTTCTCATTGGAATCGATGAATATCTGAGTTTCCTGGTTGAAGTCAAACAATTTGAAATAGACATGGTGACCAATGCATTGCAAACCGGGAATAGTATTTCCGGTATGATTGCACATACCTGGCAAGAAAGCGGTGAAAAAAAAGCACTGGAACTTATTGAAGACGCCGGCAAGTCCGGGACAATGCGCATACGCTGGGTCTGGGCTGATACCCTTCCCAACGATGTAACAGTAGCAGCTGACGATCAAGAACAACTAACCAGACTCAATTTGCAAGAAAAAGCCACCCTGAAAATTCATGACCCAAATGGTGAAACACTTTTGTTCACTTATATTCCAGTTGATATAGGCCAGGAGAGAAATGGAGCACTGGAATTAAGGCAAACATTTTCCGCCCTCCAGATCTATTCCGGCAGAATGTTAATCCGTGCCATAAGGATCACCATTATCCTTGCGCTGTTTTGTGGGGTTATCCTCTATTTTTTTATCCATCATAAAATTCGCATACCATTAACCAGACTCACCAAGCAGGCAAAACGCATTGGCCAGGGAGATCTCAGGGGAAACCATACAGTGATTGGCACCGATGAACTAGCTGATTTGGCAAAAACCATGAATGAGATGTGTGCAAGCCTGCTCATAGCCAAAGAAAAAATCAAATTTGAATACGATGCACGCCTGAAAACTCTTGATCAGCTTCGACATACGGAACGACTGTCTACATTTGGTCTTATCTCAGCCGGAATTGCCCATGAAATAGGTACGCCGCTCAACGTCGTCGATGGACGGGCCAAAATGATCATCTCCGAAGAATTGAACGATGAAGAAACAAAAGAGTGCGCAGCCATCATTAAAAGTCAGGCTGAACGAATGACCCTTATCATCCGACAACTGCTTGACTTCACGCGGCGGCCTAAGCAACATATAGCTTCGGAAAATATAGTTATACTTATAAAGCAGATATTTCAGTTGCTTCATCCAATGAGCAGCAAACAACAAGTAACCTTTGCCTTAAGCAAGGACGAAGAAACAGAGGTAGTACTGAGTGTTGACGGTTCTCAAATCCAGCAGGTTCTGATCAACCTGCTGATGAACAGTGTTCAGGCAATGCCGGATGGCGGAACCGTCTCAGTCTATGTGAGCAACGAAATGCTTTCCGGACCTCAAGGTGCATATCGCCCCCTCCAATGCTTTTTAAAAATACGAATTGTGGATGAAGGTGAAGGCATCTGCAAAGAAGACCTGGAACACATTTTTACACCATTTTTCACAACCAAAACCATTGGCACAGGTACGGGCCTTGGGTTGTCCATCGCGCATGGAATTGTTGAAGAACACGGTGGCTGGATTGATGTTGAAAGTAGCGTGCTCAACGGTGCGTGTTTTTCTGTTTACCTCCCCTTAAAGGACGACAACAAATGAGCGGTAATATTCTTGTGATCGAAGATGATCAGGACATGTGCGATTTGCTCACCGCCGGCCTCAGCCGACGGAGTTTTTCGGTAACAACCTATACTTCAGGTACAAAAGGGCTGGATGCCGTTGATCTACATACTACCGACGTGGTTCTCGCAGACATTAATCTGCCGGACATGAACGGACTGGATATCTGCACCTCCATTGTCGCCGATTTACCTGATATACCTGTGATCATTATGACTGCTTTCGGCAGCATGGATACGGCCATAGCTGCTATCAGGGCAGGTGCGTATGATTTCGTCACCAAGCCGCTGGACCTCGATATTCTCACAATGTCGCTTAAGCGGGCGGTGCGATACAGAAACCTACAGCAAACCGTGAAAAAGCTGAGTAATGCCGCCAAGCAACCCCTTCATTTTGACAATCTTCTTGGTGAAAGTCCGGCAATGGAAAAGCTTTTTACACAACTAAGCCGTATTGCCGATTCCGAAGCTTCTCTTCTGATAACAGGTGAAAGTGGTTCCGGTAAGGAGCTTGTTGCCAGGGCAGTGCATACCCACAGTCGTAGAAAAAACAACCCCCTGATAACTATCAACTGTGCGGCCATGCCGGGACAGCTTCTTGAGAGTGAACTATTCGGTCATAAAAAGGGAGCATTTACGGATGCCGGTGCGTACAATAAAGGGCTCTTTCTTGAAGCAGATGGCGGCACGTTGTTCCTTGACGAAGTTGGTGAGATTCCGCTGGATTTACAACCGAAACTGCTCAGAGCCCTAGAGGAGCGATGCGTCAGACCGGTCGGCGGCACAACTGAACGGCCTTTTAATGTCCGAATAATAGCTGCAACCAATCGAGACCTTGAATCAGCCGTCGAAGATGGTCTGTTTAGAGAAGACTTGTTTTACCGACTCAATGTCATTCAACTTGAAATGCCCCCGCTACGTTCGCGAGGGACAGACATACTGCTGTTAGCACGAAAATTCGTTAAACATTTTTCTTTAAAACAAAGTAAAGCAGTCACCGGCATTGCTGATAGCGCCGCAGCAAAACTCCTTGATTATTCCTGGCCCGGAAACGTTCGTGAGCTTCGTAATGCCATAGAGCATGCAGTAGCCCTCACCTGTTTTGAAAAAATTTTACCGGAAGATTTACCTGAAAAAATACGCCTCTTTAAAAATGAATATATTCTTGTAGGAGATCAAGACCCAATGGAACTGATCTCCATGGAAGAGATGGAGCGACGCTATATAATGCATGTACTGAAAACCACAGGCGGCAACAGAACCTTAACCTCTCGAATCCTCCAGGTAGACCGAAAAACACTTTACCGCAAGCTACAGCGATATGAGGAGCAAAAGAAGCTGTAACATTTGTTTCGTAGAAGCAAATACAAAGGACCTCGCCTTAACCCCGATCCGGGGCAGCATTGATTGTGGCAAGAAATAGTCCATTAGCGACGACGCCTATCACTATTGGGGCATTTTGCCTCTGCGGGGTGAAATGTCCCAACCGCATCGATATCCTGCCGATTTTTTTTTTCTTCTTTCAAAACCATGCAAAAGTATATGGTTCCCACCTCCCTCGTCTGTTAATTTTTAATGGAGAAACAAATCATTTTTATTGATAATTAAGATACAGACCCCGCCAACAAAAATAACAACACCTTGATATTTCGTCATTTAATCCACAGGGACGTATTAAAATCATAGAGATATGCTTTTTTGCGGCACACTCTCTGGCTAATTCTTCTCTCCCACATAATTGTTGCATGCAGCCGAATCAACAATCTACCTGAGGCTTCTTCAAAATTATTTTCCGGTTGGGGTATACTGCCCCGCTCCATAGTAAGCAGCGCCCTTTTTCAGCTTTTTCTTCTGCAAAAGAAGTGAAAAGCTTCCGAGAAGATACGACCTAACAAACTGTTTATACGAATAAAAAAAATCCACGCCAGCCAATTTAGCCTGACACGACATCTGTGGCACATATGTTGCTGTGCCCCTCTGCAGGTCGCTTCTCATGTTTTTACATTTCCGGAGACTTTGAACGTGAAAATCATCATCGGCATCACTCAGGAACCTGGCAAATTAAAAGAATATGTAACCCAGCATTACGGCGAGACAGGTTCTCTCACTGAAGTTGGTCCCTTTCTTTCAAAGATAGAGGCACTCAACTGGTTGGTTTATCTCAAAAGTGTGATTGGAAATATTGATGAAATCATCCCCAAACGACAGTCAGAACAAGAGGCGATATGGTACGGATTTACCTACGAACGTGCTGAGCCCCGTTAGCCCCGATTTTTCATGAGCATTGTGCTCATTTTCCGAATTTTCGTACCCGCTGAAATCTGATTATCAAAAAAAGGAGTTGCCATGACAGTTCTTATAGGAATCACTCAGGAACCCGAAAAAACAGCACAACATTTTTCCGCAAAATACAAAGAAGCCAAAGAAACAACGAATATAGTCGGCCCTTTCCTGTCAGCAGAAGATGCATCGAACTGGATGGAATTCATTAAAGCACGTACTGACGACTACGAACATGTGCTTAATCCTTCGCTTTTTTCAGCAACAAAGTGCTGGTATGGTTTCACTTGCCAGTGCATTAAAGCCAGAGAAATAAGCCTGCACCTGGCCCTCTGAAGCACGCCCTCATTATCCCGCCAATAACGCTCAATCGCAAACAAAGCAAAATTAAAACATATGACATTTTTGAATACATCAATATGGAGGATGGATGATAACAATATGCTGACGCAATGGGTTGCCCAATCGACACAACACTCACCATAGTGCTTTATGACTTAATACGACGAGGAATGATGGACACCTTTTTACTTTCACTTACTGTTTTACTTGCTGGTGGACTGTTTGCATTGCTCACCTGCAAACTGTTCAGCCTGATGAAAGCCGGTTATATCACTATCACTGCAGTTGGCTGCATGATCGGCTTATATGCAATTATCGGTCCCCTACAAGGGACAGAGGTAACGACGTATTCTATATCGTGGCTGCAGATATTTACCCTTTCTTTTTCCATTGATCCACTTTCTGCATTTTTTCTGATACCCATTTTTGCTATTTGCCCGCTTGCCGTACTCTACAGCTTTCATTACATGGACAAAGCTGAGCAACGACTGCGTATAGGTGTGAACTTTTTCTTTCTGACTTTTCTTATTATTGGAATGGCACTTGTTGCTACTGCTGATAATATTATTAGTTTTGCTCTGGTCTGGGAGATTATGTCCCTGTCCTCTTTTCTGTTGGTTATTTATGATTATCACGAGAAAGAGACCCGCAAAGCCGATTATATCTATTTTATTTTTGCCCAGGCTGGGGCAATGTTCATTTTTGCCTCCATCGCCCTTGCCTACAGTTATACGGGCTCGTATAGCTTTTCTACATTTGCAGTAATTCCCGCCAATATTAAGGTCATCGTTTTCTTTCTGGCTCTTGTCGGCTTTGGCTCAAAGGCAGGTATGTTCCCCCTGCAAATGTGGCTGCCTCATGCTCACCCTGCGGCTCCCAGTAACATCTCAGCGATGATGTCTGGTGTTATGATCAAAATGGGTATTTACGGCATCATTCGGTTCTATGCCATACTCAATGCTACGGAATTGGTGTTTGGCGAGATGGTTCTCACCTTTGGCATGGTATCAGGGATACTCGGGGTGGTATATGCTCTGGGAAAGAATGATCTGAAAAAACTACTGGCTTATTCCAGCGTAGAAAACATCGGCATTATCCTTATAGGTGCTGGTATAGGCATGATCGGCTTGTCCTCAGGCAATATGGCGATGGCAAGTTTTGGGTTTGCCGGCAGCCTGCTGCATGTGCTTAATCATTCTATTTTTAAATCGTTGCTGTTTCTCGGTGCAGGTATTGTACTAAAGAAAACCGGAGTCAGACAAATTGATCAGCTCGGCGGCATTCTTAAACGAATGCCAAAAACGGGAAGTGCTTTTTTGACGGGATCGATCTCCATATCCGGTTTGCCTCCTTTCAATGGTTTTGTCAGTGAATTCCTGATCTATTACGGTGCGTTTCAAGGGTTGCTCCTCGACGGTTCCCCCTTTATCTTTACCATGCTAGCCATTCTCTCGTTGTCTATTATCGGTGGACTTGCGGCAACATGTTTCACCAAGGTAGTCGGCATCGTATTTCTTGGCGAACCGCGAACTGCAAAGGCAGCCGATGCGCAAGAGGCTGGAATAACCATAACCATCCCCATGACCATTATGGCTGTCTCCTGCCTGGTAATAGGTATATTTCCAACACCTTTTGTCCAGACAGCCTTCATGGCCTTAAAAAGCATTAAACCGCTCGTGCCTGTCGGTTCAGAGGAAGTGGCAGTGCTAACCGGTAACCTGGCAATAGCAGCACGTATTTTCCTGGCTGTTTTTCTTTTTTCCATGTTGCTGCGCAAGGTGCTTTACCTCCGCAAGGAAATCACTCACAACCCAACATGGGGATGCGGTTTTACCCAGGGAACAACGAGGATACAGTATACAGGTACATCGTATGCCATGAGTGTGGTTGATTTTTTCCGGCCCTTTGTCCGGGTGAAAACCAGGTACTCAGGGATCAAAAGAATATTTCCGAGACAAACCACCTACAATACCAGTGTGGAAGATATCTCTGAAATAGCGTTGGTTGATCACCTTGCCATCCCCTTCCTTTACTTCATGAGGAAACTCCGCTGGATTCAGCATGGCCATATTCAGTTGTATATCGGCTATATCATAGTGGCAATTGTTGCACTGCTACTGTTTGTCTGACGTCCCGGCAAAAGAATTCTCATTTAATAGAGAGAGGTAAAGAATGGAAACATATATATCATTTGCATTAGCCGTACTGGCGGCGCCGCTTTTTCCCGGAATCATATTGAAAGTGAAAGCTTTTTTTGCCGGTAAAAATGGACCGCCGCTCCTTATAAAATACTATACCCTTATCAAACTGTTGCGTAAGGGTTCCGTCTACAGCACCAGTACCACATTTGTCTTCAAATTAGGGCCTATCGTCTCCTTTGCTGCCGCTCTTACAGTACTGCTCTTTTTCCCTTTTGCCGGGCAAGCACCGCTGCTTTCCTTTCATGGTGATGTCATTGTTCTTTTCTACATCATGGGAATCGGACGTTTTTTTACTGTTATAGCTGCTCTGGACACAGCCTCGCCCTTTGAAGGGATGGGAGCAGCGCGTGAAGTTTTTTTCTCAACCCTTGCGGAAGTCACCATCTTTACGGTCTTGATACTCTTTTACCGAATGAGTGGATCGTTAAGTTTAGCTACCTATTTTACCGGTGAAAACCCTATTACGCTGATGGGCCAATCCGGTGCGCTTATCCTGCTTGTTATCATAGCGATGTTCATGGTCCTTCTCGCAGAGAACTCCCGAGTTCCGGTTGACGATCCAGCAACACACTTGGAGCTGACTATGATTCACGAGGTGATGATTCTCGATCACAGTGGCCCTGATCTGGCACTCATTGAAATAGGAGCTTTTTTGAAACTCATTTTCTATGCGGCTTTTATCACCCAGCTCATATTTCCATTTGATGTGCTGAATGGTATCACCAGAGGATTGATATTTCTTGGCATTCTCTCCCTTATTTACGTTTTCATCGGCATAACAGAATCAATCATGGCCAGGTTCCGAATGGATCTTGTTCCAAAATTCATTCTTACCTCCTTTGCCCTGGTTTTCTTTGCGGCCATACTCACTATGGGGGTCTTTCAGTGATAAATATTACCGAATTAATACTTGTTGTTACCCTGCTTTCTGTCCTTTTATCTCTCGGCTCAACCCGGCTGATGGTGCTGGTCAGAATCATGGCTCTGCAGGGTGTGATGGTTTCACTTACACCGCTTTTCTTAAAAAGCCATGCATCACTGGATAGCGGAGCAATCATTTTTTTCCAGATTATGACCCTGATCAAAGGATTGCTTATTCCCGGTCTGTTGTACATGGCTGTGAAGCGGGTAAAGATCCAACGCGAAATTGAACCTTTTATCGGCTATCACGCATCAATTCTCAGCGGTCTTGTTATCATTATAATTTCTGTTTTTATCACCAATAATCTTCGACTCTCCTTACCTGAAGGGCATTCGATGGTGCTCATAACAGCCATTACAACTATGGCTTCCGGATTTTTCCTGATGATGGCCAGAACCAAGGCTATTACCCAGGTGATCGGTTACCTGATGCTGGAAAACGGTATTTACCTTATTGGGACCGCGCTCACTGACCACCGACACACAATTTATGTGGTCGAGTTCGGCGTGCTGCTTGATCTCCTGGTTGGCGTCATGGTGATGGGAATTATTCTGCATAACATCAACAGCGCTTTCAGTGATGTCGACACCACTTTACTTGGACGATTAAAGGACTGATACTATGATTGAATTTGTATTTTTGCTGCCACTTGTCGCTGGGGGGGCTGCTCTGGCACTGCCTGCAAGCATGGGCAGAATGCTGCTGTGCATTTCCGCACTTCTTCATTTCCAGCTCACGCTTATGAGCTGGATGGGCAAACTGACCCCTGCATTTCCTCAATTTTTCAGCGCGTCACCAGAAGGATTACTGATTTTACTGGTTACCTCTTTTATCTTTGTATGCATTTCCATCTACTCATTTTCCTATATGAATGAGTCGGAAGTAGAGAACAAACCTGTTTTCTGTTGCTGCATGCTGCTCTTTCTCGGAACCATGTCCATGGTGACGCTCTCTGAGCATCCAATAGTCCTCTGGATCTCCATTGAAGCGACCACACTTGTCAGCGCTCCCCTTATTTTTATCCATCGATCAAAAGAAGCGCTTGAAGCAACCTGGAAATATGTACTCATCTGCTCGGTGGGGATTGCCCTGGCCCTGCTTGGCTGCTTTTTCGTTACCCTTGCTATGGACCTGGGCAATATCGATGCGCCGCTTTCATTCACTTCACTCAACAATGTGGCAACACAACTTGACCCGGTATGGCTCAAAGCCGGATTCATCTTTGTGGTTATTGGATTTGGTACAAAAATGGGCCTTGCACCAATGCACACCTGGTTACCGGATGCGCACAGCCAGGCACCAAGTCCCGCATCTGCCTTGCTCTCCGGAGCGTTACTTAACTGTGCCTTTCTCGGTATCTACAAGATGCATGTGCTAATGAATGTTGCAGGCCTTGGTGATTTCTCCGGCAATGTCCTGATCGGTTTCGGGCTTGCATCCATGCTGGTTGGCGGTGTTTTTATCATTGGTCAGCCCGACTACAAACGAATGCTTGCCTACTCCAGTATCAAAAACATGGGTGTTATCTCCTTTGGTATCGGAATCGGTGGTTTTGCCATGTATGGGGCTTTTCTCCACCTAATTCACCACTCATTGCTCAAGTCTTCACTTTTTCTCTCTGCCGGTAACATTCTGCTTGGTTTCGGAACAAAACGAGTGCAGGGAGTCGGCAATATAATCAGCCGGATGCCAAAAACTTTTGTGTCCTTTTTTGCCGGGTTTATCGGCATTACAGGATTACCGCCGTTTGGGTTGTTCATCAGTGAAGTCGTGATTGTAATCGGTGCATTCCAGCAGCACAGGTATATCAGTGTTGCCCTGTTCCTCTTTGCCCTTATCCTTGTCGCCGCTGGAGCAGGACGTATCTTTATGGCTATGTCCTTTAGCGATAACAACAGAAAAATTCTGGTTAAAGAAAAAACACTCCGCCTTGCAGCCCCGTATATCTTACTGTTCGCCTCCGTTACTCTTTGTATCTGGATGCCGGACGCCATTTACATCGCGATTACAGATGCAATCCAAACCATTGGAGGTGCCATTCATGGATAACTTTCTGCAAATAGAAAACGGCAAAGCTATCCCACGAGCCGCGATCCCTGAAGTTTCCTTTGACCTGTTTTTCAAGAGTATTTCCCAGTTTGTTAAGGACGACGGATTCATCGTCCAGTTCTTTGTTTATGAAGAGGCTAATGTCTACAAACTGCTGGCGGTTGTACGCAATAGCAATCTCTATGCAATAAGTACCGAGATAGGAACCAGATTTCAGTCGTTTACCCGATCAGTCAGCGAAAAATTTCATATGTTTGAGCGGGAAATTGCTGAGCAGTTCGGCCTCAAGCCGGATGGGCATCCCTGGCTGAAAATGGTACGCTACCATAAAAACTTCACCGGGAAAGAGGATGTTTTTGGCAACAACTATGACCACGACATTCCCGGCAACTATTCCTACTTTCAGGTGAACGGTGAATCCATACATGAGGTAGGGGTTGGCCCGGTACATGCCGGCATTATTGAACCAGGGCATTTTCGATTTCAGTGCGCCGGGGAAGAGGTTCTCCACCTGGAGATCCAGCTCGGCTATCAGCACCGGGGCATCGAAAAAATGCTACCGGCTTTGCCACATAAACGCTATCCCATTATTTGCGAATCGATCGCCGGTGACACGACCATCGCCCATAGTCTTTGTTTCAGCCAAGCTTTTGAAGGCCTTGGAGGATTAACTGTTGACAAGGGAGCAAAGATTGTCCGCTCCATGGCATTAGAGCTGGAACGACTCTGCAATCATATTGGTGATCTCGGAGCGCTGAGCGGGGATGTTGCCTTTAATCCACCTGCTGCCTATTTTGGCAGAATAAGAGGAGAATTTCTTAATCTCTTACAGGTGTTGGGCGGTAACCGTTTTGGTAAAGGGCTGGTAAGACCAGGTGGGGTGACCCATGTTATGGGAGATGAACAACGCCGGTTAATACGCGATAAGCTCGCCGAAATAACACCGGAAATTGAACACATCTCTGATCTTTTATTTGGTGCGCCTACGGTCCTGGCTCGATTTGAGCACACCGGGACAGTCGAACATAGCGTGGCCAAAGAACTCGGTCTGGTCGGCTATGCAGGCAGGGCCTGTGGCATACCCTATGACGCAAGGGTAACATTTCCCAATGAGTGTTACGGTGAATTACCTGCCAATACCAACTCTGTAACAAACGGCGATGTAAACAGCCGCGCTACAGTGCGACGGGAAGAAATTATGCATTCATTGACACTCATCAATATACTGCTAGACAAAACGGAAACAACCGCTGAAGAAGTCCATATGCAGGAGTGTAGCCTCAGCCCCGATTCGTTTGTAGTCACTGTCAACGAAGGTTGGCGGGGAGAAGTATCTCACTGCCTTCTTACAGACAATGATGGCAAGGTACAACGCTATAAGGTCAAGGACCCATCATTTCATAATTGGACGGGGCTTGCCATGTCGCTTCGCAATCAAGAAATATCAGACTTTCCACTCTGCAACAAGAGCTACAATCTTTCGTACTGCGGATTTGATCTATAATAAAGTGCCCTGCACTGAGCGACATAGAAGGATTTTATTATGCTGAAAGTACTAAAAAACAAACTGGAACAGGGAAACAAGACCTCTTCCTACCCTAAAGAGCCGATTTCTCTCTATCATCGATTTAGAGGGTTGCCTGTGATTAATTCTGAGTGCAGTAGCGAAATCGTCACAAAGTGTGCTCGTCTTTGCCCGCAAGATGCTATTGACCCCGAAGCAAAAACCATTGATCTTGGTCGCTGTTCCTTTTGCGGTCAATGCGAAAAAGTCGAGAATGGGGCATTTGTCAAGTTCAGTGAAAATTTCGATTTGGGAACGGAAAACAGGGAAGACCTGATTACAGATGGTACCTTGCCGGTTTTGGCAGATCATTCAAAACAACATTTCAAAAAACTTTTTGGGCGTTCACTCCAACTTCGCCAGGTTTCTGCAGGAGGCTGTAATTCCTGTGAGGCAGATACCAACGTACTCACCACTCCGTTTTTTGACCTTTCCCGTTTCGGTATCGATTTTGTCGCCTCACCGCGCCACGCCGATGGCATCCATGTTACCGGCCCCATTACACGCAACATGAAACAGGCACTTTTGGACACATATGATGCGGTACCATCACCCAAAGTGGTTATTGCCAGTGGCTGCTGTTCGATTTCAGGCGGCCCGTTTTTTGGAAGCGAGGAAATCATCGGGGATCTCAACAGCCTGATTCCCGTAGATCTTTATATCCCTGGGTGCCCTCCGCATCCGCTGACAACATTGCATGCATTACTGAAGTACTTTAAATAAAGGGTCTCCGTCCACCTTTCCCGTATTATCAGCTGTACTTGCCTGCGGCTGATAATACCTCCCTCCAGAGGTAATTCCATTGGTTTAAAACCCTTTTCGCCGGTTTCAAATGAAATTTCTGTTTGTTTCAGGCTGCCACCTCCAATGGGGACTGCAACGCTGAACAAGCCTTTTCTTCCCCCCTTTTCTCATGTTTCCTTTTTTTGTTTAGTAGCTCAAACTTGAAACTTGATCTGACAGTTACCCATAGTGACGTTGTACCTGTAGGTTACAGATAACCTGCTCCTTCAGCTCAAAGAATAAAAAAAATAGTGAAATAGCAGCAAAGAATTTCACTTTACGAGTGGCTTTATAGTAAGAGGCTTCTTTCTCGGCACGACGCTAAAATACATGACAACGGGCCAAAGAATAGCCCAGATCAGTGAAAGGCTGAGCAGTGAAGGCAGTAAAGCGTAGTTGAAGGTTGCCGCTCCCAGGCGGGTACCTGCCCAGTACGCTACAGGTCCACCCATAGCACCAAAAACCATGGAAAGCAGCAGCCTGTGCTTCAACCAGGCCAGGCTATGGTGGGGCGTGATGGCCAGCCCCAACCATATAACCATCAGCCAGAAAGGTATCGGAAAACCAGTTACGGTGAAACTGATAAAGCCAACCTGGTGCAAGGTTCCATCCACCAGCAGACCTGTAAACAATAAAAATCCCATCATCCGCAAGTCAGCGCCCCGCACAGGGGAGAAAATCAGGTGAATGAGCAGTAACAGAATGCCGCCATACGCACCAATGGTTCCACCGAGAACACCCATAAACCATATTGCCTGGTAGGTAAGGATATTGATCAAGCTCTTCATAGCGCTAAGGATGTCTATTGCCGGGTCGGGTAGCAACAAGATGGACAACGCTTATGGAACGTTCCAGAAAACCACCCTGGCAGTAACACAAGTAAAAATCCCATAATCGCTTGAATGCCTCGTCATAGCCTTTTTCCTGCAGCCCTGCAAAAGCATCGTGAAAACGAGTACGCCAATCTTGTATTGTTCTGGCATAATCAAAACCAAAATCTTCAATATGGCGAACAACCATATCGGTCTTTTCCGCAATCAACTGTGCCATCCTGCTGTTTGATGGCAGGCACCCTCCAGGGAAAATATATCGCTGTATAAAATCAACAGTTCCGACATATTGTTTATACTTCTGATCAGCGATGGTTATAGCCTGGAGCAACATCTTTCCCTCAGGTTTGAGAAGATCGCCGCATTTTTGAAAAAAACTCGGCAGAAACCGGTGCCCAACAGCCTCTATCATTTCGATACTCACCAGTTTATCAAACTTTCCGCTCAGGTCCCTATAGTCATTTTGGAGCAGTGTTATCTTGTGGCTCAGTCCGGCAGCAGCAACTCTACTTGTTGCCAACTCATACTGTGCATCAGAAATGGTCGTTGTCGTCACATGACAACCATACTTTTCGGCAGCATAAAGCGCGAATCCCCCCCACCCTGTGCCGATCTCAATCACAGAGTCTGTCGGCTGCAGATCAAGCTTTTTACAGATAAGTTCAAGTTTGTTCTGTTGGGCCTCTTCCAGGGTAGTGTTGTGGCTCGGATATATGCCGGACGAATACATCATCGCGGGATCGAGAAAAGCCCCATACAGATCATTACCAAGATCATAATGAGCAAGAATGTTTCGTTTCGCCCCATGCTTATTGTTGGTATTGAAAAAATGTTTGGCAAGATCAAACGGCCTGAGTATCCAGGCGAGCCCCTTTTCCATCCGATCAAGCAAAGACATATTCAGCACCATTATCCTTACCAATGCTGTTAAGTCATCAACATCCCAGAGTTTATCCACGTAGGCCTCGCCGGCACCAATCGATCCACCAAAAAGAACTTTTTTATATGCTGCAACATTGTGGATAGTTACATGGGCACGGGGTAGACTCCCCTCACCAAAACACCACTGTTTTTCACCTTCCTGAATAATAAGTTGGCCAAACTTTACACCTGAAAGCAACCTCATAAGCAGCAATCGCGACCAACGTGCGCTCAATGTATCTTTTGCTCCTGTTGAATCGCAATTTGATATATTGGTCAAGCTGTTCATACCGTCTCCTTTTCGTAAGCAACGTAGGGAACACCTTTTGCGTAAAGCTTCAGCGCTTGCCAGTAAATTTTCGCAACCATATACATGGTCATTGCCGGTTTTTTCAGCAGCTCTTTCCTCACCGATTCCAATGTAAGCGGTCGCCTGTGCAAACGAAGCTGCGCAGTAAAAATGCGGCCACGATCATCGTCGACTTGTATCTGAACAAATAATTTCTCGGCGGGATCCTTAATCTTCCATGAATAGTGTTGATTGAGCGGGTTGAATGGCGACACACGAAATTGTTTTGAATTGTCAGGCGCCAATTGATTGCCCGCAACATAATGAGCATACTGATGCCGCTCATTCCAAGGGATATTGGAAACTTCTGCCAAAAAATGGCTAAGATTACCCTGTCCATCATACCCGTAATAAAAATTCACCGGACTGAAATACACTCCCAAGGTGCGCATATTGAGCAGGCCAAAAACTTGGCCTGCAACCGGATAGCCGGTGAGTTCCTCCATCCGTTTCCTGATAGCATCGGCAAGAGGGAGCGTCGGTTCTCCATAGTAATCCGGTCGGTGAAAGCGACTCAGTGCCCATCTCGTTGTAGAAAACCATCTTCCCAACCGAGGCAGTTGGTCGAGTTCATCAAGATTAAGAAACCACATAAAAAAATGATATTGGAAACTATGCTTTCGTGGTATCTGCCTGCTGTGAGCAATGGTACCTATATAGAGTGACGAGTTCATACACTTCCCTCAAGTGCAGCGCTAACCCGGAGCCCACTTCTAACGCCGTCTTCATGGAAGCCGTTAAACCAGTAAGCCCCACAGAAATGGCTGCAATTCTTTCCTGAAATATCCGCCCAACGTTGCTGCGCCTTAATTGCTCCTTGTGTGTACACAGGATGATGATAAGTAAAAGTACGAAGAACATGTTCCTCAGGAATATCCTGGTTAAGGGTCACCAGATAGGTGTATCGCTTGTTCAAGCGTTGGAGAATATTCATGTTATAGGTCAGTGTCGTCTGTTCTTCGGCACCGGCAACCATGTTATAATTCCAACTGGCCCAGGCCAATTTTCTTTTGGGCAGAAAGGATGTATCTGTGTGCAGGACCACCCTGTTCTCTGATGTTGTAAATTGCTGCAAGACAGATTCCTCTTCAGCAGTTGGGCTGGCCAGCAGAGACAAAGCCTGGTTACCATGACAGGCAAAAACGACCTGATCAAAAGTGGTTGAGCCTTCCCTGGTGATGACGGAAACCAGATTGTCTTCCCGCTCCACCCTCACCACTGGTGTATTGAGCCGAATGCTGTCTTTAAAGGTGGCTGTCAGCGGCTCAATATAGCTGCTTGAGCCACCTATAATGGTATACCATTGCGGTCTGTTAACAATATTGAGCAAACCGTGATTATCGCAAAAGCGAACAAAAAACTGCAAAGGAAAATCCATACAACTTTCCAGTCCCATTGACCAAATCGCAGACACCATCGGCAGCAGGTAATTTTCCTTAAAGAGCGATGAATATTTCTGCACAGTGAGAAAGTTTCCGATGGTCTGATGTTGATCCTCTTTTGCAGCATTTTTCACCTCTTTATTGAACCGAACAATGTCTGCTACCATTGCCAGGAAACGCGGACGGATCAAGTTTCTTCGCTGTGCAAAGAGGCTATTGAGATTGTTCCCGTTGTACTCAAGGTCTATGACATCATTTCTTACTGAAAAACTCATTTCCGTAGGTTGAGATGCAACCCCAAGACTCTCCATCAACTCAATAAAATGGGGATAGGTACGATCATTAAAGACAATAAATCCTGTGTCTATTGCAGACACCTCTCCCTCTTTCTCCACCTCTACTGTATGGGTATGCCCCCCAACATAATCAGCGGCTTCGTAAAGGGTGATATCATGGTGGGGGGCCAAGGCATGAGCACAGGTAAGCCCTGAAATTCCAGACCCAACGATTGCAATCTTTAAACGACTCATTTTCTCACCATTTGCCGACCGATTATGGTCCATAGTGGACCGGGGAGGAAGGATAAGAGCTTAAGTATCCAGGTAAAGCGTTTAGGAAAATGAATTTCCGCTTTCTTTTTCATCACCCCTTTCCGAATATAATCGCTTGCCTGTTGAACACTTATTCGAAACGGCATGGGAAAGTCGTTGAGATCGGTAAGAGGCGTCTTGACAAATCCCGGACAGATAAGGCTGACAGCAATGTTCTCAGGGTGCAAATCTATCCTCAGGGTTTTGGCCATGTAGGCGATTGCAGCCTTGGAGGCGCCATATGCTTCTGCACGCGGTAATGGCAGGTAGGCGGCAGAGCTGCCCACAAGAGCCAGGTGAGGACTTTGACTTTTGCGAAGAAGCGGTAAAACCGCCTCAATGGAAATGGCTGTCGATTCCACATTGGCCCGCATTACCCGCTGCACCAACGCACTGTCAAACTCAGGGAGATCTATATACTCACAGGTTCCTGCATTCAGGATGGCAAGGTCCACAGAGTCCAATCGGGCAAACCAGGCAAGGGCTGCATCTCTATCGGTGAGATCCAGCTGCCCGGTAGACAATCCATGGGCAGCAAGTTCTTCCAATGCCTGCACATTTCTTCCTAAAGCCCACACCTCATGACCTTCGGCATGATAGTCCATAGCCAACTGCCGACCTATTCCCGAGGTTGCTCCGGTGATTACTATTTTCATTTTCCAAGTCCTTTTTTAATGGATCTTACAAAACGGCCCAAGAGCGGTACATGCTCATAGAGCATGGCCCCAAGGTCAAAATAATCCTGATGAAAATATACCTTGCCCTGCTGATCAAATTCCAGATAACTGGCACCGACGACGGTTATTGGACGGCCTCCATCAAGCCGCCGATGACTGAAAGTCATTTCCCAGCGTACATACCCTTTGTTGTCGACCATTAATGGTTCAAGGAAGGAAAAATGTATAGAGTCGATGTTTGCATACAGGGCTGCAAAATATGCTGTGAGGTTATCAATACCGCTAATCTGGTGGGCAGGATCGGTAAAATGAATGTCTTGTCTGTAAACGGTCTTGAGAATCTCTAAATTATCTGCATGAAGATTCCGGTACATTCGAAGAAACTTTTCCATATGCCCTGACTCCTTTACATCAATGAAGTGTTTACTCGGTAAGAATTAATCCTTTTGCACTCCTGCGAGCAGATCATCCCGAAGGTCTTCATCAAGTGGCTTATGACTTCCAAGCCATATACTAAAGTATGTCTCTGCAAAAAAAGGCGAATCTATGGAAACGAGTTCTTCTCCGTTGTAAGAGAGTGTTGTTACACTGTCTACACTACTGTAACAGAGGGTGTACGTATCTCCATCTTTTACATCTAAATATGCCTCATGGAGAGCATCAATGCCACCCTTGGCCAACGCCAGCTGTTTCTCTGAGAACTGACGATTAAGAATGGTGTTTGCCGCTTCTACAAAATCATCTTTTTCAATATCGACCGCATATTCAATATGTAAACATTTGGACACATCACGACTGAGAATATGTTGTTTGCTTGTAAGCTCTGAACCGTAAAGAGATACATCATACACCTTGATAAATCCCAAGTAATACGCCTTCCCTTGCCCGAGTCTCTGCAAGTCACTCATACCAGATATTCCATAAACCGGGCTGGAGAGCAACAGAATAAGCCCTATTATCAATAAATTACCTTTTAAAAACATACTAACACCCTATTGGTTATGTTTATTTCCTGAAAACTATTGTTACTTCTCCTACCTTAAATCCAAATTTGGACATGGTCGCTTTGTTGATCAGCATGTCCTCGCTTACCAGGAACATCCAGTCATCAAACTTTATTTTCCAGCTGCTGTCCTCTACCTGCAGCATTAACTGATATTGCCAATTGAGTACATTACCGTAGAGTACTCCATCAGCTTGGTCCAAGACATCATCAGCAGTACCCGTAAATCTATGGTTATCCTGTTGACTCAAAATCCACGTCATGTCAGACAATTCACCATCACTCCACTCAAATTTTTCCCGTAAGACCAGTTGTCCGTTTTCTGTCACCTCGCCGACAACTTCGACAACAAACCTACGAATGAGCGCACCCTTTCTATCCTGAACGATTCCCCACCCCGTAGTGTTTCCCGAAAAATACTCAAACAGATCCAGCTGCGGCTCATTGGCACTATAACGTTTCATATCTACCGCAGAACAACCCGTCACCAGCACCAGTATCAACAAAGTAAAAAGTAATCTCATCAGCATTCTCCTAATGTCGAATTTTTTCCGCTCTTATAACGTATAAAGTAAGGAAGTCCAGATAACTATCAATAGATATAAAACAGGAAGACATTGGTAGCTTGTACTACCAAAAGAAAAGAATAATTTTGAAACATTCAAGACACAACAAAAGCAGGAGCGAGAAGAGAAAATATACTGCTAATAATTTAACATACCCTAAAGATATTGCCGTACGTCTTGTGGGTGATCAGCAATTTTTCGAGATAGTCTTTTGTGAAAAATGTTATCAAGCTTGCTCGGTGCTGTAAGCAGATGCAATATACCTGTTCACGTCAAATTTTCGGCGACATCCAGCCTCATTCATGTAACGAATCTTGCCGAAAACCGACCGTTCGCGCCATGCCCGATCATGCACGCCACCAATAGCCCAGGCAACCCCGGCATACCCATTTGGATCTCTACCATCCAACGAGTAGCGATCATTAAGAGTGATAGCATATTCCAGGGCAGCTTCAGGATCAGGAGTCCATTCAAGTATTTTCTTTGCCCAATACATCCGTAAATACCCATGCAGTTTACCATTCTGAACAAGATCAACCTGACAGGCGTTCCAGAGTTGCTCGTGGGTCTTCCCATGTTCCAGTTCCTGGAGGGTATAAATATAGTCACGTTTATCATACCAATGCTGATCAAGCGTTTTCCGAGCCCACTCCGGAAATCCAGCAATACTATCGTAGCTGGGTTCATACAGACAAAAATTATCAGACAATTCGCGCCGTACAACGAGTTCTTCCAGAAAGGGAGCTTTGCTCTCCATGGGCAAATCGCTCTCTGAAACCATCCAAGCCAGGCGCTGTGCCGACAGGTGTCCAAAGTGCAAGTACGGAGAAAGCCCGGATTGGCCCTTTACGCACGGATTGTTCCGACAAGCTGCATACTCTGCAAGTCCGGTGCTCACAAATACCTCAGCAGCAAAGTTTGCCTTCGCTTCGCCGGCCTTAAGTTTTCCTTCCTCAACAGACAACAGGCTGGAAGTTAACCCCGAATATGCAGCCCAATCATAACTTTCTGCATCTTGACGCCAGTCGACCAAATGCTTTTTCAGAGGGGGAATATCAGTTAAATAATCATCCAGCAAACGGTTAATTTTAGGACGAAGTGTGTAGGCAGCGTACTCTTTTTTATCGGAAACTATCCAAGCAGGAACGATGTTATGCGCATCCACTTCATAAAGAGGAACCTTCACGCTCTTTGCGAGCTGTGCCTGCCATTGTCGCTTGATGCGGAGGGGATCGAAATCACTAACAAGCACGTGGGCATCGATATGGCGAAGAAAATGGGGCAGGCTTTCCACAGGCGACTGTTCGAGAAGGACAAACGGTATTTGCAGTTTCTGCAGTTTTTTCTGCACACCTGCAAGGCCTCTTAGCATAAAGGCATAATGATCTGATGCAGCTCCCAAGTAATCAGGAATAAG
Source organism: Desulfogranum marinum (assembly GCF_016918565.1). Lineage (GTDB taxonomy): Bacteria > Desulfobacterota > Desulfobulbia > Desulfobulbales > Desulfobulbaceae > Desulfogranum > Desulfogranum marinum. Next base: position 27,696 of record NZ_JAFFQD010000031.1, read on the forward strand.
GCTGAAAACAACCACCAACCCTTTGTGCTGTGCCAATGCCTCCTGCTGCGCCCACAACAAAGCCCAGTTATCATCTACTCGCTGGTCACGGGAAATCCAGTACACAACGGGGCCTTGCCCACGTTGCCCGTTTCTGACACATCGGCATCTCCGATCAATATCAGTATTCCTGCGCTCCATATACATTACCATTTATAAGGGCTGCTTGTTTGCTTGTTTGTGCACAGATATAATGCCCAGGGAAGATTAGCTTGAACTAAGGTCCCTGCCGATTTCCGGACAGGGACCGGGAGGAGTACTACCATCTTTCCGTTCCAACAATCTCATTCACATTCCTGCAGGTTTTCTGCTCTTCTTCGCTGAGGAGTTCAAATGAAGTTTTCCGGTCATTACTTTCAATCGAGCAAACATACTCTCTGCCTTCTTTATCGTTAAGCCATGTGAGTGATTCATATCCGCTTTTCATTGTATATCCTCATTCGTGGATTGTATATCATCTTACGATGCCTGTTTTTGCATCTTGTACCTTATACAGTAACAACAAACGGGATTGACACAATGGGTTAAAATTGGCACTTTATTGATAGCTACAACTATCACCAAGAGGAAAAATTTATGCTGGATTCCACTCTTTACAAAGTTATTATTAATTCAATGTCAGCCCATGTCGCTATACTTGACGAACATGGTATTATCATAGAAACCAATCGCGCCTGGCAGGACTTTGGTCGTGAAAACGGTATGCAGGAACCATTTGACAGTATCGGAATAAACTATCTTAAGACATGTAGTGGCACGAGCAGTCATCGCGATGGAGAAGACAGCAGTGTTGCTGAAGGTATTCAAAAGGTGCTGCAAGGGAAAATTCCGGAATTTCTTTCCCACTACCCTTGCCATTCTCCAGACCAAAAAAGGTGGTTTGCCATCCGGGTAGTCCCCTTTCGGGATGACAAAAATCACCACATTATTGTAACCCATGAAAACATAACCCCCATAATCGAGATACAAAAAGAACTGGAAGCAAAAGAGGCAGAGTTACGCAGTGAACAGGAACGTCTTGAAGAAACCAATATCGCACTGCGCGTATTATTAAGGCAACGAGACGAGGACAAAACACGAATAGAAGAAACCATTTATGTGAACGTGGACCGCCTTGTCCTCCCTTATATTGAGCAAATGTTACAGGGAAACCTCTCTGATAAACAGCGCACCCTAGCCGAGGTGGTCGATGCGAACCTCAGAGACATCATCTCACCATTCCTGCAGAACATTTCAGCACTGAACATGCTGCTCACTCCCCAAGAAATTGAAGTAGCCAATATGGTACGCAGCGGCAGAACCAGTAAAGAAATCGCAGAGGTACTTGGAATTTCAACAAGCGGTGTTGATTTTCATCGAAAAAGACTTCGCCAAAAACTTGGTTTGACCAATAGTTCTAAAAATCTTAGATCCTATTTACTTACTTTAGAAAAAGATCGCTCCTGATTTTGCTCTCGACTCAATAGCGTTATTCGAAAGAAGTAAACCCAAACGTCTGAGCAAACCAATAATCGGACAACATGCTAAGTAATTTTACCAACCTGATCTAAAATGTGATAGATTGAAGAAGATAACCATTCAGTCACTTTCAAAATGAAAGTGGCCGTTACGTCAGCAGCTGACGATAAGACCTTTTCCCTTTTATAACAGCAAACAAAAGCCCCATCTTACTAAATTTTCTGCAGAGTACAATAGCTTTAAGAACAACGGAAAAATCACTTATCATAGCCCGAATTTCTCATCAATACAGTTTTTTTCGCAGGGCAAGGCACAAGCCGTGCAGCAGTAGCGAATATTGACCCGAAGGCGGAACTTTTTGATTCAAAACAAAAAACAAACTATTAATTGTGCAATTACTTGTTAAGCAACACTATCAATTAATTGAGTTTAAAATCAAAAAATTCATGAAAAATTCGAGATAGGTCTGTTCTGTATATTCTTAGGTAGAATCCAGCCAAACCAACATGAAAAAAATTTCGTTTAAGATCAGAACCAAGCTTATTCTAATCTTCATTCTCATCAAAGTTCTCCCCCTGCTAGCCCTTGCCTGGTTTGCCTGGCATCAAATCACCGATTTAGTTCAAAAAATGCAGCTTTCTTTTGAGACTGCAACCCTGGAAAGCCAGAAAATGGGGAAAGAGATTGTTCAGCTGGCAACCAAAGACTCAATTCGTGCCCTTGACGAAAAGTCGCGAGAAGCAATTGAAAGGCTTACCGTGGATACAGCTAACGATGTGGCCAGATTTCTATACGAACGGGACCGTGATATCCGACAGGCAGCCTTGTTTGAACCTTCCGAGACTAATTATCGTAATTTCCTCGCTTCCAAATTCAGCCCAATCATTGAACATGAGCCCCTTGTCATGGATAGGGAAGGAAAACGCTGGGAGGAAACACACCCCACGCATACTGTGTTGGATGTAGTCCAATCGGGTAACAAGGACAATGCTAACGATTTTCACTCTCGCCCACCAGAAATTCATGGAACATCTGTCGAACATCCTCTGTATCTGGAACTGACGTTCATCGATCTTGCCGGTCACGAAAAATTTAAAGTCACCACTTCTGATTTTCTTACGCCCGACTTGCATGATGTCTCTCAAAAAAAGAATACCTTCTGCAAAGCGGAAACCTATTTCAAACACCTCAAGGATCTCCAACCCGGAGAAATATTTGTTTCTGATGTTATTGGCGCTTACCAAAGAACAGACATGATAGGAACGTACTCTAGGGTAAGAGCGGAAAAGCTCGGCATCGACTTCTCCCCTCAAACATCAGCCTATGCCGGTAAAGAAAATCCAGAGGGTAAGCGATTCAAGGGCCTGGTCCGCTGGGCAACGCCTGTTGAGCGTGACGGACACGTGATTGGATTTGTAACGCTTGCCCTTGATCATACCCACATCATGGAATTTACCGACCATATAGTCCCGACCGAAGAACGATATACTGCCATTTCAGATGCAGGAACAGGTAATTACGCATTTATGTGGGATTATCGAGGTCGCAACATCTCTCACCCAAGAGATTATTTTATTGCAGGGTATAATCCAGAGACCGGTGAACCCGCTCTCCCTTGGCTGGAAGCCAAACATTATAAGCAATGGCAAGCGACGACTGTAAAAATTACTGAGTTTTTAAATACTCTTCCGCTTTATCACAACCAATCTCTTGATAAAAAAGCTGCACCAGAACAAACCCAGTCAGGTTATGTCGGCCTGGATTGCAGATATTTAAACTTTGCCCCACAGTGTGATGGATGGATCAACCTCACCCAACACGGAGGCTCCGGCTCTTTCCTCATTTTCTGGAGCGGACTGTGGAAACTTACCACAGCCGCAGCTATCCCATACTATACCGGCCAATATGCCGGCAGTCCCAGAGGATTTGGTTTTGTCACCATCGGGGCTAATGTTCATGAATTTCACAAAGCAGCTTTAGCCACAGCAGAGCACATCGAAAACATTGGTTCAGATCATATCAAAACACTTGATCAGCAGTTTCAACGCAATCAAGAGTTCCTCACAACATCCTTAAAAGAGACTACTACAAATTTGACCGTTTCCACTCTGGTTATGATTTTTGCTATTATCATCATCGCTATTTGGATGGCTTCCATCCTGACTGGGAGAATAACGAAAATTATAAAAAATATTAGTTACTTTCAGCAAAACGACATGAGCAAACGCCTCCATATTGACTCAGGAGACGAGTTGGAAGAGCTCGCATTGACCTTCAATTCCATGGCTGACAATATCCAACAATCAATGATTGACATTCGGGTTGCGCATGAAGAGTCAGAAAAAACAAACCAACAACTCATAGAAGAAATTGCAATCCGTAAAAAAGCAGAAAAAGAGCTGGCACAAAACCGTGACAACCTTGAACAAATAGTCTCTGATCGTACAAGAGAACTGAAACAGGAAATTTACGAACGTAAACAAGCGGAAATCAGCAAAAATGATTTGGAAACACGGCTTCACCGTGCAGAAAAAATGGAAGCAATAGGGACATTGGCTGGTGGTGTTGCTCACGATTTAAATAACATTCTATCAGGAATCGTGACCTACCCGGAACTTCTTCTGCTCCAACTCAAAGAAGATGATCCAATGTATCGCCCTTTACAAACCATACAGGCATCCGGCGAAAAAGCTGCTGCTATTGTGCAAGATTTACTGACACTTGCCAGAAGAGGGGTTTCGATAACACACACTTTAAACCTTAATCACATTATCACTGATTATCTCTCCAGCCCTGAATATCAGCAACTGTTATTTCATCATCCAGGCATACAGGTAAAAACCGATCTTGCCGGCAACCTGATGCGACTCAAGGGGTCTGAATTACATCTTTCCAAGACAGTGATGAACTTGGTAAGTAATGGCGTCGAAGCCATGGCCGGTGGTGGACAACTGACAATTCAGACAGAAAATCGTTATTTAGACAAGCCCCTAAAACTGTATGATAAGGTGCTTGCGGGAGAATATGTTACCTTAATCATAAAAGATGAAGGTTCTGGAATTAAAGAACAAGACCTGAATCGAATATTTGAACCCTTTTACACCAAGAAAAAAATGGGCCGAAGCGGCACGGGACTAGGTATGGCCGTCGTTTGGGGGGCAATCCAGGACCACCATGGATATATTGACTGTCAAAGTAAAATTCATGAAGGTACGGTATTTACGCTCTATTTCCCTGTGTGCCGCGACTCCATTGCCAGTGAAGTTTCTGCACCTGAATTCAAAGAATTAAAGGGGCATGGCGAGACAATCCTCCTTGTCGACGACATGAAAGAACAGCTGGAAATAGCCTCTATGATTCTTACCGAATTAAATTATACCGTATACACGGTTTCAAGTGGTGAAGATGCCCTGTCCTTTCTTGAGGATAATGTTGTAGATCTTGTCATTTTAGACATGATAATGGAACCTGGGATTGATGGCCTGGCAACCTATCAGGAAATCATAAAAAAGTGGCCTGGGCAGAAGGCCATAATTGCCAGTGGCTTTTCCGAAATCGGCAAACTAAACGAAGCATTGCAGCTTGGAGTAAAATCACACCTGAAAAAGCCCTATACCCTGACTAACCTGGGCCAACACGTTATAAAAGGACTCAGCGACACACCTACAACATCTGATAAAAAAATGCGCACGACGTAGGGACAACAGGCGCAGGCTCGGATAATAGATTTCAACCTGGTGTAAAAATAATCGAATTTATTGCATCACCTCTCAGACAACCAGTAAAAAGTGAAACCTGGAATAACCAGATTGTTTTTAAAAACATCAGGGCATTCTCCGCTATATACATCAACAAACTGCCGGTATTGTGCGCCCCAACTGCCAAGTTCGCCTATGTTCAGCGACTTTGGTCTATTACTAAAATTTGCAACCACCAGGACTTTTTCATTGGGTTTTTGCAGGTGATATCTGCCAAAGACAAAAAGGTGCGGATTTTCAACTTCGATGAGCTCACGATTGTTGAAATCGGCAAAGGCATCCATTTCTTTTCGGACCGCAATCATCCTTTTTAACGCACTGAAAATTTCATATTCAACAGTCCCGGGTATATTCCTCTGGTCTGCTTTATCCCAGTCGATTGACGGTCGATGTACCCAGCGGGTGTCCCCTTTTTTGTAGGGATCATCACGGTAAGTATCATCGTTTAACGTACCGATTTCATCACCATAATAAAGCAGCGGAATGCCGCCAAACGACATAATCATACCGTGGAGCAGTAAAATCAATTTAACCGAATCATCGATCATTTCTTTGTCACCTGTTTCCAGCGCGTACTCCAGCCCAGCCAATGAGGCTAGAGAGCCGGAAATGCGGGTGTCACCGGTCTTGGCATTTTGGCCAAAGGGGAGTCCTCGCGCATAGGAATCTTCGAATTTACCAGTGAAATAATCAACTAAAAATTGCCGGTGGTGGGCAGGTTGGTAATCGCAAAGGAGGATATCCCTGTCGTCAAATCCCAGACCGATATCATCGTGACAGCGGACGTAATTGAGCCAAGTGGCACGTTCCAACTTTACCGGTAGATTTTTTATCCCTTGATTCAACAGGCGAGCATTTTTGGTGGCGACCGCATCCCAGAGCAAAGCCATGAAGGTGGCGTTGTAGGCGATCTCGCATTCCTTGGCGATGACCGCATCCTCTCCAAAATACTTGATGACCTCCACGGGTGCGACAATCGCCTCAGCAATAAAAACCACCCCCGGTGCGGTGACCTGACAGCAGTCCTTTAAAAGCTGGAGGATCAAATGCGCTTCACGCTCATTCTGGCACGTACTGCCTATTTTCTTCCACAAAAAGGCTACGGCATCCAACCGCAGGATATCCGCCCCCTGATTGGCCCAGAAGAGAATAATATTGAGCATCTCTATAAAAACGGCAGGATTGCTGTAGTTGAGATCCCACTGAAAATCGTTAAAAACCGTCATGACCCAGCGGCCCATCTCTTCGTCCCAGGTAAAATTGCCTGGTGAGGTTTCCGGAAAGATTTCCGGCATACTCTGTTCGAACATGTCGGGGACATTACGATTTTCAAAGGTGTAGTAATAGTCCTGATATTTCTTGTCTCCCGCCCTGGCACAGCTCGCCCAATAATGCTTATTCGAGGTATGATTGACCACCACATCGAGCACCAGCAGGATGTCACGCTCTTTCATTTCCTTGGCAAGCTGCCCCACATCTTCCAGTGTGCCTACCTCAGGATTAATCTCGCGAAAATCACTGACCGCATATCCACCGTCACTGCTCCCTTCCGGACAAAGCAAAATCGGCATCACGTGAACCATATTGACACCCAGTTCCTGAAAATAGTGCAGACGCTCCTGCAGGCCTTTTAAGGTACCGGCAAAACCCTTGCAATAGAGCGCCATTCCTGTCCATTGTTGATGGAGAAACCAGTTGTAATCTTTTTCCCTGGCCAGGTCGAGCTGACGGAGCCTATCCGGACGATTGATATATTGCGTTGCCATCGTTTCAACCAGCTTCTGCGCCTGTTGGTCAAAATCATCCCGATCGCCGTAGAGCCGTTGAAACAATAAGTGGATTCCGTAAAAATTTGCCCCAAGTCGGGTGTAAAAATGCCGCAGATCCTGCTCGGAAATTTCCGGCTTTATGCGGTTGAGGATGTCATTGAGAAGAGTATGGGATATTTGTTCGTACACAAGCTGCCTATATAAGAAGGTTGGTTATTAATTTTCACAGGCTCTTCAGGCTCTGTAGTCAAGAGAAGATATGAAATCCTTATAAAACAAAGGGTCGGTTGTCGTTGCGCCTCGTAAACCGATGATCATTCCTGCGAACCGCTGGGCCTGACGAAGCGTTTCTGCAACCGGCCAGCCGGCCAGCAGCCCATGAATATACACTGCGCTGAAAGCGTCTCCGGCACCTACGGTATCAACCGGGCGCGCAACTTTTTGTGGAGACAAGGAATGTAATTTTCCATTGGCAGTTCGAATCAGGGTATCTTGTCCACCGCGCGTGACGATCAACTGCTCCAGTCCACAGGAGGTTTGCAGTTCTGCCATCTGTTGACGGACATCGGTTGCAGGTTCCCCGAGCAATCGCAGTTCTTCCTCGTTCATTTTCGCCCAGGTGGCATTGTACAGCCAGCCGAAAACTTCATCCCGCTGCCACCAGGGGGCCCGAAGATTGACATCCAGAAAAATCCGTACTCCCTCATTACTTGTGATCTCTGCAAACGTGTGCCGGGCGGTATGGCTTCGTAAACCAAGAGTTCCATGATAGAGAATTCCGTCAAAATCCGTTACCGGCAAGGGGTCGATAGAAATAAAATCATAGGCACTGTCTGCAACTATATCGTAGCGTGGTTCACCGTCATTAATCGTTACCTCAACCCGACCGGTCGGATGCTCTGCATCAACCTGAACCGCGCTGGTGTTCATGCCCCGGTTGTGCATCTCTTCTAGTATCATCTTGCCGCTGTCATCATTACCGACTCGAGAAATAAAGAGGGGATGATCGCCAAAAGCCTGCAGATGCCAGGCAACATTGAATGGTGCACCACCAAGCACCTGTTCGCCGGTTGGAAAACAATCAAAGAGGACTTCACCAAACACAGAGACTTCAGTTCTTTTCGTGATCATAGCTTTAGCAACGCTCCTATCTCAGGGGCGAAAAACTCGACACCCTGTACAACGCCGGCTGCGTAGTTGCCTCCCAATGGAGAATGTTCCTGTCGAGCCAAATAGAGGGAGGCCTCACAACCGTTTTCTTGTGCCAGCTTCAATGCCAGCTGTTTAGTCTCGGGATCAGCATTAGCAACTAAAATAGAGGGAATCGAGCTGACCAGTACTGGTAAGTCGTTACCACTGTCCCCTGCAAAAATGACCTCGTGCATAGCATATCCCAACTGTTGCTGCAGAAACTCGATCCCATGTACTTTTGTTGCGTTGCGCGGCAACACATCGAGCAGCCCCACTTGCTCCGGCTCATCAATGCTCCACACCAGACTGGCATCAACATCCAGTTGCTGCAACTGCCGTTCAGCGCGTTGCAGGATATTGTCCCGGTCTACGTTCAACGGCAGGTAATAGCTTAATTTAAAGTCATTTTGCTTACTCTTTTCCTGCAACCTGAGTTCCGGAAAGCCGGCGAGCGCATGCTGCAGTTGTCCGTGTTTTTTTCCCCGCCAGTCTGCAGCGATCAGTGTTTGCCAGGCAAGCATTTCCTCCCATTGCCCTTGATTCCGGCCATATATTTTTGTACCAACATCAGTAATTGCATAATCGGGCTCAGGTAGACTGTAGTCACTGATTGCCTGTTTAACTAACTGCAGATGACGCCCAGTAACATATACCAAGGTGACCTCAGGCAATTTGCAAAGCTGGTGAAAGCACTTTGCGGCATCCGGATGCTCCGGCTGACGCCCATTAGGAATGATGGTTCGGTCCATGTCCGTGCAAAGCAGTAATCTATTCATTATCGTCCTGTTTAACTTCCCGAGGATCTTTGCAACTGCCAAAAAAATCATAATATTCGATGGCTTCGAGCACGCCTGCAGCATACGGCTGCTTGGAAAAATAGATCCGGTCTATATCAATGAGCTGAGACAGCTCTTCATGGTGCCGGTTAGCAACCACCGCAGCCAGCGTATTGCCGCGCATCATATCCTCATCTGCACCTGAACCGCCAACGACGAAAACGGTTTCCAACGGGACATTCAATCGTTCAACAACATAACGCAAAGCCATTCCCTTTGAGGCTCGCAAAGGGAGAATATCAAAAAATTGTCCAAATGCGGTTTGCACAAAAACCGCCTGCTCTTCCTGATGCAGTAACTGTTTTATATCTTCGATATCAGCCTTTTCCGGATCAATATAATAACTGATTTTAAAACGACTTTGCTCGATATTCGGCTGAAGTTTGAGCCCGGGATAACCAGCCAGCAACTGCTTGACTGTGCGCGGTGTCCACTGATAATCAATGTGCCGTGCCCAGGCAGTATCATCGGTCAACTTTGGTGCATGATAAATTTCGGTGCCGCTGCTGGTGATCAACACATCCGGCTCTGGAATCCTGTGTTTTTTCATCAATTTTAAAGCGGAGTCGAGCCGCCTGCCTGTAGCAATTATAAAATAGCCGCGGGTACGTTGCTTCCGAAGAAGGACAACGAGCTCCTTGAGTGACTGCTCGTTGCCGATCAGGTTCTGGTCAAGGTCACTGACAATGGCACGATCGCGATACAAACCAGAACGTTGCGTGATCGGTTTGCGCAACAATTTTTCCGAACGCATAGCAATCGGTTTGATAATCTTTACGTAGCGTTTTGCATGGGCTTCCCACGAATAATGTTCCTGAACCCCTTGCAGTCCCTGCAGAGAACTTTTCGTCCATAAGTCCTTATCATCAAGCAGTCTCAACAACGCGTTAACGATTGTTTCCGGCTCCAATGGATCTATCAGTAACCCGTTCTTACAGTTCATAATAATATCTTGCGGGCCGCCATCTTCAGTAGCCACAATCGGCAACCCACAGGCTGCCGCCTCGATCAAGGTCAAACCGAACGGCTCTGTGAGCGCAGGATTAACAAAGATGCCCCCGGAAGCGGCTGTAATCCTGTAAATCATAGGAACCTGATCACGATGATGGTGTTTAGGCAGTGCCACCTTTCCGTAAAGATCATAACGATCGATGGCAATGAAAATTTGATGAAAAACTTCCTGCGCCCCCTCTTCGAGGTCATCTATGTCGTTGCGGTTGCCTGCGACAATTAACAGATTTGTCAACTCCTGCAGACGAGCGGATTGCCCAAATGCTTCTATAAGAGCGGTGATGTTTTTTCGCCTATCAGGGCGCGATAATGCCAGAATAAGAGGTTTATCCGGATTCTTTAAATGGCGAGTCAACTCTGCTCGCAGAGGACTGTCCAGTTCGGTACCAGTGGATGGCGTGAATTGGTTGAGGTTTGTGCCTGGTGGTACAACCCGCATTTGGTCGGGCTGATAGTGGTTATACAGTTCATACTGCTCTGCAATTTCCTGACGGGTACTGGTGATAACCCGTTCTGCTGTTGCCAATGTCTGTTCCTCGGCTGCAATCCGCCGGCTCATGTTAAAACGGGTCTCTATCTCAGTAGCTTTCAGCCCACTTGCTAAAAGACGACTTCGCTTGACACGGCCGAGAGAGTGACCGGTATGGATGAGCGGGATCCCCAAGAGGCTGGCCAAATGCGAGCCAACATAGCCGGCATCGGCATAATGACTATGAATGATATCTGGATAACGGTTGTTGTCATTAAAAAAAGCTGTCAGGTTATCAGTAAATATGTCGAGATAATCCCAAAGCTCTTCTTTGGCCAAGTATTTTTCCGGCCCGGCATCAATTCGAACAATCCGAAGGTTATCGGTAAGTTTTTCTATTGGCTTTGCATAGTCAGTAGAGACGTTTTCATCCACTACGCGTTGAGTGATCAAATCGACTTTATGGACTCCAGGCTGCTTGGCCAACGCTTGTGCAAGCTCAACCACATAAAGCGTTTGTCCGCCAGTGTCTGCATCACGGCCCAATTCAAGATTTCGCCAACGAATGAGCCCATGAATACTTAACAGGGCAACATAGAGTCCGCCTGTTTGTTGCGTCATTAATCCCCCTTATGCTTTCGTTCTATTTATCTTTCAGGTGGTTACATCCGGCCGACAAAGAACAATGGCCTTAAAAAAAATCAGCCTGATAGAAAGTAGTAAGTGTCTCCTCTATAAAATCAAGTAGTTCTCAAGGAATGCATTGAGCTAAAGGCTCAAGTCTATCCAATTGTCCCATCTATGCAAGCTTTTCCGAGCCTGAAAACACCTGTTCCACTCTCAGTACAGCTGCAGCATGGCCGGGGTGTTTTTTCGGATTCCATGTCTTCATATCCTCAAAGATATCCCCCTCTTTGAGGTACTCAATAGCCCCCTTCAGTTGAAACGCCTTGTTCTCACCTGTGATAAAGAGGACGGAACCTTTGCTGCCGGCAAGAATATTTTCCTGTGTTTTGTGAAAATAGTTATCCGCAATAACTATTGCGCCATCATCCAACTTTTTTACACAGGTAACATAAATAGTATTGGGGACGCCATCTTTGCCAACAGTGGTAAATATGACCGGTCCTTTTTTTTCATCCCATGCTTTACTTACTTTTTCCGGTAATACTAACATCTCTTCTCCTTTGCGATTATCACGATACGTGATCTGCACCATGGTGTCGTTAAACAGATAAACACATAGATAAACACATCTCCTGCCACGCAGTGGTTTATTAATGCTTCCTATGCGAATTCAAGATGTTACACGGTACTCCTGTTGCAGGTTTAATTCAAATGGTTTTCAGAATCCTGCGAGGTTGAATATGCGCTAAACCGCTGATGCATTTTTTTACAGAGCAAAAGAAAAAGATGTCCTGCCACTTTCTTGTACACAGGGCCCGAGCCCCCCTGCCTTGTATAGATGTTTGAAAATATACACATAAACTCATTGCTAAACAATCCACCGTAAGACTGCTTTCACTGTTGTCACAAAAAGTGGGTAAAGACTCATTGGTTGAGAACCGAGAAGAGCTGTAGAGTCATGATTCTTTAAGCCCCTTATAACATCCAAGTGGAGGATATTTTACAATATGAAAATAGCTGCGACTATGGTCAGCATGGATGCGGCGACAAACTACACGGAAGTAGATCAAAACAACACTATCCGGCAACAGGGCAAGTTCATGCCCTCTTCTCCCCGGATGTCACAGAGTCCTTCAGCAAATGTCTTCCAGCAGGGCCTCTTTTCTCTCATTCATTCATCTACAAGCCGCCAGCAGTCAGGATCATACGTGGTCACGCCTCAGGAAGAGGTTGCCGGCGGAAGTAATGCAACAAATTCGGTAGACCCAAAACAGGCCCAGGCTCAAGCCCTGTCATCAATGGTGCAACACATATCCGGAACCTCGGTTACCGTGCACCAGGTGGAAACGGCCAACCGCGCCCCAGCAATCAATACATCACCGTTCTTCGTTGGCCAAGCCAGCCTCACCCGCAGCGTTGTCCATGTGGAACAGGAATCACTCTGTTTCCAGGCTGCCGGGACAGTACAAACAGAGTGTGGGCAAACCATCTCGTTTAGCATGGGCGTGCAGATGCAGCGCCGCCAAGTTGCTATTCAGTCGGCAGGCCTTTCCAGGCTTGTTCATGGCATTGACCCCATTGTGCTTAATTTTGATGAAAATATTTCTCTATTAGATGAAAATTATTTCTCTTTTGACCTCGACGGTGATGGTATGTGTGAGGAACTTTCCGGATTAGGAAATGGTTGTGGGTTCCTTGCCTTGGATCGTGATGGAGACGGGACTATATCTGATGGCTTTGAGCTTTTTGGCCCTGCCACAGACAATGGATTTAACGAGCTGGCAAAACTGGACAATGATGGGAATAGCTGGATCGATGAAAATGACCCTATCTTTGATGATTTGCTTGTCTGGATGGGCGCAGGCGGAGAGGATGAGCAACTTCTCAGCCTCAGAGAAGCTGGGGTAGGTGCCATATCCATAGCCCATGCAGGAACGCAATTTACCCTGGAAAACCATGACGGCAGCGTACAGGGAGTTGTCCAAGCAACAGGTCTGTTTCTGATGGAGAATGGAGAGCCAAAAGCGTTACAGGAACTTGACCTGGTACCAAAGGGAGAAGGAGGTGAACAAATATTTAACAGCGCAGGGCTTTTTGCCCAAAACGAGCAGGCCATTGAAAAGCTGCGCGACATTATTTTTTGGCAGCGTTTCAAACTACAGATGTTGCTGGGTAAAAAACAGCTCCACCAGCATCGCGTAGAAATGCTTGATCGGTTGCAGCACCTTTCAACAGGGCCGACAGGTTCTATATTTTCTTAACCGCCTTCCAGCTCAATCTCCCTCTGGATTGAACAGGTAATTGTTACTTACGTGGCATACAACGTTACGTGCAACAACCTCGGTTCGAGCTGAGCCTCAGCGCTCAGCTCGAACAATTAAACCGCCATGACAACTCCCAGGTGTGAAAATAATATTTATGCAGTGCCGAGAGTGAGCCTTCCCAAAAAAGAGCGTTTTTCAGAATTCCGGTGTTTTTGAACCAACACTGGTGGTGGATATCAACCACGCACCATGGGAGACTTTGATTACCCTCATCCAGTGATTGCGGCCACGCGTATCGGAAGAACAATAACGCTGATCTGTTACTTGTATTTTTTCGCTTTAACGGTTGATTGAGGATAGCTTTGCAGTAAACAAGATTAAACCACCGCAACAAATATACAACCAGCCCATCCCGACCAGGGTGAATTTGATAACCGCACAACACCAGGCCATCGAAGGCCACATTTCTTGAGTCGAACCGACAAGCAATCGAAAAAGGGCCAGATTTTCCACAGCGTCACACAATGCAGCAAAAAACTGTCCCCAAGCCAGCACAAAACCGATCATTCCTATTTTCTGCCACCTACCACTCAAACTGCGGCCAAGTTGTACACATGCCAGCCCGATAAAAAAGGCATAGACCAACATAAACAGATAATCGATCCCCAGACTAAATGCTGCGTGGATTTTGGCGTCCTCACTCCAGGAGGCGAGTATTCGCTGCGCTATGTTAAGCGTTTGAGCCATTTCATAGGAAATAATACCACGTGGCGCAGCCTCGGTTTTCAGCGGACCATCCAATACCTGCATGGCCAGCAGCAACGCCAGGCAGAGAGTGAAAGATACTGCAAGTGCCCCTTTGCGGTAACCATCGCACAGCCACCTAAACGGATCCGGGAATGGAAAATCTCGCATGAGTTACACCTACCCCTTTTTCAGCCCGAATTGAGAAATCCGGTCTAGATATTGGTGAATTCTTTGATCTCGGCAATACGTTTGTCAATATCAGCTATGGTATATTTGTCAGTGGTGAGGGCTAATGCTTGTTGGTACCTTTTCAGGGCCAGGGCATATCGCTCCTGCTGCTGATTGAGTTGGGCGTTAAAATAGATGATTTTAAAAGATGTATTGTCCAGAGTGTATGCCTTGGTCAGGTATTCGTCGGCAAGGGACAGTTGTGTAACGGACAGGGCAAAGGCACCTAACCTGAAAGCTGCTTCCTTTTTACTGCCTACGATCTGGGTAAGTTTGTTTTTTGCTGTTGTACATTCTTTTTGCTTGTTGAGCAGTTGATACGCAGTTGCCGCTATAAGCTGTGGCATTGGATGGTCGGGTACCGTTTCCATAGCTAGTTGGGCAAAGCTTAAAGCCGCTTGAATTTGTTCTTTTTGGAGCAGTCTTGTTGCCATGGCCACCTCGTTATCCATAGGAAGGAGACGATAATCAACATCATCATCGGTTACAATGATATGGAAAAAATGATTAAATCCCCCCTCAGGTAATGTGCCGGCCAAGGGCGCACCCGATCCTCCTGCAATAATTTGCGCCAGTCCGTTTACCATGGAAAAATTGTATGTATGGATATGGCCAACAAAAACCATATCAACATGATGCTGCTCAAATAATTGTGCCAGTTGATCGCGCTTTTGCGGGTACTTATTCAAAGAATCTTGTAGATGGGTAATTTTAGGATACAAAGGGCGATGGACAACAACAAATTTGTGTTTATCGCCGGCAAGAGCCAGGTCCTTCTTTAACCACTCGAGCTGCTGCCCGGTAATCTGCGATGTTGCTCCTACCAATTCGCTTGATAAAATAACAAAATGACAGTTCTTGATATCGACTGAATAGTAGAGGTTTTCCGTCTCTTGGTCTTTATAGCGCCTGGTGAATTCGGCCCTGGCAAAGTCCGTGTAACCGGAATGGTTTCCCATGGCAATGTATAGCGGAATGTTACGTTGACGGATGGGAAGGGTAGCGTGTTCGAATTCGTCAAATTCCTGGGTGGCTTTTTCTGAATTTACAGCATCATAGCCCAGTACAATATCACCGGTGTTCAAGATGATTTCAGGATTAAGTTCCACCGCAGTGCTCACAATTTTGTGATAAATATATGGTTGTTCCGGCCTGTACACATCGGCAGGTCGATTATCCCCCATAACCACAAAGTTCATTGCTCCTTTTTCAACGGATCTTTGCTCTACTGCGCTGCTGGAATCCTTGGTAGCACAGCCATGAGCGAGAAAAGAAAGCGTTAATAAAACCAGCAAGAAATATCTATTTTTCATTGTGTTTCCTTGTTTTAAAGCGTGCACCATTGGTGTTTACAATAGGATCGACCGGAGAGATTGGGCCACGTTTCTAAGATAGCTTTTTTTCTGCCAATCTCGGCGTTACCCTTAAAATTTTCTCCGCAAAGGGTAAACGAGACCCAGGCTTGTACCACACTGTCAGCCCGTTTACTTGCAGCTTGCAGAAAGTAAAGAAAGGTGTACCAGGCGTAGCCATCTAAAAGAGGACACTGCAGCACAAAATGTACTGGTGCCGGAAAAAGCCTCCTATGCCATAGGGGCTGGGCGTAAGCTGATACGTTTCGCCACCCATGCACGAAACCCAACGGGTTGGGTTGTTCGAAAATTTATTGTATTAAGATGGCTATAAAAAAATCGATAAAACACAATCCTCAGGGCAGCCAGACCGATGGTTTAATCGATGTCCATGCAAGCTGCTACACGGACATCGATTGCACAGAGGGATGTTTTACATATCCATTTCTGTTGAAGCTCCTGCATCCTCGTCTTCAATAGCGTCTATTTCCTCAGCAACGGCCCCATAGTCTTCCGGCGACTCCTCCGCCTCTAGAACCATAGGAGCAGGCATGAATTCAGCCGGTGCAGCACCGGCACTCTCCGCTCCCAATGCATTGGCTATCTTCAATAATTCAGCAGGAGGGGCCGCATCGACCTGCCCCATCACAGTATCAGCAGACAACTCTGTGTCGACTACACCGGATGTGGTGTCGACTTTGGTTTCACTCGTTTCTTTTTCGTCTATTTCAATAGTTATGCGCATTATTTCACCTCTCTTTCAGTCTCTATTAGGATAAAATCGCATACCGGCCCTCGAAATGCACGGTCTTGTTTGTAAGGTTTTTTACGGTTATCCAATACGTGCACTGATTAGCATTGGCCCGTTCCACCGCCACATCCCAATCAAGCTGCGGAGCACCCTTGCGTGCTGTGTTTGACATCAGGTACCACGTTACATGTACATTTGGATTCCACCCCCAGGTAAACCATCGACGTGTTGCCTTTGCCGCTATTGTTCCTCTCCATTGTATGCCTGTTCTCATCGCTCTTTACCTCCTTAACTATCTTGAAAGGATATCATACCGGCCTTCGAATCTCACCGTATCAGGGGTCAGGTTTGTGACAGTGATCCAGTAGGTGCATTGGTTTGAGGTGGCACGTTCCACCTGCACATTCCATTTAAGCTGTGGCCCACCTGGACACTGCGTTAACGGCATAATGGTCCAGATCACATGCCATTTGGGGTTCCATCCCCAGGTAAACCATCGACGGCTGGCATTGCCGGCAATTGTACCGTACCACTGCACCCCAGGCGGTTTGGTCAGACAGTTAAAGTAAGGAGGGGGGCCGTTATCGGCACTACGAAGCTTAAGCCTGTTGCGATAGGTGCTCAAAACCGATCTGGTTTGTGAATATCCGGGGTCTGTGATCGTCGCTCCACTGTAGCTTCTATGAAATACAGATGCCGAAGTGTATACCAGCTGTGCCGAGGGGTCGCCCTGAACGCTTTTCCACGTAGCCGTGGTAACCGGGCTGTTAAACAGGGAAGGATCAATAACATACCTTCTAACCCCTCTGCTTGTACTAACATCCAGGGTGGGGGCAACATGCCACCCCCAGCGGACATAGCAGTTGGGGTTATTGCTTGTGTCCACCCTCAAGCCGCCGTATATCCAAACCTTCAGGGGCGAGGCCCCTTCGGCGATCATCAGGCGGCACATTTCATGTGCTCTTCCCCAGCAGCCATCATCCGGATATAAAAAAGGGATACAGGGTTTAGGGGCACTGACTGGGCAGCAGAGCTTGCTGCGGCTCAGGTTGAACAAATCCCGTGCCTGTTGCATTGAGATTGCCATGGTTATAGCCCCCCCTCAGCCGATTCAGATTTCATACGTACATCAATGATTTCATGATTATCATTTTCACTGATGATTACAGGCAGCTCCTTCTGCTGAGCCTCCTGTATAATGCTGAGCAACTCATCAAACTCTGGATTCTTTTTACGCAATACATGACGCGCGTGGGAGATAATGAGTTCGATCTCGATATCCCCTTCCCCGTCCGGACTGCTGATATTGCCTATGGTGACTTCGATGGGAATCAACAATTCTGTTATTTCATGAGAACTCGGATCAATCTCAACGTATGCTGGTTGATTTTCTTCGCTCAAGGATTCCAGGACTTCTGCCCAAACCGTTGACCTGGGCTTCCCCATATCCAGGTATCCGTCGCTGCCGCCTTGAAAAGAAACCGCAACTTTGGGGGCAGCAGGTACGCCCTCTTCTTTCATGCTAGCCACTGATGGTGCAGACAGACCTTTAACACCATCCACTAACGCGTTTCGTTCAGCCATAAGTGTTCCTCTCTGCTAGGTTGTAGGAGTAAGGAGAATCAGGGTAGCGATCGTTCCCACCGGTTCTTAACCCTCAAAATTCCTCCATAAAAATGGATCATAAAAGTAGTTCCCCTCTATTACTGAGCCTATTGGTTGCATAGGATTTTCATTCAAGGTCGAGCCATGCTGAAAAACAACCACAGGCACATAATGGTCTGTGGCCTCGGATACTCAATACCCGGCAAAACAAATCAGTGAGGATGTTTCAAACACTAAGCAATTACTGTTCCACTGAACCAGCAAATGGCTCTACCGGCATCTATTGGTGCGTCAAGGGAAGACACCTGCGAAACAGGCAGGTAAGAAAGTGGGAATGGTGGTGCATATGCACCACAACTGGTGGTTCATATCAGGTAGCGTACTGCATTGCGCTACCTTAATGCTCTTAGCGGAGGAGCGTTTTACCCCATTGTTCCATCTCTCCCTCAAGACTAGCGTTTCATTGCCTGGCGATGACAGCAGGCATTGTCTCAGCGTGTGTCTGATGTTTTCGGCGTGTGATGCCGATAACCTGTGAAAGCAGAGTGGAAATACATCGATCTGTTTTGCTTCAGCTGGAATTGGAATTGTAAGATCATGATACCAATTACTCTAGATCGTATTGAAAACGCAGAAAAAAGAGATAAAATTTTAAATTAGAAAAAATATACAGTAACTAAGAGGATAAATAATTTTGACGACACTATAAATTGGTGAAATACAAACTCTCCTTCGCAGAAACAGAGAATTAACCCGATGATCACTCTTGCCCATATATCGGATTTACACTTCGGACGCGAAAATCCTCGATTGATCGAGGGGCTTTTGCACTGCTTGGAAAAGACTACGCCACAACTTGTCGTTATCAGTGGGGATCTTACTCAGCGCGCCCGTAAACGCGAATTTCTCGCTGCCCGTACTTTTCTTGAACGTCTATCGTGGCCGTATCTCGTTATTGCCGGAAATCATGATATTCCGGCGTATAATCTTAGCGAGCGTTTTTTCACACCATGGAAAAGGTGGCATCGCTATCTCGACCATCCCCTTGAGCCGATAGTGAGAGCTGAGGAGTATATCGCCGTCGGTGTCAATACTGCGAGGCGATCGGGTTCTCTCTTTGACTGGTCACGGGGACGCGTAAATCTTTATCAGTTGGATGTTATAGCCCAACACTTCGAAAAGGGCGGTGATGAAAAACTGCGAATACTTGTTGCCCATCATCCGTTCTGGCTCCCTGAAGAGTATCGACATCGCCATATCATCGGAGGACGAGATAAGGCACTTAAGAAAATGCGGGACGCCGGAGTTGATATTATCCTCAGTGGCCATGTACACTCTGCCTACACACATCTACTTGGTGGATTAATTGTATCTCATGCAGGAACCGCTATTTCAAGCCGTTTGACCCGCAATGATCCAAATAGCTTTACAATTATTCGCGGCGATCGCCGGCGATTAGCTATTGAAACCTGGACGTGGAATAACAAAAAATTTTCTATTGATGAACACCTGGTTTTCACACGCATCCAGGGAGAATGGAAGGACAACTCTTGAACAACTTTACAGAAGCAAAAAGATGAGAAAAGAGACAAATAAAGAGCCAGGTGCCGTAAAAAAGACAGATTTCACTCAGCCTGTGCCGGTGTATTGCAATCCAGGTGCAGGTAGTTCTGAAAAAGTGATTGGCGAAATGCGAAATGATTCCCGTATCCAGCTTGAGGAGGTATCGCCGGTCAAGATGACCGAAATAATACAAGACGCTGTGAAGAAGGGTACAAAACGCGTACTGATCAGTGGTGGAGATGGGACGATTGCCCTTGCCGCATCAATCCTTGCCGGTAAGACTACGGAACTTGCCATTGTACCATCCGGTACGCTGAATCATTTTGCCCAGCGTACCGGAATACCTGTTAATGTGGATGAGGCAATCAATGTGGCTCTGAACTGCAAGGCCTATCCAGTTGATGTTGGATATGTGAACAATTCTCTTTTTCTCAACACAAGCTCTGTAGGAGCATATTCGGTGTTTGTAAGAAGCCGTAACTATCTGGAAAATCGAATGCACTACCTCCCCGCTTCAATTATTGCAGGCATTCGAAGATTGCTCAAGTTCAGGCTTGTCAGAGTACGTCTTCCAAACAAACAGCTGCGGACACCGTTGGTTTTTATCGGTGTGGGAGAGCGTGAATTAAGTCTGCCGTTATTGGGACAGGCAAAAAAACATGGTCATAGCGGGTTACATTTTATTGCGGTTGATTGCCACTCTAAAACAGAAGTTTTTAGTCTGGTTATAAAAGCGATTTTTTGGGGAGTCGATCCAATGACCAAGGAAACGAGTGTTGAAAACAAGCTGGTAAATGATATTGAACTGAATTTTCGCCGCCGAAAAAGAAAAGTCACTGTTGCTCTTGACGGAGAATTGAGTCGGCTTCATGCACCTTTGAGATATCGCTATGCACCTGGAGAAATCCTGGTTGCACTGCCTGATAATAACATTACCTAAATCTTGCATGTCGATTTTACCGAATCTGCTTTGTTTGCGAACACTTGAAGTACTACAGTACGCCTGCGTGTACGCAGCCTCGCACCTTCGGCAAACTTGGCAATTGCAGGATTTAGATATTAATGTAAATGGAAAAGATTACATTTCATTTTCCTCTGCCCCCTTTTAGTAGCCTATTAACGATAATACCCTCTTCCCCTCATGCAGTTCTCGTAGATCGCATCAATATCATGCGCGGCACCAGCTATGGATCCGCTTTTAGCACTATTAGCCATAGCCATACACTCAGCTTGATCTGCCTGGTATTGCTGTGGGCTTGCTGAATCATGGGACCATGATTTGGGCATACTGGCACATGCTGTTAGAAATAAGACCACCAACATCGGAAGAATTTTCTTCATCTTTACCTCCACCTACCAGAAAAGCCTAACCTTCTGTTTTTTAATTTTTTCCGTTTTTTTTTACTATTTTGACGGTGTCTTCAAATTATAATCTCGTTTTTTGAACTGGTAAGGTACCACGCTTCATAATAAATTTTACAGGATCTACTTTTTCATTGCTGCAGAAAAAAAATACCTTGAACCCACTAATCTGGTTTCACCTAAATCCTGCAATTGGAAATTTCGGAGTCTACGCTACCTGCCGAAGATGTGAGGCATCGGAGGCGCAGACGTATAAAAATATTTCAAGCCTTCGGTAACGTAGCCGATTTGGTGAAATTGCCGATCCCGAAGGGCGTTGAAGGTGAGAAAAAATAGGTTCACTCAAACAGTGAATAGAACTTCAAATCAATTGTCTGCTCAATATGTTGTTTTTTAAAGTAGAATTTATTTTTTCTAACATTCGACGTGCAGAATTTAGGTTTCACTTTTTTCATTGTAACCGGTCACCATTGCTCCAAATGTTCACAAGCTGACCGATTAGCAGTTAAACTCAGACTTCGATACGCCGGTTGCCGGGCGGGCAGCTCGTGAAAAGTTGGGGCGCTGCTGAGCAGTTACTACAATAAACGCTCTGCAGCAACTCAACTTGCCTCAAAGGAAGTCACGACGCTGCAGAAGTTGCATAACTTCCCCTGTAAATATCCGGGCATCACTATAGTCGAGATGTGAACCGTCGGTACAGCTGACGTCCTGTAATTTTTCATAGTCTGTAAAATGTATTGTAGGCGCTGTGCCTCCAGCGACAAGCATGCCCTCTCAAGACTTATGCCAAGGTTTGCCCCCTTTACCCGATGCATTATCTTACTGAGAAAAGGTCTAAATGTTGTCTACCCCCGGTAGATTCCGGAAAATAAATTACCGGATTATGATATTATGGAGTTCGTTTTTATCGTCGTCACTGATGGGAAAATGTTCCAGCAGTACCTTGCCCACCCGTTCAACGGCACGGCAAAGTGCTTCGCACTGGTTGTGCGCCCTGATTCCAGCCGACAGTTCGTCGATGATATCCTGCCACTGATCCGAGTCAATTTTCTCATTGATTCTTCGGTCACCGAGTATCCACACTTTTTTTTCTAGAACCGAAACGAAAATCAGGATGCCGTTATCATCCTTGGTCTGATAGAGCCTTTCACCGTAAAATGAGGTAATTGCGGCTTCTTCCACCTCTTCTTCCACCTGGTCTTTCAGGAGGAACAGCCGCTTGAGGAAGATGCTCTTGTCGACCAGGTAGTAAATTGGGAAAAAGAGCAGGGTCCAATAAATTAGCAGAAGCCACATGTTCTGGGCGCCGAGCCATAAAAAAGAACCAGTGACGGAAGTGAACAGCAAGGAGAGCGGCAGGCTGATAAAAACACTGCCTATAGCCGATGCCATTGGATAGTTATGGCTGGCCGAAACCACCATAGGCACGATCTCCCCGGATGTCTTTTTTTCCGCTCTCTGCACCGCTTCGGTGACTCTCTGTTGTTCTTCCTGAGTCAAAAATTGTGTCGATAAAGTTTTCATATCACCATCCTCCCGAGGCACCGCCTCCGCCGAATCCACCGCCACCTCCGCCGAAACCTCCGCCGAAGCTGCCTCCGCCACCGAAGCCGCCACCAATATAGCCGCCGCCCCTGCCGATTCCGCGTCCCATCCCCAGTGCCGAGAAGCTGGAGGCGATCAGTCCGCCGATAAAGCCTACAGGAAAGAGGAGAATGATGAACAGCAATTTCGGCCCGAGTATCAGGAGGCCGACAAGAGAGGCGAGACAACCGCTGACGCTTGCCGCAATAATTTTGTGGTTGCCCATCATCTTTCCAATGAAAAAAACCATCATTATCAGCATGAACCAGAACCCTTCAGTGTCGCCTTTACCGCCGGTTTTCTGCGGGATATCCTTTGCTGCGCTAAATTCACCACGGACCGCTGCCATCATGGTGTTCACGCCTGCCATGATGCCGCCGTCAAAGTCACCCTTCTTGAAGTGCGGGACGATAACCCCTCGGATAATCCGTCCCGAGGTGAGGTCGGTAAGTGAGCCTTCCAGTCCGTATCCCACTTCGATCCGCACTTTTCTCTCGCTACGCGCCACCAAGAGTATCGCGCCGTTATCCAACCCTTGCTGCCCGATTTTCCATGCTTCAGCCACTTTGATGGAAAACGCCTCCAGCGACTCACCCTCTAAACTCGGTATAGTCAGCACTACTATTTGGGTAGACTGCTCCTGCTCGAATTGTTTCAGCGACCGTTCCATTTGATCGACCGTTGCCACACGCAGCATCGAGGCGTAATCGTTCACCCGTCCTTTCAATGGAGGGACTTCAAGAGCGGCAGCCAAACCAGGGAATGATAGAAAGACAATAACTCCGAGCAGAAGCAGGGTTATACGATGTGCAATCCTGTGCAGGTTATTCATAATGTCCTACGCCAGTTAAAATTTTACCTTTGGCACTTCCTTTGCCGCCTCGTCCGCCTTAAAATATTCTTTCTTGTCAAGGTGAAGGAGGAAATTGTTTGTAAGGCTGTTAGGGAACCTCCTGATGGCACCATTAAACACGCGGACCGCCTCGTTATAGCGCTGACGGGCAACGTTAATCCGGTTCTCCGTCCCTTCGAGCTGGTTCTGCAGGTCAAGGAAATTCTGGTTCGCCTTCAAATCAGGGTACCGTTCAACCACCACCATCAGCCTGGAAAGGGCAGAGGTAAGCCCGCCCTGAGCCGCCTGGAACTGGCTCATCTTGGCTGCATCGCCCAGGTCTTCCGGTGTAATTTGTACCGACGACGCCTTGGAACGGGCGTTGATTACCGCTTCCAGGGTTTCTTTTTCATGACTAGCATATCCCTTTACCGTCTCCACCAAATTGGGAATCAGGTCGCCGCGACGCTGCAAAGTGGCCTCGATATCGGCCCAGGCCTTGAAGACAGCCTCTTCCTGCATCTGCATGGAGTTATAGCCGCATCCGGAGAGAAGGGTAAGGGAAAAGACGAGCATGATCAGCCGTACCGTGTGCTTCATAATACCTCCTGTAAAATGAAAGAGAGATTTTTGAAAGTACCCAGATTGCAGCGAGATGGATTTGAGTACAGTCATATAGGGAAGATAATAAATAAACTGCTTCCTGACCGGGGGGCCGGCAGGATATTATCCTGGGCTGCCAATAAGAGTTTATCAAAGAGACAACCCGCAACATCGGTAGGTAGGCTACCGGAAAGACAAATAAACGTTACAGAACGGGCAAATAAACGTCAAGATGTTTACTAATAAATACAGAACCGCACCCTACAGAGTATTTCTATAATGATGCTGGATGGACTGCCCTCTATAATTTTATAGGGGAGGTGGCGGGATACGACTGGTTAACGGAATTATTTCCTGCGATGAGCCTTTTTATAAACAAACCCTTTGTCCCGTTTATCGACAGCAATGGCCATTACCACAATTTCTTCATCAAGAACTTCATAGATTAGCCTGTACCTACTGGCCCTGAGCTTAGTTTTGTAATGGTTTTCAAACCCTGAACGCTGACTTAAAGGAATATGTGGCCTTTTTAATCTCTCACTCAACTTTTTCTTGAATTGCTTTTGGATAGTATTGTCGTTTTTTTTTCCATTCTATTAGGGCAGTTGGGATGAATTTAAGCTTATAGCTCATGGAGACTTACTTCAACTGCAGAGATTTTCTCACCTTGTCACTCTCTCGCAATTACCCCTAACTGTTGATCTTCAATTTGTTCGAGAAGCAATTCGTAGGTAGCAGCAGGGATAAGGGATACAGAGGTGTCGGATCCAGTTACAGAGCACAAAAAGCAACGCCTGGGTGACGAAATTGCTATAAGGAGCCACTGCAATGGGCATCGTGGTTTTACGGTGTTGCTTTTATGGCGACCAAGTCAACATTTATAGGAGTTATGTTGACTTTGGTTGGGGAGGATTTTGTTACGTATTCTGTGCAGAAACCCTCACAGTAGAAAGATAAACTTGAGGGGATAACAAAGGAATCTGATCTTATAAGTGGTATCTTCGCGTTGATATTTGAGATTATATTCCAATATTTCAGGGTACTATCCGCTACGTCTTCAACGACCTGAGCAGAAGCGCGTAGCTAACCCCGACAATCCTTTAGCGCAGTTCGGCCTGGATAAAGCTATCGAGGCTGAATTTCTTAGCCGCGAGCTCAGCGTTGATACCGGCGAGCAGCTCTGCCGCCTTCGTCGACTTCTTCGACAGGGTGACGTAATAGGACGTGCCGCCGCCGGGGATATCAATCAGGCGGATGTCGTTAGCCATCCCCAGAGCCTCGGCCACTCTCATGACGTTCAGGGGATTGAGGTCGATAAAGGCGTCGAAGCGCTTCCTTGTCAGCATGCGCAGGTGCCGCTCGGTAAAGCTGTCACCCGAGATCCAGTCGAAGGGCAGCAGGCCAGCGTTGGCGAAGAAGGCCGGCACTGTGACGCCTAAGGCGGCGCCGATCTTGAACCCGGCCAGGTCGGCGGGCGCGTTCAACTGTTTGAGGGGACTATCGGCGAGAACCACTAGCACCGGGGTCAAGGTCAGGACCGGTTCGGCGGAGAAAAGAGCAAACTCGTCACGTTCTGCCGACCTGATCAATGCGGGGCCTATGTCCGCTGTCCCCGACTTGATCATTTCGATGACTCGCGGAAAGGGGGCGAAGACGAATTTGGGCTGGTACCCCAAATTCTTGAGGAGAGCAGAGTAGAAGGCGATCTCGGCGCCTCGGGGCTCGTTGGTCTCGGCCTCTATATAGGCGAGGGGCGGATGGACAAAATCCACCACCGTCACAGGCTTTGGCGTCTGAGCCGAGGCCATAAACGCCGCCACGATGAAGAGAGCTAGGAATAAGCCACGTTTCATAAAACTTCAGGAATCGCAAGATAGGTGATGGTAAAAAGTAATCGCTTTCTTCTGGGTCCCTAAAAAGCCCTTTCCAAAGAAGGACCATCCCATCCAATACTTTAATTCTACCTTTTCTCGACAGCTTTAGCAATTCTTGTCATGCAGAAATCAATAACAGGTATTGCTCCAACTCACCAAGGTCTTTATCTATAAAACATGTCATTAATCACAGAAATTTGGCAACAGTAACCAGGAGTGGACGCTTATCATGCCTGCTCAACGATGAAAATCTCATTATAATCAGGCCAGCATTTATAGAAAGGTTTAACAAATATTTCCAAACATTTCTTTTAAAGCGCTGCTCCCCCTATTTAGTTTTTACCCGACCAGCAAAAGATGCCTCTCGGTAACCGTCTCCTTGAAAAAAAACGATCAGTATTGATTTTCTTCCTGTATCTAGAAAATTGCGATTTTACAGAAACCTAACAACAAAAAGAGGCCTTAGGTTAGATCTTCTCCATGATCCCCTCAATACGGCCAAGCTACGCATAGATTGGATGCGCCTATTGTTTTCTACAGATATATATTTTACCGTATTGACTGAGACTAGAAATGGCAAGGTCAACCACCCCGGGAACCCTGCAACTTAGGACTTTTCCTGTCCATGCCCCGGTCTGACAGGTAGACTTCCAGCGTTATATTATTTCAGAGATACCGGCTCATCGCCATACTTTCAGCCCAAACGCAAGGAATGATGCGCTTTAAAAGACGACATAGAAATATCGCTGGTAACGGGCAAGAAGGTGGAAGCTGCAGGAGCGGTTTAATGTTCTGCAGAAAAAGCTGGTAAAGTTAATCCCAAGCGTGGAAAGGCCTTTTTTCGCCTTCCAGGTTCTGTGATATAGCTCAATTGTCCTGAATCTATCGTTTTTTCAAAGGGGAAACACCCTAAGTTGGAGTATAAAGCAACATTGATTAGCTTTATTGTGGCAATATTAACATTCAGTGATCAGCCGTTAAAGCACCTTCTCAGGAATAGCGTAAACTTCTTGAATTGTACTGGAAGTTGTCCTATGCAAGCTAACAGGAAGCACCGTCAGTTGGAGTGAGAGAAAGCATTGATTACGTTTGATTTGGTAATGTTATATCATATTGTTTTTTGGGCCCATAAAGGAGGTCACTGTGTTTAATTTGTGCTCGACAATTGGTTACCTCACCGCCTTTCGGTGGTGGCTTGCCCTCGTCTTGATTTGCTGCGCCGCCACTTTCATTCACGCCCAGGAAGCTACAGAAAGCAAATCGGTTGGGGATGACATGTTCGCAGGGACGCAGCAAGCTGCCAGCGATAACCCCACAATCAAACCCATCCGTACGGATAGTCCACGTGACACGCTAAAATCTTTTCTCCGTCTTAGAGACGAGCTAGAAGAGACCTTGCAAACCTATAGGTCAAGCAAATCCCGTGAGCTTGCCGATAAATTGCAGGTCATTGTCTCCCAGATTCGTGCACTGCTCGACCTGTCATCAGTTCCACCGTCGTCTCGTCGTACGATCGGAGTCGAAACAGCTGCCTATTTACTCGACATCTTTGGCCGTGTCAAATTGCCTAAACTCGCAAGTGTTCCAGAAGAAGAGTCCTTCGACGATGCTGTATCACCTGCAAAATGGCGAATCCCCAGCACTCCGATCCAAATCGTCAGGATCGATGAGGGAGCCCGTCAAGGGGAGTTTCTGTTTAGTAAGCGCATGGTTATTGTGGCGCCGCGGTTCTATAAAGTTATTGAAGATCTACCTCTGCAAACGTCTTTGCCCATCATTAGCTGGCATCGCACTTTTCCCCAGATGACAGGACCGATGATCCCGGCAATGGTTCTCAGAAGCGTTCCGCAGATTCTGCGCAACCTCTGGCTGGACACACCAAAGTGGAAAATTATTGCGGTGGTCCTCATTAGTACCCTCGCAGCGCTGCTGCTGTTCGTCTTTCATCGATTGATCAACCGCCGAGAAACCGAAAACCGGGTCGGCTTCCTACTGCGTCGTGCTCTGACGCCAATCGCTATCCTCGTTGTGGTCTGGAGCCTAAATGATTTCTTTGTCAACCAAATCTATGTTTCAGGTGCATTCTCGACCGTGGTTGTCGATACTACAACCATTTTGATTACTGCCGGTACGATCTGGTTTTTTTGGCTGGCCATACTCACCATATTCGAGCGCATCATCCAGGCACGTGATATCTCGCCAGATAGCTTTGACGCGAACCTCTGGGGCATTGGTGCCCGTACCATCGGAACCTTGGTTAGCATGGTGATAATAGGTAATGCAGCACAGAATTTGGGGCTGCCTCTCTATAGCGTTGTAGCTGGACTTGGTATTGGCGGTTTGGCCGTCGCGCTTGCGATTCGCCCGACTCTCGAAAACCTCATCGGCGGCATCATGCTCTATCTGGACCAGCCCGTGCGGATCGGTGATTTCTGCTCTTTCGGCGACAAAAATGGCACCGTCGAGAGTATCGGGGTGCGCACATCCAAGATCCGGGCGATCGATCGCACTTTGATTTCGATTCCCAACTCTACCCTCGCAGATATGCAACTGACCAACTGGGCGAAATGCGATCGGATGCTGATCACCACGACCATCGGTCTACGCTACGAGACCGAAAATGATCAATTGCGCTATGTGCTTGCGAAGTTTCGCGAGATGCTCCATGCCCATCCTAAGATCGACTCCGAAACGGTGCGCGTGCGCTTCGCAGATTTTGGTCAATCTTCCCTCGATATTGGGGTTCGGATATATGCACTGACCCGAGACTTCAACGAGTACCACGCCATACGCGAAGACGTCCTGCTGCGAATGAGCGACATAGTTAAAAATTCAGGAAGCGGCTTTGCCTTCCCCTCACAGACCCTCTATATGGGACGCGACGACGGTCTTGACGTTGAGCGTGGCGAAACGGCTGCGAAAGAAGTTGAATCCTGGCGTAGAGCCGGCAAGTTGCCGTTTCCAAGACTTGATCCAGGCAAAATTGATCAGCTCAAAGATACTCTCGACTATCCGCCGCGGGGGTCAGTCGAGGCGGGCTCTTTAGAGTCACAGGTGTGGGAGACGTCTGAAGGGCTCTCCGCTGAGCCGCATGACGAAGATGAGAGCGATCGTGAATTATCATCGCAAAAACGTGATGACCTTTCATAGGGTTAACAGTGATGATACGTAAATTATATCACCACATTGACCATTACCGAAAAATTGGCACGTTGCTGGAGATCTTCCTGCCTACCATATGAGGCTTTTTTGGTTTCTCTGGAATATATCAGAAAAGTTTTGGTGGTTAATATTGTTGCGTCTTTATAAAAAAGAACTCCCAGGCGGGTGTGGTTAATTTAGTTACACTGAAGGTTTGAAGGCTCTGCTATATACTGAAATTGACGTTTCTACTGTGATCTTAAATAAATGCGCTTTATCGAGACGTTAAGGGCTACTATTGGCAACGTTAACCATTGAAACAAAACTGCAGCTTAGGACTAATTCCTGTTGCTCTTAAAATGGGATGAGGTGAGGAGTCTCACTGACCTTGGGAATCAAGATCAGCGATGCACAGGAACAAGGTTAAATTTTAGCAATCACTAAATAATATGAGATTTGTACTGGTAACCTAATATCGAGGTTATTCTAAGTGTGTTGAATCATCTCACGACCTCCGATTATCTAAGGTATGATTACATAACCAGACAATTAAGAGATCGCAAGATAGTTAATCACTCCCACCGTTCATTTCAAACTGCAATGTAAATAAAAAGCTCAATTCTCAATGTTTATAGGTATTTTTCAAATAAAAACATGCGGCAGCCATAGACAAGAAGAACTTTCATCGTTTGAACACTACTAAAAACAGCATTTCCCAATTTGTATCCATTGATTATGGCTTGTAGTTGGTCATGCCCGGTCCTGTCAAATCATACACGTTGAAGAATTCGTCCGGCATGATGGTAGCCATACCATTCTCAGGTCTTTCGATTAAATCCTCCTCAAGTGTTTTGACCCTAAACTTCCAGCCATCAGGTAATTTTTTGAACTGGGCCATTCCTGCAGCAACAAACTCTTTATAGGTGTGTTGTGGGGTTACCCCCAATTGAAACCCTTTCATGACCCAGGTATTGCCTTCTTGATCATCAAGAAGCAATACGGTTGTTCCCTTGTTCCAGCCAATGCCACTTTTTCGAGCAATGTGTTTGGGCTTGTACGGTTTACTTTCTGATACGCCGCCGGTGTTGCTTCCCATGTCCAGCTGACCAACCCATGGGGCCGAGATACCATTGAATTCCCGTATTACTCCAGCCTCTATTTCCGTCCAATCAGGTAACCATAATTTGGGGCCGTTCAATGACGCATTCAAAACTCCGTACTCTTTTTTGATCTTCTCAAAATCAAGCCCTTCTACCAGCGCCTGCGCAGCAGTATCTTTGGTTGCAGGAATTCCCTGAGGCGTGAACATCGTGTTGTAACAGGCAGCGACCAATTTATGGGTATTGGGATCTTTGAAAGCAAGAAACATTTCAATATAACGTGTCTGGTGCATTTCATTGACAACCCTATGCTTTGCATCTGCACCGTCGAGAAGCACCTCTGGTGTTTCCGATGCG
This sequence comes from Desulfogranum marinum, assembly GCF_016918565.1. Lineage (GTDB taxonomy): Bacteria > Desulfobacterota > Desulfobulbia > Desulfobulbales > Desulfobulbaceae > Desulfogranum > Desulfogranum marinum. Next base: position 58,220 of record NZ_JAFFQD010000031.1, read on the forward strand.
CCGGCTAAGGCTATACCCGGCAAAACACCTATCAAGCATACAGTTGCAATCTTTAGTGCGACTGTCTTCATCTTCATTCTTTGTCTCCTTTCGTTATCCATTTTGCAGTTATAGTCTATTCCTACTGCACCGGTCCGGCTTGAGGAAAAGTCCAAAACCCGTCAATTACTTTCTGTTGCGGCCGGTACATTCTTACGATGTAATTCCAGCCTGGGGTGATAGGTAGATAGTTTTTCCTTGTAGAGTCACCACCAAAATGAACGGTCACAGACCCGTCCGAATTTTTCTCGGCGGTCACGTTATTAACAGAGTATGCATTTATGTCATTTTTCTGCATGAATCCTTTGGCGTTGTAGACCGTGAGTGACACAAAGCCATCCACTGGGACTTTCTCTGACACAGTGAGGACATAAGGAGTTTTGCCGTCATTTTTCTCGGGAACCACGTTGACATAAATGGCATCCTTGTCCGGATTTCCCCCCCAGCCGTAGGCTGTGCCAAGTAAATGGCTTATAGGGTCGATTTCGTTTTTGTTGCCAAACATGCCTCTGGCGCTGTCTCTGGTCGCCGCTAAAACGTTGATTGCGTCACGGACCTTGGTAAGAGATGCAACATCCCAATCAGGAATGACGAAAGCACCTGGACTTTTTTGCCGTACGATTATCTGATTTTGCAGACTATTTGCGGCCTTAATATCGGCAGGGTTACCAGCATCGACGAAGGTCCTGATCAGAATACAAAGGTAGCGCGTGCCGACCTTATCCCTCGTAAAGGTGTATTCGCCTTGGTCATAGTCGACTCCAAGCGTGTAATGGCCCTGATTGATGATCTGCATAGACTGAAACCTCCCTTTGCTGTCAGGTTTCACAACCGTAACCGGCTCAGTGAGGTCAAAGACCCCAAAGGAGTAAAGTGTATCACGATTCATGCGAATAACTTTCTGTTGATCAATTGGTGTGGGGTTTCGAATATGAAAAAACTTCCCCAATGCTCCCTGCTCGACATAACTGTTCATCGTCATGTCAGTCTCTGCACGAATGAAATTATCAACTGTTACCTTTTCTGATGCATTGACGAAGCATGGTAGTAAAAGAGACAATCCGATAACGATAATACCAAATAAAGAATGTTTCATAGCGTTGTTACTCCATGTTAGCTTTGGTGATCTAATAGTCCTCTTATCGTAACTACTCACGGGGTTGATAACTCCTTGATGTATTATACTGAAATCTGTAAAGGCTTACAGCGCTCTCATATTTGGACCAGTACTATTTTTTCCAGGTAAGCAAAGACTCCGAGTAACTATTGAGCGAAGATCTAAAAACTGTCAATCTACCCCGAATTGTAACTGTTCAGCAGTGCTCCAAATGTTCACAAGCTGACCGATTAGCTATACATCGGTATGTTGAGCGGGCAGATCGTGGAGAGTTGGGGTGCTGCTGAATAGTTGCGACTCCGATATCAAAGGTATGCTTATGGTAATTTTTTAGGCACACCTCAACCTTGAACGAAAGCTCTACTTATTCAAGACACTTTTAAAGCAAGTACGTTTATAGATGGCGCGTTCAAATATCAAAAAGAGTCTTGGAGATTTCTTTGGAGAGCATCATAACAAGAGTACTCTGTGCTTCTACAAGTGCATCATAGCCATCTTGTTGAATCGGTGCTTTAAAGTCCCCATGATGAATCACAAGCAGCGTGTTCTCTGTTTTGTCGTAAATTGCCCATGTTGCCTTAAGAGATGCATATTCTCCCAAGCGACCGTCAAATTGATGCACATCCAGACTCAATCGAATTTCGGGAGTAAAATACTGCTCCCATGGGCGAACCATTACTTTATCGGTTTGTAGTATTCTACGCAGATTATCCGTCAAAATGCGTAAAAAATCACTTTCAAGTGACCCACCCCATCTATGAAATTCGTTTATTAGCAAACGATTTTTTTGAGAACGGGTCACAATTTCCGGACGGTCCAATTCACTGGGAAATTTAATCGGGCCGATACCAATGGATAAAGGCCATTTTTTTGAGGGGGCAATGTGACTGCTATTATTCTCAGCAGATGGAATTAATGTATAATAGACAGAGTCAGGTGTTGATATGACGCAACCATGAATGAATACAGTCAGAAAGATAACAACCAGCATTGTATACTGAGATTTAAAAAACACTATTTCCTCTTCGCTTTTTTGCCTTGAAGCAAAGCTTCCGGGTGTCGCTCAAGCATATCGGCAAGATTATTGATCGACCTAGACGCTTTGGCAATTTCTTCGAGTGACTTAATCAAATTGCTTTGCACTGGTGAATCTGCACTCAGCCATCCTCTTACCTCTGTCGTCAGTTCATGCAGCTGTTGTAGAGTCGCTGTTATTTCAGGTATTGTATCTGCATTAAAATCGTTCGCAGTTTCATCAAGTTCAGCGAGAACGCTGCGCAAAGAATGTATCGATTCCAAAACAGCCGGACTTCCAATTATTTTTTCAATATTTGTTAAAGAATTTTGCAGGCTCTTACTAATCTCTTCAATGGGGAGTTTATCCACCCGGTTTATAAAATTAACCACGCCATTCAGCACTTCCTGTGTTGAAGAAGGGACACTTGGAACAACGAGCAGATTATTATACCTTTTCTCCTTTATTTCAGTTTTATCTGGGTAGTAATCAATATCTACCAGCAATTGACCGGTTAAAAGGCTCCCTGTCTTAAGTTGTGCCCGAAGACCATTTCTCATCATTTCTTTAACCTGTTGATCAAGGTTTCTTTGCTTTTCGTCTGTCAATCCAAGTCGATCTCTCTCAACATCTAATAACACCATGGTGGAAAAATTGAGCTTGTCCTGGGAAAGCTTCAACGCGACATCTGTGACTTTTCCGATCTGTATTCCACGAAATTCAACAGGGGCTCCGATGGACAGCCCACGAATAGACTCAAAAAACTCTACATAATATTGATGCCTCATCTGATACTGATCATCTTTTGCCTCATTACGTGACTCGTATAGCCTGAACTTTGTATGTTCAGAAGGCAGTTCTGCAAGTGGTTGATCGCCAAAGGTGCCAAAAGCAACTCCCCCAATAATAAGTGATACGACAGATTCGGTATCAACCTGAATTCCGTTTGCGGTAAGTTGTACATCAAGACCGCTGGCTAGCCAAAACCGTGTGTTTTTACGGACAAACCGGTCGTAGGGAGAATCTATGAAGATGTTGACATCTACGGTTTTTCCAGCGGTATCCATTTGGTACTCTACTACTTGGCCTACTTTTACTTGGCGGAAATAAACCGGGGACCCTGGGTTGAGTGAACCAAGACGAGGTGCAGCCAGTTGGAAGAAGGTTCCTTTAGTGGTATTGGTAACAATGGGGGCTGTTTCAAGTCCGATAAAGTCTCTTTGCTCTTTTCCTTTTGCTGATGGTTCGATTCCGATATACGCACCACCAAGGAGTGTGCTGAGTCCACTTACTTGCCCTGCTGAAACGCGAGCCCGAACAACCCAAAATTTTGTCTGATCAGTCAGATATGATTCACTGCCTTTGTTCATTTGCACATCAAGGACAACCTTGGATAAATTTTCATTGATATGTATGGATTCAACCACACCAACGTCAACTGATTTGTACTTGACCTTTGTTTCTCCCGCTTTAAGTCCTTCCGCAGTAGAAAATGACAGTGTTATGGTTGGGCCTTTTTCAGTTATAGCCTTATAAGCGAGCCAGCCGCCTATGAGTAGGGCAACAATTGGTATCAGCCAAACAATAGAGATGGAGCGTTGGCTCTTGATAACCGGATCAGCAGTTTGCAACACCGATTGTTTTGGTTCAGTATTTTTCTTCATGAGTACTCTGAAGGTTGTCCCAGATAAGGCGAGGATCAAAGGATTCTGCGGCGAACATAGTGATGACGACGACCATGGCAAAAAATAGAGCACCCATTCCAGCTTCAATATCGGCAAGAGCATCAAAGTGGACCAGTGCGACTAAAACAGTGATCACATAAATGTCGAGCATAGACCATCTGCCAACCAGCTCAGTGAGGCGGTAGAGTCTTGTAAAATCTTTGGCGCGACTTATCCAGCGCAGTTGAACTGAGAGCAGTAAAGTAATAAGGATAACCAGCTTGAGGAGCGGAACAAAAATACTCGCAACAAAAATGACCAAGGCAATGGGCCAGCTGTCGGAATGAATAAAATATATAACTCCACTCATTATCGTATCGGATTGGACTGTTCCAAGCGATGTGGTGTACGTTACCGGCAAGATATTGGCAGGGATATAGAATATCGACGCTGCAATGACTAGCGCCCAGGTCCGTGCAACACTCTCTTTTTTTCGGCTGTGCAACGAAGTTCCGCAGCGGGGACAGGCGCTCTTCTGGTCGTACAGTTTACAAAGCAAATGGCAGCGATGGCAGGATACCAAACCCATCTCTCTAGCCGTTGCGGCGTTTGCAGTTATTGACGATCTATTGATTTCCATACTACATGACCATCCAATGTCACTGTCATTGCTGAAAGTACAAAAACAAGAGCTAAAAAAGCGTATAAAGCCGTACCAGGAATAATTGTTGCCATTTTTACAAGTTTTATAGCCGATACCAGTATGCCCAGCATGAAAATCTCGAGCATTCCCCAAGGTTTGAGCACCAAATACAGACGAAAGACATTCGCGAGGTAAAGGGGATTTCTGTTAAAACGAAGTGGAATCAGAATATAGAGCATACACAAAATATGAAGCAACGGTACAAGTACCACAGTAAACAACACCAGTGATGCGATAATAAACATATCCTGCTGGTATAATTGGTGTATGCCCGAGGCCAGTGTTGTCTCACGAATTTTCGAGCCGATCTTGAAGCCGAGAAATGGACAGGTATTTGCAATAAAAAAGAGGATCGCACCCGCCAAAGTAAAGGCTAGAGATCGGTTTATACTATCACGTTTGGGCCTGTACAATATGCTGCCGCAACGAGAGCAGTAAGCAGTCTTTCCTATTGGTATATCGCTAAGAGCGTGAACTAAATCACACCCATGGCAGGCTATAAGGTGTTCCACCATAATATTTTATGTGGTTGAAAACAGTGTACCGCGGAATTATCCGTGGTTGTACTGGTGAGTAGGTAGGAATAAAATTCTTTTACTGTCCATTGTATCGACCTTGGATCCCACGACTTAGAATGGCTTTTCTACTGCGATATACACAAGCTTGTTTCCCATAAAGGCGGCACGATAAAAGCTATCGTTACACTTCTGGTATTGGGTGTTCCCTACGGTGATGGGTAGGCATCCTTCTTCTGGAAGAGTTTCCAGTACGGTACCCAATGGTACACCTGAAGCAGGTTGTGGTGACGCTGCCTGTTGTTGAGCGGTTGCAGCCTGCTGCTTTGCCGTTTCAGCTTCCTGTTGGGCAGCAGCAGCTTGTTGTTGAGAGTAAGCCGCCTGCTGTTGTGCGGCAGCTGCTTGTTGCTGGAAAGCAGAGGCCGCTGCAGCTGATGTTGCTCTCCCAGCAGAATAGGCAACGACAGCAGTTCTGCGACGTACCCCAAAAATCGCCTGTGCATCCGGTACAAGCTCTACAGGTAACATCGGGATATCAATAGTACACATTGCTGCAACAAGCGACATGGGGATCATGATTCGAGTGAGTCGTTTCATTTGCTGCTCCTGGATCAAAAGTTAGAAAGGAAGAAATTCAATTTTATGAGCACCATCAGGAGGAGTAAACGTAAACTCGGTTTTCTTTAATTCAGGGGTGAAATTCCAATCTCTCATTGTTGTCCTTATACTCATTCGATCCGGTGCAGATGTATCTGTAACAACGTATTTATATGGGAACGGCTGGTCACCCACAGCAACCCATACCTGAAAGTCAACACCAGGGCGACTGAAAAGCAGCTGATCGCAGAGCACGCCATTAATGTTGCTTCGACCAAGATATGCTGCGAGGGTGACGTCTTCCATCAATAGTGAGTAAGAACCTTCAAGGATCAAATCGGAGACCGGTACAGCAAATCCAAGTGTGTTTGCCATGTACCTGAATAACTCTAGATAGTTTTCAGGAACAGATTCTGTTGCGTAAAGATTCGTTTCAGGATGATATAAGGTAAGGACATTGCCATTATAGTAAAAAATCTGATCCACCAACTTGCCGCGACGTTCAGCCCTCAAATTATTGGGTCTACTCACAATAACGTTGGCCAATACGTCAATATCAATCCGGTGTCCGGAATCAAGCAGGTATTCAAGCGTATTTTCAGTTGTCACTGTAAACTGCTTGGTTTTTCCGATAAAATCTGACATACGCTTCAATATAGCCGTTGCAACTGGGTCTATATCCGATTTCTCAGATGCTTCTTGAGCCTGGGAATGGGTTGCTCCTATACTGAAAAGCAGTAAAGCAACCATTGCAATGCAATGCTTATAAAAATTCATAGCGCATCGATCTCCTAGTTGTGTTTTTGAAGGACAGGCCTGGACTGAAATTCTGGCTGATATGTCCATGGTCAGGTAAATCTGTCGAGTATTTGGCTTCCATTAGTATCGTCTCAAGCAGGTGAATTCTTTCCTTCCAGATTCGCGTGCCGTAACTGTTTGTACTTAAATCCAATGCGTCCTGCGACCTTCTCCTCAAGAGTCCAACCATACTTTTTCAGATGTTCTCGTGCCAAAGAGGAGAAGGTTCCCGTTATCCATAACTCTACCGGATAATTTCCAAAACCAGCCGCTCCCTCAGCCAGGCGTCTGTTCCATGTGACATGATCAGCCGGCAAGGTAACAATCAATCCCCCTTTTTCATTTACGCCACCAAAAATCCGTCCAGCTGTTTTGAATTCAACCAGAGATGAAACATGTTTATCATATCCTGAGAGCATCAGCATAATAGAAGTCATGATAGAGGTGCTTTCCGGATCAGAGGCACGTGTTGCAACATGGAGAGGAAGTGCAATATTCCTCTTTGCTTGTATTTTCTCCAGAGCCATGGCAAATGCCGTTTGCTGTAAGGGCGAATAGTGAGGGTTTTCAATAAATAAATTTACCAAGGTTGGATCTATATGTAATCGATCCAACCTTTTTCTGTTCTGAACCTTCAGCTCTGCAGGCGGAGATGTTGCGATGGCTTCACCTAAAATACGAGCCGTCCCTGATACATGATACAGTAAGCGTGCCACCGGCAAGTCCGCCTATGGGCATTGTAGCCGCACCAAGGGTTATGCTGCCGGCATAGTCGGCCCAGGCGATGCGATCGAGATTTTCCTGAAGCAGGTGGTTGCGCGAGTACACATCAACATGATAGCGATAGCCTATCTCTCGCTTGGCTTGTGAAAAACCAATGGTCTGCTCGACTCTTGAATCTTCAGTATCGCCCGGAGTACTGTGAAAGAGAGATTCTTCTGTCCGTCCCAAAAGACTATTGAGTCCGGTCGCAGCATGCTGCAGGGGATTTCCAGGATCAGTGACAAGATCCTTGATACCTTCAACCGTTGCATCCCCTGACGCCTTTAATGAGTTGACAAACACATCGCTTTGCTCCACCTTTTTCATCGCCTCGATAGCTTCAATTTCAAGCAACAATTTAAAAAGGCCGATGTTGGACCGAACAGTGTAATTTCCACTGTTCGATCTAACGGAGTACGTATTCGTAAAGCCATCGTTTTTTACCTTTTCCAGTATTGAATAATTTTTGCTGTTCAATACTTCTTGCGGCAATACCAGGGAGGCCTTGAGCGTTACCCCACTTTCATACGTGCTACCTCCAAATGCAGGCTGAGAAAAAAAGAAAATAGCTGTAAGGAGCACTAAGAAAAGGATGGTACGACTGTGTTTATTATGCATAAGAATCTTTCATCACTGGTAGGTTACGCTCTAATCCGCACGTCTCATGAACATTTTGCAAAATTCGAATATACGGTTTCATAACAAATGGTTGGACTTAACGAAAAAAGTATAAATTTTTCAAAATGTTCACAAAAGGTCAGCCCAGGCAAAGTTACCCTCTGCAGTATTTTAGCTTTGATAACAAAAAGTTACAGCCAAAAACTTTAAACCTGACGCCGCCTGCACTGAAGAGAGATGCGGGCTAAGAGCCGATATCATGACTTTCAGTATCATAAAAAAAGAAGGAATGTACGGTCATTCTCCAACTGGATCAAAACCTGAAGCCTATGCCCATTACAGGTCCACTCAAAGCCATATCTTCCATGGTTTGATCATCATCAAAGTCATAGCTCAGATACCTGTAACCAACCCGGATATCGCCCCAGCTAAACCGGTAGCCGACCCCAGCAAAGAGTTGCCAGGTGAGCTCTGACCCACCTGTTCCGATATCAGCATGATAGGGAAGGTACCAGTTATCATTAAGTATAATCCGTCCTCGAATACCAACTATTCCGTCGAGCACAGCTTCGGATTCAGAGACATTTGACTGGGGGGCGGCTGAGGGCAGCGCCCACTGTACGTCAAGATCAGCATCCACATCGACAGTTGTATATCGAACTCCGCCAAGCACATTAAGTGTTCCATGTTCGGCGTTGACAACTTCATAGGCCACGGCACCGCTGACAATCCAGGAACTCAAATCCAGATCAATGGAACCTGAACCGGCCTTGAACGTTTTCGTCTTCGAGTCACCAACATCCATGTACACAACATCGGCAAGTATGGACCATTTATCATATTTCGATGCAATCCCGCCCATAAAGATCATTTCCAAATTATCTAAAATATCAGAAGCATCATAGGAAAAATCTGCCCCTGAACCTGGTCCGCCGGGATGGTGTACCGTACCGTCAATATCGGAAAACCAGCCATATATTGCGACCTCATGTTCCCATTCCCTTGCAGTTGCTGATGTTGGAATAATCCAGCAGGTAAATGCTAAAGCAGCAACAAGCCCCGGTAATACTGAACCGTATCTAGTGTTCACATTCTTCATTTATCCTCCCTCCGTTTTGATATGTTGGTATAACCGCTTGTTGATAAGGACGTTTATGTTGCTTTGATTACACTTCCATTCAATTGCTTTTCTTTACTATCAGTGGTCCCTGAATGACTTTCATGATGAAGGAAACAGGCAGGTCATTTTCAATCAGCTGTGCCATTGCATGTAAATATTTGCGAATATGACTGAAAAAAGCCTTATACCCCGGGCAGAGATAATGCAAGCCCGGTTCATCCCCTGGTGTCATACTAAAACGGTGTTTTGGACACCCTCCCCTACAGGCAGCCAATACTGCACATTCTCTACAATAGCCTGGGAGTGCCTTCTCTTTTGCTATACCAAACCCTGCATTACGGGACTGCTCTGCAAGATCATGCGGCGAATCGGTCAAAATATTGCCGAGCCGGTGTGCTGGATAGACAAAATGGTCACAGGCGTACACATCTCCATTATGCTCAAGCACAAGGGAGCCGCCGCACTGCCTTGCATGTACACAAACCGGCGAAGGTTCACCAAGCCAAGCATTTAAGGCCCACTCAAAATTCATAACAAACATCTTGCCGACATCTTGTCGTACCCACTCTTCGTAAATTGCAATGAGAAAAGCACCATACTCCTCCGGTAAAACCGTCCAAGGGGTTACTTCAGTCTCCGGCTCTGGTTTATCCAGTACTGCGGGTCCAGCAAGCGACAAACCACTCCTGCGACTTGTTTTACCTGGGATACGCTCAACAATTGGTGCGAACTGGATAAACTCGACCCCGCATTGCTTCAAGAACTGATAAACTTCCAGCGGTCGCCTGGCGGTCTCCCTTCCAACACTGGCAAGGACGTTATATTTGACCCCAAAATGTTGCAGCATTTGCAGTCCTGCCATTACCTGTTCAAATGACCCCTTCCCGTTTCTATCCCGCCGATAACGATCATGAATATCACGCGGCCCATCGAGGCTTACCCCAACAAAAAAGTCATGACGCTTGAGAAAACGGCACCACTCTTCAGTCAATAGGGTTCCATTGGTCTGCAGTACATTGGTTATATTTTTTTGATCAGCATATTGACTTTGCAGCTCAACGACCCGTTTATAAAATGGAAGTCCCATTAGGGTAGGCTCTCCACCCTGCCAGACAAATTCCACCTCAGGGGTTGGCTGCAATGTTATGTATTGATGAATATACGCAGTCAGTACCTCGTCAGTCATTCGAAACTCTTCATCATTTTTATAAAGAGCCTTTTTTTCGAGATAGAAACAATAATCACAGGAAAGATTACAGAGCGGGCCAATAGGTTTGGCTAAAATATGAAGTCCTTTAGGGGGCGGGGTAGTATCTATGCTGTTCTGTATCGAAGACTTCAAGCCGTACCTGTCATTGTAGAAATTCATCTAAACCGCCACCATTTTAGTCAAACTGAAAATTAATGGACGATTTGCCTGGTTTGAGTTTTCCCTTTGCCGATACGGTAAATCGTTCCATACCAAGGAAATGGTGGTTATGGGCAGGAACACCGTTTATGATGTACAATGCCCTTTCGCGGGAATGAGCGGCCTGAACCATAACGGTACTATGACCGACGTCCTTAAAGACCTCAACCTCTGCGATAATTGTTTTTGTCTTCCCTTCAATGCTGCGTTAATGTGCATAAAAACAAAGTCATCTGTGCAAATATTCCCGTTTTTTTTTGGGGAGAAGATACAAACTAGTTTCCCGTCAACGGCTTAAATATATCGATATTTCACCGTTGACGGGGCATTAATCTGTTATTTAGCCAGCCTAGGAACTGACTCTAAATAATCCATCTAGATTGGTTAGCACTAAAATTTATATCTAAAAGCCATCACAATGTTATTGGATGTAAGATCACTTACATCTTCGTCTAAATCCGCATCATCAAGGGACATGTACTCCCAGCCAAGATCTACTGCCATGTTATCCTCAAAGGCGTAGAATATTCCTGCTCCACCTTTCCAGGCAAAACCACCATCATCACCGTCTACATTATACACACTGACAGTAGCTTGGCCCCAGCCTATTCCACCAGTGATATAGATTCCAAAACCATTACTAATATAAAAATCATAATAGCCGTTGACCATAAAAGTTGTCATACGAATATCGCCGGAATCAATTATTTTCCCTGTATCGTTACTACCAATTCCGAGTGCATCAATGTCTGTTTTTTGCGTTGATAATTCACCTTCAATTCTGAAAGCATCAACTGCATAGCCTATAGGGAATCTCGAATAAATGGTTTATTCCCCAGCGTCTTTAATTATGCGATAAATATGGAAATCAGGGTCAATTCAACATTTAAATTTTCGTGTTTTTGGGGTTGCAGCGAACAACTCAATCGCCCCG
>NZ_JAFFQD010000032.1 GCF_016918565.1 Desulfogranum marinum
AGTTAAAGACGTCTGTTTTTCCAAGGGGCGCGGGCTCAAGGAAGAAGACATGTGCCGAAGCAGATATGTTTATAAAGGATTACGAAATTTTAGAGCAGGGATAGAATCCGGTATCTCCTGGTTGAAGGGAAGCCTTGACCTGGCTCGTTGCACCTGGAAAGGATATGAGGGATTTAAGAGTTATGTGTGGGCGTCGATAGTCTCAGCCAACCTGCTTACCATAGCGCGTCAACAACTAGCTTAACAGCCAGTTGTTTGGCGGTAGTCTCTAAACAAACTGGATAGGTGCGCCTTGATTTCGGTTTTTGAAGGAATTTGCACATGACAAGCTAAAAAAGACAGCAAGAGTTTGCTTGTCCCATGAATCGATTGTGTTCGCTGGTACGACTGGCAGCGACCGCCTTTGAAAAAAATGCCATTTATGGACAGACACTAGTTGAGTAAAGTGCATACCCCGTTTATTCTTTAAGCTTTGTAAAGTTGGGATAAGACATGAGGCGTCAGAGAAAGTCGTCTCTGTTTTCTAGATGCATACCGACATCATATTCAAAGGAAACAGGAAGACGGGATGCGGACACTAGCTATTGCTAAGAAAACGATTATTTATCACCTTCGTCAACCCGCACGAAAAAACATCTATTTTCTTGTGGGCTGTCGGAAAAAGCGGACACAAAATTATTGTCAGGAATAATTATTATGAAACCTATAGAATCACGAAAAGATTTGAAAGAGTATTATTTTGATAAAGAACTGGTGGATTCTTATATAGATGAACGTTTCAAGCATCCATTAGGAAGAATTTTGCATGAAACTCAGGTCACAGTGATCAATGAGTCCATTCAAACATACGGCGTACAGGATGTCTTAGAACTTGCACCGGGACCAGGCCGGGTTAGCCTTGACGTGACAGGGTTTCAGCAGGGCGTCATGGTTGATTCCAGTGATAATATGCTTGAATTAGCGAAGAAGCGGCTGAGTACATCCGCGAATTATGACAAGTGGTCTTTCCAACTTTCGGATATTTTTGATTTTACAACAGAGCAAACATTTCATCTTGTTTACTCTTATAGATTTATTAGGCATTTAGAACATACAAAACGGATGAAAATGTATGCCACTATCCACAGCTTTTTGAAAGAGGAGGGACTCTTCATCTTCGATGCGGTAAATTTTGATGTGTCCTCTCCTATCAGGCAGGCCAATCCTGCTGTATTTCCTGTGTATGATAAATTGTATAAGCGGGAAGAGTTAATCAATGAATTACAGGAGAACGGTTTTGATGTGCTCAAATTGTATAGTGTCCAGTGCCGTTTTCTTGTCCAGCGCTTTCTGAATAAGTTTATCAAATTCAAACTTGATCCGCTTGTCTATTTTTTGATACGGCTTTTGGAAAACGAGGACAGTGAAAATCCTCTGGAATGGGTCGTGGTATGTCGAAAAAGATAATTTATTGGACTGGCGTGTATTCTCCTACCCATGAGGCGGTATCAAAAGAAATTTCTCTACTGCACAAGCATTTTCCTCGCAGTGTGGTGTATGGAATTTCTTCAAGCGATTACCTCAAATGGTCTTTCAGAGAGAGATATATTGTCCATTATTACAGGCCCTATCGGCTCGCTCCGAAATTGATTCCTTTTGTTGAAAAAGTATTTGATCTGTCTCATATCTACCATTCCATGAGCAATCGGTATTTTCTGGACAATCTTAATAAAAAGCCGATTATTTTGACCGCAGCCACAGGAGGAGATGTCCTGGATAAAAAGGTGTACGAGCGGATAGACAAGATTGTTGCGGAATCAGAATACGATTTCGAGAGACTAAAATCCGCTGGAATTCAAGAAGAAAAACTCTCGCTCATTTATCCCGGCTTGGATCTTAATCAATTTTCCTATCAGGAACCGGAAGGAGATTTCTCAATCCTGTTTGCCAGCAGTCCCTTTACGAAAGAGTATTTTGAGGCGAGGGGGGTCAATTTATTGCTTTCCGCCACTGAGGCATTCAAAAATGTGTCTTTTACACTTTTATGGAGGAAATGGGCCGATACCATTCCCGTGATAGAGCCGATGGTACAGGATAAAAAGAATGTGACATTACAGGTGGAACATATCAAGAATATTAGCACGCTCATCAACAACGTCCATGCCGTTATTGCGCCATTTACAGCTCAACAGCTGACAAAACCGTGCCCTCATTCAGTCATAGAAAGCCTTGCATCTGGTAAGCCCGTTCTTGTTACTGATAAAGTCGGCATCGCTCATATTATAGAGGAAACTCAGTGTGGGGTGGTCTTTAAACCGAATAAAGATTCTTTGATAGCCGCTATCAAAGAATTACGTACTAATTATGCACAATACCAAATAAATGCTCGAAAATGTGCCGAAACATACTTTTCACAATATGTCTTTTTGAAGCAATATGAGTCTCTTTATCATGAACTTTTTTAGGGCCTCAGGATGAATCAGATTTGCAAAAAGATCTTTGCTCAATGCTATTGAATAATGTGTGTGAATCGTCTTGTGAATACCGAACCTTCAATCTTTATTACCGGGACCCAACGTCCAGGGGCCACATTGCTCTGTCGAACCCTGCGCATACACCCTACTTATTTTTTCTGAATGAAGAGCACTCAATTCATGAGCTTGATGAGCTCCTGATATTGTCTAAAGAGCAGTGTTCAGAAGGATTAAATAAGTGGTAGAATTATGTTTAATCAGCGGCGTGAAACCCAGTCAAAATCAGCGATTAAAAACCAGCCATTTTTTCAAAAGGGCAAACTACTTTATCCATGGACAATTGATCAAAAAAAGCCACGCGGTTTACTTTCGGTGAAAAAAAATACTGCTTGACGTGGTACCCGATAGATCTCCTTGGTTCAGCTTCACAGGCTCTAGTTCCAAGCGTTTCGCAAGTTTCACTACTGCATGGAGGTTAGCAGGATAAGCTACCCCAGAGTGAAGGAAAACGAGCCTTGGGCCTGCTTGATAATCCTTTCCATGTCAGTCGGTGACGTGAAAAATACCAGGAATGTTCCTGTAAAGATTCTATTTTATTGTGGTTTACTTCAGGTTAGCTAATCGAAGTAAGAAATTAAAGGACAATAAAAACACAAAGAAATACAAAAGAAAGAAAGCGATAAATATCAACCTAATATTTATTTATCAGGTTTTATGAAAAAGGAAAGAAACTGAGCAGTGGCTGGAATATCGCCGATTATTGTGGCTTACTTCTACCCAGGTAATTTTAGCTGGGGAGTAGAGCGCTGATTACAATTACGCACCGGAAAGTTGGTTTATGGGTATAGGAGCTCGGTTTGAAGAGGAAATGCAGTTGTTTTTTGGTGGGGAGTGGTGATGCCTGAATGCCGAGATATAATCTTATGCCAAGATTTCTTCCCTGCTGTTGGCGGAGCACACCACTGGTTGTACGAGGTTTATAAAAGATGGCCTGAACATGTGGTTGCACTTGTTGCTGACTATTCATCACAGTTCACCTTTGCTGAACGCCAAATCGCTTTTGATCAATTGGATCATTGGAGCTTGTCCATAGTTCGACATAGCCACCTCATTGACGATCTTGATCTTTTTAGCCTCCAGTTTTATATCAAAACAAGGCAGGTCCATAAGTTAATTTGTCAACTCAGTATCCAGAGAAATGTGACACTCCATTGCCTCCGAGCATATCCAGAGGGTTTTGTTGCCGCTCTGTACAAGCGGCTTCATGGCAACAAAACAAGACTTGTCACTTACGCCCATGGTGAAGAGGTGGTCACGGCCCGAACTAGCCGTCAACTGACTTGGGCCGCTAAATTTGCCTACAAGTCATCCAACTGCATCATTGCCAACAGCCTGTCGACCCAAAATTTAATCAACGATTTTTGTGGTCACCCTAATATTAATATTATTCATCCAGGTGTAGATATCGATTCGTTTGTATACGAAGATGTGGACGTTCAAGCACAACGTCAGCAGTGGGGGGTCAGCGAGGATGATATTGTGCTTGTCTCAATCTCACGCATGGAACCCCGCAAGAACCATGCACGAGTTTTAAAGTCTGTTGCTGAATTACGGAGCCTGGGGTTGCAGGTCGTCAGTGTGATGGCCAGTGATGGTGGGGAGAAGCCGAAACTTCAGCAGCAGGCCCATGATTTAGGGATTGCTGAGTTTGTCCGTTTTCCTGGCTATATTAATGATCGGGAGCGTGTATTGAGTTTTGCCGCGGCAGATATTCATGTGCAACCGTCGATTCAATCCGGTTCAATGATCGAGGGATACGGAATCGTTTTTATTGAAGCGGCAGCGGCTGGGATCCCTTCAATAGCCGGGAATAGCGGAGGGCAGGCTGAGGCGGTGCTGGATGGCAAAACCGGTTTTGTGATTGACGGTACAGATCAGAAACAACTCACTGAAGCAATTAAGAGGTTTGCAGAGTCATCTGAATTGAGAAAGCAAATGGGGCTCGCAGGTCGTACCTGGGCCCGAAAAAATGATTGGAATCATATAGCAGAGCAAACCGAGCTACTCCTGGTGCACATATGAAGCTATTTGATTGCTATCCAGTGCTGTCTTATCGTTTAGCCCCAGAATGAAAGTTGCGGAGAATCAACAGGCTGCCTGTCTGGCGGCTTAAAAAGTCTGTTGAAATCACTTCGAGCAATGAGGTTGAGTTGTAAAATCCGGAGTATTTGTGTCATTGAACAGCTCAATTTTGCTTTGAATTTCAGAAAAGCGGCAAGAAGGTAAACGCACAGCGCAATCCAGACTTGAGAGAGTAAGGCATTTTCTGATGTGCCCAAGAAGGTTTTGTTTTATTCACTTGAAAAATTGCTCGATCTGCCAGCGTTCTTTATAGATATCAGTCACCTCAGTGGCTTTCAGGTGCTGGGCGTTGGTAACATATCGGTATTGCTTGCCTGTCCCTGGGTCAATGTACACCACGAGGCGAAATGGTTGCTCGACACCCTTTAGCCGAATTTGCTGATCATCGTTAATCCCCTTGCCTTTGCGGCCAGACCGTTTGAAAAGGTATTCCACATCGGCATTGCTTTTGAGGCGGGTTACGAAGAACAATCCGTTTTGTGTGAGTTTTGAATACCAGTCATAATCAGTGATCCCTCTATCGAAACAGAGAAAAGAGCCTTTGGGCAATGTGAGTGTCCTGGCCCAGTTGATCTCATGAACTTGCCGTTGGTCATGTCCATAAACGCCGGAAGATAACCTCCTGCATCCAGGCCGGTGTGTAATTTAATCGCTCCTCTACGGCTACGGAACTCAGCCCATGGAAAGGCGTTAAGACAAAGTTTAATGGTAGTCGTATCAAGAAGGTAGAGTTTACCGCTAAATGAAAATTTGTGGCCGGGAGCAACTCTTTGACATTTTGTGAGGAGCTCGCTGAAAATAAGTTGATAGAGACTCGCAGGTTGCTGTTCGTTGACTCGAGCCAAAGTAGCTCGAGAAGTTGGTCTCATACCAAGGTGATAGAGCCGGTTTTGCTGAGCCTTCAAATTATGGGTAATGTCTCGAAGGCTTTTGCGACCGGAGAGTTGCCCAATTAGCATCGCCATGAACTGGCTCCAGCGGTTGTACGAGCGAAATTTCTGGCCCACATGGTGAATAGCGGCATGATAGTAGAAAACATGTCGAGTGATAAATGCAGTAATTTGTTGAAGGATTGTGTTATAATGTGCCATGGCTCGGATCTCCTTGCTGTTATGTTGTTTTTCGCACATTCATGATAACACAAGAAGCTCTCCGGGCCTTTATTTATCTGTTTCTCCTTACAAATTTATGAGACAGCACTGATTGCTATCAAGTGGTTTGAGGTATTTCTATGGTGAACGTTGAAAAAATTAGAATGGTCTATTTAACTTCCGTAGAGCATAGCGGTTCAACCCTGATCGCTTGCTTGTTGGGCGGCCATCCGCAGGTTATGACCGTTGGTGAATTTGGCACCCCTTTCCCCAAAAATGGTAACTGCTCTTGCGGTGCGATTTACCAAGATTGCGCATTCTGGCAGAAATGGGCTGAACTGGCTGAGCAGAATAGTGTGCCTTTCGAACTGGGGAACTTTGATATTAATATTTTACCAGATCCTGCCGGCGGTTTTTGGGAAGATTTGTTCTATTATCAATTTCCCCTGAAAATCGTTGATCGCATTCGTGATACTTTATATTTATTATTGCCCCAGCGAAATAAGGCGGCTCAGGCTAAAATTGACAGGAGTGTCAGGCTGGCAAAAATACTTTGTGATGCTGCTGGGGCGTCTGTATTTCTGGATACCACCAAAAATCCTTTGCAAGCTGGGTTTCTGGCCCAGCATCAGCAGGTTGATTTAAAGGTTATCTGCCTTGTACGCGATGGTCGTGGAGTTATGAATTCGCTCTTAACAAAGGAGAGAACATATACCCCTGAATCTGCGGTTGATTCGTGGTTGTGGGGAATCAGAAATATGGAACGTGCTCAGCGCCATTATGTTGGTAGTTCACAAGTATATTTTTTGAAATTGGAAGAATTATGCCAGCAACCCGAGCTGAAATTAACCGAACTTTTGAAATTTGTTGGGGTGGAGGTAGATGATGTTGAATTTGATTATAGTCAGGCAAAACGGCATATCGTAGGGAACCGAATGAGGCACTTTTTTGATGGGACAATAAAGAAGCCTGATGAAGCTTGGCGAAGTGAATTAAGCAAAGAAAACCTGGCCCTTTTTGAAGCAAAAGCAGGACGTATTAATAGAAAATACGGTTATTAATACTGACGAGTTACATTAACCAATTCTTTTTGATTTTTTGGTCATTGAGTTCAACTCTCCGCTAGCCAGCATATTTCATTAACATCGGAATGGCGCTTGTAGATCCTCTTCGTCGTGAAAAAGGTTCTACGCGGACCAAGAAGTATGGAGGTCATCAGGCAGGTATAGCTTGAAATACTTATTACCTAAATCCTGCAATTAATCTTTAGAGCGGGTCACCCATGCAAGAAACGCCACTTTTTGGTCGCACTCGCTGCCACATTGAACAAATTTATGCAGAAATGTGTTCAGGAAGTGACTTAACACGATATTTTTTGTGTAACATCGCTCAGGTTGCCCTGAAGTAAGGCTTATTTTTTCGACTCAAGGCGCACCTTTCCCCTCACTTCGTTAAAATGCATTTTCCAAAACCGCGAAGAAAGGGTCAGCTTTCTCCTACAGCCACCCATTCATCCCATTGTCTAGAATAGAGCATTCTTTCTGGAGCCGTTACCTTCTGCTGGCGACTACCTGTTGTAAACTTTGCTGCCATTCGAACAAGAAAAGCTCTTATAGTCGCTGGTTCCCAACGCCGCAGCAACTTGTTTCCGCTCAACAAGGCCATCCAGCGCACAGTGTTGTATGCCAAGATTGCACTTTGGAATAATATCAGAACACCGGGCCTCGACAGTTTTTACAATATCAGCGAGTGCCAATTAACAACTTGTATTTCTGTTTTAAATTTGCCCCCCCTGGGGGAAGATGCGCTTACCCCCGATTTTAAGACCACCACCTTAAGTGGAATCTGCATTCCTAAAATGTTATTACAGGAGAATGCAGATGAGAAAAAAAAGAAGAACATTTTCAGACCAATTTAAAGCCAAGGTGGCAATCGAAGCCATCAGGGGTGTAAAGACTTTGGCTGAGTTGGCAACAGAGTACAAGGTTCACCCGAACCAGATTTCTGACTGGAAAAAGCAGGTGCAGTCAAATGCCCAAGAGCTTTTTGCTACTGGAAAGAAACAAAAGGCTAAGACTGAAGATGAGCTTACTTCTCCACTTTACGAGGAGATTGGGCGTCTCAAGATGGACATCAAGTGGCTTGAAAAAAAGCTATGAGCCTGCCAGTAGCAACACGGAGAAGTTGGGTGGGGTCGGACCCTGTATATTCGATCCGGCGTCAATGTAGGTTGGCAGGCATCTCCAGGTCCAGTATCTATTACGAACCTGCCCGTGAAACAGAAGAGAATCTTTTCTTAATGCGGCTGATTGATGAACAATACCTACTGCACCCAGAGTTCGGTTATCCACGGATGACAGATTGGCTACGAGAAAATGGATATGCAGTTAACCGTAAGCGAGTAGCCCGCCTGATGCAGCTTATGGGACTTCAGGCCATAACACCGGGACCACATACAAGCAAGCCTGGACCAGGGCACAAAATTTATCCATATCTTTTACGGAACGTGGATATTGAGAACGTCAATCAGGTATGGAGTACGGACATTACTTACATTCCGATGAGACACGGTTTCATGTATCTGGCAGCAGTGATTGATTGGTATAGTCGTTATGTATTGGCCTGGGAATTGTCGAATACCATGGAAAGCCTATTCTGTGTAGATGCTTTGAAGCTAGCTCTAACGAAGGGAAACCCTGGGATATTCAACACTGACCAAGGCTCACAATTCACCTCTGAAGCTTTTACTGAGGTGCTGCTGGATAAGGATATCGCGATTAGCATGGATGGGCGTGGCCGAGCCCTGGACAACGTATTTATCGAACGTTTGTGGTGGACGGTCAAGTATGAAGACATCTACCCTAGATCTTATTCTAATGGACATGCCTTATATCGTGGGTTGAGTCGTTATTTCAATTATTACAACAAGGTACGAAAAAACTCGGCGCTAGACAAGCAAACACCTTTTGAGGTATTCTCACACGGTGCGGTAATAGATTGAAACAAGTGGCGGCTAGCTTCGCTCGCCGGAGGTAGGTTTAACGCATTAAAGACCCAAGAATGGTGGAGAGGAAGAAAGGCTAGGCAAATAACTCACCCAGCCTCCCATTCTCGAGTCACTCATCACGGCGCTCGGGTCGCTCCTCAGCGTTGCCCTATCCTCCAGATGAGCAGAATAACGCTAGTCCAACTTCGTAATATTGATTCTCAAAAACCTCTGTGACGAAGGTTTTTCGTCGGCTACGAAAATTTAAAGCACCGAATTACAGCACTATAAAAATTTCACGCCTTTTGTAGTGCCATGAAGTGCGCTAGAGCCATTGACAGAAGGTGATTATTATGCAACTCTACTTGCATGTATATTCGAAAAACACAAATCCAGAAAAAGAAGGCTGGCGGTTTTTACTACACCTATCGAATTGTTGAGTCACAGCGTATTGGAGCAAAGGTTAGTCAGCGTACTCTGCTCAATTTAGGTGCGGACTTCTCTTTTTCTGAAGAACAATGGCCCATATTAACAAAAAGAATTGAGGAAGTACTTCACGGACAACACTCTCTTGTGGAAATTGATAGTGACATTGATAAGTGGGCAAACAGGTATGCGGCAAGAATTATTGCCAGGCAACAGGATGAAAGCGATTGTTCTGGTGTGGATTATCGAGAAATTAATGTAGATAGCCTTGAAATGAGCAGGCCGCGCAGTATTGGGTGTGAGCATGTTACCCTGGAGGCATTGCGTTTGCTGGAACTCGACACCACGCTTGATAAGTTAGGCTTTACCGGTCCTCAGGCAGCCTTGGCGATCGGTACTTTAGTTGGTCGTGCATGTCACCCGGCAAGTGAACGGGAGACACACCGCTGGCTTCAAGAGCAGTCAGGTCTCGGCGAACTGGTTGGCCATAATTTTGAAGAGGCCAGCTTGTATAAGATGTACCAGGTATCTGACCATCTGCTCAAAAAGAAAACAGCCATTGAAAACCACCTGTACCAAAAGGAACGGGATTTGTTTTCCCTGCAGGAGACGATCACTCTCTATGATTTGACCAATACGTATTTTGAAGGGCAGTGCCCTAGTAACAATCTCGCCAAACGTGGACACTCCAAAGAAAAAAGGTCGGATTGTCGATTGGTTACGTTGGCATTGGTGCTCGACGGCAGTGGTTTTCCAAAACCTAGTCATGTCTTCGAAGGAAATGTCAGTGAACCCTCAACGTTGGCTGAGATGATTCAGGAGCTTCAGTCCACAATTGCACCTCTATTGAAACCTACGGTAGTCATGGATGCTGGTATCGCCACCCAAGATAATATTGCCTGGTTAAAGGAACACTTCTATCCATATCTGGTTGTCAGTCGGAAAAAACATCGTGAATTTGATGATTCTGAATCGACCATTGTCAAACAGGATGCAGAATGCACTGTAAAAGTCCAGAAGGTGATTGATGAAGAAAGTGGGGAAACACTTTTATACTGCCATTCCAGCCAACGTGAGAAGAAAGAGCGGGCCATTGGCAACCGTTTTTCAACACGATTTGAGGATGCCCTGCAACACCTCAACAATGGACTGAGCATAAAGGGACGACTGAAAAAATATGATAAGGTGGTTGAGAAAATCGGCCGTATTAAGCAGCAGTTTTCAAAGGCAGCGAAACTGTATACCGTATCAGTGGAGAAAGATGACAAGAGCGGTAATGCCGCTAAGGTAACTTGGCATCGCAAGCCAGCACCGGACACAACCGATACGTATCCCGGCGTGTATTGCCTGCGCACCAGTCATGCTGATTGGGATGAAGCCACATTATGGAAAACGTATACCATGCTGACTGATCTGGAAGCCGTCTTTCGCTCCCTGAAATCTGAGCTTGGACTGTGTCCGGTACATCACCAGATAGCTGACAGGGTTTCAGGTCATCTTTTTATTACGTTGTTGGCATATCATCTTGTGCACACAATACGGTACCGACTTAGTCATGCAGGTATCCACGATTCATGGACAACGTTACGTAATACCCTCCTCCCTCACAATCGGGTCACCGTTTCGATGCAATGCAAAAATGGGGACACCGTACATGTTAGAAAAAGTGTGCGGCCTGATTCTGAGCAGCATAAAATATATTCAGCATTGGGTCTGAAAAATCATCCGGGAAATGTGGAAAAAACAACCATTGCAGCAAAATGAAAGATGTGGTGCCGTACTGAGCGGTCGAGTACGGGTAACATGCTCAAATTAAACGATATTTTGTTTCTCTATCACGAAGTTGGGATAAGAAATTTGGCTGCTTGTGTACCTGATATTTGGAATGCACCAGAAACAACACCCTCAGAACGGCAAGCTATTGTTCGTCAATTAATCGACAAAATAGTTGTAACGGTGGAAGGCGAAACAGAAAGAGTCTCTGTTCAATTTCACTGGATAGGAGGACATCAATCGCAGGCTGAGTTAGTTCGTCCGGTTGCCCGATTGGAGCAGTTGAGTTACTACCAGGATTTATTACATCGTGCAGCTCAATTGCATGCAAAGAAAAAAGGCCGACATATCATTGCGCAAATATTAAACGAAGAAGGATGGCGCCCGGCAAAACTAAGAGATACCTTCAATGCTTCGATGGTTCAGACGCTCCTGTCTCGCCAAGGGTTAAGACCTACCACTAGACGGAAACGGCCAACTGACGATATTCCCAAAGAAAAGAATGAATGGACTCTCCAAGAACTATCATTCAATCTCAAGATTCCTGGACCAAGGCTTTATTCATGGGCGAGAAAAGGAAGGTTAAAAGCGCGACGTGTTGAGAAATCCGGGAAATTACCCTGGCTCATCCATGCGGATGCAGCTGAACTTGATAGGCTTTCGGTCACTGAGAAAACAGCCTCGTAGTTGGCCAAAGCATATTAATGTTATGGAGAAGCAAAATAAGGAATTTGATTCCGGCAGAGTTGTTGAACATTAACAAGTGAGTACCATTCTTATCAATTTTTAGGATTTTTTTGTTACTCAGCATAGAACCTGAACAGGGGGATAATTTTGAGAAACACAAGCATACAGTCTTACAGAGGAAACGCCGATGGCTCATTGAGGTGTTTTTCAAAATGATGAAGCACTACCTAAACCTTGAGCGAGAGACTCAACTGCGTGATTATGACGGAATGGTAGCTCATATCAACATCGCTATGTCCCGCTACATATTTCTGTCGTTTGAGCAACGCTGTCATGACGATCCAAGAACCCTGGGATCTCTTTTTACGCCTGCAGCAGCGAAATGAGAGATCTTAACCTGATCGAAGCGCTGCAAAGGTTGACCAGTATTGCCATGGAGAAGGTTCGCGCAGCGGGCATCGTGACTAAAGATGTTGTGCTCATGCTGGTAGATACAATCATGAGTGTTGCTGTTGACACGATACAAAAGAGTCGGAAGTTATCACCTTTTAATCGCAGTATTTTAAAAAGTTAAAACAAGTCAGGAACTTGAGATAATCTAGATGCTGCAGTCATCAGCTATGATGAACGTATAGCTGATGACTGCAGTTTTTGGGACCACAATAATCAGGTTTCATTTAAGGTTTATTTTTAATATTGTGGGTCGAACAGTTTCCAAGTCGTCTGCGACCCGGTCAGCTTTCAGCTCGTATGCGACTAACATCGGGTACAAATTACCTCCACTCATCTGTGTTAGTACAAGCCATAAATACCCCCTGTCATTATCCCAATAAACACCTCCAATTCTTGTAGGTAGCTTATTCCTGTCTACAGGAGTAACAGGTAGTTCACTGAAATCTGGAGTTATAATCGTAGGTGTACATTCCCACTCGTTTATATCGCCAGATGCTACTTGAGCCAAACAATCTGGATTATATACATATAGGTTTTTTGTAAATGAACCTGTTGGACCATCAGCATAATCAGTAGGATGTAGGTAATGTGCTGTTGAACCGTCATAAAAGTCAGATGGGTTATATACCAGAAATGTAGATGTTTGTGCATCGTAGTCGAGATAACCATTAGGAGATGTAATACCGTACACAACTCCTTTATAGTTAGAATCATCAATCCACCCTGCGCCGTTACTAACCGAGTCTGCAAGAAAATAGCCTATATCTCCGGTGGGGCCAGATAACCTTGGATTTTCTTGGATTGTTCCAAAATCTGGTTGACTTGCAAAAATAGGAATGGGATTGTTACAGGCTGAATAATCAGAGCCACTAGGGCAACTTGAGCTTTGAGTATTACCATTAATATAAGTGGGGAATGCATAGTTCTTGTCCCGTATCTCGTAATGGTTTTGTCCATCTGAAGCAAAGTTTGATGTCGGGTAGTCCATCAGGTATGTTGGAACCGTATCACCAATAGCAAATGCTCCTAGCGCTGGCCCCATTGGTGAGTTCAGTGCATCGTACCCCCCTGCTGCCATGCCTATATTTTTACCTGCTAACCCGTTTGCTGCTGCCCAATCTGATGGGATGCGGGTAAATCCACCACCAAGTGCTTGATGCAAGTGGAAGAGCTTATTATAATTGATTCCGTCAATCCAATCTGCGGTATCATCTACGCGTCCGACTGATTGAAGTGTTTCGACTCCTGTGTTAAGATTCCAAATTGATACCCAATTATAAGTACCAGGATGGCTATATGTTAACCGACCAGAGCAGAGTACCTGATTCGCATCTATCCACTGGACGCCTTGAGCTTCCATATATTCAACAGTAGTGAAAGGGCGACCATTTCTCCCCGCTATTAAAGTCGGGAATGTCATGTCAGGATCACTTGGTTCTATGTATTCAATGATTCGGCCGCTTACACCGTGATGTGCTATCCACTTGTTTGTTCCAGGTCTTTTGTCAAACGATCCAGAGGCATACCGCGTGTTGTAACCGTCTATAAGCGTTGCTGGAACCTTAAAACCGCCAACCAGAGTAAAATCAAACCAAGACGAAACTAATGTCTTGGCAGTTGCAGAAGTGTAGGAAAGAGATATGAGTGCTGTGACTAGCAATATTGTTAATCGCATACCATTACCTCAAAACTCAGGTCACCGAAAGTTGTATCGACATTAGCTAATCCCGTTGAGCTTAAGTACCTATCTCCTTTAGCGTATCCACCATAGTTGTCTCTATTGAGTTTAAATCGTGTATTATAGTTTCCGTCATTAAACACCATAAAATACTTAAGCTTTGATGTTGCCATTGATGGTGGAGATGCAAACACGACCTCTACTGTGTCTCCTGCCTTATATCCACTGATATCGACAGTCTCTTCTGTGTCATATATCGTTGAGAGATCTGCGGTATTCCCTACTCTCATTTTTAATGTCCCCGGTGTGGTTCCTACATAACTTAGGGCTACCTTGATAGCATATATTTCTCCTGTTGAGACAGGCGTAAATGATTGACCAGAGACTGTTTTAGGATCATTATCGGTGTCGGAATATATATCTGGTGTGGTGGCATCAGTGGTAATATATGAAATGTCTGCAGACTGACAATTACCAGTAGCTATTTGCTGTTGAGAAATCGTAACACCTTTACTGTTATCCAGTATTGTCAATGAAACAAAATCAGGGGTAATATCTGTATATTTATGAGATACTGATATACCTGTCCCGTTGTTACCGTCACCAAAATCCCACTTGTATTCTAGAATCTCTCCATCAGGGTCATACGAATCACTAGCATCAAAAGTAAACGTGTCATCATCTTGTATATAGGTTATTTTAGCCACAGGGGGGATGTTTGCTCCATCTGCGTCAGTTATCGAAACACCTGTGAGATTCCCTTGCAAGTTCTCTGCGGCTGGCGTGGTTACTGGTGCAGCTAAAATACATGTGGATAGCAAACTTCCTATTAGGTAGGAGAGGCTATTCTTTTTCAGGCCTAAGTGTTTTTTTAATTTGTTGATTCTGTATTTCATCTTGCCCTCGTTTTCGCTGTTTTTTTTAGGCATTCATTTATTGTGTCAATTGAAGTTGGTTGGAGAGGTTCGTCTCTTCACCTAGTATAGTTACAGCCGTCATTTGAAATGTATACGTATCCTCTTCTTGAGTTTCGCAACTTATAGTCCTGGCTGAAACATCTGGTTCTTCACAAATAACTTCTCCGTTAACGTACATTCTGAAGCTGGTTATTGTGTTTTCAGATTCAGTCGGAAAAACCCAGTTAAAGGTGACAAGCTTGGTAGGGGGAGTTTGCGGTACCAGGTTGCTTGTCAGTGCAAGGTAGCCAACGACCTCTGATGTATGGCTTATTTCGGTGTTGCTGGATTGCTCTTCTTCCACTTTTATATCAAAACCTGCGGTGGAATGGTCTTTCGCCCTCAAGGCTGAGGAGTCCTTGCCGTCTGTAGTTTGCATATCGGCCAGGAGGTAAGGGGTGGTCTCCCCCTTGCTTGAGTATGCAATGTTTGTCCATTCCTGAGTGATTGCATCGGCTGTTGTAGCTGCCTCAAAATTAATGGTATCTATGTTGCCGCTACCTTGTTGCCAAGCAATGTAATGCACAGTTTCGGCTATATGGGTATCCTTGTTTTTTTCCTGTTCGCGGAAGTAGTATTCAAAGCCTGAGTCGCTAATATTTTTTAACCTTCCGGCGATGGTGTCGGTTTCGTTTGCAGATGCAACGGTTGTCATTACGACTGGAATGCCAGCAAAGGATGTTTCGAAATTGTAAGTTGTGAAGTTGGTTGTGCCCCTGATGGAACCTGCTTCAATGGTTGTTCCATCATAAGTGTGGTGTCCTTTTTCAACGACCAGGTAGCTCACGATTTCGTCGACATGTTTGTCATCAAGATAGTCCCATTCTGTAAATCTAATTTCAAAGCCAGTTGTGTCAATATTGCGTAAGCGTAATACTCCAGGTTCACTGTCGTTAAAGCTCGGGGGACCTACAATTATGATTGGATCAGTAAAGGATTTCTCCAGTTCAACTCGCTTCCAGGTTGAGTTAACTACTACCTCGCCGATCTCTATGGCAAACGGTGTATTTTCCTCAGCGGGGTCGACTGCGATAGTTGTCCTTGCTGTCGCCGTCATTCCTTTGTCGTCCATTACCTGGAGCGTGGCTATATAATCCGCCTCCGTTGTATAGGTATGGGTTGCAGAAACACCACTGGCTGAGGATCCGTCGCCGAAATTCCAGGTGTAGTTTTCAATTGTTCCGTCTGGGTCAGTGGAGCTGGATGCACTGAAGCTTACCGTTAACGGAGCTTTGCCGGTTGATGTTGTTATACCTATGGCTGCCACTGGCGGTTGGTTTGTCTCTTGGACAGGGGCGGTCGCGATAATCGGGACACTGGTCGTGCTGGTCAACCCTTGGTCGTCTGCCACTAGGAGGCCTGCAGTAAATGTGCCTGCATCGGTGAAGGTATGGCTTACCTGCTTACCGGTCGCAGAAGAACCGTCACCAAAGTTCCATGTGTAGCTGCTGATGGTGCCGTCACTGTCAGTGGAACCTGATCCGTCAAAAGTAATGGTTAATGGTGCTTCCCCTGTGGTTGCAGAGGGGTTTATTGCGGCGATTGGTGGGGTATTGGCTACGACGGCTTCGGTTACCGTAATTGTTGCGGTGTCACTGCTTGTGTTGCCGTTGCTGTCGGTAATGGTCAGTTTTGCAGTGTAGGTGCCGGGGAGGGTAAAGGTGTGGTTGATATTGTTTGCGTCTGCAGTGTCTCCGTCACCGAAAGACCATGCGTAGGAAGTTATGTCGCCGGTTGAAGACGAACCATCAAAAGCCACGGTCAGTGGTGCTGTACCTTCAGTGGCATTTGAAGTTATTGCTGCCAGGAGTTGGGTAGTAGCAGAGGTGCTGTCTTCTGTGTAAGTGAGTGTGTTGGAAAGGGTTGTTTCTGTACCGTTTATATCCACTGCGGCGATGGCAAAGGTATTGGCGGAGCTGGTAAAGTTAGCGGTGCAGGTGAGTGTTCTGTCTTCTGGGTTGGTTGTTTCGCAAAGGAAACTGCTGTTGTGGTATATTTTAAATCCGGCCAGGTCCGTTGCGTCGGGGTATTCCCAGCTAAAGGCGACCTGTTTGGGGTTAAACAGGGTGGGGTATTCGGTCGGGTCAAAGGTAAGGATGTTAGACGGTGCGCTTTCGAGACCGTTGGTGTCAACCGTGGTCATGGAAAAGGTCATTAAGCCGTTTACTAAATCTGCGTTACATGTAAGGCTTGTGGCTGTGGGTTCGCTTGAAGCACAGAGGAATTCGTCATTCAGGTAGACGCGGTGTTCACTGATTGTGTCGGTTGAAGTGTTGGTTTCCCAGGTGAAGGTGAAAGCATGGCTGCCGCTTGTCTCAGGCTCAGGAGTCTCGTCAGGTGGTGTTGTCTCATCGGCAACGGTGAAGGGGAACGATGCTGAATGGGGGCTTTCTGAACCATCGTCGAAAAGGGCTGTGAGGGTGAAGTTGGTTGTGTCTTGTTCGAGAGACACGGAGCAATCCATGCTTGTAGCAAGGGGGTTTTGTGTTTCACAGGAAAAGGTGCCTTCTTTGTAGAGTCGGTAACCGGTTACAGCAGGTTCACTGGGTGGCGTATAACCCCATTCGATGTGAATGGAATGGTCTGCAGCTGCAGCCATGGTGGCAAAAGTGCAGCAGGCGAAAGTGAGGAGTATTTGCAATAGTTTTTTTAGCATCGGGCTTCCTGTACTCAGAGAAGGTAGTCACCTGTAATTGGGGCTATGAAAAAAGTTTTCTGTGGTCAGGAAGCATGTAGCGTGCCAATTGTATTTTGTAGAAAAAGTGTTTTTGTATTAGATGGTTAGGTGGTTTTGGGGTTACTTTTTTGGTTACGGTATCGTAATTGAGTAACCTTCTTGGTTACATTTTATTCTGTCGTCTGTCGGTCAGTGGGGGTGTGAGACCGCCCACTTTATCCATTCATACTGGACAGTGGAGAGGTCGTCTTTTTTATGATCAATAAACTTGGCAAGTGCTTCTGGTGAATCAAAAGAGATGGAGTAGTAGCCCGTTGTATAGGCACCGCGGCCAAGGAGGGTGGTGCTGCCGGTGTGCTCTATGCCGACCATGAGGTCATGGTTTTTGTAAATAACACTGTCTGCAGTTTGGGTGATGGTGCCGTATTTGGTTTCGCTGTAGAAACGATAGGTGAATCCTGCCACTGCTACAATCATTACCAGAGCAACGGTGGAGGCTATTTTTGCCCATTGGGCATAACTTTGGGGGTTGAAGATGTCACGGACAGAAACGGGGATGTGTTTTTTTATTGCCTGGTTAATGTCGTTTTGTCTTGCCAGGCATGGTTGTACTGCTTTGCCTGTGAAGTTTTCTATGTCCACTATGGCTTCGCTGTCTGAAGGGTCTGCCATGGCCAGTTTGAGGATTTTTTCCTTGATGGTACCAAGTGGAATAACTTCATATTTTTTGCAGAGGTAGCGCGGTAAAATGGTTTTGGCCTTTTCTGAAAAATTTTGATTTAAATCAAGTATGGGAAGGGCAAATTGATCTGAAAGGGTCTCCAGCAACTGGTCACTTGTTATTGCACCCATCTGCACCAGGATTCTACCAAGTCTGCGATTGCCGCCGACCTGCATTTTTAAGGCTTGGGCGAGTTCTTCTTCAGTAATGAGGCTGGCTTGGATGAGAAACTCGCCGAGACGTTGTTTAGTAACCATAATGATTCTCCTAAAGAAAGCGGGAGTTTAAGTGTTCGGTTGGTAAAGCAATGGGAAAGGAGGGTGGTACCCATCCCCTTTGCTTTTTCAGTATATGGTATGGCGAGTGGCTATTACAAGATAGAAAATCGTTTTTTCCTGAGCGTTACAGTTGGATGGGGACAGGAGGAACTGGTGCACAGTTTGTTAACAAGTGCCCGTCCATAAATGGCCTTTTTGCTCAATTTCAACGTTGTGCTTCACTTGTAAATATCAGATACCCTATTGCTTCTGTTAGGTGATTAACCTCGCTGTCTTTTGATTGCTCTTCTTCTACTTTTACTTGAAATCGTGTCTCTGTTGGATTCGTCATTCTCGTTGCAGAGACGTCGCTGCCATTGGTGGTCTGCAGGTCTGCAAAAAGGAAGGGGAGTTGTTCGGTTGTGTTTTGAAAGTTTATATATTCCCAATCATGGGTGATTGCGTTGGCAGTGTAAGAGGCTTCAACGTTGATTGCATCTATTAAGCCGTTACCTTCCTCCCAGGCCAGGTAGTTTACGGTTTCGTTTGTATGGGTATTGGCATTGGCTTCCTGCTCTGTGAAGTAATATTGAAAGCCGGATGATGATACATTACGGATGCGGCCGGCTATTGTTTCCGGTTCGTTGATTGAGGCAATGGTTGTCATTACTATGGGTGTATTGGAAAACGTCTTTTGAAAACTGGTTGTTTTAAAGCTGGTTGTGCCGGTTAAGGTGCCCGCTTCTATGGTGGTGCCATCCACAGTGTGGTGGCCTTTTTCCACGGCCAGGTAGCTCACGGTTTCTGTGGCGTGGTAGCCGTCAAGATAGTCCCATTCCGCAAATTGAATTTCAAATCCAGTGGAATCTATATTACGCAGGCGTATTACTCCCGGTTGATTGCCATTATAGCTTGGGGGGCCTGCGATGATGATCGGGTTGGTAAAGGAGTGCTCAAGTTCGACTCGCTTCCAGTTGTGATTCACTTCTACTTCACCAATTTCAATGGCAAAGGATACATTGTTCGCCCCAAGGGTACTGCTGGTTGTTGTGCTTGTGTATGTATCGGTGGCTGAAGTGGCACTGGAACCTGAACTATCGGAAGTAACGGTCTGCGTTATTTCTTCTGTGGTATCAGAAGTGGACGTTTCAGTGGTTGATGGGGTATCGCCTGCTGCAACTGCATCGTCAGCAATTGTAAAGGGAAAAGGGGTAGAGTGTGGGCTCTCCGAACCATCGCTAAAGGTGGCTGTGAGGGTGAAATTGGTGGTGTCTTTTTCCAGCGACACTTGGCAATCCATGGCTGTGAGTTCAGGGTTGCGGGTGGAACAGGCTAATGTGCCTTCCTGGTAGAGATTATATCCTGAAAGTGATGGCTCGCTGGGCGGGGTGTAGCCCCATTCGATATGGATGGAATGGTCGGCGGCTGCTGCCATGGTGGCGAAAAGGCAGCAGATAAGCGTGGTGAGAATTTGGGCTGGATTGTAGAACATGATGAGGGCTGGAGAGGTAGAAGGTTATTATTGGGTTTTTATATGGGCGTCAGGCAACGCTTTTTAACATAGCATGATGTGTGCCAGGTGATTTTGAAAATGATGGTTGAACGAGTGAAGGTGTGTGGGTGTTGTTGGCAAGGATACTGGAGTGTGGATTCTGCGTGGTGGATGGGGCGTTGGTGAAAGAGGGGAACTACTAGCTGTTATTTTATGTGTCTTGGTGAGGACTGATTTTTATGAAACTTAGCCATTTGTTTTGGGAACCGGGAGAGAGATCGAAGTCTACGCTATCTAATTTTCATAAAAAACCATGAAAAAAAATCAGTCCCCTACCTAAGTACTGAAAAATATAATCCTTCGCCCGGGTTGGTTTAAAAGAGAAAAAAATCAGTCCCCTGTCTGTTTCGGTAGATAATTGACTGAGTTTTGTACGTAATTAGATAATTTTTTAAACAATTTCTGTGTGTTAAACGAGTGTCTCGTGGGTTTGCAAAATTGCACAATGTTCACCAAGAATCAGTCCATCCGGCATCATTTTCTTCAGTATTTTGGCAATGAATATAGACTCCAGGTAAGCGCAGATTCCGAGGGGTGCGGCTGAAGTTATGTTTTTTTAGTTGGTTAGTCGAGGGGGAGAATGTTCCCATGCTCTGGGCCGAGCATGGGAAGCAAATTTTACGAACCGACAGTGATTTCGGATTTTATTTTTTTGAGCATTTTGTCGCCAATACCTTTAACATTGGTGACATCTTCCACTGTTTTAAACTTTCCGGCCTGGTCGCGGTATTTGACTATGGCTTCGGCTTTAGCCTGGCCGATACCAGGGAGGGAAGTGAGCTCGTCCACCGTTGCGGTGTTGATATTTACCTTGGCAAGAGCTGCCACAGCAAAAAAGAGAACAAAGAAAAGTGTTAGGGTGATTTTTTTCATGTAAACCTCCTGATGAAATGATGGATAAAACGACTTATTAGCTTCCTGCTTCGAATAATCGTATGGTATGGAAAAGTGTGTTGTCAAATTTAAAAATCGCAGTTACAGTGAGTTAGGGCGTAGTGATGTTGGGATTTGCGTTGCAGGACTAGGCGTTTTTCTGGATTGGTGTGGTGCAAAAAAAAATGTGCTATGACATTTTTTTTGGGGTGCAAATGTGCTCGGTAGCTATTTAGTGAAATCTACGAATGCCTCACTCGCTGATTGTGCTATACCTTTTATTTGATTGATTTTAAAAATCCTTCTTGTACAATGTGTACAAAACGTACATAAAGGGACAAGCTATGAATAAAACTATTACAACCGCTGATGCTAGAAAAAATTTTGCGGCTATTGTTAATACCGTTGCTTACGGAAAAGAACCTGTGGTTTTGACTAGACGAGGACAAGAAATAGCTGCTTTGATCTCTATTGAAGAGCTTCAGTTGCTTCAAAAAATTGAGGACCATATTGACATTGAAGCCGCTAAAAAAGCTCTTGAAGCCCCTGGTGAGAACATTTCTGCAGATGCTTTTTGGAAGAAACTGGGTCTTTGACACGTGGTATACACTGTAGAGTTTCGTCCTTCGGTTTGGAAAAATGTAAAAAATATACCCAAGAAGGATTTGGTAAAAATTAAAAGTAAGATCGATGAAATGTGTTCGAGCTTGCCGGATCCGACAACCACCAAAATGAGCGGTAATAATGCTTTTCATAAAATAAGGTATGGTAATTATCGAATAATTTATGAAATCCATGAAGATTGTCTAGTGATTTTAATTGTAAAGGCAGGTTATAGAAAGGATGTTTACCGCAATTTGTAAGGACCAATTTTTGCACATCAGTGGTTAGTCTATCTTTCTGATTTCTGATTACGTACAAAACTCAGCCAATTTTTTTCGGCCCGGGAGACAGATTAATTTTCATAAAAAACCATGAAAAAAAATCAGTCCCCTGTCTGTTTCGGTAGATAATTGGCTGAGTTTCATGGCTAATCAGTTTCTGATTTGTTTGGCTATTATTTTAACGTCCTTGTTAAGGAGGGGCTGTGGATAGTTTATCGTCGGAATTCTCTGAGAGCTTGATCGTTCATTTTAGAAGAGCTGAGCAGCTGCGTAAACAAGCTGTTGACCTGTTTTCGCTTGATTTGAACATGCGTCAGTTGTGTGATTTGGAGCTGTTGCTTAACCGGGGTTTTTATCCTTTAAACGGCTATTTGAATCAGCAGGATTACGAAAATGTAATTAAAGGGATGCGCCTGTCCAATGGCGATATTTGGCCCATTCCCGTCTGTTTGGATGTTGATGCTGCCACTGCTGCAAAGTTGGTCGGTGGCCAACAGATTGCCCTTAATGATCAGGAAGGTTTTTTACTAGCGATATTAACGGTTGGTGACGTGTGGCAGCCGGATAAAATACATGAAGCAGAGGCGGTGTATGGGACGGCTGATGGTCAGCAGCATCCAGGAGTGAAATCGTTGCTGCAACAGACCGGGGAGTGGTACGTCAGCGGGACGGTTGAAGGGGTTACGTTGCCGATTCATTATGATTTTCAGGAGCTGCGGCTAACGCCTTCTGAAACCCATCGTCGTTTTACACAATACGGTTGGCGAAGGGTGCTCGGCTTCCACACCCGGGAGTATTTGCATTGTGCCCACCGTGAAATGGTTTTAGCTGCAGCCCGCGATATCAGTGCCACCCTGTTTCTCCATCCCGTGGTAGGGCTGGAGCATCCTGGAAAAAGAGACCATTATACCCAGGTCCACTGTTACCAGGAGTTTGTACAACATTTTCCAGCCAATATGATACTCTTTGGCATTACACCAATGGCTGAACGTTTTGCCGGGCCGCGGGAAGCATTGTGGCATGCCATGATTCGGAAAAATTTTGGATGCAGCCATTTTATGGTTGCCGATACCCATGGCGACCCTTTTGCCGGTTCTGATCATGAGCCTTTTTACCCGAAATACGCGGCGCAGGAACTGGTAGAGGAGATGGCTCCTGAGACGGGCATTGCCATGGTGCCTGAACGGGCCATGGGCTATGTGGAAGACAAGGCGCAGTACGTTTTTCTCACAGATGTGAAGGATGATGAATCCGTAAAAACCATCACCTCGGAAGAGTTGAAAAGAAGGCTGGAGTGGGGGCGCGAGGTACCTGAATGGTATTCCTATGCCAATGTCGTTAAAGAGCTGCAGAAAGCCTTCCCGCCCAGATCCAGCCAGGGATTTACCGTCTTTTTGACGGGGCTTTCCGGTTCCGGAAAATCGACCATTGCCAAGGTGTTGATGGTTCGTTTTATGGAGATGAGAGATCGTCCGGTGACCTTGCTGGATGGTGATATCGTCCGTAAAAATTTGTCATCCGAGTTGACGTTTTCCAAAGAGCATCGTGATCTTAATGTGACCCGTATTGGGTTTGTTGCCAGTGAAATTACCAAAAACGGCGGGATAGCTCTTTGTGCACCGATTGCGCCTTACGAGGCCCCTCGTACTGCTAATCGCGAGCTCATCAGTCGGTATGGCGGGTATATAGAGGTGCATGTGGCCACGCCGCTGGAGGTGTGTGAGCAGAGAGACAGGAAAGGGCTCTATGCCAAAGCGCGCAAGGGGATAATAAAGGGTGTAACCGGTGTGTCTGATCCTTATATTGTTCCGGAGAACCCTGAGCTGACCATTGACACCAGCCAATTGACCCCGGCAGAGGCGGTGCAGGAAATTATGCTGTATTTGGAAGAACAGGGGTATACGCGCTGATATGCTGACACGATGAACGCTAGACTTGCTGAATGAAAGTATCCCTTTTTTTATGCGTCATCCTTGGCGGGGTGGCTCCTTTCTTTTTTTTCGGTGGTCCCGGCTATCATTCACCCCAATCGTACAAGGCCGCTTGGAACCTTGGCCATATCTTTTTTTTCAGTGTTGTCACCATCCTCTTGTTTCCCTATTTAATTCGCTGGAAAAGGCAGTGGCATGAATTACAACACCTTTCGGTGGTGTTTTTTCTTGTGCTGGTGGCGGGCGTGCTGGTCGAATTCTTGCAAATGTACAGCAGTCACAGATCCCCTGATGTGTATGATATACTGCGTAATCAGCTTGGCTGCCTGGTAGGGTATACTCTTATCACTTTCAAGTATAAAGCAGCAGCGGCAAGATGGTGGGTATGGCCATTTCGCTGTTTTGTTTGTGCTTGCCTGCTTTTTGCCCTGTGGCCGCTTACCCGCAGCCTTGTTGATGAACATGTTGCACGAAAGCAGTTTCCGGTGCTTGCAGATTTTGAAACACCTCTGGAACGGATGCGCTGGATGAATTCCAGGCAACTCGAAGTTCAGGAAAAAATTGTGCGGCATGGTAAGCGAGCGGCCCAGGTCCGGTTGACCACCGCAACCTATTCCGGCACCACCTTGTTTAATTTCCCACATAACTGGCACGATTACAGCATATTACATTTTAGTGTTTATAATCCTCTAGAGCAGCCACTTAAACTTCACTGCCGCATTCACGACACACGGCACAAGGAGAGCGGTTCGGTCTTTTCTGATCGATTTCACCAAAAATTTACCCTGCATCAGGGGTGGAATGATTTGCAGGTGTCGCTGAAGGAAGTAGAGCAAGCACCCAAATCAAGAAATATGGATATGGGGCAGATTGAAAATCTCGGCTTTTTTGTTGTCCGCCAACCGGAGCCTCGTTTGATGTATTTGGATCATATATATCTCAGCAGGTAATACTAGCCCACACTTCTCATGAACATTTTTCAAAATTCAAAAATACTGTTTCAAAGCAAATGGATGGACTCAGCGAACAAAGGCGCCAATTTTTCTCAATGTTCACCAAGGGTCAGCCCAGGCGACGCCATCTTCGGCAGTATTTTGGCAGTGAACATAGCCTACTATAATTCACGGCCAAAAACTTTGAACCTGTCGCCGCCTGAACTGATGAGAAATGCAGGCTAGGAGGCCATCCGAGAATGCCCTTTTTCCCCATATCTGAATAAAAAATATTATTCTCGGAGAACCCCCTAGTGCGTTTTTATCGACCTCGGTCCTTTTTTTCCCTTCTTTTGCTCGGCTTTATTCTGGTCTCCTTGCCATTGCTTGTTGCCCTGTTTAGTTCGGTACAGATTCTAGACGGTTTGGTTCAGCAGAGTGCGGTCGCTGTTTTTCGCTCTGTCAACCGGGTGGAGAAATCACGTCAACTCATTGATTTATTGCATGATCAAGAACGTTCTGCACGTCTGTATAATGTGCTTGGCGAGGCCAGCCACCTGCAAAATGTGAATGCGGTTGAGGCTGAACTGGAGAAAGTACTCCGTCAGTTTTCTGCAAGTAATAAGGATGATGACTTGCAATTTCTTATCCAAAGTCTCCAGGCAAAGGCTCAACACCTGGTTGCTACTTTAAATTTGTCTACCGGCGGGCCGGAACTGAGAAACAAAACACAGGAGGCAGCCCTTTTGCTCTACAGCGAAGTGGTTGCTGTGGCCGGGCAGCTGGAAGAGCTCAGCAATGCGTTAATGGGCAGTGAGGTGGACAGTATTAAGGAGAATGTTCAGCGCAATAAAACAGCGTTGATATCGCAGGTATCTGGAATGATTGGGTTTAGTGTTTTGCTCATTGTCCTTTTTATTGCTCTGATTGTCAAACCGGTCGCCCAGATCGACAAGGGGATTGATCGCTTGGGAGGGGGAGATTTCTCAACCCCGATAGTCGTGTCCGGATCTCGGGATTTGGAGGCGCTGGGTGAGAAACTGGACTGGCTGCGCAAGCGCCTGGATACCCTTGACAAGGAAAAGGTCAAGATGATAGCGCATATTTCCCATGAGTTGAAGACCCCCCTGGCATCCATTAAAGAAGGGGCTGGATTGTTGAAAGACGGGCTGGTCGGGCCATTGAGTTCCAGCCAGGAAGAAGTGGTCACTATTTTAGATAATAACTGCCATAAGTTGCAGCGATTGATTGAGAATATCCTGGATTTTAATATGGCTGAAGCCAGGGAGGCGCCGATTGATCTGGTTGAGACCGACCTCGGCATGCTTATAAACGAGGTGGTTGTTGACCATCACAACCCCATGCTTGCCCGCAATATAGCGCTTGATCTTGCCCTGGAACCTGTGAAGGTTTCCTGTAACCCCAAGCAGATAAAAACCGTGTTTGATAATCTGGTGGCCAATGCCATTAAATTTACCCCGGATAATGGGGCGATCCATATCTATATGCGGAAAAAAAACGATAAAATTAATGTGATTGTCGAGGACACCGGCCCGGGGATAGACGAGGAGGACCGCCCCCAGATATTCCTTCCCTTTTTTCAGGGAAAACCACCTCAGCAGTCTACGGTTAAGGGTTCTGGTCTGGGACTTGCAATCAGTAAAGAATATATTCAAGGATGCGGTGGTACGCTCCGCTTGCTCCCGAGTAGTTCCGGAGCTCGATTTTCTGTAACTTTACCCTGTGTTAAAGGTGTAGCTGTATGAAATGGTGGAAATTTTTCAGTCTTTTTTTTCTTTGTCTGTTGCTTGCCGGGTGTGCGGGGTTGTCTCCTCATTCGTCAGCCCCCAAGGGGCAGCAAGCGGCAACGGTTATTTTTTCGCCAACAGACTGTGACAGCCTGCTGGCATGCCTTGAGGAGTCTCGTGAGCTTTCCCGTAATGATTTTAAGGCCTACTACAAGCGTGTTGCTCTGGAGGTGGACAAAGATGTATCCGGCAGCCAGTTGCAGCTTATCTGCTTGAGTCTGCACCATTATGCAAGCTACAAGCAGTTTAAGCGCGGAATGGGCATGATCGAGGAATATATCGAATTGCATCCTGAGGAAAGGCAGAGTCTGCAGGGGCTGTATCGCTTGGTGGAGCGTATTAATCAGGAAAAGATTAATCGTTGGTCCCAGCGTAACCGGTTGATGGATGAAAAAGAGACGCTGGAGGAGGAAAATCGCGAACTCTTTGACACTGGTGCTGCTCTCGAGAAGCAAATTGAACAGGATAGCAAACGCATCAGTGAGCTGGAAAAACAGATAGAACAGCTCAAGAATATAGAGAATATAATTAAAAACAGAGAGTTATGAGACCTCTTTACATCTGCAAGGCAAGAAGAAATGAGTGATAAACAATATAAGGTCCTGTTAGTTGATGATGAGGCCGATCTGCTCCGGTTATGGAAATTAAGGATTCAGTCCAACGGGTATGACGTCTCTGTAGCAGAATGCGCAGAAGAGGCGTTGGCAACATTTGCAGCGATAAAGCCCGATGTGGTTTTAACGGATTTACGTATGCCGGGTATCGACGGCATGGCCCTGTTCGAGGAAATTCGAAAGCAAAATAAATCGATCCCTGTGATCATTATTACTGCTCACGGTTCTATTCCTGAAGCGGTTGAGGCGACCCGTCAGGGTGTTTTTTCTTTTTTGACCAAACCCATTGATGGGAAAGAACTGGTTGAGGAAATTGAAAAAGCTATTGAAAGTACAGCCGGCCCTCGCAGTGAGGTGCGGGGAGAGCGGGAGGAGTGGCGACAGGATATTATTTCCCGTAGTACGGTTATGGAAGAGTTGCTGTCCAGGGCGAAACTGGTGGCGGAAACAGATTCAACTATCCTTATCCGCGGGGAAAGCGGGACCGGCAAGGAGTTACTCGCCATCGCTTTGCATAGGGCCAGTAATTACCGTAACGGGCCGTTTATCCCTGTAAATTGTACGGCGATCCCCGAAAGTTTACTGGAATCCGAGCTGTTCGGTCATGTAAAAGGGTCTTTTACCGGTGCATCGAAAAGTTATGCCGGGCTGTTCCAGTCTGCCCATGAGGGAACCCTGTTTCTTGATGAGATCGGCGATATGCCGCTGCATATCCAGGTTAAATTATTGCGGGTTCTGCAGGATCGTCAAATTCGCCCTGTTGGGAGTGCTCAGCCGGTGCCGGTCAATGTACGCATTATTTCCGCGACGCATAGGAACCTGGAAGAGGCGATTCAGGAAAACCAGTTTCGTGAAGATCTGTTCTATCGTTTAAATGTGGTGAGTTTAGAGCTGCCGCCTCTGCATAAGCGTAAGGAGGATATCCCGCTCCTTGCAGAGCATTTTGTGAGTATTTTAACTGCCAGGGGCGATGGGCAGTTGAAAAAGTTTACCCCGGAGGCCATGCAGACCCTGCTCGATGCCTCGTGGCCTGGTAATATCAGGCAGCTGTATAATGTGGTGGAGAATGCCGTGGCCCTGGCGACTTCTTCGTTTATTACCGAAGAGTTGCTCTATGATGCCATTAAAACAAATCAGAAGAAAATCGTTCCGTTGGCAGAGGCCAGGCGGCAGTTTGAGCAGCAGTATTTGATCCAGTTATTGCAGACAACGCGTGGTAATGTTTCGCAGGCTGCTCGGCTTGCCCATCGGAATAGGACGGATTTTTATAAGTTGCTTAATAGGCATCATATAGTGCCCTCACTTTTTAAGTCGTAAAAGGCACCCCATCTTCACGCGGTTACGCATGACCGCATAGGACAGCTATAGCGGTCATGCGTAACCACTCAAATCTGGGCACCTTTGACGACTTAAAGGTGTTCAGCAGCACTCCACGGAGTCTGCGCTTACCTCTGCACACGATTAGGCCTGAGAACATAGCTTTACTATGGTTCTCAAACCTAATCGTGCACATCTGGAGCACTGCTGAACAGTTGCGTCGTTATTGCTGGTAATGCTGCGAGGGAAACCCGATGTGAAGTGTTTTACGTATCTTTTTTGCGACACTATGGGGCTGTGGTTTTAAAAGAGACACAACATCAGTAACTTGTTATGTCTTTTTTTTGCGACAAGGTTTTTTTGCCGGCTGCTGCTTTGGTTGGCACCGGGGGCAGCAGAATGTCGCTCTTCCTGCCAGTTCGGTTTTGAGGACAAGGCTTTGGCACTGAGGG
Organism: Desulfogranum marinum; assembly: GCF_016918565.1. Taxonomy (GTDB): domain Bacteria; phylum Desulfobacterota; class Desulfobulbia; order Desulfobulbales; family Desulfobulbaceae; genus Desulfogranum; species Desulfogranum marinum. The sequence goes on from NZ_JAFFQD010000032.1 coordinate 28,664, forward strand.
CAAGGGGTATCTTTTTTTCCATATACATTGAGCTGAAGTTGGAAGTACCCGGGTTGTCCGCTTGACCCTAGAAAGTCTGAAATGGTTGTGCCGCCGGCTGCAATTGCTTGTTTAAGGGTAGACTTGGCTGCTGCTACAATCTTTTGCCACTGTTTTTTGGTGATGTGCTGCGCTGGGGTGTTGGGGTGGATGCCTGCTTTAAAAAGGGTTTCATTGGCGTAAATATTACCAATCCCGGCAACGTATTTGCTGTTCATCAGAAAGGGTTTTATTGCTAGTTTTTTGTTGCTTGCCAGTGCTAAGAGAGATTGAGGTGTAAATTCTTTTCCTAGTGGTTCCATCCCTTCTTTGGCAGAAAAATCGCGTTCCATTTCCTCGGCTCTATCCGGCGGCCAGACCGTTACGCTGCCAAATCTTCTGCTATCGTTAAATCGTAATTCTTTGCCATTGCTCAGCGACAGCGCCAAATGGTCATGCTTCGCTTTAGGGATATCTTGTTGCAGAAGGCTCAGTTTGCCGGTCATCCCAAGGTGGACGACCAACACTGCCTTGTTTGTCATTCTGAAAAGAAGGTATTTCGCCCTGCGGTCGATGGTCGATATTTCCTGTTGCTTGATGCTGCGTTGGAGCAGTTGAAGCGGCATGGGGGTGCGTAATTTTTTTCCGCTCCACCATATGTTGATGATTTTCAGGGTGGGTAGATGGGGCAGGAGGCCGAGCCTGGTAACTTCTACTTCCGGCAGTTCAGGCATGAGGTTGTCCCTCCGTGCATCCGATTACAAAGTCGTTAAAGGTTGCGATTTTCACTGTGGTGGACGAGTGGCAATTCCCAGTAACATCGCAGTGTAGTTTCCACGCCCCTGCGCCTGTTGGTTCAACTTTCACCACCTTTGTGCCTGTGAAGGTTATGGGTTGGTCATGGAGTAAGCTTTTTTTCACCGCCTCCTTAGCAACCCAGATGATGGTAAGGGTGAGGAGGTGCTTTTCCGAGTCGCGGAAAAGCGACTTTTCGGTTTCGGTGGTGAATTTTTCGGCAACATTCAACATTTTTGAGGTGACCTGTTGGATATCAATACCGCAGGATTGCCTGGGTGAAACATATGCCGCAGCATACCCTTTGCTGTGGCTGATGGAAATAGAGAGAGGGGTGGAAAATTCCGTTTCCAGATAAGGCCGCCCATGTTCGTCTGCTAATATTGAGAAGGTGTTTGGGGCAAGAGGTGTTTGTTTTGTTTTTTTTCGGAAGAGCTCAAGGCCATATTTAGCAGCCAGTCTGCCGCCAAGCCACTCGGCGTATCGTTTCTTGTAGGAGAAATTTGCCAGCTTGTGCATTTCAGCAGAAGAGAGGTTTGCTGCAAACAAGGCCGGAAGTTTTTCCTCGGGGTGCAGGTCGTCCAGCAGGGAAAGATCTGCCAGGGCAATGGTTGCATTGTCTGCTGCGAGCGATGTATATTGGTTGCTAAGTTGCTCCATTTTTTGGAAAAACCGCACCTGACTTTTTGCTGACATATCCCTTTGTTTATGCTTATAGATTGCAAATTATAGGTTGATTACGTACAATACTCAGCTTGTTGTCTCTCCGTGTAGCCAGAGGATTGATTTCATTTCTCTTTTACACCAGAGAACAATGGCTGTGTAGGGTGGATAAGCGCAGCGCATCCACCAATGGGAAGTATTGGAATCAGCGTGGATGCGCTATGCTTATCCACCCTACGTATTCTCCTCGGCAAGAAACTTTTTTTAATCTGATTGCCCCTGAAACTCAGCCATTTTTTTTGGGACTCGGGAGACAGATCGGAGTCTTCGCTTACCTAAATTTTTTAGTACTGAGGTAGGGGACTGATTTTTTTTCATGGTTTTTTATGAAAATTAGATAGCGAAGACTTCGATCTGTCTCCCGGGTTTAAAAGAGAAATAAAATCAGTCCCCTGTCTTTTTCAGTAGATAATTGGCTGAGTTTTGTACGTAATCAGATATTAAAATATAATCAACCCTGTCTACTATGCCTGTTTTTACCGATTTTTCTTTGTTTGATACGATTGTTGGTGTGATTTTGTTGTTTTTTTTGGTGCGGGGGCTGTGGATAGGTTTTGTCCGTCAGTTGGCTGCGTTTTGTGCGTTGGTTGGTGGGTACTGGCTGGCAGCACATTACCACGGCGAAATCGCACCTTTTGCGGCACGGTTTCTGGAAAATCCAAAATTGATTTTTATTGTCAGCTTTGTCTGTATCTTTCTTGTTGCGGCAATGGCCTTTGGCCTGTTGGGCAAATTGCTTCGCCGCGTAATGGAGATTACTTTGATGGGCTGGTTTGACCGACTGCTTGGTGGTGGGCTCGGTTTGGTCAAGGGGGCTGTTGTCACCTCGCTTTTGTATATGTTTCTTGCCTCAAGTCTTTCCGGTTCAAATGATGTGCTGCGAAAGTCCATAAGTGCACCGTATCTTGAGTTGGGTGCTGCTCAGCTGCAGGCATTTATCAATGACCCGCGGCTGCGCGACTATTTTAAACCGAAAAAACCTGCCATAGAGGCGCCTCACAAGCAAGGCACCTCTTCTGCCAAGAAAAGCAGCAACGGTAAAGAAAAGTAAATTATTTACAGGCGGCTTCAGCCTCTTGGATCAGGGCGTCCCTGTGCTGGTTTGCAAACTGCTGGACGTCCTCTTTCCAGTCTGCCATTACATTGATGCCTGCCTGCTTGAGTCGATTGTTTTCCAGTATAGAGTTCGCAGGCCTTGCTGCAGGGGTTGGGTAATCGGCTGTGGTACATGGTTCCATGGAGTAGGGAACATCCATGCAGTCTAAAAAGAAGCGTGCTCCCTCATACCAGGTGGAGTAGTTTTCCGCACTGGCATGGACAATGCCCGTTATCTCGTTTTCAAGCAGGACTTTAATCTGAGCGGCAAGGCGGTGCGACCAGGTTAATGAGCCGTATTGGTCATTGACTACCCGCATGGTACGTTTGGGATCTGCAATAGCCAGGCGCAGCATGGTCTTGAGAAAATTTGGTCCGCCAAAACCATAGAGCCATGCTGTGCGAACGATCAGGTGGTTGGGCACGTTTTGGACAGCCTCATCGCCTTTGAGTTTGCTTTTGCCATACATTGAAAGGGGCGTAGTCTCGGCGTCTTCAAGGTATGGTTGCGGTGCCGGACGTTTTCCATCGTAGACGTAGTCGGTTGAGATCTGGATGATACGGCTGTTGTACTTGTCGCATTGCTCTGCCAGCAGTTGCGGTCCGTGGGCATTCACCTCCATGCAGCGTTGCTGGTCGGTTTCGCAGGCGTCAACAGCGGTGTAGGCTGCACAGTTGATAACAGCCTCGGGCTGGTGGGTGGCAAAAAGGCTTGCTACTTGGGGCGCATCGGTAATGTCGACGTCCTGCACATCACAGCACAAAACAGTGTGCTGAGGCGTAAGTGTTTGCAGGCAGTCTTGGCCAAGTTGTCCGTTGGCGCCGATTATGAGAAGTTTCATGGAAGGTATCCTTATTGGAGATCGGCCACAATATCCATCAGGTATTGGCCGTATTGGTTTTTCATCATAGATGCTGCGAGCTGTTCTACCTGGCTGCTGTCAATGTAGCCGAGGCGGTATGCAATTTCTTCCAGGCACGCTATTTTTAACCCTTGTCGATCCTGAACTGCCTGGACATAGCTGGAGGCCTGCTGCAGGGATTCGTGGGTGCCGGTATCCAGCCAGCAAAAGCCTCTGCCGAGGAGCTCGACGGTGAGCTTCTTTTGCTTGAGATAGTGGTTGTTAATGTCCGTGATTTCCAGCTCGCCCCGGGCAGAGGGCTTGATGGATTCAGCAATTTCAACAACCTGATTGTCGTAAAAGTAGAGGCCGGGTACCGCATGTTTTGATTTTGGTCGGTCAGGCTTTTCTTCTATGCCTATAACCCGGTTGTCTTTATCAAATTCGACCACCCCGTAGCGCTGAGGATCTTTGACCAGGTACCCGAAGATGGTTCCCCCCTCCTTAAGGTGACTGCACCTGGTGACAATTTCGGCAAATCCATGGCCGAAAAAGATGTTGTCGCCCAGTACAAGGCAGACTGAATCATTTTCAATAAATGATTTCCCGATCAGAAAAGCCTGGGCAAGTCCCTCCGGGCGTGGCTGCTCGGCATACTCAATGTTTACGCCAAGGTGACTGCCGTCACCAAAGAGTTCGCTGAAGCGAGGGAGATCGTGCGGGGTGGAGATAATAAGGATATCTCTGATGCCCGCAAGCATCAGGACCGAGAGCGGGTAGTAAATCATCGGCTTGTCGTACACCGGGATCAGTTGTTTACTTATAACCCGAGTGAGAGGGTAGAGGCGGGTTCCAGAGCCTCCTGCCAGAATAATGCCTTTCAACGTGCTTTCTCCTGTTTTTAAGGGGTACGCCCTATTTTTGGGGGACGCTTTCCTTATTAATCTATGAGCCAATTGATTTACTGCCTTTTCGCCCAAACTCTCGGAGTCTTCGCTTACCTGACTTTGAACGAAAATTTTCGTAAATCAACGGACTCATCTATGCTTTGCAATAAATGCCGGAAGTGTGATACGTTCTATTTTAAGCGTGCAGTATATGCTTGATATGCTTTTGTGAGCCTGTTGATTTACTGTCTTTTCGCCCAATCTCTTCGTTATGCTGAAAAAATAATCCTCGGAATATCAAATATATGCCTGTGGTTATTTTTTCAGCATGCCTCGACCTTGAACGAAAATCCTAGTAAATCAACAGACTCTTTTATGTCGGTACATACTGTATTTTCTCGTTTCTTTCAAATATCATTACCAAGGGTAACTCCATTGAATAACGTGCCTACCTGTTTTACTGCTTATGATATTCGCGGCAAAGTGCCAAGCGAGTTGGACGAAAAGCTGGCAGCTTTTATCGGGCTTGCCTTTGTTGAACAATTTTCCGCTAAAAAAATAATAGTCGGCCGTGATATGCGATTGTCCAGCCCTCTTTTGTCTGCAGCTTTGTGTGAGGCTGTGCAAAAATATGGGGTAGATGTGGTCGATATTGGGCTGTGCGGGACCGAAGAAGTGTATCACGCTGCGTTTAGCGGGGTGGAAGACGGCATTGATGGTGGGATTATGATCACTGCCAGTCATAACCCTGCCGATTATAATGGCATGAAGCTCGTTCAGAAGGGGGCAAGGCCGGTTTCCGGAGATACGGGGCTCGTTGATATGGGTGCCAGGGTGATGGATCAAGAATGGAAAGATACCATTTTACGGACTGAGCCCGGCCGCATTGGCACATATGTCCGGAGGGAGGATAAGCAACCGTATATAGATCACCTGTTGGGCTCAATTGCTGTTGATCGTCTGCAGCCCATGAAAATAGTTGTTAATCCTGGCAATGGATGTGCCGGGCCGATCATTGATCTGCTTGAGTCGTCGCTGCCTTTTACCTTTATCCGAATGAACGAAACACCGGATGGTACATTTCCCAATGGTGTGCCCAATCCGCTCCTGCCTGAAAAAAGAGCCGCTACTGCCGATGCGGTCCGTGCACATGGAGCCGATCTCGGCATTGCGTGGGATGGTGACTTTGACCGGTGCTTTTTTTATGATGAAAATGGACGATTTGTTGAGGGGTATTACATTGTTGGTTTGCTGGCAGCAGCTCTGCTTCAACAGCATCCAGGGGCAACGATTCTTCATGACCCCAGGTTGATATGGAATACCATAGAGGTTGTTGAGGCCGCCGGCGGGGTTCCGGTCATGACTCGTACCGGCCATGCCTTTATCAAAGAAAAAATGCGTGCCTCTGATGCTGTGTATGGGGGAGAGATGTCTGCCCATCATTACTTTCGTGATTTCGGCTATTGTGATTCAGGCATGATTCCATGGCTTCTGGTGTGCGAGTTGATGAGTACGCAGCAGCAAAAGCTGTCCGCAATGGTAGACAGCGCAATGGCCGCATTCCCGGTGAGTGGGGAAATAAATTCGACCGTGGCGGATCCTGACCAGGTGATAACAGCCATCGAAAAGAAATATGCCGATGGAGAGGTTGATTACACTGACGGGATTTCCATCAGTTATCCTTTGTATCGCTTCAATGTGAGAAAATCAAACACTGAGCCGGTGCTTCGTTTAAATGTGGAAACACGTGGCGATGCGGAATTACTTGAAAAGATAACCCAAGAGTTGCTGCAGCTTATCCGCGGTTGATGTATACGCAGTTAACATACAAATATTAGAGGTATATTGTGGCTATTCAACCCATTATTCTTGCAGGGGGCACAGGCTCCAGGCTGTGGCCCCTGTCCCGTGAATTATATCCAAAGCAGGTAATTAATCTTACCGGCGAGCTGTCCTTGTTGCAGAATACCCTGAAGAGGGTGGCCGAGCTTCCCGATATCTTGCCACCGGTGGTGGTTGTGGGGGAAGAACACCGTTTTATGACGAAAACCCAGGTGGAAGAGCTTGGTGTTTTTCCCGAGTACCATATTGTACTTGAGCCGGTTGGTAAGAATACAGCCCCGGCTATATGCGGAGCTGCCAGGTTTGCCGCCCAAAAGGGTGCTGCAGATGATGTTCTTTTGGTTCTGCCTGCCGATCATCTGGTCACCAAGCTGGACGCTTTTGTCGAGGCCGTGGCGGCGGCGGTGGAGCTCGCTGGGCAGGGTAAATTGGTCACTTTTGGTATCGTACCCGACCATCCGGAGACCGGGTATGGCTATATTGCTCAAGGGCAAGGGGCAGAGGTTGAACGTTTTGTGGAAAAGCCGGATCTTGCAAAGGCTGAGGAATATATAGCCAGGGGCAACTATCTGTGGAACAGCGGCATGTTTGCCTTTACTGCGCACGCCCTTATTGAAGAAATGGGCCTCCATGCCGGCGATGTTGTTGCGTGCATGGAGGCAGCCGTTTCCGAGGGCAAGTTTGACGGAGTTTTTTTTCGATTTGATAAAAAATTAATGGCAGATTGCCCTGCAGATTCCATTGACTATGCGCTGATGGAGAAAACCAGTAATGCTGCAGTGGTGAAAGCAGACATCGGATGGAGCGATATTGGTTCCTGGCGCACTCTGTGGGAGGTTGCAGGGAAAGATGAGCAGGGAAATGTCGCCAGCGGCGATGTTATTCTTGAAGATGTTGAAAATTCATTGATACGCTCTGAACACACGCTGGTTGCCGCCGTAGGATTAAAAGACACCATGGTGATTGAAACGGCTGATGCCGTTCTTGTCGCCCCCATGGATCGTTCTCAGGATGTGAAAAAGATTGTTGATCGATTGAAAAAGGAAAAGCGGGGAGAATTTCAGGTTCATAAAACCGTTTACCGTCCCTGGGGTTCTTATACTACTCTGGAGCTGCACGACAGGTTTCAGATTAAGCGCATTACTGTTAACCCGGGAGCAAAACTTTCGTTACAGATGCACCATCATCGCCATGAACACTGGGTTGTTGTATCGGGGACGGCAGAGATCGTAAATGGTGATGAGTCGATCTTGCTCCATGAAGATCAGTCCACCTATATACCCAGTGGCACTAGACATCGGTTGGGGAATCCCGGCGTTATTCCGCTGGAACTCATTGAGGTGCAGGTCGGCAGCTATCTTGGTGAAGACGATATCGTCAGGTTTGACGACGAATACGGTCGTTAGCTCTTCGGGTCAGAAAGGGTGGAGCTTAACCTGGGTTTCGAGTAAGAAATCCAGGTTAGCCCGGTTAGTTGGTAACGCCATCTTCCGGCTCAAGATCTGGTTGCTGGGAGCCCTTGTAATGTTCATGGAAAGCGTGCACATATTCATTGAGTATGGCCCGGTCGTTTTCTGCAACATGGAAAAATTCAATCCCATTCTGGTGGCGCTCTGAATCAAATGTCGTATAAATGATTCTTCCCATAATATTCACCAGATTTTCTCCAAGCCCCAGGGTAATCATGACCTGCTGCCCTTGAGGCAGTGGGATGTGGGTTTCCATGAGGATGCCTCCTTCGCTGACATTAAGTGTCCGCGCCATGGAGTACTCGCCTTGGCGGCCCTGTTGGTCAACCACAAGATAATCGAGCAGATTTAATGATTCCGGTCTGATGTGATGCCTTCGTTCATTACTCATGGAGCGGCCTTTTCGAGGTGTTTTCAGTCTTGCGAAGATGAGGCGGTAGAGAGCAGGTTGCCTGATGGTACCTTGCTTTAGCGTCTCATCACTCTGATTATTCAATAAAATACTGTTTCAACAATAGTAAGTATCCCTTTTTTTTTCCAGTCCTAAAAATAGAGAAGATCCTTCTTGTATCATTGCTGAACGATGCTAAATGTTACGAAAATGTATGTTTGTGGTTTTTGTTATACATAAATGTACAATTTTTATGTAGCTGGTTTGGTGCTTTTTGTTTGATTGTGCAATGTTTACGGTATTTTAAGTGTTTATTGGCCGTTTTGGCATGTTGTTTGATAAGTGTAAGGAAGCGCATACAAGGGTAGACAGCGTGGAGCTTGCTTTTGTGAAGCTACTTTGTTTGTGTTTTGAGGATGGAGGAAATGGGGGTTTTCTCCTTTTTTGTACCTGTTTTTAGGCTGTTGGGTGGAGAGTTTTTCTAGAAAGTCGGTGGGCCGATCCAGTGAAAGACGGCCTTTCGGCTGGGAAAACGACCTGTTTTGTGTGGAAAAATAGAAAATAAATTACAAGTTTGTTGAAATTTGTTAAGGGGGGAGTAATGATTAACGCTGCTGATACAGCTTTTATTTTGGCTGCTGCTGGTCTGGTTTTGTTGATGACGCCGGGGCTGGCTCTATTTTATGCTGGTATGGTGAGAACGGAAAATGTGTTAGCCACCATCATGCAAAGTTTGATCATGATTTCCCTTATCTCTTTAGAATGGGTCTATATAGGTTATACGATGTCTTTTGGGCCCGATGTGGGTGGGGTTATTGGAAATTTTTCCCATTTTGCGCTCAAAGGGGTCACTAATGCACCAAGCAGTGAATATGCGACAACCATACCGCAAACAGTTTTTATGATCTATCAGTGCATGTTTGCGGTAATCACACCGGCGCTGATTACCGGTGCTTTTGCCGAGCGTGTTCGCTTTGCTCCTTTTGTTGGCTTTAGCGTTTTGTGGGCAATTTTTGTTTATAATCCTGTTTGCCATTGGATTTGGGGAAGTGGTGGCTGGCTTGGTCAAATCGGAGTTTTGGATTTTGCTGGTGGCCTGGTTGTGCACGCAACTTGCGGCATGGCAGCTCTTGCAGCTGTTATGGTTATCGGCCCGCGAAAAGGCTATGGTCACACCCATTTTATGCCGCACAGTCTCCCTATGACCATGCTCGGCACCGGCCTGTTATGGTTTGGCTGGTTTGGTTTCAACGGTGGAAGTGCTCTTGCGGCAGATGGTGTCGCGGCCACTGCTTTTGTGGCAACCCATTTGGCAGGCATGGCAGGCATGGCTATGTGGACGCTTATGGAATGGGTGAAAATAGGAAAACCAACCACGCTTGGTGCTGCTTCCGGAGCTATATCAGGCTTGGCTACAATAACCCCTGCTGCAGGTTTTGTCGGTCCCAACAGTGCTATTTTTATTGGGCTGATTGCAGGAGTAGTGTGTTATTATGCTGTTAATTTTAAAGCGAAGATGAAATTTGATGACTCTCTCGATGTGGTAGGTATCCATGGGGTGGGAGGTGTTACCGGAACCTTGCTTTTAGGTATTTTTGCTTCCACCTCGGTAAACCCGGGAGGGGTTGACGGGGTTATCGCGGGATCTTTCACTCAGCTCTTTATTCAAATGCTTGGTATTCTGGTTGTTTGTGGGTACGCTTTTGTTGTGAGTTGGATTATCTTGAAAGTTGTAGATATGTTGATAGGTCTTCGTGTAAGCACGGAAGAAGAAACGCAAGGACTTGATTTTTCCGAACACTCAGAAACCGCATATAATTAACACCCATCAAAATTACGTTTGATTGCTAATACGCTGAGAACCAGCTGCAAGAGGGGAAAAAGGTACGCTTATGAAAAAAATAGAAGCCATTATTAAGACTTTCAAACTCGATGAGGTCAAAGAGGCATTAACCGCTATCGACATTACAGGGATGACGATTACGGATGTGAAGGGATATGGCCGCCAAAAAGGGCATACCGAAGTCTACAGAGGTGCCGAGTATGTTGTCGATTTTATACCTAAGGTAAAGTTGGAAGTTATTGTGCGGGACGACGCGGTAGATGACGTGGTTAAGGTTATTGTCAAGGCAGCTCGTACTGGAAAAATTGGTGATGGGAAAATTTTTGTGCTGCCCATAGAACAAGTTATACGGGTCAGAACCGGCGAGGTTGATAACGAGGCTGTATGATGGTGACATCTCTTCGGTCACATCAGGATGCGTTGGAAGAACTCTGGCGGCAAGGGCTCAGCGGTAATACGTTGCTTCGGCAGTATACTGAACGAGTTGATGCGTTTATTACTGAGTGTTTCCAGGAGGCATCGGCTCTTCTTAAACTGAAGGGCCAGGTCGCTGTTATTGCGCTTGGGGGGTATGGCAGAAGCGAGTTGTATCCATTCTCCGATATAGATCTTCTCTTGTTGCATGACCGACGCTCTAAAAAACAAATCCAGTCCTTGTCGGAATCGGTTCTTTACCCGTTATGGGATGAAGGGTTGGATGTCGGCCACAGCGTGCGAACGATTAAAGATACTCTTCAGTTTGCCAGGGAAGATTTTATTTTTCAGGTGGCCCTGCTTGATGCGCGTTTGATAACCGGATCAGTACCGCTCTTTGATGAGCTTAAGCAGGCGTACGGGAAAAAAATTCTTGAAGGAAAGCGTTCCGCCTTTGTGGGCACAATGGAGCAGTTCTGCAAAGAGAGGCATGATAAATTCGGCAGCCATGCCTATCACCTGGAGCCCAATATTAAAGAGGGTAAGGGGGGGATGCGTGATATTCAAGCCATGCTGTGGGTTGCGAAAGCTGTGTATGGGTTGACGGATCTTGATGCAATCGAGGCCTCTGCAATGATTAGCCCTGAAGATCGTCGGTCCCTTGAAGCATCCTGGAATATGCTGACAAAAATTCGCAACAGGTTGCATTACCTTAGACGTCGTAAGGACGATCAGTTGATTTTTGACTATCAGGAAGAAATGGCTGATGCCTTTGGTTACCGGGAAGCAGATGGAATGCTCGCCGTGGAACATTTTATGGGTGATGTGTATGGTCATTTGCAAACAATTGCGGTGGTGACGGATCTCTTTTTTGAACATGTCCAGGAGCTCCTCGGGGTTGTAGAGAAAAAAGGGCAAGAAAAGCAGCTGGAAAAATTTATTGTGCTCCGCGGTGGCTATGTGCGTTTTGCTGAAGCGGATTTGACGGAGCACCCATATCTGCTGATGCGAATTTTTCTCCAGTCCGGACGCACAGGAAAACCACTCCATCATCTCGCCAGACGATCGATAACCAGTCATCTCCATCTGGTTGATGACCGGTTCAGGGCCTCTAAGCGGGTAGGGCGCATATTTTTTGCAATTTTAACTGAGAGTAAGAACGTTTTTTCCGTGCTGGAGAGCATGCTTGTTTCAGGGTTGCTTCCATTGTACATCCCTGAATTCGGATCGGTAGAGTCGCTGGCGCAGCATGATCTTTATCACGTATACACTGTAGACAGGCACCTCCTGCAGACGGTGGCGGAGTTGCATCAATTACGGGAAGAAATGGGTGAGCTTTTTGCTTCTTTGCCGGAGCCCCACCTGCTTTATCTGGCCGCCTTGCTACATGATATCGGCAAAGGTAAGCAGGCTGATCATAGCGAACGGGGAGCGGTAATGATCGAAGCCGTGGGCAAGAGGCTGCAGTTGAATCAGGAGCAGCTTGCCACACTTGCTTTTCTCGTTCGCTACCATCTTTTTATGCCGGAAAATGCACTGCGCAGAGATCTAAGTGATCAGGATTTCATCCAACAGACAGCGGAGATGATAGGTGATACCCATCGGCTTACCATGCTGTATCTCCTAACCATTGCCGATTCTAAAGCGACCGGTCCCTCGGCATGGTCCAGTTGGAAATCGAGTTTGCTTTCGGACCTGTATTTTGGGGTGAAGACATGTCTCGATGCAGGGTGTGATCAAGGAGATGGCAGTGGAGAGAGTGAAGAGCAGGGCGCAGCCTGGTTAAGAGAACAGTTGAGTGAAAAACTTGTTGATTCCGATATCGCAGGTCTGCATATTGAGACATTGCCTGATGATTACCTGTTGGCGTTTACGCCGGAACAAGTGAGCCGGCATTTGCAGACTCATCAAAAGTACTTTAACCGTCTGCAGCAGCAGGTATTACTTTTTTCTTCAAATGAAGGCCCTTCCTGGTCGTTATTGGTGATGGGCAGAGACAGGGCAGGGCTGCTGACTAAGCTGTTCGGTGTACTTGCTTTGCATAACCTTTCCGTTTTAGCAGCCCATATCTTTACTTGGCCTGATAATACGGTTGTTGATGTGCTGGAGGTGACTTCGTCGGTAGGGAATGATTTTGAAGAACATGACTGGCCTGCTGTTGAGCGGGATTTTAATTTGGCAATCAATTACCGGCTGGATCTTGGCGCTCGGTTGCAAAATAAAAAGCAACCCTTTGGTATGGGGCGGCCGGGAAACGTGCAGCAGTTGGAACATAAGGTGGTTATCGATAATGACACCTCTCAAAATTTTACCATCATTGAGGTGTATGGGAGCGACACCCCCCTTGCCCTTTATCTGTTAACTCAGATTCTGTCTGACTTTAAGTTGACTATCGGCAGGGCTCGTATTGCAACGGAAATTGAACAATTGATTGATATTTTTTATGTGACAACCGCAGACGGTTCAAAATTGCTTGATCCGCTGGTTCTTGGAAAGGTCAGAGCGGCCTTGCATGATTGTGTAGGTGTGGACGAGGAAGAGGTATCATCTGCTGTATGAACGTGCAGTTTTTGATGGCGTCGTAAAAAGTCCGATCTACGGTGTTGCAGGTTTTGCCCGAGGCTTTGACATACCATATGTATAGTCAAAGCCTCGAGCAAAACACTGCGCCTTGTATATCGAACTTTTGTACTTATCCATCTTTAGTGTGTGATGGACTTTTTACGAGTCCATCAGTTTTTAATATATTGGAAAAAATCCGGTGTATTCCGGATATAATTACTTAATTACCTAAATTTAAGGAGATGAGTTATGACCCGCGATGAGATAATGAAAATTATTGAGGAAAAAAATGTAAATTTTTTCCGCCTTCAATTTGTAGACATTTTTGGGTTTATGAAAAATGTTGCCATTCCAAGGAGTCAGATAGAAAAGGCTCTTGATGGTCAAATGATGTTTGACGGTTCTTCCATTGATGGGTTTGTTCGCATTAATGAGTCTGACATGTATTTGAAGCCTGATTATGACACTTTTACCGTTCTTCCTTGGCGTAACGCACAAGGGAGTAACGCGGCTCGAATCATCTGCGACGTGTATAAATCAGATGGAACGCCTTTTGAGGGTTGCCCTCGAGTGAACTTGAAGCGCGTACTGGCTGAAGCCAAAGAGTTGGGCTATACGATGAACGTCGGGACAGAATGTGAATTCTTTCTGTTTGATAAGGATGAAGAGGGTTTTTCCACCACCGATACGAATGATGTTGCCGGCTACTTTGATGTAGACCCTGAAGATACCGGTATCAATTGTCGTCGTAAGATTATTGAAACTCTGGAAGAGATGGGCTTTGAAATTGAAGCCTCTCACCATGAAGTTGCAGAAGGACAGCACGAAATTAACTTCAAGTATGCCGATGCGCTGGAAGCCGCAGACAATACCTTGACATATAAATGGGTTGTTCGATCTATTGCTGATGAGTTCGGATACCATGCCACCTTTATGCCCAAGCCTATTTTTGGTATAAACGGTTCCGGGATGCATACCAACCAGTCTCTTTTTAACCTGGATGGAACCAATGCTTTCTATGATGAAAATGGTCCCCTGCAATTGAGTGAAGTAGCTTATAAGTATATTGCCGGTATCGCCAAAAATGCGAAAGGTTTTGTTGCTGTAACCAATCCTTTAGTCAACTCTTATAAGCGGCTTGTAGCTGGTTATGAAGCACCGGTATATGTTGCCTGGTCTGCTTCCAACCGTTCCGCCCTTATTCGTATTCCAGCATCCCGTGGCATGGGAACAAGAACAGAGGTTCGTTGTCCTGATCCTACCTGTAATCCATACCTTGCCTTTGCAATGATGCTCAGTTCCGGTCTTGATGGTGTTAAAAATGATTTGCCGGCACCGGATTCAGTTGATCTTGATATCTTTGAAATGACTCCTGCAGAAAAGGAAGCCGCTGGTATTGATAGTTTACCTGCAAACCTTCAGGAAGCTATTGAAGAATTTAAGGCTAATCCTATTTCCAAGGAAGCCCTTGGCGAACATATCTTCGAGAAGTATGTTGAAGGCAAGGAAAAAGAGTGGGATGCGTACCGAACCGCGGTCACTGACTGGGAATTGCAGAACTATCTGGATAACTACTAGGTCGTTCTTCTATAGACCTTTTATTTTTTCATAGTTGACAAAAGGCGGCCTGCAATGGGCCGCCTTTTTTATTAGTGATTACCATCGAAACTCAGCCTAAGTTACAGCCTCGATGATACCAAGTTGAAATTCCGTCATTTTTTCACCTGAAAATTTGCGGGAACTCTGGCTCTTACTTGTCACACAAGTTGATATAATAAATTTAAACTGGAATAACAGCCAGTTAATATGTGTGCTCTACGTCAAGCTGAAGATTAGTGGTAATCACATTTTTATTTAAGGTAGGGGAGGACAAACCCAGCCTGCTCAGGTTTGTCTTTTTCTCGATGCTACCCCGGCAAGACCAGCTAATCCAATACCAAAGAGCACGAGGGTTGTCGGTTCCGGAACAACCAGGGCAGACTTGACGGTGTCTGTGTCAGCGGTGAAAGTGATAACCGTCTCCACATCACTCACTGCCGTACCAGTATCACCAAAATTAATGGTCAGGTATCGGTAAAGGTCGCCCACTGCTGTTTGTCCTGTCAAAGCAACGGGGCCGCTGTATATTGCAGTAGTGTCGCCCGGATCGGCCATTCCGTAATAGGCAAAAGGATTGCCGCTTTCTGAACCATCGGTACTCGGCTCAGTGTTGGGCAACACTGTATCAAACAAGGTATTACCTGTACCGGCGTCAATAAAAAGTTGGGAAACGGATACCCCTGCATCGATAGTGAAAACCCATGGTTTAAATTTATCGGCGTTCAGGTAAGTAGAGCCTAGATTGACCGCCAGGCTCCACAGAGTTTCTCCATCTTCAGTACGTGCAGCTTCGCCCGATCCGGGTGTGTCTCCGCCTGCTGTAGCTACATCAACAGGGTCTACTGTTTTTTTCCATGTTTCTGTCTGAACTGTTCCATCGGAAAGAGTAACTTTTACCGTCATCCCCGCCATACCGGCACCGTCTGTGCCAACATTGGAAATGCCATCCGTATACCATACAGCGCCGGAGTCATTATAATCTACTGACAACGCAAAAGAGGTTACCGGAAAAAGTACAAGGGCGGTAAAAAGGTAAAAAAATAATTGTCGGTATTGCATAGTATCTCTCTTATATCTAAATTTCTTTGGCTATCCGTTTTGGAAATGTACGGTTATCTGGTCGTTGTATCTTTCTATTTTGCATATCATCATTGTATGTAAAATCAGTTATCGATAATTATTCCTATCTTGTAATGACAATATACAACAAAGTATTGTTGGGGGGAGTAAAGTTCTGGTAAGTCTTTCTGTTCAATCCGACAGGCTCCTAGAGTTGTAAGAAAAGAACGACCTGTATTTCCTGTTACCTCACCCCGTTATATCTACCCTGTTTCTAATGTACGACAGGATGCAAGGTTCTGCAAATCCTGCCCATTCACAGTGAAAAAGGTGAAATAAAGACGAAAGGACAGGTTCTTAAACTCAAATTTGGCAGAAAAGCAAGTAAAAATAAAAAAATTTTTCGTGTAAAAAGAGACATTTTCTAGAAATAATTCCATTATTTTGAACTTTCATTTCAGCTCTTGGTCACAGTTTCTTTTATAGCTCCCCCTTGGTCTTTCTATCAGGTACCCGCATCAATGGGATACCTGCACTGCAGAAAAAAACTCAACCCACCTGGAAGACAAACGTAACGCTACAAATTCAATTGATTTATTTATACAGTTCAGTACGTTATGCGCATTAGACTCCCGTAAATTTACAGGAGAGAGTGCACCTGCTCAGTTGCACCAGCAATGTTGTGCCGAGTTATGGTGACTAAAAATTAAATTTAACGCATTGTACATTATCTTTTCAATGCACTATAACTAAATAAATATATGATTGCCCCCTGGAAAGACTTTAATGATACCAAGGGCGTGATGGTAAAACATACCGCGCTCAACTTATTTTGGAATACATCGCTCATGAACCTGCCCCTCTATCCATGGCCCACAAGAGAGAAGAAACGTTCTCTTCTTTTTTTTATGTGGTTGTCGTTTTTGGGTTGTTTGCTTTGCTGCCCAGCTGAACCGGCGTCTGCAGCAACAGAGCAAGAAGAATTTACAACACTGCTCTCCCGTCTGCATGACAGACTGGACATGCTGCATGTTTCCTCTAATCTAGCACGATCCGCTGATATACTGGCCGCTGAATGCAGTATAGCAGGCGATAATTTTTCACAAGGGGATATAATTCGGGAACAGGGGTACCAGACAGATAAAATTTCAGGTCTGGAACTTCGTGGAGCCTATAGGAGCAACTCCTTAACAGATTATGAGGACGATGAAGGAAGTTTAGAACGTGGTACAGCCAACATTGAACTTTCCTGGGATATTTTAAAAAACGGATTTGTCCATAATGCAAGGCGAGCCGATGCTCTTGAGATTGAGGCACGCAAGGCAGACCTGGAATACAATTTGGAGAAATTAAAAGAATCCTACCTTTGCAGAAGATACCAGGTCAAAAAAGAATTCAGCGAGTTGCTGATTCAACTCCTCCACCTTAAACTCGATTTTCTCCAACCGGTTTACGATGTTGAACGGCGTGCCTATTTGAAACAATGGAGTTTTTGGGACGATTACCTGGTCTCAGAAGAAGATTTACTACTGACGCGTCATTCGCTTGAAGGACTGCTTGCTGATCCCTATTTTGATAAAGGTTCTGCACGTTCTGAGTACCCGGCCATAATAGACATAAACTTGGCTGGGCTCCTTGCTGCAATCAGACAGGATGATAGCTACTCCGCACTCTTTTCCACTGAAAAAGAATGGTTAACGGCTCAACAAGAAGCTGTCGTCCATGACTCACTGCGCCTCTACCTCCGTCAGGAATTTGGAATCAATGCAGATAATCAGGATGATGATCTGGTCGCAGGCGTGCGATTTCGAGTTCCACTTTATTCCAGAAACAATGATGTGCTGCAATTGCAACTCCGCCAGGTTGAGCGAAAAAAGAACAAGCTCCTCCGTGACAGATTAAACCAGACACGCATTCGTTACACTGAATTGCAGGAACAGCTTCGTCGAACCGTGCGCCAGCATTACCGGACCATGCGTGCCCAAGAGCGGGTAAAGCGGACCTTGTTGATGCTGAAAAACGGAGAGGAGAACCTCCTGACCGCTGCCATCACAAGAATGAGGACGTCGATTGAGGCGCATGCAGAGTTTGTACGGGCGCTAGAGGAATTATACCGGCGCGTCAATGAAATGTTTCTTACAGCGCGCATTCCGTTTACACCTCATCTCGTACAAAAAGTTGTTTTGTCCCCGGAAAGGCAACGGGCGCGATACGGAAACCGCTCTATTTATCTATGGTCGCGTGATTTCAACAACATCAGCAATCAAGATCTATCCATCTTTCTTGGAGCAAAAAACATCTCAACTGTTCTTTTATCCGATGGGCGGTCGATAGACAGAATAAAGCAAGCGGAGTTCTTGGAACAACTGGAAAAGCGACAGGTCGCCGTTGCCATGATTACAGGTGACAACAGCTGGGTTGAGGAGAAAAATCATGAAAAAGCGGTACGGCAAAGCCTGCTGACCGCCGAGAAAACAGGAACCCTGCATCTCGACATTGAGCCGCAGGCTTTGCCGGACTACCAAGCCAGGCGAGAAGAGTACATCGCTCTCTATACCAACCTAATCGGCAAAATAGATAAAGGGTTACTGGATCGAAAATTGAGCCTTGCCGTGCCTTTTCATTGGCCGCAGGAAACCTACAGAAAACTTGGTGAAATGGCCGACTCTTTGTATGTGATGGCATACGGCACGACCGAGCCGGATATTCTGCTGCGGAGGATCAGACCCATTCTGCAAAATGTTCCCCATCAAAAAATTGTGGTCGTTTTGCGTATAAACGATTTTGCAGACGAATGGAAAATGGAACAAATGATCGAGAGAATCGTCGACGAAACTGGGGTGATGAACTTTGGCATCCATGACCTGGGCCGTTTTATAAGGAAATGGGATATGGAGGGAGCCGACGGAGGTGTGATGGTTCAACCGCTTGTTATTTTGGAAGAGGGGCAATGAAGTCCATGTTGCTGATGGAAACATGAAATTGCAAATCATTCCTTTTCGAAGCATGGACCAGTTCCATGCTCTATATTCCTGCAGATGCGGATTATGCGCCGCTATATGTAACCCATGAGATTAAGAAGCCAAAAAAGTCATTTTCAGAACCTCCCGGAAGGGACTCCGCCGGCAAAGTTGCTGCCTAAAATACTGAGACTCATGTATTTTCTGGTGTTACTTTGTGTTGTCGGTGCTCTTTGCTCAATTTTCATCAAGCGCTTTTTGTATTTTACAGGGGAGGGCCATGTCGAGGTTGCGAGAGTGAATATCAGCACCACCAGTGACGGCGTTGTTCGCCTGTTGAACAAAACGACAGGTGAGTCGTTTGTAAAAGGTGATGTACTGGCGCAGATATGGAAAGGCCAATCATGCACAGAGGTAACACCCAATATACGATTAATTCGGCTCAAATATGAGATTAAACAACAACAATACGAACATAAATTGATCCTAGACCAGCTCTACCAGCTGGAAACCAACCTGGAAGCAAGCCAAGACACGACAATCCTTCGTCGAGCTCTGGAAATTGGGGATGTTTCATCGAGGCGAAAAGCTGAAGAGCTTATGTTGCGCGATTTGATGAATAAGCAGCAATCCGCGGACAAACTATTGGCTGAAATAAAAATCAAGGAGGCTGAGCTGGCATTGCTGGACCAGGAATATGCATCGGTCAAGAAATCTCAATGCGAGTTTGAGGATATTGTGGCAACTTTTTCCGGTACCATTGACCACGTAACACGTCGAACCTCTGAATACCTGAAAAGGGGTGAGCCTTTATTCATGGTTATTCCGGAAAGTGATTCTGTTGCAGTTGCAGCATATATTGATACAAAAAATCTCCATTTCCTGGACAAGGGAAAACAGATGACCATTCAATTCCCGGATAAATCCGCAGGCGTTGGTGAAATTACGGAATTTGTCTCCAGTGCCCGCTCTCAAGCCTACCTCGTTAAGAACGACTATGTTCCGGTATCAACGGAGTTAAGAGTAACTTTAAAACCGCTTACAGAGCAAGATGCACGGAAATGGCGCATGTTTGACAGGATGGATGTAAAGGTAAAAGGAGAACGAAAATGAGAAAGCCTCTCATTGTTTCGGCAACGGCACCTGAGCACTTTCCCCATGATATGGCGGTTTGTTCCTTTGCAGAACTTGGAGCCGTTGATATTGCTGCTGTTTCATTTCTCATTATTCCGCTTGAAGCTGATTGGCAGCAGGGCTATGCGGATCTTCAGCGCATCAGAAGACATGTTGACTTTAAAATATACCTCTGCCCAGTTTTGTTTTTGCTGAGCAAGAAAAATATACCGCCTGAAATATTACAGGCCGCAGACGGTTATGTATTTGCAGATTCGGAGCAACTGACAAAAGAATGCAACACATGGGCTGCCAGACTCGAACCTGTTAATGCTCGAATTGAACAATTGAAAATTTTGTCTGATGCAGGAGATTCAAGCCTGGCTTTCAAAGTGCTTCGCTTCATCGAAACACGAGATACCGAGTTCAAGCCCATTGCATCTGCTAGAGAACAAAAAGGATTTGTCTACCCACCACTCCTGCCACTCTTTCCAAAAGATGACATCAGTCCATTTCAAGTCCTGGACTATTTAGAAAGCCAGCGACTACTCACCGCAACCTTTGTCAGTCGTTCCTATTCATGTACGCACTGCGATTGTGCGTTTCTCAATTTTTTTGAAACATGTCCGGATTGCGGTTCCAACGACCTCCGCTCAGAAGAGCTTGTTCACCACTTTAAGTGTGCATATGTTGGTGAGCTTTCCGACTTTATCCAGGGGGAGCACCTTGTTTGTCCAAAATGCGAAACCCGCCTGAAGCAGCTTGGGGTTGATCACGACAAAGCATCGGTTGTTTTTCATTGCAATGCCTGCAGCAGTATCTTTCAGGAACCTAAGATTATGACATCTTGTTATAATTGCTGGCGTGAAACAGAACCTGAAAACCAGGTAAGCCGACAAATTCAAGCATACTCGATTACTGCCATAGGTATGAATGCCGCCAGGTATGGCATGGATTCACTGCTGCAATCGATATTAGAATCCAAGCTGAATGTTATCAGCCACTCCATTTTCAAAAAAATTCTCAAATTGGAAAGCGAACGGATAGCACGCTATAAGATAAGCACAAGCAGCATCGTCATCATGAGGCTCGCTGGAATCGAGACTATTTATGAAAAACTGGGGAGACGATCTTCGGAAGTTTTCAACGAAATAAGCAAAGCTTTGCAGGAACAGCTTCGCAGTGCTGATGTTTTTTCGGTCCGCGATGAAAATATTTTTTTGATACTCATGCCGGAGACTCCGGTACAGAGTGCAGATCTTGCAATTTCACGCCTGAATGATCGCATAGTTTCACTGCTTACAACCAATCTCAATATAGATTGTACTATCCACAAAACGATCAAAGCCGTTTCCAGCGACATCGTTCTAGACCAGGAAATCGAACATTTACTTCGCACCAATGCTGCTTGATTCTTTTTCAGAATTTTTATCTGATCTCACCCTGTTAAAAGCTCTCGCATATTTCTGGCCTTTTTTTCTGATAGATATGAGCCGTTATCTGCTCTTGGACTTTATAGTCCTGATTTTTTATATCCCCAAGAGATATCGTAAAAGACACGCCTATGCTGCGGCCCGACGTCGTCTTTTCCGAGAACGGCCTTTAATTTCCGTTATTGTACCAGGCAAAAACGAAGGCAAGCACCTTGCCCAGCTTGCCCGTACCCTGACCCTCCAATCCTACAAAAACATTGAATCCATTATTGTAGATGACGGTTCTGATGATGAAACGCCTTTGATATGCCGTCGTTTGTTGCGGCAGGGGAAAATCACCCGTTTTTTTAGAAATGAAATACGGGGTGGTAAAGCTTCAGCAGCCAACACGGCCCTGAGATACGTACGTGGTAAATATGTAATTCATCTTGATGCAGACAGCCATTTGTCACCTGATGCCATTGAAAAAGTGCTGCTTCCCTTTTATATGGATGACCGTATCGGTGCTGTCGGCGGCGACATTCGCGTTGCCAATGTAAACAGTACTCTGGCTACCCGATTTCAGACCATCGAATACTTCAAAACCATATCAACCGGGAGAACGGTCAGCTCAGAACTCGGTATACTACGAATTATTGGCGGCGCTTTTGGAGCCTTTCGGACAGACATTCTGCAACGTCTGTATGGATGGGATGTAGGCCCGGGGCTCGATGGCGACATTACGATGAAAATCAGAAAACTTGGGTACAAAGTTGTCCATGAGCCATTTGCGGTATGCTACACTAATGTTCCCGATTCTTTCAGGAAACTGGCCAGACAGAGGTTCCGCTGGAACAGGTCCCTGGTAAGGTTTCGAATCAGAAAACATAGAGACATCCTCCTCCCTTCAAAAAATTTCAACTTAAGCAATTTCCTTGCCTCTTTCGATAATATTTTCTTCAATTTATTCCTTAATATGAAGTGGTGGTTGTACCTTGCTCAACTTCTCATTATTGATCCCGGCCATATTGAAATTATCATGCTCATCAATCTGGTATTGTATGGGGTCGCCAATATCTTGGAGTTTGGCATTGCAGTTGCTCTTCTTGCAGGAACTATGTACTGGAGGGAGCTGGCCCTTTTTGTCTACCTGCCTTTAATTCCTTTGTATACCGGATTTTATATTAGAAGTATCAGGAGCCTGGCGTACCTGCTGGAGTTCGTCTGCCGGGTTTCCTATTTTGACAAATGGAATCCCTGGAAGGTCTCGAATGTTGTAAGAAATCTTGAATAATTTTCCTTTAGCCTTTCAAGTGCAGAGTAAAACTCTGCCAATCTTTTATTTTTAAATCTGATTACCCATGAAACGCAGCCATTTTTTTGGTATCGGGAGACAGATCGGAGTCTTCGCTTACCTAAATTTCTCAGTACCAGAGCTAGGGGACTGATCGAAGTCTACGCTATCTTTTTTTTATGGCTTTATATGAAAATTAGATAGCGAAGACTTCGATCAGTCTCCCGGGTTTAAAAGAGAAATAAAATCAGTCCCCTGTCCGCTTATGTAGATAAATTGGCTGAGTATTGTACGTAATCTAATTTTTAAATCAAATCTGTACTCTTTCAAGGAATAAGCAAGAAGCAACAGTGCGCTTTGAAGACGTCAAAGCGCACTATCGTTTACATATTAACACTGGCTAGCTGTCGATTCCACCCATGCAGAGATATTTTATCTCAAGGTAATCATCCATTCCATATTTTGAACCTTCGCGTCCGTTGCCTGACTCCTTTACCCCGCCAAATGGTGCCATTTCGTTGGAAATTGCACCATCGTTAATACCAACGATACCGTATTCGAGCGCTTCGCTGACCCGCCAGGCGCGTCCAATATCCCGAGAATAAAAATAGGCTGCCAGGGCACACTCGGTATATATAAGTCCTTGTGAAATGGTCCGTTGGCCTGGAGCCTTTGATTGTTTAGAGCATTTATAATGGTAGGCATTGTAATTACAGTGAAGAAGCGGTTATATTCACCATTGTGTGGGAAATAAGGTGCTGCCGGAAAGGTTTATGTGGTTCAGTACACAGTTCTAACTCAAGGGAACCGAATCGTTGCGAACAAAGGACCTGAAAAAAATTTATAGCACCAAGAATTGGCACAACCAATGGGCGTTGTTTTATTTTGTGCGAAACTGGGAAAATATTCTTGGTTATCCGCTAGGTAAAGTAACTTATCCTGCCTTTTTTCGTGGTGATGTGTTGTGGATCTATGTGGATAATTCGGCATGGATGCAGCAGATGCAGTATGTGAAGATGGATTTGCTGGATGCCATTCAGAAGGCCGTGCCCACCGCTGTGGTCAACGATTTACGGTTTGCGGTGCACCCTGCGATCCAGGAAGAGGAAGCACCGTCTGCCCCACCTCCCAAGAAGCCCATTGACAAACAAAAAGAAAAGCGGTTTGTGGACATGGTATCAAACGTATCCAATGAGCAGTGTCGACAATCCCTCTATAAGTTATGGCGAGCATCTGCCGGAAGTGCCGGGAAAGGGACTAGCAAGTAGAGTTGCCTTTACGTTGTTTATTAAGGAACTGTCCGTAAATAAGTTGAACCATATAGCGCTCATATTTAAGTTTAGATTCGGATAATCT
The DNA here is from genome assembly GCF_016918565.1 of Desulfogranum marinum. Taxonomy (GTDB): domain Bacteria; phylum Desulfobacterota; class Desulfobulbia; order Desulfobulbales; family Desulfobulbaceae; genus Desulfogranum; species Desulfogranum marinum. The sequence goes on from NZ_JAFFQD010000032.1 coordinate 52,338, forward strand.
CATTGAACAAAGCCGCATGGGTGGGTTGTGCTACGTTGAGGACTTTGTGATTGAAGAATAGCCAAAGACGATTTGAAGATGTGATGCGATATGTGCAAGGTATTTCAGGACAACTCCTAAGGTTAGAGTAAAATGAAAATAACAGAATTGATCGGTAATACCCCCTTGGCTGAATTGACAGGGTTTTCTCCTGTTGAAGGGGTAAAAATTTTCGGCAAACTGGAATCGTGTAACCCAGGCGGTTCAATAAAAGATCGAGTTGCCCTGTCAATGGTAGAGGCTGCTGAAAAAAGTGGCGAGCTGACCAAAGATAAAATTCTTTTGGAAGCAACCAGTGGCAATACCGGGATCGGTATGTCCATGGTCTGTGCTGCCAAGAAGTATCGTTGTCAATTGATAATGCCTGAATCGGCCTCCATTGAGCGGAGAATGATTATGCAGGCCTACGGTGCGGAAATTATACTTACGCCGGCTAAGAGAAAAACCGACGGTGCCATTGAAAAGGCGTATGCCCTGGCCAGAGAACATCCAGATATCTACTACCTGGCGGATCAGTTTAATAATCCCGCCAACTGGCAGGCGCATTACAACTCGACCGGTCCCGAGATATGGGAACAGACCAACGGACAGGTTACCGACATCATCGTTACATTGGGCACCTCCGGCACTGCAATGGGCTTGTCAAAATACTTTAGAGACCATCATCCGGAAGTCAATGTGGTTGCGGTTGAGCCCTACCTGGGACACAAGATACAAGGGCTGAAAAATATGAAGGAATCATATAAGCCCGGTATTTTTGATAAAAAATTGCCGCATGCCATCGTCAATGTGGAAGATGAAGACGCCTTTTCCACTGTGCGCCGTTTGGCTGCTGAAGAGGGGATTTTTGCAGGCATGAGCAGTGGCGCTGCAGCTTTTGCCGCCATTGAATGGGCTAAGAAAATCGGCAAGGGGTATATTGTTGTTATTTTACCCGATGGCGGAGAGCGGTATCTGAGTACGCCACTTTTTGTGCAGCAGAAAAAAACTCCTGAAAAGGCATCCCAGCTCAAGTTTTTTAATACCATGTCGCGTAAAAAAGAGGTGTTTGAACCTGTTAATAAAGAGCGCGTGACCATGTATGCGTGTGGCCCCACTGCTTACGAGCAACCTAATGTTGCTCATTTGCGGCGTTTTGTGGTTTCAGACATGATGGCTCGTTATCTCAGGTACCGGGATTATACGGTGGATTCATATATGAATTTTACCGACCTGGATGATAACACCATTGCCGGTGCCGAGAAGGCAGGGATGGATTTAAAATCCTATACCTCACAATATATAGATCAGTTTCTTCAGGCTGCAGATGCCCTGGGCGTGGAAAAAGCATCCGGATATCCACTGGCATCAGACCATGTCGGCGATATGATAGAGATAGCCCATGAATTGATCCATAAAGGCTATGCCTATGAAAAGCATGGTTCTATTTATTTTGATATTTCAAAATTTAAAAATTACGGGAAATTATCCGGGGCGGATCTCACGAAAATAAAGGTCGGCACAACTGTAGATCTGGACAACTACGAAAAAGATAATCCCCGTGATTTTACTCTGTTGAAACGTTCAACCCTGGCAGAGTTGAAAAAGGGGATCTTTTTTGAGACAGACTGGGGGAATGTCCGTCCTGGATGGCATATAGAGTGCACTGCCATGTCCACTCGTTATCTGGGCGAGACCATGGACATTCACACCGCAAGTCAGGATCTTGTGTTTCCCCATCATGAAAATGAGATTGCCATTGCCGAATCACTTACCGGAAAGCCCCTGGCGAATTACTGGGTGCATTCCGGGTTGCTGCTTCGCGATGGGAAAAAAATGTCTGAAGACGCCGGTAATGTGGTCACTTTTCAAGATGTAATGGACAAAGGGTACAGTGGCAGGGAACTGCGTTTTCTCCTGTTGAGTGTGCATTACCGCAAGCCGATGCAGTTTTCATTTAAGCGTCTGGAGAGTGCCGCATCAGCCTTAAAACGAATAGATGCCTTTATTCGTAAGTTACTGTGTCTGCCTGCAGGTTTGCCACATCCCCAGGTTGCCACCTATATTACAGCACTTGAGCAACGCTTTTCAGAATCCATGGATGATGATTTGAATGTCTCTGGTGCTATCGGTGGCCTTTTTGATTTTATCAAAAAGGTAAACCCAATTCTCCATACCAGCCATATTGATAAAGAACAGAAAAACGATATTTTGGAAATTCTGCGCTCAATCAATAACGTTCTGGGGGTGCTGGAGCTTGAGCAGTGCCCGATAACTCCGGAAATTGACCGTCTCATACGGCTACGAGAACGGGCACGGCAATTAAAGGACTGGACCGCTGCCGATTCTGTACGAGAGCAACTTTTAGAGAAAGGAGTTACTGTCCAGGATAGTGCAACCGGAACGGTTTGGGAAAAAACGGATTGCGAATAGGAACACCATCTGGGCAAAGCATACTTTGGAAAAGAGTGAGGACGTAATGGTCGTTTCTGCGTAACTGCTCAGTAGTACTCCAGATGCGTACAAGCAGGCTGGATACGTACAGTAGTGCTCTATTTTCCTGCTTGATCGTGCGCAGGTGGGGCGCTGCTGGATAGTTACGTTTGTGCTTGCTTTCTTTGGGCTTCCCCTGTACATTGCTCGCGAAAATACGTGCGCCAGTAGCTCAGCTGGATAGAGCAACGGCCTTCTAATCCCGAGTGATATCAGTAGTTTAACAGTGATGCTAAGGGGTTGGAGAGGTTGGAAAAAGACAAGTAACCATTAGGTAACTTTTTAGCGGGACAAGTAGGGAACTATAAGGTATAAAACAAAAAAAGAGTTAAATATGCGCCAATAGCTCAGCTGGATAGAGCAACGGCCTTCAATTGGAGTGCCTTGGGGGAAACCTCAAGAGTAGAACCAGCCAAATTCGGGGAAACCTTCACTGCTCAAAAGTAGAATGGCAATCCCGAGCCAAGCCCACCAGAAATGATGGGAAGGTGTAGAGACTAGACGGTTGGCATCTAAGTTCAGCAATTCGCTGAATATGATGAAGGGATAGTCCAGACCACGAACTTGCAATCAGGCAAGGCGGGGAAATCCGAAGTGGTAAGCTAAGCCGTAGGTCCCAGGTTCGAATCCTGGTTGGCGTACCATATAAAGAAAAAAGCCACCTTCAGAAATGAGGGTGGCTTTTTTTTTCATCTTATGGAGTAGTGATCACGGATCCTAACGATTAAAAAAACAGAGAAGAGTGGGGATCGTTTCTGAAATTTGCGAATTGAAATTTGTTTGTTAGGATTTTTACCCATATGCTCATAGAATGGCATCATAGGCGCCTTAGGTTGGAGTGCTGTCACATTTTTGAGAAGTTTTTTGGTAAACTACACCTTCCAGTTGCTCCATTTCTGATCGATTTTAGCAAAAAGCCAGGTCTACCTTCACAGGAAACACCTTTCGTTAGAGTAAGTGACAAGATTTATTATCTTCGTCCCGGCAATGTTAAATTCAATGACCAGTTTCTGTAATTACCTGATCAAGTCAAATTATGTGTGCAACTTTCAACTGAGGCCTACAACTGGATATATTTTCCAGGTGAAATTCCTTTTGTGTCAGTATCGATAGCGGCAATTCTCTTGCAAGCGTAGTAATTCCATTCATTGTGAGATATAAATTCCATTCATTGTGAGATATATTTACCTTAAGATGGTTTAAAAATGACATAAAATGGACTAGCATTTTCTTTGAAGATTCAGCTCCTATGGATTGATTGATGTCGCTTTTTTTTTTGGGGAAAATTTCAAATGACAATCAGAAATAAAAAGAAGGTAATCAAAAGAAGCTCTCCCGATCAAATAAACAAGCAATCTGCGACAAGCGATTTTTCTCTTTTCAATAAAAAAACAACTTTTCCCATTGTTGGTATAGGCGCATCAGCAGGAGGATTAGAAGCCTTTGAGTTGTTTTTTGAGGCCATGCCTCCAGATTCAGGTATGGCATTCATTTTGGTTTCTCATCTCGATCCAAGCCATACCAGCATCTTGCCTGAACTCATTCAAAAAAAAACCAGCATGAATGTCTTGCATGTTGCCGACCACATGCAAGTGCAACCTGATCATGTATACGTTATCCCGCCCGGTAAAGAAATGGCCATTTTGAACGGTTATCTTAAGTTAATGGAGGTGTCGGGATCACGTGGGACAGCCCTGCCCATTGATAGTTTTTTTCGTTCTCTTGCTCAGGATCAGAGAAGCAATGCGGTTTGCATAATTTTTTCCGGTACCGGTACAGACGGAACTCTAGGTCTAAGAGCTATTAAGGGTGAAGCTGGAATGGCCATGGTCCAGGATGAAAAATCTGCAAAATATGATGGTATGCCACGAAATGCTATTGCCACGGGCCTGGTCGATTATATCCTGCCGCCAGCAAAAATGCCTGAACAGTTGATAAGTTTTTCCTCCTATATGATGAAGGGCTCTGGAGATAAAATACACGATGAAGATGATAAAATTCAAAACGCCCTTCAAAAAATATTCATTCTGTTGCGAAGCAGCACCAATCATGATTTTTCACAGTACAAAAAAAATACTATCTTTCGACGAATCGAAAGACGGATGCATGTGCACCAAATCGTAGATATTACAAGCTACGTCCGTTATCTCCAGGAGAGTGAAAGAGAGCGACACATCCTTTTTAAAGATCTTTTGATCGGTGTTACCAGTTTTTTTCGAGATGGAACTGCCTTTGAGTTGCTCAAGGAAAAGTATCTGCCAGTTCTTTTTGAAGGCAAGCCCGATGAATATCAAGTGAGAATCTGGGTGCCGGGATGTAGTAGTGGCGAAGAGGTCTACTCAATTGCCATGATTGCCCGGGAGTGTATGGAGATGATGGACCATCATTATAACATACAAATTTTTGGGACTGATATTGATGAAGAGGCAATAAATATCGCACGTGCAGGCATCTATCCAGATTCTATTGTCGCAGATGTCAGCCCTGAACGTCTCAAGTCTTTTTTCATCAAAGATGAACATACTTACCAAATTAAAAAAGTGATTCGTGAGATGGTGGTATTTGCTACGCAAAATATTATCAAAGATCCACCGTTTACCAGATTGGACATGCTTTGCTGCAGAAATCTTTTAATATATTTTACTCAGGATCTGCAGAAACTACTTTTCCCCATCTTTCACTACAGTCTAAAAAAAGATGGCATTCTTTTTCTTGGGTCTTCAGAAACAACCGGTTATGCCAGTAATTTATTCACCTGCCTCGATAAAAAATGGAAATTCTTTACGCCGATCGCCTCTGCAAATTCACCCCAGGCTGTACCGCATTTTCCTCTTCATACTCCACTGCATCAAGCTATGAGCCATAAGCAAACAACACATCCAAAAGTGTTTGACGAGTTTAAAACCCAAAAATTGTTAAAGTCCATTATTGCCCAAAGTGATTTGCCAGCATGTGTAGTTATCGATGACCAGGCAAATATTATTTATATCCACGGACGTACTGGTCATTTTTTGGAACCGGCGGAAGGGGAAATAAGTACAAATCTTCTTGCTATGGCACGGCATGGCATTAAAACGGGGTTAACAAATGCAATACACAAAGTTTTAGTAAGTCATCAGGAGACCGTTATAAAAGGACTTCATGTTAAAACTTATGACGGACTTTTCGATGTAAACCTCATTGTTCGGCCATTACCTGATCTTGAAACAGGATCCAGTGGAATAATGATGGTAATTTTTGAGCCGGTCTCTTCTGATTTGAAGCCGCAAGCAAAGCACGCAGTCACAAGAGAACATGAGAAAGGCGATGAATACGAAAAGCTCGAGCATGAATTGCAATATACAAAAGAAAATTTACAGTCGACTATTGAAGAGCTTGAAACTTCAAACGAAGAGTTGATGTCAGCTAACGAGGAACTACAATCTACCAACGAAGAACTACAGAGTACTAATGAGGAGCTGGAAACATCCAAGGAGGAGCTGCAATCTCTAAATGAAGAGTCGACCACTGTTAACTCTGAATTGCAAAGTCGGATTGATGAATTGATCAAGGCTAATGATGACATAAAAAACCTTCTTGATGCAACCGAAATTGCTACTATTTTCCTAGATATCAACTTTGAATTGAGTCGATTCACGTCCACTGTAAAGAACCTTTTCCCCCTGAAATATACCGATATAGGACGACCGATAAAACACTTTTCTTCTACCCTTGTCAACGTCGACTTGCAAAGTCTTGCGGCTAAAGTTCTTGAAGATTTAAACATGATAGAACTTGAAGTGAATGACAACAAACAAAAGACATATCGTATGCGACTCAGGCCCTATCGAACTATAAACAATGTGATTGACGGTGTAGTTATAACGTTTGAAGATATAACACAAATTAAACTGATTGAAGCTCAACTTGAGGCGTCATCTTTTTCTTTTGAAAAGAAATTAACAATGATGTCCAAGGTCTTCATGGACAGCGCAGACCCGATTATCATCGAAGATCTAGGTGGGACAATCATTGACGCCAATAGTGAGGCTATTAACTCCTATGGGTGGAGTCGTGAGGAGATTATCGGTAAACACGCTCTGGACCTCAGTCCCAAAGAAAATTATGATCAAATGAAAAATGCCTTGGATCAGTGTTTAAAAGGGACCTCAGTGCGTAACCTTGAGAGTAGCTGTCTCCATAAATCAGGTAAATTTATACCTGTATTGTTAACGTTTTCCCTCCTGTCTGGAAAAAATGGAAAACCACAAGCTATTGCAACCATAGCAAAAAACTATCCGGCTTCTTGAAAGCAGGAGCATCCCATGGCACTAGAAGACGATCAACGTTGTAAATATAGCGAGTTAAGGAAACGCGCTCGAGCTTCCCTGGCAAGGAAAGAAAAAGACCTCTCTGCCATGTCTTCAGAGGATATCCAAAAACTTGTTCATGAGCTCGACACCTACCAGGTTGAGCTGGAAATCCAAAATGAAGATTTGCGTCAAGTGCAGGAGGAACTTAACACGTCACGCAAGAGATTTTCTGACCTCTATGACTTTGCCCCGGTGGGGTACCTTACCATTAGCGATAAAGGATTGATTGTTGAGTGCAACTTAACAGCAGCTGAAATGCTAGGAGGAGAAAGGGGATTTTTGCTCAATCAACCTCTCTCCGCATTTATAGCTAAGGAAGACCAGGACATTTTATATAATCATCGTGCAAAACTTCTTCATTCAGAAGGGCAGCAATCTTTTGATCTTCGGATGAAAAACAAGCAGGGCGCTTTCTTTTATGCGCACGTTGAAGGGACAGTTCTTGCTGACGTAGATGGTGATGCTGGCCAATTCAGAATGTGTATTGGAGATGTTACCGAACGTAAACAAGCTGAAGAGGCGTTGACGATAAGTGAACAAAAAAACAAAGATGCCTATAAATTTCTGGAGCTTATCGTAGATACTATTCCTGTACGTCTCTTCTGGAAGGACAAAAAATTAAATTATTTAGGCTGCAATAGGTTGTTTGCTCAGGATGCAGGGTGTCGTGACCCAGAAGAGTTGGTTGGAGCTAACGATTACGATATGGGGTGGACGGTTAATGCAGACCAGTATCGAAAGGATGACCTTGAGGTCATTAAATCGGGAAAATCAAAACTCAACTATGAAGAACCCCAAACAACCCCTGAAGGGAAGCAAATTTGGCTCTCAGCTTCAAAAGTACCACTTCGTGATGCAAAAGATAACATAATTGGCCTGTTGGGGGTGTACGAAGATGTTACACAGCGAAAATTGGAAGAAACGGAACTGCTCAAAGTTCAGAAACTTGAATCATTAGGTCGCCTTGCCGGAGGAATAGCCCATAACTTCAATAACATTCTAATGTCTATCATGGGTAACGTTTCGTTAGCGAAAATGACAGTTTCCCCCACAGACTCAATATACGAACGGTTAACCAATGCAGAGGAAGCATGTTTTAGGGCAAAAGATTTAGCCCAGCAATTTCTTACATTCTCAAAAGGTGGTGATCCTGTCATGACTACAATTTTAGTAGCAGACTTGGTCAAAAGCAGCTGTCAATTAGCATTAAGCGGGACAACATCGAGCTGGGAATGCAGTATTCCTGAGGATTTATGGAACTTTTATGCGGATGCTAACCAAATCGGTCAGGCTTTAACCAACATCCTTATCAATGCCGACCAGGCTATGCCCAACGGGGGTAAGATAAAGGTGTGCTGTCAAAATGTGGTAAGCAGCGAGACCGACAACCTCCCCTTAAAAAATGGAAAGTACGTTAAGACATCAATAAGAGATCAAGGGATTGGAATACGGGAAGAATATCTTGATAGTATTTTTGATCCTTATTTTACCACAAAAGCCACTGGCAATGGACTCGGCTTGTCATCAGCTTACTCGATACTGAAGAAACATGAGGGGTGTTTGATTGTTGAATCTACTTCAGAATCAGGTACAGTTTTTTCTTTTTACATTCCAGCTTCCACTTCCGATGTCGAACTGGCAGAGGATGCTGAATCACAGCTATTAAAGAGTAGCGGAAAAATACTCGTCATGGATGATGATAAAATGGTGCGTGATATGATCGGGGTAATGTTAGAGCACCTCGGGTATCATGCTGCATTTGCTGAAGACGGGGAAAAGGCTTTAGCAAAGTATGTGAAAGCGATGCAAACCAACAAGCCATTCGATTTGGTAATTATGGACCTTATTATTCCTGATGGCATGGGGGGAGCAGAGGCCATTAAAAAATTGTTACACATTGATCCTTTTGCAAGAGTAATCGTTTCAAGCGGTTATAGTAACGATCCGGTTTTGTCTAATTATAGCAAATATGGCTTTGTTGGAGTGCTTGCAAAACCTTATCATCTTAACAAGCTAAATGTGCTGTTGGAGAATATTTTCAACGCTTCTAACCATTGATTGCTCCTGATCAGCCCCTTGTTGATTCGGTCGAATATGATGCAAATTTGAAAGAGATGAATGACCCGTTTGGTTAATCTTGTTGATCAATTCAACTAGGCTCAATATACATCCTGACGTTGCCCCTCTTTGTAAATCACGAGTTCAAGATGGCCAGGTCAAAATCTATAACAATTTACAAAAGACCAGACAATAGATGTCTGTATAGCTCACGAGAATAGCTTCCGGGGAAATGGAAGAGGCTAGTATTGGCAATGTTAACCATTTAAGCAAATCTGAAAGTTTACACTAATAGAATAGGGTTATCAATAGTTGCATTCCATTGCCCTCCAGTCTACCTCGGAGTGTGTTGCAATTATTGATAATCCTGAAGAACTGAACTGCGGAGTGGATTAGAACCGGAAGGGTGGAGCTATGG
>NZ_JAFFQD010000033.1 GCF_016918565.1 Desulfogranum marinum
GCACTCGGAACCGAAAGCTGACAGCTCGAGAACAGAAGAGTAACAGGACCAAATCGAAGGTTCGTGTAAGGGTTGAGCATGTTTTCGGTGCGCAAACCCAGAAGGCAGGAAATTTGCTTGTAAGAACAGTCGGCCTGGCAAGGGCGACGGTGAAGATTGGGATGAGAAACCTTGCTTACAATATGGATCGGCTGGGCACATTGCTTGTAACATAGCAGGAAAATGGGTTTCAGGGCGATTGAGTTGTTCGCTGCAACCCCAAAAACACGAAAATTTAAATGTTGAATTGACCCTGATTGCCATATTTATCGCATAATTAAAGACGCTGGGGAATAAACCATTTATTCGAGATTCCCTTAAATGGTTAACATTGCCATTACTAGTCTCTGCAATTGTTATATCGTGCGTCCCTGTACCTTCTCATGGATAGTATCAAATCTTAAATAACGGTTTAATCGTTAGGTTTTGAGGAAGATGTATTTTTTTAGATAGAATAGGGTTATCAATAGTTGCATTCCTCCGGCCTTCCAATTTACCCACATACCGTATTGCAATTATTGATAATCCTGAAGAACTGAACTGCGGAGCGGATTTACAGCCGGGAGCTCGGCGCTATGGGGATTGAGTGGTGATTTTATTTGTTGATATTTGATCTGGAATCAACATTGATACGGACATATTCCAGCCTTTGCTATCAGAATTGACTTTTGGGGAGAGATTTCTCTATAAACCGTGTCGTTCAAGTTTTATACCTTGCGCGTATTTGTCATTTTCACCCGTTCAAGACGTAGCTCTCCTGTTAACCCATCCACTGGGGCATTTACAAGTCACACGATCTTGTCAACCAGCCCAAGTCAGGACGTATCGTCATAAGCTGATTCAGTAATCGGCATGAGGTATACCATCTTCCCCTTGCCGCACTGCGGGCAGCAAAAGATGTCAATGCCGATTAGCCGCAGCATCATCTCCTGAACACTCTCAACCAGCTTATCCACGTATGCTATGGGTGTACCGATTAACTTGCGAATCAGCTCAATGCAAGTTTTCTTGTTGGCATGGGCCAGGAATCCGTAATAGCGGATCTTGGTAAAACCTCTTGGGAGCACGTGCAAAAGAAAACGCCGGATAAACTCATAAGCGCTGATGGTGAGTTCTTTTTCTTTGTTGTCGTCACTGCGATCTCGATACTTGATTCGTACTTGGTCGTTTTCGATTGCAACAATCCGATTGTTAGTGATCGCTACTCGGTGCGTGTAACGGCCCAGATACTCAAGTACCTGCTCCGGCCCACCGAAGGGCTGCTTGGCATAAGTAATCCACTGCTTGTCCCATAACACTGTAAGAAGTTGCTGGAACTGTTTTTCGTCCCGATACTTCTCAGCCCTGCCATTAAAAGACAAACTGTTCTTACGGTAGGTCTTTTCCAGCTTGTTCAGATATCGCCTCTGGAACTCCTTAGCTAGGGACTGCACCTTGAACAGATATTTTGTTCTGGCACCGATCCATTTTTTACGATCTAATGCAAGTACTCCTGCCGGGATGATGCAGTGCAGGTGAAAGTGGTCCATGAGTTTCTGATTCCATGTGTGGAGCACGGAGATGAAGCCGAGTTGGCCTTCAAGGCGCCACTGCGAATCACGGGCAAAGACCTGCAAAGTCTCTTTAACGGCTGTAAACAGCAGAGCCAGCATGATGCGCTTATTAACCATGATAAGGGAATTGAGCTCATGGGGTAATGTGAAGACATTGTGGAAGTAGGGGCAGGGCAGCAACTCTGCCTTCCTGTTATTGAGCCATTTCTCCTTGACCATTGTCTGGCATTTGGGACAATGTCTGTCCCGGCAGGAGTTGTAGGCATTTTGTGTATGGCCGCAGTGATCGCACGCTTGGATATGTCCTCCGAGAGCTGAGGTACGGCACATCTCAATGCGCTTCATTACTTTGTATTGCTGAGAGGTAACTCTGTTTTTATCCCGGAACTGTTGTCCATAGCTGCGGAATATATCAGCCACCTCCGGTGATCTGTTATTATCTTTCATCTTCCCCCTCCTGCGGTTCATCCATCAGATCGAGTGGACTCTTGATTTGGACGTACCGGGACGGGACCAGATGCAGATAGATCGTGGTTGTTTCTATTGCGTTGTGTCCGAGCAGTTGGCTGATTGTATAGAGATCGTAACCTTTATAGAGCAGATGTGTGGCAAAGCAGTGGCGAAGGGTATGGAGGCTGCACTCTTTGGTTAAGCCGATTTTTTTTAGCATCATACAATACCTGAGATACGGAAACGTTGGTGATATGGGTCCCGGGCTTCTGTCCGGGGAACAGCCAGTACTTCGGCTTATATTCAATCCAATAAGCCCGCAGTTCATGCAGCAGGTGTTCCGAGAGAACTGTATAACGGTCTTTACGCCCTTTGCCCTGTTCTATCCGGATCACCATCCGTGACGGATCACTTTCAATATGCTCGGGTTTTAGACGTATGGCTTCCCCGACCCTGAGCCCGGCGCTGTAGATGGTCTTGAGCATGACCCTGTGCTTGAGGTTGTCGATGCAATTAAGGAGCTTGCTTACTTCTTCCATGGACAACACTGCCGGTAACTTTCTCCCCATTGGGCGCGGTGGTAAACCAAAACGATCATCAACTTCCCGACCGCAGATATGGCGATAAAAATAGTTGATACCGGCGAGATAGGCTTTACATGACGAATGAGCCAGTTTCTTCTCAAGGAGCAGATGGCGAAAATACTCCCGGACTTGATCATTACTCAGATGTTCCGGGGATGTATTGTAGTGGTTAGCCAGGCATCTGACTCCGCTGATATATCCCTTTTGGGTCTCCTTGGTGAGACCATAGAGTTCCATGTGCTCAATAAATTTGTCTTTGATTGGATTAGGCATGATTTACCTCCCTGGTTGAGATGAATAGGATTGGTACTGCTTAATCCAATTTATCAAAAATCCAGGCAGAGCAAAAATCATGATCAGGGAAGTGCCGGGTTAACTGGGAGGCTGATGTTATTGCAAGAGGGGAGTATTGGTTTTTCTGCGCAGCGGAGCGTAGCGGTTCAGTTCTTCCTGTCCATTCTCAGGCAGATCAAACCGATAAGCTGCTCCTTTTCTAACCATAGCAGTGGAAAAAACTACGCTGAAAGCGAGCAGCAGGGAAGAGAAATTCCATTCTCACTTAATGTGGGTCCGCACCCATTATTGCGGGCCTCATTCCCACTAATGTGGTCCCATTGGCAATTAAAGTGGGTCGAGCACCATTCTTATTGTCAAATAATGTGGGCCGAGATCTGGCTTGATTGCGGGTCTGGCCGTTTATCTTTGCGGGTCACTACAACTAGTTCCATCATTGGTCAGGCAAACAAACTCCCTCTGACTCAAAACGGGTCTCAGATTTTTTTATCAGTTGCGGATAAAATGAAAACCCTTGATCAACACCACGATATCTCAATGAAAAAAGGTGAATAAAAGCTCCCACCCGTAGAGAATTAATGGTTTCCCCTTGTCATTTTAAGGGATTCCCCAATAGACAGAAACAACTTTTTCATCCAAAATAACCACAACCAATAAGTGTCGACATTCGTCACTTTAATAGCATTTTAATCACAGTTTTACAGAAAGATAGCGTTCAATATCATCACTAGCTACTAGAGCATATAACATGAAAGCGAAAACAGCAATAGCAACAGATAATGCTCCCGGGGCAACAGGATCGTATTCCCAGCCAGTAATGACAGGGAATTTACATTTCACCTCTGCCCAGCTGCCTATTGATCCGGCAACCGGGATTATGGTTGAAGGGTCTATTGCAGACCGGGCGCACCAGACGCTAAAAAAACTTGCTGCTGCAGTAGTAAAAGCTGCAGGTGCAACACTTGAAAATGTTGCAAAAACAACAGGCTTTTTATTTAATATTGGTGACTTACAAGAATTCAACACCGTTTATGTCGAGTATTTCGCATCTCCTTTTCCAGCGAGGAATGCATTCTAGGTTGCAGCTCTTCCTTTTGGGCGCGGATATTGAAATCGAAGCAGTTGCAATGATTAAGTAAAATCTCTAATAATCTGAAAGTTACAGGGTATACAATGAATCTGACACAGTTCCCCAGAAGAAATTATGTACAAAGCGCAACTCCCATCGAAGCGCTTCCTGCCTTTTCCAAGGCTCTCGGCGGCAAAGTAAATATTTTCATTAAGCGGGATGACCTGTTACCAGGTTGTGCCGGTGGCAACAAGACCAGAAAACTTGACTATTGCATCGCAGATGCTCTGGAAAATGGTGCGGACACGATTATCACCTGCGGCGCTGTCCAGTCTAACCACTGTCGGCTCACCCTCTCCTGGGCTGTTAAGGAAGGTATGGATTGTCATCTCGTTCTCGAAGAGCGTGTAGCTGGGAGCTATAAGAAGGACGGTTCCGGTAATAACTTCCTGTTCCAGTTGATGGGGGTGAAGAGCACAACCGTTGTACCGGGTGGTTCCGATATGCTTGGTGAAATGCAGAAACTTGCAGAGCAACTGAAAAAAAATGGAAAGAAGCCGTATATCATTCCCGGCGGAGCATCAAATACTATTGGCGCTACCGGGTATGTGGCCTGTGCTCAAGAGATTCAGCAGCAACTGTTTGAGAGCAATTTGACCATTGACCATATGGTTGTACCAAGCGGTAGCGCAGGTACCCACGCCGGTATTGTTGTCGGCATGTATGGCACCAACGCGGGCATTCCTGTATCCGGTGTTAACGTCAGTCGTAAAAAAGATGTTCAGGAAGAACTCGTTCACAAGCTCGCTGTAGAGACCGCTGAGCGGCTTGGTATGCGTGAGAGCCTGCCGGCAGATCAGATCACCTGTTTTGATAACTACGTTGGAGAAGGCTACTCTATCCCGACAGACGGCATGACCGAAGCGGTCAAGTTGCTTGCCCGGACGGAGTCAATTCTGCTTGACCCTGTCTACTCAGGAAAGTCGATGGCAGGACTTATTGATCTTGTTCGCAATGATCACTTTGCCCCAGGCTCTAACGTACTATTTCTGCATACTGGAGGGTCTCCGGCTCTCTATGCGTATCTTGATACCTTTTAGATCATTATGATCGTTTTTCAATAACCGGTCTATTGTAGGGGAGGTTCGTTAATAGGTTACGAACTAACAAAAAAGAAACTTAGTTAATTACCAACAAGGAGAACGTAAAATGAAAAAAATCAGAATTGTCAAAAATGTTTTCATGGTAGTGTCCATGTTTATTTTTAGCATCGTTATCCCGATCAGCGCTATTGCTGGAGATTACCCTAAGAGGCCGATAACTATTATCGTGCCCTACTCGGCTGGAGGTTCAACCGATATCCAGGCCAGAATGATTGCCGCACATATGAAAACCAAGTTGGGTCAACCGGTCAATGTCATCAACAAACCAGGTGGTGGTGGTGCAATCGGAATGGTGGCAGCAAAAGCAGCTCGCCCTGACGGCTATACAATAATTCTGACCGCCTCTGGACCGGTATCTGTAACCCCATTTCGAACCAACGCAGGTTTTGACCCGCTGAAGGACTACGAGTTTATGGCACAACTTAGTTCAAACGATTTTTCGTTAAACGTTAACAGCAAATCAGGCATTACTACCTTTAAAGAATGGGCTGAAATTGCCACTAAAGATCCTGCAAAAGCAACGTATGCTACTCCTGGAGCAGGATTGCAAATTCACCTTGTAATGCTAGAACTGCTGGAAAAAATGAACCTGGATCTCCCACATGTTCCTTTTAACGGTGCATCGGAGGCTATTGGCCAGCTTCTCGGTGAACACGTCTTTTCAGCTATGGTAGCATTACCTGATAGTATTACTCAATATGAAGCTGGAGCAATAAACACTCTCGCCGTTGCCAGCGACAAAAGACATCCTAATGTCCCCAACGTACCAACCATAAAAGAACAGGGTTATGATGTTGTTGCCGGCGGTTGGTTTGCATTCATGGCTCCAAAAGGCACACCCAAACCGATTATCGAAAAACTTAATTCATCGATCGCTTACGCTTTGGAGCAGCAGGACGTTATAGACAGGTATAAAAAGCTTGGACTGGACATCAATTTCACAAACCCCGAAGCATTAAAAACCTTTGTGACAAACCAATGCAATAAGCATTCTGCCATTGTTAAAAAATTCGGACTATAATTTATAGCCAACATTACGGAGCAGGTTTTATCACTTGCTCCGTAGAGGGAAGTAAATGAAAAACAAAACAGACTTTTTCTCGGCAATTGGATTATTGGTTCTTGTAGCTTTTGGATTTACCTCAACCTCAAAGATCCCTCCTCCTTCATCATTGAGCTATTTTGGCCCCGCCTCATTTGTTAATTTCATTTTGTTCTGCTTGGGTGGGTGCGCTTTGATTCTTGCAATCAGGTCTTTTCGTGAGCACCAATCACCAAGCAAAGCAAAAGGCGTTGTTGGTTGGCGCAGCTTACTGTTTACCTTGTTGTTCGGTAGCTATGTTTTTCTCTTTCTGAAAATCGGTTATTTGATATCAACAGCCTTATTTCTTTTTTTATGCCCCTTGTTATTTGGCCGAAGGAAAGTTTTGCAAAACACATTTTTCGCAATTAGCAGTACCGTATTATTGTGGGCTGTATTTATCAAACTGTTTAACGTGCCTTTACCATAAATAGAGGTTGAAATGATTGAAAATATCCTTTACGGACTTTCGTTTGCTTTTTCTTTGTCTGCTATTTTTGCAAATATAGTTGGAGTCGCCCTTGGTATTACTTTCGGAGCTCTTCCAGGGCTTACGTCCACCATGGGCGTGGCATTGCTCATTCCTTTAACTTTTGGCATGGAGCCTGTTATAGCTTTTAGTGCTTTATTAGGAATGTATATAGGTTCGGTCTATGGCGGGTCTCTGACTGCAATTATGATCAATACACCCGGTACACCTGCTGCAGTGGCAACGTTGCTCGAAGGACCTGGGCTTACAGCTAAAGGTCAAGGCCGTAAAGCTATGGAAATGGCCACGATAGCCTCATTTGTGGGTGGTTTTTTCAGCTGTATGGCGTTGACCCTGGTCGCACCACAACTTGCTAAAGTAGCTCTCTCTTTTGGGCCACCGGAGTATTTCGCTATTTCGCTGTTTGGGCTGTCTATTGTAATAGGTCTCTCAACCAACGAACTATTAAAAGGTGTTATCGCAGCCCTTTTAGGTCTCCTTATCGCCACCATCGGTATAGATTCGGTTTCAGGTACTGTCAGAAACACCTTCGGTATTCCGGAGCTGCTCAGTGGCGTAAGCCTGGTTCCAGCGCTTGTGGGACTATTTGCGATATCGCAAGTATTATTGAAACTTGAAGAGTGGGTGGAAACCAGGGTCGAAACATATTCACCCACGGTTCCAATAAGTGGGGAAAAAGACCGACTTACCTTAAAGGATATGCATAATAACTTTTGGACTATTATAAGATCTTCAGTAATAGGGACATTTGTTGGTTTAATCCCGGCAACGGGTGGCGGCACTGCATCGTTTATAGCCTATAATGAGACTAAACGAACCTCGAAAGAACCTGAAAAATTTGGTTCCGGTCATCTTCCAGGTGTAGCAGCAACCGAGGCAGCAAATAACGCGACAACCGGAGGGGCACTCATCCCTTTGCTTACCCTGGGTATTCCTGGTGACATGGTTACCGCAGTAATGCTCGGCGCACTGATGATTCAGGGGCTGGCACCAGGGCCACTGCTTTTTCGAGATAATATGCCAATCATCACTGGAATTTTTATAGCTTTGATGCTGGCAAATGTGTTCATGCTTATCCTTGGGTTCAACTCTCTCCGATTTTTAAGTAAAATAGTTGCACTACCAACAGGATTACTTTTGTCATTTGTTTCCGTCCTCTGCCTTCTCGGATCTTATGCAATGGCAAACTCTGGGTTTGATGTGCTTGTTATGGTTTGCTTTGGAGCTATTGGTTATATCTTGACTCGTTGTGGCTTTCCTTTAGCCCCGCTACTTCTGGCAATGATACTTTCCCCTCTGCTGGAATCAAATTTCCGACGATCGATGATCATGTCTCAGCAGGATTTCTCTATTTTTTTTACCAGACCGATATCTCTGGTGATCATCATTATTACCATTCTGTTTCTTACGAAAACGATATGGGATGAAACTCGTCGACGCCTCAAAAAGGCACGCTCTGAAAACATAAATAAGGTGAGTAGCATCTCATGATAGATACTTTATTATTAAACGGTTCGATTATAGATGGGACAGGGGCACCGGCTTACTCCGGTTCTGTTGGCTTGCATAACGGACGAATAATCATGATCACTCGACCGGATGGTTCCGGCACCGCTGAGCTAATAAATGCCAGTGCTAATAACGTCTTTAATGTCGACGGACTGACTATAGCCCCTGGTTTCATCGATCAGCACACCCATTCAGACATCACTCTTTTAGCTGACGGTAGGGGCAATAGTCAAGTTTGCCAGGGAGTGACTCTTGAGATCATAGGGCAATGCGGTTTTAGTGCATCCCCATGCCATTCCCCTGAAATTGTAAAACAAAGGATGATTGGCTATCACTCTTCTGTCGATGTGAGCTGGAGCAGTTTCGGTGAATACCTTAATTGTGCTTCAGAGCATCAACTCGGCTTAAACGTGGCAGCCATGGTTGGCCATGGGGCACTACGATGGACAACAACAAGAGGTGTATCTCGTCAAATAACCCGAGAAGATGTGGAGCAAATGACACAGCTCCTCCGTGAATCTTGCCTGGAGGGTGGTTTTGGTCTGTCATTAGGATTGGAATATGAACCAGGCTTAAGTGCCAATGTGCAAGAGTTGCAAAAACTAGCCGCTGTGACAGGACGTTTGAATCTTCCCGTCAGCTCCCACATTCGTAACAGAGACAAATACTTTGACTTGGCTGTAGCTGAGATGTGTAGCCTCTCACGTAACAGCGATGCGGAGGTGATTATCAGCCATGTAAATCCTAAATTTGGAGCTCCAGAATCTGCCATGGAACAGATTCTGGAAACTGTTTTGGCTAGCCGTAATAGAGGAATTCAAATTTTCATGGATTTAATGCCTGATATCTGGGCAAACACCTCAATGATTTCCATACTTCCGACCTGGGCATTTAAAAATGGAATTGAAGGAGTAGTTGAGCTGCTGACAGACGACAAGATGCGTAGTCGCATTAAACAGGATTTAAAACCGATCTGGCAACTGGTTCTTCAAGGAAGGTGGGAACTCATTTACCTGATGCATGCTGAAAACTCAACAGAACTCATAGGTAAAAGTTTCTACGAAATCAGCAAGGAGCGTAAAAGGCCTGCTGACGATTGTCTGCTAGATATAATACGAGATGAAGGGCTGGGGATGGTCAATCTGCTCTGGACCGCAAAAAACTTTAAAGAAAATGATGTAATAACTGCTTTGAGCGATCCTTATTGCGGGGTAATCTCAGACGCACGAACCCACTCTCCAGATGGTGTTTTAAAAGATCGTAGAGGAGCCCTTGCCACCTATGGTTGGGCTGCGCATTTTCTGAATCGATATGTTCATGTTCTAAATAAATTACCTTTAGAAGATGCTATCAGACGCCTTACTATGCTACCTGCAACACGGTTTGGCATATCTGACCGAGGGAGAATAGCACCCGGGGTATGGGCAGATATTGTTGTATTTGATCCAATAAAAATTAGAAGCAACGTTTCCTTTGATAATCCTGCTAGCTATCCATCTGGAATCAAACATGTGTTTTGTAATGGTCAGGCAGTTGTTTTAGATGGCGTTCGTACCAATAACAACCCTGGCAAAGTTATTAAATCCTACAACTATCGCAAATAAACTATCATTACGAGGAATTACTGAAAGTTCTGTCGCAAAGTTTGTTACGGATGTGTCCTGCATTGCCAGCAGCCAATAGCAGAGTCGAGTTTGCAACAGAACCAAAAACTACGTAAAACGTAGAAACCAATCAGCTATTCCCGGCTGAATTTTATGTATTTGAAAATATGTACTATTTAAGTTTGAGCTTTCGTAAACATTTGACACAAGACATGAGTGCAATAGACTGAAATAACAGAAAATAAATATCAACAAGCCTGACATTTTTTACTTGACATGCCCAGTAAAAAATGTCGCGCGTTTTCTATGGTATATCAATCTCATACATAGGGAACGCGATGAAATTATCAGCATACAATACAAGCAAAGCCTTAACCCTGACATTAGCAGGCAGAAAAGTGAGAAAACACCTCAATGCAGATTCACTTCTTGCAGCAATCCGGCAGGATTTTCAGAAAATCCCGGACAGCCGAGGTGCGAACTCGAAAATAACTCTTGATGATGCCTTGATGTCTGCCCTTGCAATGTTTCAGCTCAAAGATCAATCGCTTCTGGCCTTTGACAAAAGACGTAGTGAAGAAGATCATAATCTTCGTTCTGTCTATGGTCTTTCCAATATCCCTTGTGACAGCCAGATGCGTACAATTTTGGACCCGTTACCCTTGTCTGCTCTGAGAGCCCCATTCCTGTCTGTATTCAGACAAATACAACGAGGGAAGGACTTTGAGAAGATGGCCTATTATGATGGGCACTATCTCCTCAGCGGTGACGGCACCGGCTTCTACAGCTCTGAAAAAGTTTCATCACCGTATTGCATGGGAAAAAAAAGCAGGAATGGGAAGATCCTGTACCATCAACAAATGTATGCAGCCTGCTTTGTCAAACCAGGAAGTAAAGTTGTCATCCCTGTCTTTCCAGAGATGATAACCCAGAATGACGGTACCAGTAAAAATGATTGTGAGCGCAATGCTGCCAAAAGATTTTTCAAGGATTTCAGGCGTGAACATCCTCACCTGAAAGTCATTGTTGTCGAAGATGCACTCAGCAGTAACGGACCACACATAAAAGAACTCAAAAATCACGACCTACGTTTTATCCTCGGTGCTAAACCAAAAGATCACAAGGCGCTCTTTAAAGAGCTGGACCGAGCTACAAATGAAGGTCGAGCATCTGAGATTCAATTCCTGGATCCAGAAGATCAAAAGACAGGTCATATTTTCAAATACCTGAATAATGTACTGCTCAATCAATCCCATCCCGACCTTTTGGTCAACGTGCTGGAATACTACCAGGTTAACAAGAAAGGTAAGGTTACGGAATTCAGTTGGGTTACAGATATTGAGATAACAGATGACAATGTCTACCAACTGATGAGGGCCGGACGAGCACGGTGGAAGATCGAAAATGAAACGTTCAATACCTTAAAGAATCAAGGGTATAACCTTGGCCACAATTATGGTCTTGGCAAGAAGAACTTGAGTGGGATTTTCACTATCCTGATGATGTTGGCTTTTTTGGTAGACCAGGCGCAGCAATTAAGTTGCTGGTTATTCCAGGCCGCACTGATCAAGGGGAGAATAAAGAGAACCCTGTGGGAGCTTATTCGTTCTACAATACAGTTGTTTGAAGTTGACTCCATGGAAAGGGTTCTGCGCATTATAGTCTTTGGAAGCAAGGAGGCGTTCAAGACGTAATGGTTTCTTGCTTGATTGAAAATCAAATTGTCAATGATCAAGTGCCCTTGAAAACCGATGTTTTCATAGGGGATTGGGTGAGTATGCCCGAAAAACGTGTATTTTTAATAAAAAATGGTCATCAAAACTGAAGAATTACGGTTGAGGTCTCATCTTACTGGTAAACTAAGAATAGTAATGGTTCGATTAGTGGTAATTCCTCTTTTTTCATTGAGTGAAATGCCATAACGGGAATAGCTGGAAACCAATGAATGAACAACATAAGACACCAGGAATGAATCAACTCAAATGCAACCCGTGGAAAATGAATAAAAAACAGTTTAACCGAAGAAATTCTGTGGTAAGAAACGAAAGATAGGCTGGGGCCCTACCGTTCATTCATTCATGGAGTCGCATCATGATCATCACGCGTCACGGAAATCTTGTTTCTTACAATAAACGGTCCAATACGCCCCTTAAGAGCAGCTGTCTTGGTTTATTTTCCATGAAGTGGCTTGCTGCTCTCCTCTTACTATCCATGGTCGTGGGGACGGCCTGCACAAACGCCAGAGCAGCGGCCATAACCCTTACTTTCGCCACGAACACGGCCCCTGTGGGCCTCAGGGGCCAGGCCGAGAAAGCCTTTATTGATGAGGTGGAACATCTAAGTCAGGGTAAAATTCGCATAACCTCCTTCTGGAAACAATCATACCTCCGAGACCAAGAACTCCTTGAGGGTATTAAGGACGGCAGCGTGGATATGGGCCACGTGAACATCAACTACTACCCCAAACGGTTGGTGGTCAACAGCGTCATGTCCCTCCTGCAACAAGGCCCCTACCACTATGCAAACCGCATATGGGCCTATGACACCATCTACAATAAGATCCCCCAGCTCAACGCCGAATTTACAAAATTCAATCAAAAAATCATCTATACATACTCGCCACTGCCCATGGAAGGTGTCTTTACCCGGCCTGTGACCTCCCTTACCGATTTCCAAAACCTTCGGGTTTACACCCCCAGACGATGGATCATGAAAATCTTGGAAGAAGTGGGGGCCGTGCCCATCTCCATTCCTTGGACCGACACCTTCATGGCTTTAAAAACCAACGCCATAGAGGGGGTCTACACAAACATCGATGCAATTCACCGTGTCGGCTTAGACAGCGTGGCCCCCAATATCCTGATCTTTCAACCCTTCTGGATCCCCCTCCCTTTCCACATCACTATAAACCTGGATACCTGGAACCAGTTGCCCCAAGATATCCAGCTGATCATCCGCACAGCTTCGACAAACTCGAAACGCCACTTCGCAGCACATTACGAGAACATGCTAGATGAAATTGTCGCAGCTCAGAGAGAGGCGGGGTGCCAAGTTGCCTTTGTCCAAAAAGAGGATATGGACACCTGGCTTAAGCTTCCCGAGATAACAAAGGTGGAACAGCTATGGATCAAGGAGGTGAGCCAGTTCATGCCCACCGAAGAGGCTTGGGGAATATTGGAAAAAATCGAATCGATCGTTAGCGAAGGCATCCGAAAAGACAGTCGGCCCAAATACACCCACCCGGAAATAAATTGCCCCTGAGCGAAGCGAATATCTCGAACGAATAACGACAAGCCAGGAACGAGAAACGCTTTTCTCAAAACCCCAACTCTACCAACCCTTTGATGATGGCGTACTTGGTCAGCTCGGCTGTGCCGGAGAGTTTTAGTTTCTTCTGGATATTCGACCGGTGGGCTTCCACAGTCTTAGGACTGATGAAGAGCTGCTTAGCGATCTCCCGGTTGACGCGGCCTTCGGCGATGAGCTGAAGCACTTCCCGCTCCCGGTCTGAGAGCTTCTCCAGCCCCTTAGGTTCGTCGCTCCCTCCCTCTTTCTGCTTCACGTAATATGTGATCACCTTATTGGAAATGTCCGGACTCAAGTAAGAGTCCCCTTCATGGGCTACATGGATGGCCTTGATGAGGTCGCTGGTAGCTGACCGCTTCACCAGATAACCGGAAGCCCCAGCCCGCAAAGTCTCGAAAATGTACTCCTCGCTGGTGTGCACGGAAAGGATCAGGATTTTCAGGTCAGGGAACCGTTTCTTCAGCTGCCGCGTGGCGTCCATGCCATTGAGCTCCGGCATGGTGATATCCATGAGCACCACATCGGGCATAAGCTGCTCCACCATATTGATGGCCTCCCGACCGTTCTCCGCTTCCCCCACCACCTCGATATCAGACTCCACATACAAAAGGGCACAAAGCCCCTTCCTTACAATGGTGTGGTCTTCCACCACAATCACTTTAATTTTTGCCATCTTCATTCTTCCTTTATGGACCTCCGGGGACAAAGTGAGCCACCTTGAAAGTTGGTTGCGAATACTCCCGCCTTTCGTACCTCGAAACGATTACACTCGTTGACGGACATAAACCGCTATATTTTCTCAAATTTTTCAAGCTGTTTTGGTGCGTGTAACGCACCCTGCGGAATCAGGTACCTCAACAGGTTACCAATTACCAAATCTTCCTCGATTGTCAAACGTCGGGTTCGTCGGAAATGGCCAGATGCCATATATCCATAGGTATGCCATCACCGTTGCAGGGTGCATTTTATGCACCCTATCCGAACCGCCAATGCCCTTGGTTTTTGGTAGCTATTCGAATTCAGAACCATTTCAGCAACCTCACAAGCCTTATGTCAATGCCCGAGTAGCCACCAAAATTGATGGCGTACGAATCCCGCAAGAAACGATGTGCCCATCACAGCTTGGTTAGTAACCCCTGAAGAGCATGAAGCGACCACCGGGCATCATAAAGAAAACTGGATAACCTTTATTGTTCTCCACGGACAAATCCCTTATCATTCGCGAACCTAGGGCGCAAAGGGCTGAGTTCCTTGCGCCCTAGGCAAGATTGCTATTCCCCCCCCTGAATTTCGGTTGAAATACAGGTGCCCTGGCCCGGGCTGGACCAGATGGAGAGTTTCCCCCCCAGGAAGGCAATGCGCTCACGCATGCCGAGGAGGCCCAGTTTGTCGGTCATCTTGTGGCCGGAGAGAACCTCTTCGGGTTCGAAGCCCACGCCGTCGTCAATCACCTTAAACACGATCATGCCATCGGGTCGGTGGGAGAGAAAGATCTCCACGCGTGTGGCTTCGGCGTATTTGAAGATGTTGTTCAAGGCTTCCTGGGCCAGGCGGTAGATGGTGGTTTCGATCGCCTCGGAGGGCCTGTTGTCGAAATCCTGAGCATCGAGGAGCAGGACCATGTCCACCTTCTCTTCTATGCGGCTCAAATACCACCTGAGAGTGGGCACCAGACCGAAGTCCCGCAGCATGGGAGGCCAGAGGTTGACGGAGAGGTCGTGGGCCTGTTCAGCGAGGCGACTGACAATCTCTTCGGTGTCGGCAAGGAGGTCGACGATTTTCTCCCCTTTGCCTGTGGTGATCATCTTCTCCATGGCTGCAAGATTGAGAGTAGCCGCGGTGAGGGCCTGGCCAATCTCGTCGTGCAGCTCAAACGAGATCTTTCGGCATGTGGTTTCCTGCATCTCCACCACCTTGGCCGAGAGCCGTTCCAGCTCATGGCCATGCTGCACGGTGGCCTGCATGAGGTTGACGCTCTGGATGGCCACGGCAAGAGAGGTGGCCACCTCTTTAATGGTATCGAGATTTTCGATGGTAAAGCTCGGGTCCGGAAACCGGGAGAGGTTCAGGCACCCGATGAGTTCATCATTTGCGACCAGAGGCATGCTCACGTAGCCGTCCCGACCTCCTTCGGATGCGTGAAAGTCTGCAACCATGGTGTTCTGAGCGGCCTCGATCCCCCGGATAACGATACGTTTGCCCGGGGTCAGGCGTTCTGGCTTGAAATCGTCCATGGGATAGTGCTCCCCTTCGGGGACCCCGTACCCGGATTCCGTGTCCGAAGCCACCACGGTTGCTCTTGTTCTGGGGAAGTCAAACACAACGACACAGGCCCAGAAAGCCCCGTAAATGTCCCTCAAATACTTCAGGACTCTCCGAACTGTTTCCGATGAAAAGCTGCCGTCTAAAACCGCCCGATCGATGCGATTCATTACCCTCAGCTGATTGGAATAGTATTTCAAGGATGTCTCCACCCGTTTGCGCTGGAAGGTGTTCACCACAAGAATAAATATAATAATGCTCAGCACCGTGATACTCAGGACGATGCTCCACACCAGCTTTTTGTAGGTCTGGTAGAAGGAAAACGGCACGTTGATCACCTCGGCACCGGACGGGAGGGACGCCTCTTTGATATGGAACCGGATCATCTGGTTGTAATCGAACATGTGCCGGTTCAGGCTCTTGGTAAACACGGGAATGGCCTGCACCGGGGTACCCGCCATGATGCGCAGGGCGATCTCAGCAGCCTTTTTCCCGTGGGCGCTGCCGCTTGCCATCATCCCACCCATGACCCCGTTGCCGAGGTGGTTATCCCAAAAGGTGTAAATGGGGGAATTGGACGCCTGGGCCACACGTTTCAGGCCCTCGTCCAGGGAGAACTCGCGTCCGGTGCGGTCCACAGTGAAGTTGACGAAGAGCACCAGGGAGGCCGGCGGCAGGGAGCTCACCTCTTCCTGGAGCTCCTCCATGCTCATGGCGGGGATAAACCGGAAGATGGATGCGTCATCCATCTGTTTGAAGCTGGAAACAATGGTTTTCAGAGTGGCAATGCTGGTGTCGGTCTGATCCACCACCACGAGAATTTCTTTGGTTCGTGGATGGAGGCGCAGGGCGGTTCGGACGGTCTCTAGGATATCTATGCGTTCCACCACCCCGGTGAATCGGTCGTGCCCAAACATCTCGAACTCTTCGTAGTAGTTCACCCCACAGAAGACCACCGGGCTCTCAGAAAAAAGTTTCTTCTTTTCGTCCAGGAGGAAACGAAAGGCCGAATCGTCGGTGGCAATGATCACATCAAAGCGGGTCTGGCGGTATTTCTCCTTCAAGAAATCGGAGAGGCGGCTCATTTGGCGGGTGTTGTCAAATCGCTCCGCATCCATGTACTCGTAATAGACCCGGAGTCTCATGGCAGCAGGATCCACCTGTGTCAGCCCGGAATCGATCCCCTCCGAAATGCTGTCGTTCCAAACGTGCCCCTTGTGAAAGGAGTGCAGGATCAGGATATTCTGCTCCTGGATCACTTGGGAGTGCGCCGGATAAGCCCAGGAGAACAGGTACAATACAAGCAGCATAAAGAATTTTGGCAACAGTACTCTGTCAGTCACGATGCACATCCACCCCTGAATCGATGATAAGAAATCTCTTTTTCAAACGACCTTAAAAAATGAGCTTATCCGGCCCATGTTCTCCTGCGACAACAACTACCCTATCTGTTCAGCGCCACACAGGCAATATTTTTCACTTTATTATGTGTACTTATCTGTAAGACTCCATACTGAAATGCACTGTTGTGACTTAAAATCACATTTTGGCTAAATTTCGCGCAGACTTCATGGACTTGAGAAGTTCCCTGTTTTAGATGAATTACTATCCGACCTCGCATATTTTCATGAATTCCAGAATGTTTTAAGTACTCTTATAGATCGATACTCAATTGCGTATAAGCAGGAAGAAAATCTTCAAACATTTTCAGAACTGGTCATAGATTTTTATTATTCCACTGCTCCTGATGGGTATGATGCTCTGTATGCCTTGAAAGAGCGGTATCCAGTTGGAAGTGACAAGAGAAAAGTGATCGACTTCCTCAATGAGATTGAAGATTCAGGATGTGATGAGGAGGATATTGCGTTTTGAAACCTTTCAGATGGAGATTGATGCTGCCAATCTCAACAAAACTACTGATCTAGAAAGTTACTTTGATCGTTGCAAGAATGGATATGTCCACCCTAATGGAACTGGCCTACAATGGAGTCACTGCAAAGAAGAGATGTCCAAAGAGAAGGTAATTTCAGTAGCTTGTCATTGAAGTTTACATTGCCAGGACGAAGGTAGTGAATTCTGTCACAGACTCAAACGAGAGGTGTTTCTTGTGAAGGTCCTGGCCTGTTAGACTGGAACGTTGCTCCATTTTCAGCATGTGCCTCCACGGTGCCAACACTACAAAGTTTTGAAGTAATGAACTACTACCGAGATGGAGCCTTCTTTTTTGCCGACCAAGAAACCCAGCTACACCCGGGAGACGAAGTGGACATCCTGACAAGCAGCGAGCACCTGGTTGATTTGAGTAAGCGCTGGCATGCCGAAAAAAAACAGGAAGGATCATAGAGCTCAGTCCAAAATCATTCGCATACTACCTCTGTCAATCTTAGCCTAACCTATAGATATGGTAATTAACTGGGATCTTATATCAAATTTTGCTATCGCCATGCTGGCCATTGTCAACCCGATGGAAAAAATTCCGCTATGGGTCGCCGCTTCTTCCGGAGAGCGTCGCTCCTTTCGCTGGCTACTGGCAGGGCTGGTCATCGTGACCTGCGCCTCTATCCTGCTCTTTTTCCTCTGTTTTGGCCAATTCCTGCTACTGAAGCTGAAAATTGACCTAGCCAGTTTCAAGATCGGCGGCGGACTTATTTTGCTGCAATTTGGCTTTAGTGTCCTTAAAGGCACGGCTGTAGAATTCGACGATGTGGACCGCAACGAATCAACCACTACCCTTTCCAGAGTACTTCAACGCTACCAGCAGATCTTTATTCCCATAGGAGTGCCGGTCATTGCCGGGCCGGGAGCTATTACGACCGTCATTATTTACGGTCACGAAAGCGATTCTCTGCTGACGACCATTTTTCTGAGCGTGACCCTGGTCGCTGTCCTGCTCATCCTCCTGATGGCCCTTCTCAGCGGTTCCATCATCCAGAAGGTCACAGGCACCCTGCCGCTCGAACTTGCTTCTCGGGTTTTTGGCATGATCCTCATCGCCATCGCCGTCCAGTTCATGGTCGAGGGCCTGGTGATCACCTTTCCCGGATGGGCCGCAATTCACTAGCCAAGGTTGCTCAGGCGCAATTCGCTCTGGCAGCTCTATCCCCTGCCATCTCTGCCTTTTTTCGACAACTCCCAGATTGCTACTTCATCCTGAGCTTAAACGTTTTTCAAGTGGCCGCCCATCGTGCTCCGCTTGCTTTGGGCTCAGATGTTCCGGTCCCTTTTTCATTAACATATTAATGTGATATGTTTTGTTAGCCAGGATGAGGGGGGGGGGCTGCAACACTTGCACATTGCTCATAATTCACCAGAGAAAGGGTAGCGTATGCAACAGGCAATAATAGATGATTTGGTTCTAGTTGGCATCGGTGCATCAGCCGGAGGGCTTGAGGCACTGAAAGCACTGCTGCCCTCGCTTCCGGCGACAGGTAATGTTGCCTATGTGGTGGTGCAGCACATGGACCCGCAGCACCACAGCCTGCTCGCCTCGCTGCTGAAAAAGACCACCGACATTCCTGTTGTCGAAGTGGAAAACGATCTTGCACTGGAGGCCGGAAAAATATTTACTACCCCTGCCGGCCACAATATTACGGTGCGAGATTCAAGGCTCGTGCTTTCCCAAACCGAGTCAGAAGGTGGTCCCACGCCCAATGTTGATCTTTTCTTCACCTCGCTTGCAAACCACTATGAAAAACGCAGTATTGGCATTATTCTTTCCGGCACCGGCAAGGATGGCGCCAGAGGCCTGCAAGCCATAAGAGCCGCCAACGGGATCACCCTGGTGCAGCAACCGGAGACTGCCAGATATGACGGCATGCCTAAGACTGCCATTGGCCTGGGATGTGTTGACCTTGCCCTTTCCCCGGAAAAGCTCGGCCAGGAAATCGCCTCAATACTGGATACCGGTACCGTCAGCGAGCCCACCAGTGACAACGAAATCAATTCTGGCGACCTTAAGCGCCTGATTACGGCCATACATGAGCATACCGGATACGACTTTTCCGACTACAAGGAAGCTACCCTGCATCGTCGTGTATGGCGGCGCATCGCTGTCCTCAAATTGAGGAATATAGCAAACTATCTCGCATACACCAAAAAAACACCTGCTGAATACCAGGAACTGGTAAAGGATGTGCTGATATCGGTCACCGATTTTTTTCGCGACCCAGAAGCCTTTGAGGCACTGGGTAAAGAGCTCAAGCGATCACTGGGATCCGAAGACAGGGAACCGCCCTTTCGGGTATGGATTCCCGGTTGTTCAACAGGAGAAGAGGCGTACTCCCTGGTCATCCTGTGCGCAGAAATCCTCGGGCAGGCCTTTTTCAATTTTGATCTTCAGTTCTACGCAACAGACATTGACGCGGAAAATATAGCCTATGCCCGCCAAGGCATATACCCCCTCTCCAGCCTCGAAGCCATCTCCTCTGAACGTATAAGCAAATACTTTACCCATGATGAGGGATTTTATCGGGTCATCAAGCCGCTCCGCGAACGCATTGTCTTTGCAAAACAAGACGTCATTCACGACCCGCCTTTCGCCCGCCTCCAGCTCATCGCCTGCCGCAACCTGCTCATCTACTTCAAGCCGGAACTCCAAATGAAAATCCTGGAGACCTTTCACTATGTCTTGAATGCCGACGGCCTCCTTTTTTTAGGAAAAAGCGAGTCAGTCTTCCAATGCGAGGGCCTTTTCCGACCGGTCTCTAAAAAGCATAAACTCTTCAAAAAAGAACAGGCTGCAGTTCGCTATCCCCCCCATGAAAGACGGAATTTTTACTCCACTTACCAGCGCTCGCACCTTGGCAAAGTAAAGGCGGAAAAAAGCAAACCCTCTTTTGGCGAAATCATAGACAGCGCCATCGCCAGTATGTTTTGTCCCTCTGCGGTACTGATCAACAACAAGACCGACCTGCTGTTTATTAAAGGAGAAGCAAGCAAATACTTCCAGCTCCGTGAAGGCAGCCTGGGAGCGAGTGTCATTGATCTGGTCAATCCGGAAATTCGCCCCGCTTTGCGTTCATCCATCATTCGCGCGCAACGTGAAGGCCGGGAAGTGAACTGCAAACGCATACGCTACAACGACCCGGACGCCGGAAACAGGTACGTGGATATCCGGGTTCGCCCTCTGGAAGCCACAAAGGAACAGGGAGGATTACTGGTTGCCGCTTTCAGTGAAACAGCGGCGCCTGAGCTCGTCCAGGCGGTAGAGGAAGCGGATATAGACGAGAAGGACAGACAACGTGTAATTGAATTAGAACAAGAGCTTGCTGCTGCCTATGAACGATTGCAAACCACGGTGGAAGAGCTTGAGACGTCTAACCAGGAGTTACAATCGCTTAATGAAGAGCTGCAATCCTCCAATGAGGAACTGCAGGCAACCAATGAAGAGTTTGAGACCAGCAACGAAGAGCTCCAGGCAACCAACGAGGAGCTGAACACGGTCAATCAGGAACTGCAGGTAAAATCACAGGAGCTCAGCGAAGCAAACGATGACCTGGAAAACGTGTTCCGCAGGCTCGATATCCCCCTGGTGGTGATCGACAAAGAGATGCGCATTCGACGCAGTACGCCTACAGCAACATGGATTTTTGACATCAGACCAGGAGAAGCAGGGCAGGTGATCACCAACGTCGGCACCCGTTGCACCCTGCCGAATTTTCGTGAGCACCTTGATCAGGTGATAGCCACGGGAAAAGTCATCGAGTTGACCATCTCCGGTGCAACCAGGGTCTATAGCAGTAAATTTCATCCGTATCATGATGAAGCTGAGACCATCAGCGGAGCCATTCTCTCTTTTTATGACGTAACCTCGAGCCATAGGCGCCAGCAGGAATTTCAAGCACTGGCGGAAAACGCTCCTGACATAGTGGCGCGATTTGACATGCAGATGCGTCACCTGTATGTCAACAATGCCGTTGAAGAGTACGCGGGCCTGGAAAAAGAGGAGTTCATTGGCAAGACCAATCGCGAACTGGGCATGCCAAAGGATCTCTGCTCACTATGGGAAGAGGAGATGCGCAAGCCGCTCCTTACCCAGCGTGAACATGACTTTGAGTTCACCTTCCCCTCTGTTGACGGCAGAACCAGCCATTTTCACGCTCGGATTGTGCCGGAATTCTCTGCCAGTGGCACCATATCCTCCCTCCTGCTGGTATCTCGCGATATCACCGAGGAACGGAATAAACTCCTGGAACTCAACGACACCTTGAGCAGTATCAGCGACGGCTTCTTTTCCCTCGACCAGGACCTGCGTATAACCTATTTCAATCGAGCCGCGAGCAAACTTTTAGGCCGCAGCCCTGATGAGGTGCTGGGAGAAAAAATATTCGGCGTGTTTCCAGAGGCTGCAGGATCAATTTTTGAAAAAGAGTACCTAGCTGCCCTGCGCGACAAGCAACCTCGAAATTTCGAAACCCACTTTGAGGTTGAACCGTATACAAACTGGTACAACGTCAGAGTGTTCCCGAAAAAAAACGGGATATCCGTCTATTTTCAGGTCACCACTTCCCAACATAAAACCTTGCTGGAACTGGAACGAAACAAAAAAATACTGCAGGCCATCATTGATAACATCCCGGTAATGATAACCACCTACGACCAACGCCACCATATAACACTGGTAAACAATGCCTTTGAGCAAATTACGGGATGGACGCAGGAAGAGGTCAATACCGTTGACGTGATGGCACAATGCTACCCAGACCCTGAGCTGCGGAAAAAAGCAGCCCAATATATGGAAAAAGGGAGTACTGAATGGAAAGAGTTTCCCCTGACCAATAAAAATGGCACGACCGTGGATACAGTCTGGTCAAACGTAAAACTCGATGACGAGTTCCGCATCGGCATAGGACTGGACATCTCAGAAAAAAAATTGATCGAGAAAAATCTGCGCGAACACCAAAACGTTGAGTCACTTGGGACCCTTGCCGGGGGGATTGCCCACGATTTCAATAATATTCTGGCGGTTATCCTTGGTAATGCAGAGATAGGCCTCGATGCTGTTGACGATTTCAACCCGGCCAAACGCTCCCTGGAAGCGATCATTCAAGCAAGCAGGAATGCCGCTGAACTCGTCAAACAGATATTAACCTTCTGCCGCAGGGAACAGATTAAAAAGGTGGAATTGGATACACCGGCAGTAGTCCGCGAGGCACTCAATTTTGCCCGCGCTACCATCCCAACCACTATCGATATCAGCGAACGAATAAGCTCGGATTGCGGTCCAATTCTGGCGAACAAGACGTATATCCACCAGATCGTAGTCAACCTGTGCACCAACGCCGCCCATGCGCTCACGGACGAAAAGGGAGAGATATCTGTGGAATTACGGCAAGAACAGCTAGCAGATAGAGATCTCGTCAATGAACCTGCAATCGATCCCGGCTACTTTGCCGTCCTCACCGTGGCGGACACCGGATGCGGCATGAGCAAGCAGACGATGGAACGGATCTTTGAACCCTACTTCACAACCAAGGAGGTCGGCAAGGGCAGCGGAATGGGTCTTGCCGTTGTCCACGGTATCATCAAGCGAAGCGGCGGATTCATTAGGGTCAGCAGTACCGAGGGAAAAGGAACCCGGTTCAGGGTTTATTTCCCCATCATACCCAGTCGACAACACCAGCAGGCTGCTGGCGGAGAACAGCCACAGACCGGGCAGGCACTACCCAATACACACATCCTCTTTGTTGATGATGATGACGGGATAGTACAACTCAACCAACGCCTACTCCATCACGCTGGATACGCGGTCACCGCAATCAACGACAGCGAACGCGCACTCCAACGCTTCCGCAAGGCACCTGCTGCCTTTGATCTCATTATCACCGACCAAACAATGCCTCACCTCTCCGGTGCTGAACTGGCAAAGAAAGCGCTCGCCATCAGAGCAGATATACCGATCATTCTCTGTACAGGACACAGCGCTGTCATCGACGAAGAACAGGCAAAAGCCATCGGCATTAAGGCGTTTTTGATGAAGCCAACAGCCAGAGAAGAGCTCCTTGCCACCATACAAGAAGCGCTCAACCAGCAAGATAAGGATTCCTTTCCTGATCAGTAGCGGACCAGGCGCCCGTGAGAACCCAGCCCCTGAGGTGTGCAATGTGCTTGTCTTTCCTGGAAAAACAGCATCAATTGTGTAATGCAGGCGCACGCCACTGCGCTGTGAGGCGACCTATGGATTGCGTTTTTTCAACAAGGAATAAGCCCCGATTCCCAAAACAAGGAGAACCGCTAGACCGACCAGAACAACCGGATCGACCCTGACAAGCCCTCTGCCTGACACGGGGTTATGACTGTACGGTTTTCGTCGTCGACCAGGCGCTGATCCACCTGCTCCAGCGTAGAGGGAAACACCGTTTTCCCGCCACGGCTGAAAAACCAGCAACCAATTGACCAGTCCGCGTGGATCAACGATGGGATAGAGGGCGATATCGGGCAACCCGACCGCAGTCCAATTACGAGGGGTGAGGTTGACATGGGAAAAAGAAAACGCCCTGGGGATAAACGAAGGATCGCTTGGATTAAACTGCCTGACAGTCCAATATGGCCAGACCCAATCCAGATTATGCTGGATGGCTTTGGTATTCAGCAGCCCGCGGGCGTGAAAGACCATCCCGGCTCTGAGCAGTTCTATAGGCTCCTGAACCTCTGAAGGTTGAACAAAACTGCGCAGTCGAGCCAAAAAGGTAACCGGATCGAGAAAACCATATTTTCTTGCTGCTCGATTGAGCAGGAACTTCCAGGGAAAAAATCGAAAAATCATAAATCACCGTTTATTCACCATCATCCCTACACCAGAATCCTGCCCCAGAGAGTCATCACCGTAAACGGCGGGTCCCCTTCATCAGCAACACATGCTTCCGGTTGTCCGATGCAACCGGAATTATCCTCTTTTTTCGGAAAAACTTCTCTACGGTGCCACACAGCCACCGCTCTACCATCGTGTTTGGCAAGTACTCGCCCTCTCTCCACATCCACTCTCCCCCAAGGTACCGGAAAAGTTTATCCCAGCCCCATGCACCAATCATACTAACCGGCACCAAGATTGCAAGGATCCGTTAAAAGCGCGGGCACCCAACAAAGGAAGTGTAGGAGCGCATTGTAGCTCAGCTGCTGCGTTGAGGGGTACGCTGCCCCCGGCACCAGATAAATACCCCGCTGTTTCGGTAAGAGACCGAAACAGCGGGGACGTCGATTACCTACCAAGCAGGACCAGGGCAGTGAATCGATAAAGATGACAGCTGTGAGGGTTAGTACAGGAAGGCATCCCGCAAAGCATTCACGGCAGGCTCAGGTATGTCGTGTTCTTTCATAACCTGTTTGAGCTGCTCAAAGTGCTCTTCTTTTCTAATCAATGACTTTTCTTCGTCGAGCCCTTCTTGAATAAAACCAACGACAACCTCTTCTACTGCGACATCTTTTGCCTCAGCAAGGACGTGTAATTTGTTAAACACATCAGATGCAACAGTAATTTTCATTGTATGCTTTTTATCAGAAACATCATGTTGTGCAGTTTTCATTTTACCTCCTGCTGTTTTTAGAACAATTGACCCGTTATAGGTTTTCTCCTCTTCCTCGGCATGAAAAATTTAATGAATAACCTCTTCAAATTTTCCATGCCCCCAGTTTTATGAAAAAAACAGACAAAACATTCCTACATAACCGCATGTACCTCTTTTGGACATGCATTCAACCAACCTTTTTATAAGGAGATACAATGGCAACTAAAT
Source organism: Desulfogranum marinum (assembly GCF_016918565.1). Classification (GTDB taxonomy): domain Bacteria; phylum Desulfobacterota; class Desulfobulbia; order Desulfobulbales; family Desulfobulbaceae; genus Desulfogranum; species Desulfogranum marinum. The sequence goes on from NZ_JAFFQD010000033.1 coordinate 25,136, forward strand.
CAGAGATTTATAGATGTGAAGCTTGCGGCAATATCGTTATGGTTCTGCATGGCGGCGATGGCGACCTGGTCTGCTGCGGAGAGGACATGGTGTTACTCACGGAGAATACGGTCGACGCTGCCACGGAAAAGCACGTTCCTGTTATCGAAAAACTCTCCAACGGGTACAAGGTTACCGTAGGGAGCACCCCTCATCCTATGGAAGACAAACATTATATCGAGTGGATTGAGCTTGTTGCCGACGGCATAAGCTATTACCAGTTTCTCCAGCCAGGAGCAGCCCCGGAGGCCTTTTTCTGCCTTGAAGCAACCGATGTCTCGGCCCGGGAGTACTGTAATATTCATGGGCTGTGGAAGGCATAGCGACTTCCGCTTCCTGCTCCCCTTTTCTGTCCTGGAGGAACCGCAACGCACTGTCCCTTGGGGTACGGTGCGTTGCTCCTGTTCTCCGTGCAAGGCCCTCTCCAGCAGCAACTACAGGTTGAGTGCACTTACGACGATCAGCAGCAGGTCTCCATCTGATAGTGCTTGCCGTCGACATTGACAAAATGTATACCGTCTAGCTTTGGCAACCCGGCTATTTTCCAGGCTTTCATCGGATTTATAAACTCGTTGTTCATACATTGTTTCGGCTGGTCCACATGCTTGCAAACATAATTGAGCATAGGGAAGGCTTCGTACTGGCGGTAGTACTTTCGTATAAACTCAATAATTTCTATCTGTTCTGTCGAAAGTTCGTCAATACCAAGCCGTCGGGCAATAGCCCTAGCTACATCATGGTTCCAGTCATCCTGGTTAACGAGAAAATCTTCCTCATCCAGAACAATTGTTTTTCCGGCTACAGTCAATTCAGGCATAATGGACTCCTTGTTCAATTCATGGTTTACCTTCATTTTTGCAAAAGGCATACCATGAGAGCAGGAGCAGAGCGGTTCTGAGGAATGGAAACGGAGAGGGGCACCACCCGGCTAGGAGGAGGACCGGCGTGCAGGGAGATTATATTTTTTCAACAGATCATAGAGGCGTGATCGGGAAAGGTCGGCAATCTGGCAACATTGCTTTATATCACCGCCGGTCAGGGCGAGTACTTTCTGCAGGTATCTTTCCTCCTGGTAGGCAATAGCCTGTTCGCGCGCTTGCTTTAAGGTCGGCAGGGCCTGCCCTAATTTTTCAGCCGAAAAATCGCCGGGAACGTGGCGGTCTGCAGCTTTACTTTGCTCCAGTTTTTTTTGGGCGACCTGCACCCGAATACCGGGAGGCAGATGAATCGGATACAACACCGTACTTTCCCGCGCATCGACAATCGATCGTTCTATGGCCTGGAAAAGTTCCCGTACGTTTCCAGGCCACTCGTACTGGGTAAGCACCAGGAGAAAATCCGGGGAAAATTTTTTTTTCTTCAGTTTCTCCCGCTTACAGAACTTATCACGGCAGTAGTAGGCAAGCTCGGCAATATCCGCAACCCGGGTCCTCAACGCAGGGAGTTCCAGATGAAAGGTCTTTAAGCGAAAAATCAGATCCTCTCTGAACTCGCCCGCCTCTGTCATAGCGTGCAGATCTTTGTTGGTTGCAGCTATCAGCCTGAAATTGATTTTTCTTTCCGTGGTTGCCCCAACCGGAAGATAGGTGCGTTCCTGAACAATACGAAGAAATTTTTTCTGGATATCAATTGGCAGTTCTCCTATTTCGTCAAGGAACAGGGTGCCGCGGTCTGATTGCGGGATAAGGCCGGGCTGCTGTTTATCGGCTCCGGTAAACGAGCCTTTGGCATGGCCGAAAAGAATGGATTCCGCCAAAGAGGGGGGCAGTGCGGCGCAGTCGACTATGGCGAAGTTGTTTTCCGAGCGGGAACTCAGGTTATGAATGGTGGCCGCAAAAAGTTCCTTGCCGGTCCCCGATTCCCCGGCTATCAATACGTTTGCATCAGACTCTGCAATGCGCACAGTCAGGTCGATACAGTTTTGCATTATCTTACTGCTACCGATAATGCCGCTGCTCCTTAGCTCAGCCCGTACGCCTTGCAGGCGCTTCTCGATGTCTTCAACTTTGTTCTTTCGATAGCGCAGCGCCCGGCGGACAATTTTCGGCAAGATATCCGCTGGCGATGAATCGATAATATACTCCCACACCCCTGCCTTGAGCGCTTTTTCCGCCTCTAGGGGATCGCCGTCTATGGTGAAGATAATAATTTCAGGGCTGTCCAGGCCTGCCTGCAGATCAGGAATTATCTCACTGGCAAGCCCATCGGAAAGGCGATCCCGCAAAAGCACGACGTCGTAGCTTTCTTCCCTGTTTTTCCCTACACCTTCCTGCAGCGTAGATGCGCAAACAATGCGGACTGCACTGTCAGAGTTATTTTCCTCCAGTAAGGCCCGCAGCTTCGGGTCGTTGTCGATAAGCAGTAGGGCTGGATGTGACGGGATGGTGGTCATAAAACCGGTAACTCAAGTGATTGAAGGGGGTTGTAGTCGATAAAACAATGCTGCCCCATAACCGCGCTCTATTTAACCATACTATTTAATAAAAACGCAACAAAATCAAGAGGAAAAGGTCATGTGCGTCGACGCGTTATCCATCACCAGACGGTGAGCGCTATCATACCGCGCCCTGGACTGAGCAGGCGGGTGTTGTCCTTTGCTTGACATGCTGGAGTAGATTTTATAAGTATTTGCACTATAGTGGCCTACCGGCAACGCATATAGGCTGTGCGGGCACACCCGTCGATGAGAAGGAAGGCCCTAGCAAAACTCCTTTTGTCTCTAATCAAGAACGATTCCTGCATGCAACAAGGTATCTAGGCAAAACACGTTTTCTTATACAATCGAGGTCTACGAAAATAAAGCTCGCACCATCTACGCAGAGTAAAAAATTTGTAACTACCTACGGGGTGGTAACTCCGCAGTATCGTTATCCTCCGAACCGTAACTATCCTCAACAGGAACCGTCCTTACACCCGCAGATTCAGCATGCATGCACTGTCAATACTGATTGTAGAAAAACATAGCGATGACATCATCCTGATAAGAAAGTGCCTGGAACAAAAACAGGCCGACAGCGATGCAATCGAGGAGGCTGGCACGTTGCAGAGTGCGCTGGCCCTTCTGGACCATTATGATTTTGATGTGGTGCTCACTAACCTTTTTCTGCCAGACTCTCAAGGGCTGGACACTGTTCGCCGATTAAGCAAGGCTTCGCCCCATTCGGCAATCATCGTTATTACCGATCGGGAAGATGAGGCACTGGCTCTTCAGTGCGTACGATTTGGCGCCCAGGACTATATCGAACGGCAGAATCTCTCGCCCTCCTCACTCGGCAAGTCTATCGCTCACTCCATCGAACGAAGAGGTATTCTTCAGAGTAAAGAAGACCTGCTCAATGACCTCACCTCAGCCCTGGAGCAAATCAACAAACTGGAAACGATCCTCACCTTATGCGTGGGATGCAGAAAAATACAGAGTGACGATAAAGGGTGGATGGATATCGATGAATATTATCAGGAAATAATTCAGTCTCATCAGGGAAGAAAGCTTTGTCCGGAATGTCGGGCAACCTTTACCGCACAATTCACTCCTACCAAGAAAAATGAACGGTAATCAGGCACACCGCCCACATCAGGGTAATCGTCTGTGCACGATCAGGTAAGTATCCGGCCGTCATGCTGCAGCAATCTGCCACTTTGCTCCAAAGTAAAGGCCTGGATAATGCTTCTCATTCCAGCAACGCTTTGTTGCGGCGAAATGCCCTCTGTTCCCCCCATACGGCTCATCACCCGGCCGGGATGAAAGAGTAGCACCCCGATTTTTCGCCGCTTCAAGGCCTTGATCTGGCCTTGCATTGCCACATTGAGCGCAGCCTTGCTTGAATGGTAATATATCTCATCCACCTGATCAAGGCCATCGTAGCCCGCTGTTGCACAGCTCAAGACCACCACCAGTCGGACCTGATTGCTTTGTTCGATATTGTCTAACAAGGCCTGGGTTATCCGGACAGTCCCCATGGTATTGGTCTCAAAGGTGCGATACCAGAGATCGTACTGGAAACAATCCGTGCCAGCGTGACCGCTCTTGAAGCGTACGCCGGCATTGTTGATCAATACATTGATGGGGATGTTGTTCAGTTCCCGGATGACACTGCTTATGTCCTCGCTTTTGGTTATATCAAGACGCAACAGGCGAACTTCACTGTAAATTTGGGCAAGGCGGAGTAGCTCTTCTGCTTCAGCCGGTCGACGACAGGTCGCATATACCCGCCACCCGTCCTCCAGGTACTGGCGGACAAATTCAAGCCCCAACCCTCGATTACTTCCGGTGATAAGAACTCTGTTCAAGATATTGCTCCATCCCGCTTCATTCCTGGTATATACAGCACATCGTGCCATACTCCACAATGCCCGCGCCCTTTGGTGCTTGCCCAAATGGAGCAAGCCATGATGCAGGTAGACAAAGTGTCCGATTGTTCCTCCTGCAGGTTCTTCAAGTACATGCAACTCTTCACCATCAGGTCACCCGTTTTAGGCATTGTCCGCAGGTTTTTCGGTTGCTTCGTCCTTGTCAAGAGGAATGACAAACAGGGGCACAGGACAGTGCCTGATGGTCAATCCGGCTACGGAACCGATGAGCAGGCGATCAACACCGCTTCGCCCATGGGTTGCCATAACAACCACATCGATGTTTTTCTCTTCGACAAAATCGAGAATCACATCACGCGGATGACCGACTATAACATGGGATTCAGCATCCATACCTTCGGGCACCTGCTGCCTGACAACAGCAGCCAGGCTTTTTTTCGCTGTTTTCACCAACTCACGCTCGTAGAGTCCAACGTCAAAAGTCGGTACCACTTCCACAGCTGAAACAGATTCGGGAAATATCGGTATGGGTGTTACCGCGTGTAGGACATATATTTTTGCCTGAAACCGCTCTGCCAGGGTGACAACGGCATCAATAATTTTCTGTGACGGGGTATAGCTCTCGGTCGGCCAAAGAATAGCTCTGATTTCCATGCTCAAACACTCCCTGCTGCAAATAAGATCGCGTAGTCAAGTGCTGCGCCCGGTAAACGATGCGCGTCAAAGAGGACTACACGGTGTACATCTACACTCAACGGAGACTGTCAGCCGTGCATGTTTTTCCGTTCTCCGATACCCTTCTTCCTCTGGTCCGGTGCTTTCTGCCTTGTTTTCTCTGTTCGCTGTTTTGCTTTTCTTCCACAATCGCATCAATCTGCTCAAATGTGGCTTGTAATATTTCCTTGGCGCTAGCTGTCGACATTGATCTCCTCGTGTAGGTTGGCTCATCGGTCTGTATACCTGTAATTGTCTTCTCAAATAGCATGCCAGGCCCAGCCGCCATGTCATCCTGAAAGCCATTGCCCTTTGTGCAGCCTGCCCCTCCCACCTGTTGCCATCTATAGCATGCGTGACTGGAACAATATTTGAATTGTAGTCTCCAGACGCTTCGGGGATATCCCCCAGTTCAGGAGAACGAACCTACGCTGAGAAGAGGAGAAAGATAAATGGGCTATCAACTGGAGAAGGGAAAAAACATAGAGGATGCCGTTCACAGCGTCGCAGAAGAGCAGGTAATAAAAGCGATCGATGAATTACGCGACTTGGCATTGGACCCACACCCCACAGTCCACCAGGTCCGGAAACGGTGCAAAAAGCTGCGAGGGCTGATACGGCTCATCCGCCCTACGTTCGATGCTTACCGACAAGAGAATGTATTCCTGCGTGATGCCGCACGCGAGCTTTCCTCTATACGCGACGCCCAGTCGATCATCGAATCCGTTGACAGCCTGCAGACCTATTATGCCGGACAGGTGGATGAACGTGTCTTTCACAAGGTGCGGCAAGAGCTTATCGCTCGCCGACAGCGTATCACGGACGATCAGGAAGATATGGATCAACGACTGGAAATTTTCCTGGGAAAGATGCATAAACTGGAGCATCGAATAGAGGAATGGCAGGTAAACGAGGAGGGGTATGCCGCGGTTGCCGATGGCCTGCGCAAGACCTTTCGCAGGGGAAGAAAATATTTTTCACGTGCCTACCTTTCTCCATCAACGGAGCGTTTCCATGAATGGCGCAAACTAGTTAAATACCACTGGTATCACCTTCGCCTGCTCCATGGTATCTGGCCGGAAATGCTTACCGTACAGGAAGAAACCGCTGACAAGCTTGCCGATGCTCTTGGAGACGACCATGACCTGGATGTACTGTTGACGACCGTGCTGACCACCCCGGATGCATTCGGTGATGACCGACAGCGCCAGGTGCTGTACGGACTTATCGACCGCCGACGCCACAGCCTGCGCACCGATGCCAGGCTTCTCGGCACCTATCTGTTTGCGGAAAAACCTGGTTCCCAGGTTCGGCGGTTTGGGACGTACTGGGAGATGTGGCAAAAACAATAACCAGTGAATGGCCCTGTTGAACCATTCATTTCTAAAAAATCAGCTGGTATTGGGCCAGCGCAGCGCCGGCAGAACGGAAAAAATGAGGCAGGGAATAAAAACATCACGCGCCCTCCCAACTGCGGGAGGGCGCCTCAACTGTTTACAGGTAACGTATGATCAAAGGCCATTCATAGGCGGTAATGCATGCCGGACACCTCCCTGTTCAGAACCGGTCTACTCTTCGGCTTTCCCTGCTGCCGAAGCGGCCTCCTCCTTGCTGGTGTTAAAGGCATCAACAGCGTTTTCATAGGTCGCAGCAAACCCCTCTTTGACCTCGTGCCATGCTTTATCCGAACTATATTTCATACTTCCATACCATTCGGAAAGCTCATTCCGCTGCTGCTGTAACTGCTTGACCGATTCCCTGTACTTCTCTCGGGAGGAATCTTTCATTGCCGCCCACTGTTCGTCCATTGTTCCCTCCCAGGCCTCCACCTGTTCATCAAAGGATGCCATCAACTCTTTGGCTTTGGCCAGAGCAGCATCTTTCTGGGCGTTACTGTATTCGCCTATAGCGGCAACAGCTTCTTCTATCTCTTTTTTGGTTTCTTTTTTGCTTGTTTCCGCCAGTGCGGTGCATGAGGAAAAAAAGACAAAAAGAACAAGCAGATAAAGCATCCTGAGGTATAAAGAACGATTGTTTGTATACATTGATTGCCTCCGATGTATATGGTGATAAAATTTTTTTAATAAAAAACAAAATGTTAAGGCACTACGCCTCCTATCGCATCCTTCTTTTTCTCGCGGTCCCTGCTACCAGGGAAATGACGAACAAGACGATGAAAAGAAAAAATAAAATTTTGGCTATACCAGCCGCAGCTCCTGCAATACCGGTGAAGCCAAGTGCTGCGGCAACCACCGCCACAACGAGAAACAGCAGTGTCCATGTCAACATACGACCTCCGTTTACGTGGTGATGAGCGCTAAAGTTACCCTGACAAAAGCGCAAGGACTTCACCCGTTCATCCGTGGAAATTCACCCGTTCATCCGTGGACACAGATTGCCCATATCCGCAGGAACCGTTCCCGAAAAGGCGGACAGGGTCTACGCCTTGGTTTACCTAAAACTGCTTTCCCTGGATATGCTTTTTCAACTGGGCGATTTCCAGCCCCAATGAAACGCACTGTTTTCCCTCCATGCAATCGTCTGCATCGGGAACTTCCAGGTGGTGCTTGAGTTCGTGATCATCTTTCTTCAGGTCGACGACCCATGCATTTTTTTCCTGGTCAAATGCAACGTTGACATCAATTCCGCATTCACCGATTTCAGGGTACATAGAAATAATCTGACGACATAATTCATCTTTATCGTGCATCATCCACCTCTCTCTTTCTCTTTATCTGACGTTCGCTTCACTTCATGCGGCATTGTATAGAGCCGAATAGAAGATGTGCCGAGCTTGGAGAAACTCGATCCATGCTCACGCTTCTATGAAAGAACCTACAAAAAGTATACCATTCACGGCATAGACAACTCCTGAACAAAACGACGTGGCCTACCACCATGCCTGGGAAACGTCTGTGTACATTATTTGCTGGATGTGGTGTAAGTGTACCCTCAATCTACGGTTGAAGGTTGAGCGACACTGGAGCGACATCGCCTGCTCTCGGACCTGTAGGTACATGATGATGGTTGAGCAAGTGAACGACCCCGTGAGTACACCACTACCGCAAATCAACACACGGAGCATGATATGGAACATCAAAAAGTAATAGAAGAATCGTTTCAACGGGCACATCGGGATTTCATCTCCAGCCTCTCTGAGACTATCGATCTGCTGGAAAAAGATATAGGTGAAGCTGCAGAGATGTAGCAAATATGCACTGACGAGTGGTGCAAGGCGACAGAGCATTATCTTGATGAATCTGGAAAATCCATCTTCTCAATCAGCGAGCCTCGTTGGCAGGGAGAGGAAGATTCAAACAAAATAAAAGAGCTGCGCAAACGCCTACATGACCTGTGCGCCCAGTTCAAAAACGCAAAATCCGCATAGTTCGTCGTTGTTGTTCCGTTCCTGACAGCAAATCAACCGGATAGGTGCATAAAGCGCTAACAGTTCCAATTGATACGTGCCCTCTTCTTATTCGGCCCGGGGGGCAACATGGTGGAACAGGCAACAACGGTTGGCACGCCAGTAGTGCAGGCTGAGGAAACTCATCCCAGCCTGCACTACGAACGGAAGTAAGAACAGGATCTTAACAGCAGGTCACGGCTTCCTAGGTGAGCAGCCTCCCCCCGTTCTTTTTTCCGGCAATACCGGAAGATGTCCGATATGAAAGGATTTTTACAGACGTAACCGGTTCACCGGTTTACCACATGACAATAACGGCAGGCACAGCCAGCCCTGCAAAACAGAGCAGCACGTACCAAGTCATCTTCATGGTGCCAATGAAACCGACAAGCGCCAGTTTGAACGCCAAGTTGGCTACAAAAGCGATGAGCAGACTGATACCTGCCTGAGAAAGGGCAAGGACTTCCTGGCCGGCCAGCCTGGAGTTGGACAGGGTAATGGCATCTACATCGGTTAAACCAGAGAGAAGCGCGACAATATACACCCCTTTTTCACCAAAAAAATCCTTACCGCCTGAAACCGCGACCAGGATTATTGCGTAGAGCATACCAAATAGAACGGCCTGTTTTAACTCTGCGGGGTTTTTGGTCTCTGGCACTGGCACCTCCTTGTTGCCGAGACGGTGCCAAATCCACAGCGCCGGCACCAGACCGCCAATAAACATCGTGCCAAGCGGCACTACCAGCTCTTCAAGCAGCGGCAGATAAATCACACCAATAAGCAACGCCATGCGCACCAGAGCTATGGCCGAGGCCAATGCAATGACCAGCGCCCCGGTCATCGAGAATGTAGGATTGGCACGGGCATGTCTGCTGATAGAAAAGGTCGTTGCAGTGCTGGACACAAGACCACCTATAAGACCGAGAAATGGGCCTCCCCAGCGGCTGCCGATCAGCTTGAGAGTAACATAGCCCACCACGTTGAATCCGCTGATCATGACGACCATCAACCAGATGTTATATGGGTTGAGCGTTCCATATGGGCCGTATGAATGGTTTGGCAATACCGGCAGGATAACAAATGCGAGCAGACAGAACTGAAAAATCGCCACAAGGTCCTGTCGCTTGAGGCGATGGGTGAATGCATGCAGCTGCGGTTTGAAATAAAGAATAACCGTGGTAGCGAGGCTGAGAGCAACAGCAGAGGACTGGAGATCAAAAGCAACCAGCGCTCCGATTGTAAAGGCAATGAGCAGCGCCGACAGGGTTGTTAAACCGGGCTCCTCGTTCCCCCTATCCAGGCGGAGTATCTGAACGGTTATCGTCTGCGCGGCCACGGCAAGCATACCAGCCATCAGCAACCACTGATTATCGATGATCTGGCTCAACTGGCCGCAAATAGCACCAAAAAGTACCACGAGAATAAAAGTGCGCAGGCCTGCCAGCCGACGCTCCTTTCGCTCTCTCTCCAAGCCAAGCAAGGCACCAAGCAGCATTGCCAGCACATATGTCTCGAAGTGTTGATAGATGATTGAATCTGTCATGGGTCCAAACGATCTCTATCCCCCTCCTCTCTTCTCCGCTCCTGCTCGTTGATTGCAGATGGCCACGCTGATGAAGGTTTCCCTTCACTCCAACCAGCGTGGTGCGGATGTTGGTTAAGCTCAACTTATCGCTGTGTGCAGAAAATGCACCTGCACCATTTTCGTCCACTCCCGAGGTTCAGCTATAATCATACAATTGCAACTTACGGGCCATTGCCCCTGAGGTCCACATTCCTGTCGTTTGCCAACCAGGACTACTATAGGGGATGCGATGCTGTGAGGTTTAAGGAAGAAGGGGGTAGCTGGTCGTGTACCTTGCCGGTACGGGACCTGCGAAAAGGAAAATGGCGGAAGGCCACCGTCTACGGAAACGGTGCATGGAGATGCAGAGACGGTTAATATTCAGCGCCGTTCACTGTTTCCGGCGCTGCCAATGTCCTCCGTCTTTTTCGTATTTTTGTTTAACGGCAGCCCAAGCGACCTTGTGCGCCACTTCCTCCCGGGAATCCTCGCCTTGGCGGGCATCTTTCTCTTTATACTGCTCCCATGCACTGTTGAATGCGGCACGATAAATATCCTGCGCCGCTTCGGGTAAAGCATCTCTGACAGGTTGCGGAAGGTCACTTAGACGTTGGTAAGGCATGGAATCCTCCAGATACAAACAACAATGGTAAACCCAGGGAGTGGTTGCTTGCAGGCACCAGGTATGTGCTATTCATATATCCCCGGTCGACGATGAAAATCCACCAGCACCCCACGGAGCAATACCAAGGAGGCACGACAGTTCCACCAACAGGATAACCCGGCCGCCTGCAAACAGGGCTGGAGCAGCCCCTGATCAGCCTCCTTCTATCCAGTCTAGAAGTTCCGGAAAAAAGTAGAGCATACCTTCCACTACCCCGGCGGCATAGTTACCGTTCAGCGAAGAGAGGCTGCCCTGAGCACAATACAGCCTGGACTGCTGCTGTTTTTCTGTCAATGCTGCAATCGCCTCCCTGCGGACATCTGCAGCAGCGTTTTTTACTAGTATCGCCTGCAGTCCACTGGTCAACGCATCAAGATCATTGTCGCTGTCTCCTGCAAAAACAGCCTGTTGTTGGGGGACACCCTCCTGATCCAACAAAAAAGTGATAGCCTCGAGTTTGTTGGCCGATGCCGGCAATACGTCAAGCAGTCCCAGATTTTCGGCCTCGTCAAGGCTCCAAATCAGATTGGCGGCGACCTTGTTGGCTTCCAGAATGGTACAAATCTCCTCTATGAGGCGGCTCCGTTCAACATCGGGATCGGTAAAATAACTGAGTTTGAACGTGTTTTGCTTCTCCGGCGGCTGCAGCCATATATGCTCGACCTCTTTGGCTGCGATCAGTTCATCGAGTTCTCCTTGTTCGAGCCCATTCCAATCCGCTCCGATATGTTCCTGCCACGCCGGATCGAGCAGCCATGCACCATCGCGCAATCGGTAGAGAGTCGTCCCCACATCGCCGATAACAAAATCAGGAACAGGCAACTGATAATCGGTCAGCGCCTGCTCCACCAATATCCTGTCGCGTCCGCTCACATATGCCAAGCGGACCTTTGGATGAAGAGCAAGCCTTGTCAGCAGCGGACGAGCAAGCTCCGACTCGGTTTGACTACCATTGGGAATAAGCGTTCGATCCAGATCACTGCAGAGAAGTAACGTCTTCATTGGTAGCAAAAACCTTTTTACCTTGTACGGCATGAAATCCCATCAGTGCAGCAGAAGCACTCCAGCACTGGGCTGAATTTCCGCCGGGACGAAAATGTTGACCATGTATATACTCAGCAAACCCCCATTCGCGACCATCCATTGCCAACTGGTTGGCCTGGTTGATCCCATCCAGATAAGCCTGGGCGCTATTGACCTGTCCACGCTGAGCGAGATCAGCCACATAAAATCCTGTAAGCATCTGCCAGAGGCCACCGTTATGAAACTCATAGGGGTGATTCTTAAAATCGTAGGAGAAGGTGATCTTCAGGTCCTCCCAGTCCCGATCGACCGGTTGAATGACAGGGTAAAAAGCCGGCAGCAACTTCATTGTCCGCGGCGTCACATATTTCTCCACATACTGGTCCACCTTCCCACGGCGTGCATCACTTGCCACACCGAGCAGAGAAGCGAGAACGTTGGCAAATGCGTCAAATCGGTACCCGTATCCATGGGGCGAAAAAAACGGCATCCAATACCGCTGCGTACATCGGTCAGCTGCTTTTCGTCCTTTCTCGAACAGCACCTCATGATAGACATGGGTCGGAATTTTATCCTGGGAACCAAACCAGTAGTTGTCTTGTATCATTTGCTCCAGCCGGCCTATCTTGTCCACCAGATCGGGGCGTTCGACATGCCTGAAGCGGTTATGAAGAAAACACCAGGAGCGCAATGCCTGCAGGTAGATCAACTGATCGTAGAGGATATAGCCATTGTGGATGTATTCATCCGACCAGTCACCTGTAGCCGGGACGTACAAAAAACCACGGTTATTGAATTCCCAGGCACCGAGAAGAAACATGACCCGGTCAAGGACCGGCATTAGCTGTTCAAGAAAGCGGTCGTCACCAATCGAGCGCCAGTATTCGGTTGCACCGATCACAAACCAGAGCGCGGCGTCTACCCGACCGGCTGTACCACCATAACTGACCCTGCCGTTATTCATGTCGACATTGCTGGGAATCTCCCCATGCGGCCCCTGGTGGTCGGCTAATGTCTTTAACGTCAGACGGAATGCATCATGCAGATCCAACTCCTCGGTCATCAGAGCGCCGAGCCCGACAATAACGCCGTCTCGCCCCCAGATACGCCGGTAGTTGTCGTTATCGGCTAGACTGGCAATGAAGCCATGCTGTGTGGCGCACTTTCGCACTAGTTGTACTGCCCGCTCCAGTGGTTCATCTCCGTAGGTTGGATACATTGCTGTCATTGTCTTTTCAAAGAATAATGGTTCATTGGCATGCATTACAATTGACGGTAAACACCCTAGCCCGACAGCACAAGCAAAGAATTGGGCTCCTCTCCAGCCCCCGCAACAGGCACTGCCCTGCTGAATGGCAAACAATTTGCTGAACTTACAATAAAAGGAGGAAAAAAAACAGGCGATGTCGGACAAATAGTGCCGACGCACACTGTACGTTGCTGACCAATAAATCGGACGGAAAACCACCGTCCAGTGAGATGGGAGTATAAAGTATGCAAAATCAACAACAGCTGAGAAATCTCGATGCGCTGCTCGGATATGGCCTGGGGGCTCAAGATGGGAACATAGGCTCCTGTAAGGATTTCCTGTTTGACGATAGAGACTGGAAAGTGCGATATGTGGTTGCTGATACACGAAAATGGCTTCCAGGCCGAAAAGTGCTCCTTTCACCTATATCCATCGGCCCGATCGATGTGATCAGCAGGGCCATGAAAATAGAACTGACCTAAGAGCAGGTCGAATCAGCGCCGCCCCTGGATAGCGATGCTCCTGTTTCCCGCCAATATGAGCAATTCTACAATCAATATTTTCAATGGGATGCTTACTGGGTCGGGACAGCAATTTGGGCCAATTACCTTCCCCCCAATTTCTTCCATAAATTATTGCGATGCTAGAGGCGAAACTAACTTGCTCCCCATCTTTTTTCTAACGCGATTAATCTGCTTTCAAGCTCAGTAATGCGTTTCTTAAGAGCCTGATTCTCTACATTTTGTATTGAGGCCTCGTACACGACATCAATAAATCCTTCCAGTATCTTGCTATATACATCCTGAGCGGAGAGTATATCATTCACCTTCTGGGTCTTTTCTCTATATTGCGGGCTGGCATGATACCTCAACTCCTCCTCCCTAACGAGTAGCGCTCGGTCAGGCAGTTCTGTGATCAAGGGTTTCGATTCTCTTTTGCTTGCATCTACTGGCGCATCATCTCCCGAGGATGGTGGAACACTCGTTTCCAGCAAACTCCGTCCAAGAGCGAGCATTTCTTCATACGTCAACTGAAAGTAAGCCGCTATTTTTGAACGAGCTTCCTCTGACCCAGGCTTTCGCCCTTTTATAATTGCACTGAGATACCCCTTATCAATGTGTTGTTGCCTCGCGAGTCTACTTTGCGCTCCCCTACCCTCTGTTTCTAACAAATGAATGAGCGCTGCCTGAAAATTGTCTGAAATTGATTGTGCCATAAGGCAAACTCTAGAGCATATGCTCAATTTTTGAAAGGATGGAATGCCTGTTTGGCAAACCACCTTTATTTTTTTGTTGACCAAAAAGACAACATGTTGATATAAAGTAGACCATGAATTCTACAAAAAAACGGATCACCCAAAAAGAAATAGCCCATTCGGCCAACATCAGCCCAGATTTCCTTTCGCATATCATTCGTGGAAGACGACGTTGTCCGCGCGATGCGGCTCTACGGCTCGAAAAAGTCACAGGCATAAGCAAAGTGGTCTGGGTATGGGGGACACCAGAAGAAATTCGTTCTGCTGTGCACGAGTACAAACATCAGCAAGGACAACAAAATGGATATTGAAACAAGATTAGCTGCCATTGAAGAGATGCAGAACAAAATCCTTGCCCTGCTATCAAACCCTCAACCCAAATCGTTGCCTTTCATGAACCTCAAAGAGGCCGCGGACTACGTTGGTTATTCCTATCACCACTTCAGAAGACTTGCTGTCGAGCAAAGAATGATTCCTTTTTCCAGACCATCAGGGCAGCAAAAAGGAAAAGTGCTCTTTAAAAAAGCTGATTTGGACAAATTCATAACAGATTCTACTAAGGAAAACTACTCATCCCTTTCTGTTGGTAGAAGAAGAAAATCCAAAAGAATCAGCTATTGGTAGGTCGTCACAATGGACTCAAGAGACATCGCCTTACCTCCTGGTATAGAAAAATTGCCCCAAGAGCTACAGGATAAGATAAAGCATTGCATAGCAAACTCCCCCTTGCCCGAGTGGCCTGAACATTCTCGTGGAATGCCAAATATTTTCCTCAGGTCCTCACTCTTTGCCATCATCCAACGCGGACACCGAGAGGCCGTCAAAGGGGATAAGATTGAGACCGTGAATGGTTTCGACATTTGTTACACCGGATGGAGGCTTGACCAGGGTGACCTCGATGTCTTGGCCCATGCGTACCATTTAGTTTCTAAAAACAACAAATGCTCAGGTGGGGAATATATCCAAATTACCGCCAAAGGGTTCCTTCGAGATCTCGGCCGTTCAGCCGGTAAATCTGGCCGAGAATGGTTGAAAGATGCCCTCAGGAGGCTCTCAGCATCAGCGGTGGAAATTAGGTTTGAGATAACCGATCAATGCAGAAATGAAACATACACCTATGTCGGCTCATTGATTGATGAGTTTTGCCACAATGAACAGAGTCACACCTATTGCCTCAAATGCAATAGCAGGCTCGTTAAAGTCTTTGAAGCTGGCTGGACTCAACTCCAATGGCAGCAGAGACTCAGCCTTCGCACCAGCCTGGCAAAATGGCTTCACGGTTTTTACTCCAGTCACCGCGAGCCCTATTCTCTGAAAGTCGTCACCATCAAACGGCTGTGCGGCTCACGATGCAGGAGATTATCCGATTACAGGGGCAAACTTCGTGTTGCCCTAGATGAACTGGTCATTGTTGGCGCCCTTTTGTCGTGGATTATCGATGATACCGACAAGGTCCACGTGGAGAAAAGCTCCTTTTTTTCAGCCCAAGACAGGGGGCATAGCAGTCGTAAGGAGGGGGCATAGCGATCGTAAGCTGGGGGCATAGCAGTCGCACAAGGGGGGCATAAAGGTCGTAAGCCGGGGGCATAGCAGTCGTAACGGGGGGCATAAAGGTCGTATGCCAGGGGGCATAGCGATCGTAAGGAGGGGGCATAGCGGTCGCACTGGCCCGAGGAAAATAACTTATAACCTATCGACATTATAGAACATCTGGAACGACCCAGATCCCTTTAATCTTTTTTAATCTATATTTAATCTTTTAAAGGCAATGACACACACAGAAATTTGGAACCTTGCAATTATTTGGGTCAAGTCTCATCGGGTACTCATCCGTTGTGTTGCTGCTCGCTACAGTCCGTATATGGGGTGCAGCGCCCAAGATCTTGAGAGTGAAGCTCTGCTTGTCGCTTACCTCACCCTCCGCGACCTGGTGCGAAACAATAAAGACCTGTCCCTTATGAACCGCTATTTCCGGGTCATTTTCCGCTCCCGCTGCATCCATATGGCCATGGGGGTCGACATGGTGCATGAACTCGATACAGAGCGCATGAAGGCTGAACAAAGAGAAGAGAGGACGTTTGACCCTAAACTGGATCAACAGTTGATCGAAGCTTCCCTCCTCTGCCTTACCGAGCGTCAACGACTGGTTGCCCAATGGATTTTAAGCCAGGATATCCCGGTTAACGTGAGCCTGATAGGCCAACGTTTTGGCATCACAGCCAGAGGGGTAAGGAAACTCATCAACAATGCAATATTTCGGATCGAAAATGGACATCACAGAGTATGCAAAACAGTCACAGCTCTCACGTAAAATTTTACGTTGGATGGTCAACAAAGAAGTCATTCATAATCCTCTTCGACAAGGGGATATCTCAAATCTCAAATTTCTCGAAAAAGTATGGGCCAAGCAAGAGTTCATCCGAGGGCAATTAAGCAAATACTCAAAGGCACGACGGCTGCGTTTACTGGAAAATTCAGCATTTGAAACCAAGTGGGAAAGATATGCGTACGGTCGATTCTGCAACCTTGACAAAGGCAAACGACTCAGCATGAAACAGCTGGCCTCTGAGATAGAATCAACTTTTGGTTTTACTCCAGGATACCATGAGATCAGGAACCTCTATAAGGTCCGGGAAAAGGCCTATAACAAGCGCAAGGCAATAAGTAAAAAGCAACACGAGAGTGAGCTGAGAAATTAGTAAAAAACTACAAATGAAGAAAAAGAAACAACGTTTCTTTTACTTGGTAAACGTGAGGGGGCAATGGCAATCAAACAACTCGTAACCAGGATAGCGATATCGATACCCATTTCCATGGCCCTGCTGACCACATCCACTGGGGCAAACCTGGAGATTCGGCAGGAGGTGTATCACTACCAGATGGCATTTACCCAAGACGTTGCAACCGAGACTTTTGTTCTTTCCCCTGTTGTAGATCCAGCAGCAGAAGAAACGGTTACTCCAGCCCCTCCCCATCCGAACCCAGCAACTGTTGCGCATTTTACCAATCCAATCACGATTAATTTCCTGATCAATAGCCACCAAATCGACCCTAGTGATCAGGACAAAATGCTATCCCGTTTACGAGAGCTGGAGGTACCACAGGATACTCCGTTGAAGGTGACTGGATACACCTGTCAGAAAGGGCCGGATTACTTCAACAAGTGGCTGGCAAATGAGCGGGCAAAAGCAGTTGCAGCACTCCTCAAAAACCACGGATACACCGTTGGCAAAATCGTGGGAAAAGGCGATGTGGATCTGATCAGCAGAAGCTTCTTCCCTGTGAACCGTCGAGTTGAGATTACCCTACTCAAAAATTGAACCTGTCCATGTTGGGCAAACCGCAATTTCTACCAAGGAGAAAACCATGAACACTGACATGCAAACCAAAAAAACCACCCTCATCACGGCACTGTCTCTTGCCTGCCTGATGGTGGCAACCAACACCCTGGCCATGACCACCCCGGCAACAGGATCCTTTGCCTATGACCTGTACGATATCGGAGTGAATCAAATGCTGCTTGGCCCCATCGGGTTTGTCGGTGGCTGTGCGGTAATGGTGCTTGCTGCAATTCTTGCCATCCGCCAGATGCTGCTTCCTGCTGCAGGGGCAATTCTAGGTGGTGCCTTTTTGCTCAAGGCCGATGCTGTTGTGCAGTCGGTTGGAGCAGTCATCTACTAATCCATATGAGCCAACTATTAGCCAGGCCTCGCTATGCCGGGGCCTGAACAGGAATGAGTAGACCATGAAGACAAACGATTTCCAAAAAAGTTTCCCACAATATTTGAGCAAGCCTATCCAGGTGCTGTGGTTTGAGTTGGACGAATTAATCATTTTCATTTTCACGCTCACCTTTGCCCTGATCTATGGGGGATTTATGTGGATTATTTTTGTGGCTATTCAATGGATATACACCAGTACCAACCGGAAAAACGCGAGAGGATTTCTCAAACACATCCTCTACATGCTCGGCTTACTGGAGCTAAAGAACTATCCGGAATACTTTGAGAAGGAGTTTCACGAATGAGAGCCAACGATTATCTGCAGAAATCAAGCGCCCTGTTTGATGAGAACCGGCTCCTGAAGTTTGCCTTTGTGGTGATGGCCATTGCCCTTTGCTTCAACTCTTTGATGGTGCACCGAGCGGTCAAATACCAACGGACCATCCTGATCCCACCCCATATGACAGGTGAGATCGAGTTTGTTCAGGGAAATCCATCAGAGAAGTATATCCGGGATATGAGCCGCACAATCGCGGGCCTTGCCGGTACCTATTCTCCCTCTACAGTCAGAGAAAATTTTGAGGAGCTGCTCTACTACTACTCCCCGAAGTCGTATCCTGAAGCCTCTGCACGGTGGTACTCACTGGCCAGCCGAGCTGAAGAGGGTTTGGTTAGTTCTGTTTTCTTCCTGGAAACAATCAAATTTGACGACAAGAGAATTGAGCTGTTTGGCCAGCAGATCCAGTACACCGGCAACACTCCCCTTGAAAACACATCAAGAACCTACCTGGTTGATTACTTGATTGAACAGGGGCGGTTCTTTGTCACAGCCATTAGGGAAAAAGTGCAGCCAGGAGAAACAACCCTAAAAGAGGAACAATAATGAACAAGTTGTGTGTAGCCATAGCCCTGCTTTCTATCTTCGGGCCCTGTGCCCATGCAGAACAGTCCGTTGCTCCAGATGCGCGTACGGCGGTCAGGGTCTCAAACCGTGACATCAACCGGTTTGTTTGCCCTGGTGCCATGCAGGATATGATCTATTCCAAAGAAAAAGACATAAGCGGGCATTTTTCAAAGCATGACGCCTTTATCAAGTTCAAGATCAAGAAGATCGGCACCAGCAGGGAGTATGCGACAGAGGACAATGAGCTTTTCCTGGTCTGTGACGGCAACGTGTACAACATCATCGCCCAACCAGTGGACATCCCCTCCACCACCGTTCGTCTTACACCACCGGTCGGCAATGCCTTTAAAAAGAACGTGGCCATGTTCAAAAATATGCCCCTGGAGAAACAGGCACTTCGTATCATCAGGCAGGCATATCGTGACCAGTATCCCTCCAGCTATAAAATTACTGCAGCTGCCGCCAGGCAGGTGGTTATCAGGGCCGATCTTGAGGTACGCCTCAAGCAGTACGTGGACGTTGAAGGGGTAGGACTCCGATTGAAACGATATGACATCAGGTCCGTTGCCTCTGCCACTATCACGGTTGCGGAAACCGATTTTCTCCACTCACGCATCAGCCCTTCTCTGCTCGCGATTGCAGTAGAAGATCACACCTTAGGCCCCAACGAGACAACTAGGCTCTTTGTCGTGGAAAAGAAGGAGGACGTGTAATGCAGCGTTTTGACAACCTGGATCCCCGACAGAAGAAGCAGATCATATGGGCTGTTATCGGGATCGCCCTGTTTACCTTGATCATGGCCGGCTACAACCTGCGATCAAAGCGCACTCCACAGCTGACAGGAGACCACGGCGCCAAGACGGTCGAGCTTGAGCCTGACCTGATCGAAAAGACCATGCTCAGAGAAGCAAGAAGAGAGCTGGCTGCCCTACGGGCCGAGGTTGATGAGATTAAGAAGAAAAAGACCCAGGAAGAGCGCAAGCACCAGGCTCCAACGACCATAGCAGCCAAGATCCCGACTGCAGACGAGGTAGCCAGGACCAGACCTATTACTGAAGCTGAGACGACCAGATGGCCCATGCCATTGGGAGAAGAGATATCTAAACCAGGCAGTCATGCCATTCCACCGGCAGTTATCGCAGATCCTGAACCCGTCGTTATCGGTGAAATCGGTGTGCTCTCCAACCCTGACGCTGAAATACTTGAGGAGCCTAAAAAAAAAGGGCGGACCGTCTATCTCCCGCCCTCGTTTATGGAGGCGAGCCTGTTGACCGGTTTCGATGCTTCTACCAGCAGCAACGGCAAAGGTAATCCAGAACCGATGTTACTCCGCATCCAGACTCCGGCTGTACTGCCCAACGATATCAAGGGCAACGTGGAAGGGTGTTTTGTTGTGGCAGAGGCCGTGGGCAGGCTGGATAAAGAACGGGCCGATGTACGATTAACCTCGCTTTCCTGTCTTTCTAAAAACGGGCAAGCCGTCATTGATGAGCAGGTGAAAGGCTTTGTCACCGATACAGATTCAAAAGTCGGTTTATCTGGTCGGGTTGTCTCCCGCATGGGAGCCGCAACTGCCAGGGCGACGGTGGCCGGTATTTTTGGCGGGGCCGGGGACTGGCTTAAAGCGGCATCAACCACCACAAGCGTATCAGCACTGGGCTCAACCCAGACGGTCGAATCCGGTGATGTGGTCCCGTATGCACTTGGCGGAGGGTTAGCGGAAGGAGCCGACACGTTACGGGATTTCTATCTGGATTTAGCCAGGCAGACCACACCGGTTATCGAGGTCGGAGCAACCAAAAAAATCACGGTGGTTATTTCAGAGGGAAAAGACCTCCACATCCGGGAGATTGACAGTGGAACGATTTAAGAGCGCAATGGTTATGCTGGGAATTTTAGGGCTTTCAGCCTGTACACCATTGGAAAAGGCCGTAAACCCCTACGAAGAAAATTTTCAATGCAAAGCCAGTGACCAGTCAGGCAAGTGCATTGCCACCCCAAACGCTTACCTGGAAGCCAGATATCCCAAACTTGAGACTGAACCGATTCAAAAGGTAAACGAGTCAGATCAGCGTTACCAGATGGTTGCATCGCTCCTCGATGAGCCAAAGAAACCGATTCTGCAGCCGCCAAAGATTATGCGGGTCCTGCTCCTGCCCTATGAGGGGGAAGGCGAAGAACTGTTTATGACCCGCTACGTGTACGTCAAGGTTGAGGATTCCGACTGGATCCTCAGCGATATCAACGAAACATCCAAATAAACGTCATGTTGCTTACATTTCTGCAGAACTCAGGCTTTGGCAGTCGTCACCATATCAAGCAGTCTGATCTTGACAAGATGACCAGAAGGACGCCTTTTTCGTCTTTTTTTAACTATGTGGCCTTTGACAGGCAAACAGAGGTCTATATCAACCAGGACGACAGCCTGGGGATGCTCTGGGAGTGCTATCCAGTAGTGTATGCCGGTCCCAAGACGATCAATGCCCTGGAAGGATTGTTCAGGGCGGGTATTCCCAAAGAGAGTGTCATTCAGTTCACTTTTCATGCTGATTCGCACATCGAACCGATCCTGGATCGATACCAGGCAAGCAGGAGTAGAGAGGAGCTGATCATTGCCTCCAACACCGACAAGGTGAAGGAGTTTATGGTCCAAGGCAAAAAGGGCCTCAAGGCCTGCAGCAATATCCCGGTACGTAATTTCAGGCTGTATGTCGCCCTCACCATCCCTTCAGGAAGCCAGGGCATGCCCAAACCTGAAGACTTGACAGACAGGACCAAGGCTGCGCCGCTGATGGAAATCAAGCGGCAGGTCAATGAAACCCTGAAAGCAGCGCTGCTTTCCCCTGCACCAATGGCGCCGGAAGAGCTGCTGGAATGGTTGCGCCGACTCATCAACAGCTATCCCGAGGGATATCCGGAAGACAATTTCAATGCGTACAGCGACCAGGTACCGCTAAGAAAACAGATCATCACCGCCGATACGACCATCCGTGCAGAGAAGGACCATATGGTGGTGGGTGATAAGTACTTTTGTTGCACCACGCCCAAAATAATCCCAAAGCAGGTGGATTCCCTGCAGACCAACGCCCTCTTCGGCGGGATCTGGGGTGTGGTGTCTGATGCAGATCAGATCAAGACCGACTTTCTGTACACCTTCAATATCATCTTTGAGAAGGGCCTGGAGATGAAAATTCATGGCAAATGTAACCTCCTCTTAAATCAACAGGCAGTCGGTTCTCTGTCCACCACGCTGAGAAGAAAACAGCAAGAATTTATGCAGGCAACAGATCAGCTGGAAGGAGGAGAAAAATTTATCAAAGTGATCCCCATCGTATGGGTGTGGAATGAGGATCTAGAGAAAGCCAGAGATAGCCTGACCAGGGTCAGGAGGTTATGGGAAAACCAAGGCTATGTGATGCAGAAAGATAACATGATCCTTAAGATCCTGTTTCTCTCCTCCTTTCCCTTCTGCATGTACACCAGCGGCAATAATATTGAAAATTTGGAGCGTGATTTTGTTGCTCCTGTCAGCTCGGTTACCCCGCTCCTTCCTGTACAGGGTGACTTCTCAGGCTCTGGTGGTGATCCCAACCTGATTTTTATCGGCAGAAAAGGGCAACTCGTCTCACTGGACTTCTTTGCCAAGGGGGCAGCCAACCATAACGTGCTCTGCTGTGCAACGTCTGGCTCCGGCAAATCGTTTTTGATTAACTACATTGCTTTCAACTACTACGCCACCAACGCCATGGTGCGGATCATTGATATCGGTGGCTCCTATAAAAAGATTGCACGGATGCTTGGCGCGAAATACCTCGACTTCCAGGCTGACACCGATGTGTGTCTCAATCCCTTCACCTACATCCTGGAGCCTGACGAGGAACTGAAGTCGGTCGCTGCAGTCTTTGCGCAGATGGCGTATTCCAACTCTGACAGTGACAAGTGTGATGATACAGAGATGAACCTGATCCGTAATGCGGTTCGCTGGGCATGGCAGGAAAAGAGACAAGCAGCCGATGCTGATACGGTCTACGCCTTTCTGATGCAGTTTCCGGAAGTACCGAACGCTGATCTTTCCGAGCTGGCCGACAACAGGCGGTTGATTGAAAGTGCCAGGAAGCTGGCCTTTAACATCCGTGAGTTCACGTCCCACGGCTTTCATGGCAAATTCTTTATCGGCCCTTCTACTTTTGACATTCGCAGGGATGAATTTGTGGTGCTGGAACTGGAAAACCTCAAGGTTCAGCCTGATCTGTACCGGGTCGTGACCCTGCTGATTATCAATGCTGTCACCCAGGATCTGTATTTATCTGACCGTTCTCGCCCCAGGTTGGTGATATTTGAAGAGGCATGGCAGTTCCTGGATAAAGCCGCCATGCTTGCCCCAGTGGTCACCGAGGGCTACCGCAGGGCCAGAAAGTACAACGGGAGCTTCATGGTAGTCACCCAATCCTTACTCGACCTGCAAAATTTTGGTGAGGTCGGCAAGGTGGTGAACGGAAACTCGCAGTTTAAGATCATGCTCGAGTCCGGTGACTTTAGCCAGGCAAAGAGCATGGAGCTGATCGACTATGACGATTTCACCATGGAGCTGCTCAAGTCGCTCAAGTCCAACCCGCCCTACTATTCAGAGATCTTTTTTGATACCCCCTTTGGCCTTGGTGTGACACGCCTGGTGGTCAATGACTACGCCTATTTCATCTATACTTCCAAGGCATCTGAAATCGCCATGATTGAGCAGCTGGTTGACAAGGGTATGAGCCACCATGAAGCCATTGAACAGATGGTGCAACTGAGGCAGCAGGGTGAAATATAACATTTTTTGGATGCACATCCTGCTCATGCTTGCGATCCCTACGGTAGCATCAGCCATGACCGATCTTGGCCAGGTAGGGGAAGTATATCCGGTGGTCGAACCGGATGTGCGTGTGGAGATGCAGCAAAAGGCCGTTGAAGGGTGGGAGAAAAAGAAAAAGGAGTACCTTGAAAAGGTCCGAACCTACCAGCCTTTTGACCTGTATCCGTTACCCAGGGCCAAAGAGGAGAGGAGTTTTGCGGTTGATATGAGTTACACCCTGGATCAGGACGTGAAGGATAAGGACGGCAAGATTCTTTACCCTCAAGGCTATACCTTCAATCCCTTGGACTATATGCGCCTGTCTATTGGGCTGGTGGTGATTGACGGCAGTGATCCTGCACAAATCCGATGGTTCAAGCAGTCGCCCTATTCCAGCAATCACAGGGTAAAGCTGCTCCTTTCCGGGGGCTATGCACAACCCCTCATCCCTGAGCTGAACAGGGCCGTGTTCTATTTGAACAAGGACATTGCCGAGCGATTGCAGCTGACAGCGGTTCCCTGTGTTGCCGTACAAAAAGACAGGCACATGCAGGTCACTGAATTTTTGATTGAGGAGGAAAGGTGAAGAGAAAAACGCTCCTTATTGCCTGTCTGCTGACCGTCACCGTCAACACAAATAGTTGGTCAAAAGGCGGGGCACCGTTCAACCCGTTGACCGATATCCATTACCATGAGATCCAGTTGACCTTTCTGGGGCTGTGCATCTGCCCGGTCCCACCGCCGCTTTCCACGGTCATCGGCATCTTGTGGACCTATTGGGAGCCTTTTCTAGCCGTTGATACGGTGACGACACCATTTTACTCTCCCTTTCTGGGGATGCCGACAGGTGGTTCGTTGATAGACGAGTTGGGTGGAAAAAACGCCACTGCAGACTCAGTAAACATAGCCAACGAGTCCACCTATGCCCAGGCCCATGCCTACCCTCTTCCCATTCTCAACTGGCTCCTTTGTAACCGCTGGGACTATCCATTTTGGCTGACGGAGTTTGATCCGCAATGGCAGTTTGACGAACTTTCGATGTTCATCCATCCAGAGGCGGTGCTCTACGCCAATCCGGTCATGCAAATGGCATGTATGGCCGATGCCACCTCCACCAATGTGGGGTTTCCGATTGATGCGATGCCCTGGTGTATCGGCAGCGGAGGCTCTTCTTATCCTATGACCGGCCATGTGGATAATGACAATATCGTCCAGGCCAACAATACCGCAGCTGCCCGGCTGATCTATAAGCTCAACCGGATCCTGCTTATCTGTGATCACGCGCTGAACCCCTGTGGTTGTTTACCGACACCGGTTTGGGTGAAGAGTAATTACAAGATGCACGTTGTTCGCCCTGGCGTTCGTGGTCCTGCCTGGCCCATGGGAGTCAATGCGGCGTATTACAACGCTGGGCTCAATGCCCCGTTTGTCGGGGGCGGGTTGGGACCCAATGACGAATTCCTATGGACAGTATACAGGAGGCAATTTTGCTGTACGTGCTGCGACTAATCCTTTTTCTTTGCCTCTTTGTTACATCGGCCATTGCCAGTGAACCAAATCTGGCTGACTCGGTAAAGTATGTCATGGAGCAGGCCAGAGAGACAGGTGCAGCCATGAGCCTGCCGGATAACCGCTATCAAGAGGAGGGGTTTCAGGCAGCCCAGGCAAGCGCAAACCAATTTCATTCTGCACCATTCCAGGAAAAGCTCCAGTGCGAACAACAGCGCATCAGGGAGGAGGTTTTCCCTGATGCGCTCGATGAGCCACCACAGAGCAAGGAAGCTGTCGCCGGGAAACTCGCAGAAACGGAAAAGGTCTATCTCTTTTTCTCCAGTGCCATGCCCGATACGACGGTCCACAGCTATCTTGCAGCGTTGGCAACGATCAATGAGCCAAACCTGGTCATGTTGATGAAGGGCTTTGTACCTGGTAAGCGGGATCAATACTTGATCCAGATCACCAAAAAGAATCTCAGTTGCAGGGATCAGTTACAACCTGAAAACCAACATATTTGTGAACGCTACGAGGTACCAATCAAAATCCAACCCTCACTGTTTACCAAATACGAGATTACCCAGGTACCTGCCCTGGTCTACGAGCGCGGGGATGCAGCGTGGAAAGTGACCGGTGATATGGCGCTCGACTACCTGCTGGAGAGGATTAATCGAGAGGTGAAGAGTACCAGCCTGGCAGGATTGGTCAACAAGTTACGAGGAAGCTGAGCAATGAACGAGAACGAGGCAAAGAGGGAACCGAGAAAAAGCAACCTGACACCGAGCTACCTAGAGGTTGTTTTGATTGTGCTGATTGTAGTTGGTGGAGCCGTATACGGCTATGACCGGTATTTTGCCCAGAAAGTCAAAGTAGTGGATATGAGCAGTTATCTCCGCCGCCAAAAAGAACAGATAGCGACAGGAGAGATAACAGCAGATGCGTTCAAGGTAGATCTGGAAAGAGTTGATCAACTCGTGAGCCAGGATGCAGAGCTCCACCACAATCACATCTATATCCTCAAAGAAGTTGTGCTGAAAAATGGCGAGGAACTTCGTCTTGACCAATAAAAAGCCGTTCTGGTATCTCAGCAGGCAAGAGCAGACCGTTATCCTGGTGCTGCTGGCCGCGATGCTTGTCGGTACAACGTTGCCGAGCCGGATCATTGTCGCTACCAGCGACTCTCTCGATCGACGGGTTTTCTTTAAGGTGCCAGTTACCCCTTCCAGGATCCAGAGAGGCGATTACCTTTTATTTCCACTGCATGGAGAAGAACACAGACCATTTCTTCGCCAAGGGATCACGGAAAACCATGTGCTGATTAAAAAGGTAGGTTGTGTTCCTGGGGACCTGCTTACCAAGGAGAGTGGAGGCGTATTTTCCTGTCAGCAGAGCACAGTCGGCAAAGCCCTGGTGAAAGACAGCCACGGGCACGTACTGCCGGTGTTTAGTTTTAACGGCCCTGTTCCCCAGAACAGCTACTTCATGATGGGGACCAATCCCCGCAGCTATGATTCACGATACTTTGGGTTCATACATGGTGACGCATTCATCGCAAAAGCGCTGCCGCTCTGGTAGTGCCCTGCTCTTGTTCCTGATGCTTGGGCTTGTCTATGCTCCGGGGCTTTTTTCTGCCCAGAAGGGAGCAGGTACGACCTTCTACACAAAGCAGAAAGAAGGCTGGTTCTGGTATCACGACCCCGTTCAGGAGCCGGAAGTAAAAGTAAAACAGCCGGAACAACCTGAACCGCCGCTGCAGAAACCACGACCTGCTCAGGAGAATAAATACCGCGAGACCGATCTGGAAGAATACGGCATCGAGGAGCTGTGGGGTATGTACCCCGATGATTTCCAAGAGCTACTCGATCATGTCCAGAATCTAGCGGTCCAGGAGCCCACTGAAAAGAATGTCCTCCGTTATCTGGTGATGCAGGACGTTGCCAGACGCAAGGCATTAGCCTACACCAACTCCTCTATGTATGTGACCCAGAAATATGGAGATCTGTTTAACGTCAATCAGGTCTATCCCACTTCTAAGCCAGGCGTAACCGCCAGGGTACAGCTGCAGCAACAGGAAATCGGCAAGACTATAGCTGTTGCCAGGAACAATCACGCGTTGATCTCCTTTACCAGTCCGACATGCAGGTTCTGCGAACGGCAAAACTCCATTCTTGCCTACTTTGTCGAGAAATACGGTTGGCAGGTTAAACCAGTGGATATAAGCAGGCAGCCAGGTATTGCTGCCAGATTTGGTATTGAGTCCACCCCTACCCTCCTGCTCATCCAAAAAGGAAGGGAGGAGTATATGACGGTATCAGTTGGTGTGGTGGCGCTGACAGAGCTGGAACGCAAGCTGTACCGGGCCATTCGTTACCTGGGCGGCGAAACCAGGGATGACAACTTCCTCATGTATGACTTTCAAAAGGGATCAGCGCTTGATCCGACCTCAATCCTCAACCAAGGTGGTCACCCATGGAAAAGAGACTGATCACGATCATTATGGCCGTTTTCCTTTGTATTGGCTCTGCCCAGGCGGAGTGGGTCGATGATTGGCTGCAGCAACGCAGCACCAATGGTCCGAACTATTTTCACGGCCAAGAGAGAGGCTTTTACCAAGGGGGCAGTTTTTCAACCCGTTGGTCCAACACCAACGATTTTCCACTCACCGTAGAGTCTCCCCGGATAAAAGCCGGCTGTGGCGGAATCGATGTCTTTTTAGGTGGCATGAGCTTCATGAACGCTGATTATCTGGTGAACAAGCTCCAGGGGATTTTGACCAATGCTGCAGCCGTAGCCTTTGATTTGGGATTGAAAACACTTTGTGAGCAGTGTTCCAATACGATTAAAAATTTTGAGGCGCTGGCCGACAGTCTCAACTCCATGCAGATAGAGGAATGTGCTGCTGCCCAAGGAATGGTGGGCGTGGTGATGGACAAAAATGGGTTCCATTCAGCAGAGGTCATGCGGGAGAAGCTCGGTACCGCGATCAAGGAAAATAAGCTAAGTCAGGGCATCACCGAGATGTGGGATATCGCCACCAAAGATGACCAGGCGAATAACAATGTTCCGCAGACAGCCGATGTTGTGCGCATTAACAGTGGATGTAATGCCGATATTACTGCAACCTTCCTCTCCGGCGGCTCCCTGCTGGCAAACCTTGGGAGCAAGATGGGCGTTCCAACCGGTCATACGGACCTGATTCGTGGTCTGGTAGGCGATGTAATCCTGAGTGGCCCGGCCAATGCCTACAAGGTTGCCTACGAAGGCCCCTGTCCCCAAAATAATGCAGATGATATCAAGGGGATTTCCGAGGGGGTACTGTATGCGAAAAACAGTGGTGGTACCTGCCACCAGATTGCAGACACCAACCGGGATTTGGTGCAGTACGTGACCACTACCCTGGACGGTATTGCCACCAAGATTGAAACCAGGGGAGCACTGAGCACTACAGAGCAGGACTTTCTTGCTGCAACGCCCCTCTCCCCACTTCCCATCCTCAAGACAGCCATCGGCAGCAACATGCGGGGGAGCATGATCAGCAGTCTTGCCGACATTACCGCCAAGGCCTACAGCCTGCAGATGCTTTCCGATCTCTATATTCGCGGTGAAGCCATTGGGGTGAAAGCCAAGGAAATGCTGGAGAAGCAGGCAGGAGCAGCCAGTGGTGCGCCTGCTGAAAATTGTAACCCCGCAGTCTTTGCCGGCCATATTGATTCGGATCTGAGTGTGATGCTCAACAAAATCCGGCAGCTGCAGGAAGCATCACGGACTGCCTATATCGCCTCAGCCAAGGAGATGACGACCATCATGACCTACTTGGAGAAGATGCAGCGAATTGAGACCCAGATGGTGAGCGAAATTACCCGCAGGTACGGCAAGGACGTTGCTTCAAGAATACAACTCTAGGATGAAGTGATGAAAAGACATATCCCTTTTTTGGTCACCATTATTGTGCTGTTTGCAGGACCGGCAATGGCCCTGGACATGGAGTTTTACACCTATGGTGGTTTTAATCCGGTTGTACAAGCCTTCACCAAAGTAGCCTTGATCTTTGGTGATAATGCCTATAAGGGGTTGCTTGTAGTTGTGACCGTCCTTGGAACGGTTGCTGCCGCAATAGGGATGATAGCCAAGGCGACTGTTAGTGGAAAAATCAGTTTAACCTGGCCGGTGCCGGTTCTTGCCGGGATGGCGATCTACATTGCCCTGTTTGTCCCTACTGGCAATATCACCGTCTATGATCCTACTTTAAACAGGTTCCAGATTGTTGGCGGTGTCCCGGATGCAATCGTATTCACAGCCGGCACGCTCAATAAGCTGGAGAAAGGTCTGGTCGATATCATTGACACAGCCTCTGCTCCGAATGCTCAGTATCTCGATAAGGCTGGTGGAATTGGCTTTAAGGCCCTGGAGGCAATCAGAGGATCAAGCCCCAAAGACAATCACGCAAGAACCTCGATGATCCGCTACATTAAGGACTGTGTGACCTTTGAATTGCTGCGGCCTGGGAGCACTATCGACCTAGATACCATGCGCAATTCCAGCACCAATTTCCTCACCCAGTTAGCAGGCGCCCAAAATCCCGCTATTTACACCGTCTATTACGACAGTGTGCATCCGGAGGGGCAAAGTTTGACCTGTACCGCAGCCTGGAACAGGATACAGCCCATCTATGCGAATCCAGCCAATTATGATGAGGCAATAAAGCGTGCCTGCAGCAAGGCCCATTTTGATCCCAACAGTACGGTGGAGATGAATACATGTGAGAACTTGATCCGCAGCACAATGCTTCATGTTACCGGCACAGCTCAGACTCCGGAACGTTTGATCCAACAGCGTCAGATTGCCGAGATCCTCTATAACTTCTATTACATGGATGATTATGAAACGTCAGTATTAATGGAGGCAGACAGGAAAATTGTATCCACAGGGATGGGGATCGGCATTACCATGAACGAATGGATACCGATCATCAGGGCCATTATGACGGCAGTTGCCATCGGTACCCTCCCCTTGCTTGCCCTCTTTCTTCCGACCCCGGTCATTGGTAGAGCAGCTTCGGTCATGTTTGGTTTTTTTGTTTTCCTCACCACCTGGGGCATCACCGATGCTGTCATCCATGGGGCTGCCATGGACTACGCCTCTTACGCTTTTGAAGATGTACGGCAATCCAACCTGGGCGTATATGCCATGGCCTCCTTTCCCAATATGTCACTCAAAATGCTGGCCATGTTCGGGGTGATCCGTTCAGCCGGGATCATGTTGGCCAGTATTTTCTCCATGATGTTAGTCCGGTTTGGAGGGTCGGCCCTTGCTCACTTTGCGACCAACCTCAACAGTATTGCCAGGGGAGCAGGGGCTCAAGCTGGTTCGTTGCTCACTCCGGAAGGCAACGCCTCTGCAATGGCTGAACAGACGAGAATTGCAGGCCTACTGGAAGGTATGCAGGAACATCGTTTTACCAATATGGCTGCAGCCGGTGCTTACAAGATGCACTCCAATGTCGGAGGGTATCATGCCGCCATGAATACCAGAAATGCACTGCAGAAATCTGGACACCTTCCGCAGGGTACTGCGGCAACTGAGTATGCCCAGGCAGAAGCATCTGCAAACAGGTCTGCTGGGACAAGTTCGGGGATGTTTGGTGTAACTACCGGTCTGGATGGAAACGCATCACGGATGAAGGGTGAATCTGTCAACACTGATGGATCTGTAACTAGCATGACTACGGGTGCTGGTGGCAAGGGTGTTGCCACCGACACCCTGGCTGCAGGTACAGCTCAGTATCACGTAGGTGCTGATGGAGGCCAGAATTTAGAATATGCCGATGTGCGGAATGTTAATTCCATCAGTGTCGGTCAATCCCTACAGAATCAGCTTATCGATTCAGCATCTACAAGCCTTGGTGGTTCAAAGAACTGGAGTTCATTAACTCAGCAGTTGCAAAAAGACAGCCTTAACAGCTCAAGCGCTCAGAGTTATAGCGAGAGGCTTAATAACTCCATAAGAGAGAATTGGAATAGGTCGTTTAATGATTCATCGAGCTTTGTTCATTCGATGGATCAAAGCACAGTTACAAAGTTTAACTCAGCTGTTGGAGCTGGTTTTAAAAAAATTGAACTTGGGACAAATGGTCAACTCTCTATTGTGGGCAATGATGGCGAGAGAGTTCATTTTAATGTTTCCGAACAAACAGCTCAAGCCTTTGCAAGAGATGAGGCAAAGATAAGAAGTCAGGCTATTCAAGATACATTTACCAATTCACAAGGTCTTGATTATCTCACCAATGTTTCTAGGCAATTGGGAGTTTCCGAAGCATACTCATTCCTTAGTGATGCAAAAAGAGTTCAGGCAGCTACCGAGTCTTATGGTGCAAACGCTGAAACAGCTCTGGTACGGGATTATGCAATAAATCATTACGGTGAGGAAACACCTGCAAATATCAGAAAAACTATGACCTATTTAAACCACCTGGCTGAAAATGACCCTAGTCGCCTGAACAGAATTGTCGAAGGTTTCTTAAGTGGTCGAGGTTATGGACGTGGCAGTACAGCCAATTCTGTAAGAAGTGCTATTGATGCGACTAAATCTAGGTTACATGATGATGCAATCCTGAAAGGTGCAGTTGATCATATCGCCAATGCCGCAGGACAAAAGGCATCAGGAGTTAGGCCGAGCAATTTAACACCACCAGACTCTAAAGGAATACGTGAACCGGATAAAACAGGCGTAGCGAAAATTGCAGATAGCTTGAAAAGCAGAAATCGTCATGAAGAAACTGGTGAGGGAAGAATACGAACAACCCCCACAGGAATGGCTAAAGAGGGGGTTGGGAAGGTGTTTCAGGGAGTCGTAGACAGTCAGGGAATGCGACCAACAGATAAAGGGGCTTTTGATTATGTTAACCCGGTTCGAGGCTCTAAAAACGTACCACCAGCGGGACCAATCCCCAAGGACGCACCATCAACCCTTGGAGGGAAAGATGATTAGTTACTTTGACCATCTATCTTCATTGAAGACATTGCATGATAAAGAAGAATACTCTGGATCAAGGACGACATCATTATCTTGAGCATATACATAATCATCGGATCTTTTTTTTTTGATGACTGAACGCAACCCACTCCCCAGGAGTCCCAATAATGAGACATTACGAGTAGGAACTTCTTCGTCATGGAACAGCTTGCCACAAGCAGCACAGTACTCGTCATCTTCACAATG
Source organism: Desulfogranum marinum (assembly GCF_016918565.1). Classification (GTDB taxonomy): domain Bacteria; phylum Desulfobacterota; class Desulfobulbia; order Desulfobulbales; family Desulfobulbaceae; genus Desulfogranum; species Desulfogranum marinum. The sequence goes on from NZ_JAFFQD010000033.1 coordinate 57,530, forward strand.
ACAACCGCAATGAGGGCAAACTGCGTAATCAAAAGTCATAATCTCACCTTTACGTAAAGACAGGTCAACAAAAGGCAATAACTATACAAATTTTTACAACAATGTATAGAAAAGTCAAGTCCAGTACAAACGGGATAAATTGAAACGTCTCTTTATCCTCATATTTTTTTCCGCCGCAACCACTGCAGCCAAATGCAGGACGGTATTGGCAAGTACCTGCAAAAGCACGAAGGCGTCAGGGTAACCCAGTTACAACAGGATCGCCTCTCACAGTAGGATTATCTGATAGAATATTTCTGCGCGCTACCTTATTTGTCTAAAGGTATAGAGATTCACCCTGACTTTATCCGATCTTTGATCTTGGCTGACTCTAACGGAGATACCCAGGCTTTATCATTCAAAAATGCCAGAGGCCTTACCCAGATCATTTTTACAACAGGCCAAGAAACTGCTAGAGCAATTACTCGAAGTCAAGCTATAGATCTTGAGCAAATTGAGTATGTCACCAGAACCCAATTAGAGCAACTCGCTCCAGAGGATCTCAACGATTCTGCAGTCAACATCATGTTGGCTTGCTACCAGATATCTAAATATAACAAAGAGTATCAGGGCCACCTTGATCTTGTCGTGTCAGCCTGGAACTTAGGGGCCGGATCGAATAACAACGGGCACCCTCCAGAATATCAAGAAACCTTGAACTTAATAGGCAAGGTTAATGGGTTATTTAGGTTTTTTATTCAAAGTAGATTATGAAGGCTGGTAATACCTTGGCATGTCATTTACCTTTTGAACTCTATCTCTTTCCAAGTTTCCCATCATTGTTGAATGTGAGCATCCTATTTTCTCCGTTGAACAAGCCCAGAAATAATATCCCTCCGATGTTACTGTTAAATGGTCATATTGACTTCTGCTATGACCATCAGTATGATTAAGTCATACTTCAAGAGGAAACTATATAATGCAATCAGAAAAAGCCGAAAGAATTACGATCACTTTACCACCCGAGATGTTGGCCTCTATAAAGAAAAAGGTTAGCTCGGGTTCTTATGGTTCAACAAGCGAGCTCATCAGGGAAGCCCTGAGGCTATGGCAGAAAAAAGAAGAAGAGCATAACGCAAGGATATCTTTAATTCGTGAGCGTTTGGCACATTCAGCGCAAAGCGGCGACCCAGTGCCACTTGAAACTGCTTTTAAAAGTATTGAGAAGCACCACAAGCTACGGATAAAGAAACAAGCTAATGAAAACATATAATGTTTACTTGTTACCGGATGCTATCAAAGATTTGGAGGGGATCTACGATTACATTACAGAACAAAGCGGGTACCCAGAAAGAGCTTGGGCGTACATTGAAAAACTTCGTGATAAATGCCAAAAACTAGAAACAGCACCTTTACGAGGCCAAAAACGAAATGACTTAATGGAAAAATTAAGAGTCTATCCTCTCGATAAAAAAGCCGTTGCAGCCTTTGTCGTTAATGAAGACGAACAGACGGTAAGCATCTTAAATATTTTCTATGGTGGCAGAAATTACGAAGCCATCATGTCTGTCCCAAAAGGCAGCCATTAGATAAAACTATGCACTGACGACAATCGTTCCTGAAAGGATTGTAGCAGCCCGCAATGATAAACTATCAGACCTACAATCAAGTCAATTCCGAGCCCACATTAAGTGAGAATAAGGTAAAGTGAGGTGGGTTCACGCCTTTTCACTTTCAAGTAAGCTATTTTTGCCCATCCCCCGATATAGTCAAATTGAGGTTTCTTGCACAACGCCCCGAAAGGCGCGCATTCCTCTATCGGCGAATAATAACCTATTATACAGAACTATCGTTCTGACACCTCCTCAGAAAAAATTTCGTATGTTTATCGCCGAGGCACAGTCTATGGTTGTAGGTATACGTATAGTGAAGATTTGTACAGATAAGGTTAACCGGGCCTTGAGTACGAAAGAGGCTGTTTTTCAGCAAAATTGACAGAAGACTTTGGTTCGTATGAACAGGAAGAAGGTCAAGTAGGTATGCTGGTGGGATATTCAGATCTTCGATGCGGCAATGTTAACGATCAAAGTCACTTATGATGTGCTCTGTTACGCATGTTGCTAGAAATATAAGAATTTTTTTGCTTGTAGATAATTTTCTGGTTGTTCATTTCAATAAATTATATAAGAACTTTCTGAAAAAGGGAGCTTGTTTGAAACGAATTCGAAAAAGTTTCCAGAGGCTATATTCCTATACTAAAGTTTCCTGTAAATTATCATAGCAAAATCGCTAGTTCCTCAAGCCACCATGCGTAGGAGAGTTTTGACAAAAGAATTTTGCGGTCTTTGCCCTGGCAATGGGCAAACCGATTGAAAATCCTCACTCAATGCTGCTTCTGCCATGATTCTTCTCACATCTGAAAATGCAAATCCTGATCTACCACGGATTTTATGTTTGCGATCCGGTGCAGTTTGCAAGCGATCGGCATAAACCCATGTCAAGGTTGTGGCCATCATGCAGAAGTTAAGGTGATTCAACACCGAATCAGCATTTCTGGTTTGAGATTTTGAGTTTCCAATCTCCTGCTTGATTTCTTTAAATCCAGATTCGATATCCCATCATCAAAACACATATAAACTTTAATTTGACGAAGGAGACAGCATCTGCGATAATAAATATAGAAGATTTACTGGAGTTGGTTCGATGGATTAAGGCGAACAATGAAAGAAAAACT